>NZ_SDKM01000001.1 GCF_004519545.1 Nocardioides guangzhouensis
AGGGCTTGACGATCCATAGGAGCGTCCCGCCGAAGTGCCCCCTCTTGATGGCCGAGGTGCCCCTTCTTGATGCCCGAGTGCCGGGCTTGCGGACGGCCCTCAAGTTCAGGCACCTCGAAGCACAGTTCCGGGCACCTCGAAGCGCAATTCCGGGAACCTCGAAGCGCAATTCCGGGCACCTCGGCGGGGCGGGGTCAGCGGAGGCGGTAGCGGCGCTCCGGGCGGCCGGCGCCGCCGTACTTGAGGCGGACCTCGACCTGACCGTGGTTGACGAAGTGCTCGAGGTAGCGGCGGGCGGAGACGCGCGAGATGCCGACCACCTCGCAGCACTCGGCGGCGGAGAGCTCCTCGGCACCGCCGAGGGCGGCCAGCACCGCGTCGGCGGTCTCGGGGCTGAGGCCCTTGGGCAGTACGGCGGGGCGCGTGGTCACCACCGGCGCGAAGACCGCGTCGATGTCGTCCTGTGCGGCGGGTTCGCCCTCGGCCAGCGCCCGGTGGGCGGCGCGGAAGGCCTCGAGGCGGGCGCGGAGGTCGTCGTACTCGAACGGCTTGACCAGGTAATGGGCGGCGCCCCCGGCCGCGGCCGCGCGCACGGTCTCGGCCTCCCGGGCCGCGGTCACCATCACCACGCCGGTGTCGTCGCCGTCGGCACGCAGCTCACGGAGCACCTCGATGCCGGTCCGGTCGGGCAGGTGTACGTCGAGCAGCACCAGGTCGGGACGCAGCCGGCGGATCTCCGCCAGTGCGGCCTCGCCGGTGGCCGCGACCCCGACCACGCGGAAGCCGGGGGTGCGGTCCACGAACTTCGTGTGGATGCCCGCGACCATGAAGTCGTCGTCGACCACGAGGACGGTCAGGTCGGTCATCGGACGGGTCCCCGGTTGGTCGGCTGGTCGGTCGGCTGGGCAGGGGTGCGGTCGGTCGCGGTGCGCGGCAGGCGCGCGGTGAAGACCGCACCGCGGTCATTGTGCACCGACACCGCGCCGCCCCGGCGCTCGCACACCACCTGGACCAGCGCCAGCCCGACCCCGCGCCCGCTCGCGTCGCTCGGCTTGGTGGAGTAGCCGCGGCGGAAGAGGTCCGCCGCGTTCTCCGGGGGTACGCCGGCACCGGAGTCCGCGACCTGCACCAGCACCAGGTCGTCCCCGTCGTCCCGCAGCCGCACCGACACGGTGGCGCCACCGGCCGCGACCGTGGCATCGACCGCGTTGTCGACCAGGTTGCCGAGCACGGTGCCGACGTCGGCGGCGAGGTCCGGGTCCAGCCGGGGCAGGCAGGTGTCCTCGGCGAGCTCGATCCCGATCCCCCGCTCGGCGGCAAGACTCACCTTCGCGATCAGCAGCGCCGCGACCGCCGGGTCGTCGACCCGGGAGGTGACCGCCTCGGTGATCTCGGCCCGCCGGCGGGTGACGGCACCGATCCACGCCGACAGCTCGTCGTACTCCCCGAGCTGGATCAGCCCGGAGATCGTGTGCAGCTGGTTGTTGAACTCGTGGGTCTGGGCGCGCAGCGTCTCGGTCACGCTCTCGCGGGCGCTCAGCTCGGACTGCATCGCGAGCAGGTCGGTGCGGTCGCGCAGCGTGGTCACCGTGCCGACCACGCGACCCGCGTCGCGCACCCGGTTGCGGTTCAGCACCAGCACCCGGCCACCGACCACCAGCACCTCATCGCGTACGTCGTCGCCCGCGGCCAGGGCGTCCGCCACCCGCGGCTCGAGCCCGAGGTCGGAGACCCGCCGCCCGGCACCGTCGACGTCGAGCCCGAGCAGCTCGCGGGCGCTGTCGCTCATCACCGTGACCGTCCCGTCGGGGGCCACCGCGACCACCCCCTCGCGGATCGCGTGCAGCACCGCCTCGCGCTGGTCGGCGAGGGCACTGATCTCCTCCGGCTCGAGGCCGCGGGTACGCCGTTTGATCAGCCGGGCCAGCAGCCACGAGCCGGCCACGCCGAGCGCGAGCCCGAAGCCCAGGAACGTGACGAGATCGGGGAGCACCCCCCGCGCCCGGGCCCCGAGCGTCGGGTAGCTCTCCGCCACCATGGCGATCCCGATCAGCTGCCCCCGGTCGCCGATCACCGGCACCTGCGCGGCGATCGACCGCTCCCCGCGGTCGTCGACGTCCCCGGTCCACGCCCGCAGGTCCTGCACGGTGCTGTCGCCGAGGTCGATGCTCTCGCCGTTCGCGGTCGGGTCGACGGACGCGACGATGGTGCCGTCGGGGCGGGCGAGGTAGACGGCGCTGGCACCGTAGATCGTAAGCGTCCGGGCGGCGTACGACGCGAGCGACTGCGGCGGGGCGGGCTCGGCGAGGCCGGTGCGCACGCCCCCGGTGCCGGCCAGGTTCTCGGCCGCAGCCCGGAGCCGCGCGCCGCGGGTGTCATGGAAGTCGGCGTCGGCCTGCCGCACCGAGACCACGCTCGACACGGCCAGCACCGCCAGCAGCACCGTCACCTGGAGGACCAGGAACTGGCCGGCCAGCGAGATGCCCCGGCGCCGCGGTGACCACAAGTTCCACAACCTCCATTGCTTTCCCAAGCGTGACGGCCGCCACACGGCCGACCAGCATCAGCATGTCGCATCCCCGCACGAAGCAGGAGCAGAGATGACCTCCCGCCCACGCCGCACCAGGAACCGCCGGCCCGGCACGGCCCGCTGGTCCTTGGTGCTGGCCCTCGTCCTCACCGCCTGGCTGTCCGCCGGCTGCGGCGTCACCCGCGGTGACGAGGGCAACGACATGACGATGATGATCCCGAACAGCCCCGGCGGCGGCTACGACCAGACCGGCCGGGCCGCGGTGTCGGTGCTGGAGCGGGACAAGATCCTGGACGGGTCGTTCGAGGTCACCAACGTCATCGGCGCCGGCGGCTCGGTCGCGATGACCCGGCTGATGAACGCCGAGGGCGACAACCACATGATGATGACCGCCGGCCTCGGCGTGGTCGGCTCGCTCTACTCGTTCGGCGTCGACTACAAGCTGCAGGACGCCACCCCGCTCGCCCAGCTGATCGAGGACCAGGAGGGCGTGCTGGTGCCGGCGGACTCGCCCTACAAGACGATCGACGACTTCCTCGCCGCGTGGAAGAAGGACCCGGGCGGCATCGCCGTCGGTGGCGGCTCGTCGCCCGGCGGCCCCGACCACCTCTTCCCGATGCAGCTCGCGAGCGCGGTCGGCATCGACCCGCGGAAGGTCCGCTACGTGTCCTACGACGGCGGCGGCCCGCTCACCAGCGCCCTGCTCGGCCACAAGATCAAGGTCGGCTTCTCCGGCGTCGGCGAGTTCGAGGGTCAGATCGAGGCCGGCGAGCTGCGGCTGCTGGCGGTCTCCGGCGACGAGCGGCTGACCAACGACGGGGTCGAGGACGCGCCCACCCTGCAGGAGTCCGGCGTGGACCTGACCTTCACGAACTGGCGCGGCGTGCTGGCGCCGCCCGGGATCTCCGAGGAGCGCCGGCAGCAGCTGATCGGGCTGCTCGAGGAGATGCACGACAGCCCCGAGTGGCAGCAGGCCCTCGAGGACAACGGCTGGATCGACGCGTTCAAGACCGGTGACGAGTTCACCGCGTTCCTGGAGGAGCAGGACGCCCGCGTCGCGGACACCCTGAAGGAGCTGGAGCTGCTGTGAGCACCATCGACACCACCCCCTCCGTCCCGGACACCGGGCCGCCGCGGCAGGACCGCGCGCAGTACGGCCTGGCCGCGCTGCTCGCGGTGGTCGGCGCGTTCACCGTGTACGACGCGAGCACGCTCGAGGTCGGGTTCGCCGACCCGGTCGGCCCTCGCCTCTTCCCGTACGTCGTCGGCGCGGCGCTGCTGGTCCTCGCCGTGCTGCTGGTGGTCGCGACCGCCCGCGGCGACGTCGCCGAGCCCGAGGGCGGCGAGGACGTCGACCTCAGCGCCAAGCCGGACTGGGTCACCGTCACCAAGCTGGTCGGCGTGATCGTGTTCGTGATCGCGACCGTGAGCTGGCTCGGCTGGGCGATCAGCGGCGCGGCCCTGTTCGCGGCCTCCGCCTGGTGCCTGGGCAGCCGGACGCCGTGGCGCGACGGCCTCGTCGGCCTCGTCCTCGCGGTCGCCAGCTGGTACGCCTTCTACGTCGGCCTCGGCATCCCGCTGACGCCCGGAGTCCTGGACGGGGTGCTCTGATGGACAGCCTCGGTCTGCTCTGGGACGGCTTCCAGGCCGCCTTCACCCCCATGAACCTGATGTACGCCGCGATCGGGGTGCTGCTCGGCACCTTCGTCGGCGTGCTCCCCGGCATCGGCCCGGCAATGGCGATCGCGCTGCTGCTGCCCGTGACCTACGGCCTCGAGCCGGTCCCGGCGTTCATCATGTTCGCCGGCATCTACTACGGCGGCATGTACGGCGGCTCCACGACGTCGATCCTGCTCAACACGCCCGGCGAGTCGGCGTCGGTGATGACCGCGCTCGAGGGCAACAAGATGGCGCGAGCCGGCCGGGCCGCGCAGGCCCTGGCCACCGCCGCGATCGGCTCGTTCGTCGCGGGCACCATCGGCACCATCCTGGTCGCGTTGTTCGCCCCGGCCCTGGCCGACGTGGCCGTCGACATCGGCGCCCCGTCGTACTTCGCGATCATGGTGCTGGCCCTCGTGATGACCGCGGCGGTGCTCGGCTCGTCACGGCTGCGCGGCTTCATCGCGCTGTTCCTCGGCCTCACCATCGGCCTGGTCGGCCTCGACCTCAACACCGGCCAGCCGCGGCTCAGCTTCGGCGTCCCCCAGCTCGCGGACCGACTGGACATCGTGGTCGTCGCGGTCGGCATCTTCGCCCTCGGCGAGGCCCTCTGGGTGGCCGCGCACCTGCGCCGGCGGCCCCTGGACGTGATCCCGGTCGGGCGCCCGTGGATGGGCCGCAGCGACTGGCGGCGCTCGTGGGGCCCGTGGCTGCGCGGCACGGCGTACGGCTTCCCGTTCGGGGCGATCCCCGCCGGCGGTGCCGAGATCCCGACGTTCCTGTCCTACGTGACCGAACGGAAGCTGGCGAGGACCGACGAGTTCGGCAAGGGCGCGATCGAGGGCGTGGCCGGTCCGGAGGCCGCGAACAACGCGTCCGCCGCGGGCATGTTCGTGCCGATGCTGGCGCTCGGGCTCCCGGTCACCGCGACCGCGTCCGTGATGCTGGCCGCCATGCAGGGCTACGGCATCCAGCCCGGTCCGCAGCTGATGACCGACCAGTCCGACCTGGTGTGGACGCTGCTGGCCAGCCTGCTGATCGGCAACGCGCTGCTGCTGGTGCTGAACCTCCCGCTGGCCCCGCTGTGGGCGAAGCTGCTGCGCATCCCGCGCCCGCAGCTGTACGCCGGGATCCTGTTCTTCGCCTGCCTCGGTGCCTACACCAGCAACCTCGACCCGTTCGACATCGCCCTGCTTCTGGTCTTCGGCCTGCTCGGCGTGATGATGCGTCGCTTCGGGCTGCCGGTGCTGCCGCTGATCCTCGGCGTGATCCTCGGCCCGATCATGGAGACCAAGCTGCGCGAGGCGCTGACCATCTCCGGCGGCGACCTCTCCACGCTGTGGAGCGAGCCGCTGGCGGTCGTGGTGTACATCGTGATCGCCTTGCTGCTGGTCGTGCCGCCGCTGCTGCGCCGGACCCGTCCCGGGCTCGACGAGCGGATGCACGAGGTGATCGACGAGCGCGACGACAAGGAGCTGGTGGAGCGATGAGCGGGATCGTGGTGGCCTGGGCCCCCAACGAGTACGGCGCGGCCGCGCTCGAGGCGGGCCTGGTCGAGGCCCGACGGCGCGGGACGTCGGTGGTGCTGGTCAACGGCACCCGCGGCGACCGGCTGGTCGACGACCGGTTCGCCTCCGACGGGCAGATCGGCTCGCTGGAACGGCAGCTGGTCGAGGCAGGCGTCGAGCACGAGGTGCGGCAGACGATGGGCGAGGACATCGCCGACCAAGTGCTGTCCGTGGCCGAGGAGATCGGCGCCGAGCTGGTCGTGATCGGGCTGCGCCGACGCTCGCCGGTCGGGAAGCTGATCATGGGCAGCACCTCGCAGCGGGTGCTGCTCGGCGCCCACTGCCCGGTGCTCGCCGTCAAGCCGTAGCCACCGCCGGTCGAGGGAGGTCGCTCTGCGACCGTCTCGAAGCCGAGGGCCCCGCTGGCTCCTTGGTTTCGAGACGCTCGCTGGCGCTCGCTCCTCAACCAGCGGAGCTGGCGCTCGCTCCTCAACCAGCGGAGCTGGCGCTCGCTCCTCAACCAGCGGAGCTGGCGCTCGCCCCTCGACCGGCGGAGCAAGAGGACGTGTGGCGTCCTCGTGGTGGCCTTTCGCCTCTGACCTCACCTCGGCATCCGTAGCACGATGCGGATCGAGTGGAGGTGCGTGGACCATGTCATCCGTCAAGTCGCATCCACCTCGGGTCCAGGGAGATTCCCCGTCCACCAGCCGCGTCCGTGAGCACCGGGCAGCGGCCACCACGGCAGGGATCCTCTACATCGTCGGGACGGTGGCCGGCGTCCTCAGCAAGGTCGTCCTGGCGTTCCCCGTGCAGAACGCGGACGACCCGCTCGGCTACGCCGCGGACCACTCCGGTGCGGTCGCGACAGGGGCACTGCTCGTGCTGGTCATGGGTCTGTCGCTCGCGTTCGTCCCGGTGGTGCTCTTCCCGGTGCTGCGCCGGGTCGACGAGGTGCTGGCGACGGGCTACCTGATCATCCGGGGAGCGGTCGAGACGACCACCTACGTCGTCGTCGCCATCGCCTGGCTGCTGCTCGTGCCCCTGGCCGAGACCATGGCGGCCGGATCGGGCACGGCCTCACCGGAGGGCGTGCGCCTGGGCACCCTCGTCGTCGACTCCGAGGGCGCCAGCGTCGTCATGTCCCTGGTGTTCTGCCTGGGCAGCGCCCTCTTCTACGTCCTGCTCTTCCGCTCGCGCATCGTCCCCCGCTGGATCACGGTGTGGGGGTTCGCGGGGATCCCGCTGTACGTCGCCGCCTACCTGCTCGCGATGTACGGAACCGTGGGCATCGACTCGGCCGCGGTGAACCTGCTCTGCCTGCCCCTGGCCGTGCAGGAGATGGTGCTCGCGGTCTGGATGATCGCCCGGGGCTTCCGCCCGTCTGCCGTTGGTTGACGTCGCCCGCTGGTTGAGTAGCCGCTCGCCCGCTGGTTGAGGAGGTCGTTCTGCGACCGTCTCGAAACCGAGGCCCCGTCGGCTCCTTGGTTTCGAGACGCTCGCTGGCGCTCGCTCCTCAACCAGCGGAGAGCGAAATGCACGAAGGGCCCGGTCTGACGACCGGGCCCTTCGTGGTTGGTACCCCCGACCGGATTCGAACCGGCGCTACCGCCTTGAGAGGGCGGCGTGCTAGGCCACTACACAACGGGGGCTTCTGCTGCTTGCACAGCGGGCGAAACTCTAGCCAACGCTGGAGATTCGCAGCAAATCGCGGGCGGTGTGACCGCGATCTCGCTGGGATACAAGGACTCGAACCTTGACTAACTGAACCAGAATCAGTCGTGCTGCCAATTACACCATATCCCATTGGATTGGTCCGGAATCCCGCCGTCGAGGCGGCCCGCCGGACCGAGGGGAAACCTTACACGCGCCCCCGGGAGGCCGCCAAAACGACCGGATCCGCGGTCCTGGAGAGCCCCATCATGCGTGCCGTGGCGAGGGTCAGGCCGAGGAAGACGAGGCTCTGCGTGAGGGTCACCGGGATGCTCCACCAGCTCCCGCCGGAGGGCGTCAGCGCCTCCCCCATGTCGCCGAACGCGAGCGCGAGGCCGAAGGCCAGCCAGTTGTTGAGCACGTGCATCGCGATGCCCGCCTCGAGGCCCCCGGTGCGCACGACCAGGATCCCGGCGACCACGCCGAACGCGAACCGGTCGAAGAACACCGGGGCGCTCTGGGCACCGTGGGCGAGCGCGAACAGCAGCGCCGGCCCCAGCACCGCGACGTACGTCGGGAAGAAGCCGCCGAAGGCCTGCGTGAGGTAGCCGCGGAAGGCGTACTCCTCCCCCGCGGCCTGCAGCGGCGTCAGGAACAGCACGACCAGCGCGAACTGCTTCGCGGTGTCGTCGAAGGCGTTCGGCGTCATCGAGACCTCGCCCCCGGCGGCGGTGGTGGTCGGCAGCAACGCGCTGACCAGCATCGTCGCGATCAGCGCCACGAACGACAGCCCGAGGCAGGCGAGGAAGAACCTCCAGCGCATCCGTGGGAACACCGAGGTCACCCAGCGCGGCTTGAGCCCGTGCAGCGTCCGGGTGATGAACCAGACGATCGGGATCAACGCCGCCAGCGCGAGGTTGATGAACGCCAGCCCGGTCGGGGTCGGGTCGCCGAGGTCGAGCAGCCGCATCAGCTCGTCGACCGGGTGCGGCTCGCCGCGAGCCACGAGGACCGCCAGCAGGGCGACCTGCAGCACCGCGGGAACCGCGAGGATCGTGAGCAGGCCGAGGGAGACGATGCCGACCAGCGGCCGCCACCAGCCGGGGTGCCCCGCGCGGTGCAGCTGGTGGTACTCCAGCGGCGGCAGGTCGCCGTCCGGCCCGGTGCCCCCCGGCTGCACGGGGTACGCCGGGTAGGACTGCCCGCGAGGAGGGCCATAGGACTGGCCGTACGACTGCCCGTACGGCGCGGGCTGCCCGTACGGCGCGGGGCCGCCCGTCGGCTGCCCGGGAGGCGGGCTGGCGGGCTGCTGCGGCGCGGGAGGCTCGGTCATGGTCGCAGCGCGCTGATGTGGCGGGCCAGGGAGATGTCACGGCCGAGCAGCTCGAGGGACTCGAACAGCGGCGGCGAGATGCGGCGGCCGGTCACGGCGACCCGGACCGGACCGAACGCGTTGCGCGGCTTGAGGCCGAGCTCCTCGACCAGCTTGGCGCGCAGCGCCTCCTCGATGGTCGCGGTGGTCCAGTGGTCCTCGGACACCGCCGACAGCGCGTCGTACGACGCCTGCACGACCTGGCGGCCGGACTCGTCGAGCACCTTCGCGACGTCCTCGGGGTCGCGCTCGAAGTCGTCCTCGGCGACGAACAGGAACCGCAGCATCTCCACGGACTCGGAGAGCGTGTTGATCCGCTCGGCCACCAGCGGCATCGCCGCGTCGAGACGCGCGCGCTCCCTGTCGGTCGGCGGCTCGTCGGTGAGCCCGGCGCGGAACAGGAACGGGATGACCCGCTCGGTCATCTCCCCGACGGAGAGCCGGCGCATGTGCGCGGCGTTGATCGCCTCGCACTTCTTGAGGTCGAAGCGGGCCGGGTTGGGGTTGACCCGGCGGATGTCGAACGCCTCGGCCATCTCGGTCATGGTGAAGACGTCGCGATCCTCGGCGATGCCCCAGCCGAGCAGGGCGAGGTAGTTGAGGATGCCCTCGGGGAGGAAGCCGCGCTCGACGTACTCGGCGAGGCCGGAGCCCTTGTCCCGCTTGGAGAGTCGCTTGTTGCCGTCGCCCATCACGATCGGCAGGTGGCCGAAGCGCGGCTCGCCGGTGCCGATGCCGAGGTCCTTCAGCGCGCGGTAGAGCGCGATCTGACGGGGCGTCGAGGAGAGCAGGTCCTCGCCCCGCAGGACGTGCGTGATCTCCATGAGGGCGTCGTCGACCGGGTTGACCAGCGTGTAGAGCGGGTCACCGTTCGCGCGCAGCAGCGCGAAGTCGGGGACGTTGTCGGGCTGGAAGGTGATCTCGCCGCGGACCAGGTCGGTGAACGTGATCGGCTCGTCGGGCATGCGCAGCCGCAGCACCGACTCACGGCCGACGAAGTCCTGGAGCTGCTGGTTGGTCAGCTCACGACAGTGGCCGTCGTACCCCTGCACCTTGGAGCCGCTGGCCTTGCGACGGGCCTCGACCTCGTCGGGCGTGCAGTAGCAGTCGTACGCCGAGCCGGCATCGCGCAGCCGCTTGGCGATGTCGGCGTAGATCGGGAACCGGTCGGACTGGCGGTACGGACCGAACTCGCCGCCCGCCTCCGGGCCCTCGTCCCAGTCGATGCCGAGCCAGCGCAGCGACCCGAGGATCGAGTCGTAGCCCTCCTCGGTGTTGCGGGCGAGGTCGGTGTCCTCGATCCGCAGCACGAGGGTGCCGCCGAAGTGGCGCGCGAACGCCCAGTTGAACAGGGCGCTGCGCACGTTGCCGACGTGCAGGAAGCCGGTCGGGCTCGGTGGGAACCGGACCCGCACCTTCTCGGGCGCCAGGTCGCCGAGGACCTCGTCGATTGCTGCGTCAGTCACGCTTGCTCACCTTGTTCGTCAGAGTGCCGAGGCCGTCGATCGAGATCTCCACCTCGTCGCCGACCTCCATCGGGCCGACACCCTCCGGGGTGCCGGTGAGGATGACGTCGCCGGGCAGCAGCGTCATCACGGAGGAGACGTGCGCGACCAGCGTCGGCACGTCGAAGATCATGTCCTTCGTCGACCCGTCCTGGACGAGGTCGCCGTTGAGGTGCGTCTGCACGCGCACCCCGTCGTTGAAGTGCTGCGGGTCGAGGTCGGTCTCGATCCACGGACCGAGCGGGCAGAAGGAGTCGAAGCCCTTGGCCCGGGTGAACTGCACGTCGCTCCTCTGCAGGTCGCGCGCGGTCACGTCGTTCGCGATCGTGTAGCCCTGGATCACGTCGGTCGCCTGCTCCGGCGGCACGTCACGGCAGATCCGTCCGATCACCACCGCCAGCTCGCCCTCGTAGTGGAGGTTCTCCGTCTGGCGGGGGTAGAAGATCGGGTCGCCCGGGCCGACCACGCTGGTGTTCGGCTTGAGGAACATCAGCGGCTCGTCGGGCACGTCGTTGCCCATCTCTGCCGCGTGCTTCGCGTAGTTGCGGCCGATCCCGACCACCTTGCTGCGCGGCAGCACCGGCGCGAGCAGGCGCACGTCCTCGACCCGGTGCTCCTCGTCGAGCAGCTTGATGCCGACGTAGAGCGGGTCCCCGGCCAGGGCCACGACCCGCGCGTCCTCGGTCGGCTGGCCGAACTCGTCGAGCTCGCCGGTCAGGACGCCGTACTGGGGCTCGTCACCGGTGGTGAATCGACAGATACGCACGTGCGCGAGCCTATCCGCCGGGCGGAGGCGCTCCCCAATCCCCCGTACCATGCTGCGGTGACCCCCACCCTGCTCGACGAGGCGACCTGGCGCGCCCGCGCGGCCGCGCACGCGGCGCGGGTCGACGGGATCGTCGCGCCGCACCTCGCCCGGCGCGAGGCCGGGGTCAGGCACCCGGTGCACGACTTCCTGTTCACCTACTACTCCCAGCGGCCGGCGCAGCTGCGGCGCTGGCACCCCGGGTACGGCGTGGCGCTGGCCGGGGCGGCGGAGTACGCCGACCTCAAGGGGTACGGGTCCGACCCCGCCCCGCTGGTTGAGGAGGTCGCGCACAACTCCCCGCTGGTTGAGGAGGTCGCTCTTCGACCGTCTCGAAACCAAGGGGCGATCACCGTCGCCGTCACCGCCGACCACGTCGTCTCCCAGCGCCCGCTGCTCGAGGCACTGCACCGGCTTCTCACCGCGACCGCGTCGCGCGCCCCGACGTACGGCTGCTTCGGGCTGCACGAGTGGGCGATGGTCTACCGCGCGGACGAGACGCGGCACGACTGGCCGCTGCGCCTGGGGCGAGAGGGCACCGACGCGGTCGTCGAGTCGCACCGGATCGGGTGCTCGCACTTCGACGCGTTCCGCTTCTTCACCCCCGAGGCGCGCCCGCTCAACACCCTGGGTCCCGGCCGCGACGACCGCCCGGCGTACGAGCAGCCGGGCTGCCTGCACGCCGGGATGGACCTCTACAAGCACGCGTTCCGGCTCACCCCGATGGTCTCCTCGGACCTGGTCGCCGACTGCTTCGAGCTGGCCCGCGACATCCGGGTGCTCGACATGCGCGCCGCGCCGTACGACCTCGCCGACCTCGGCTTCGACCCGGTGCGGATCGAGACCGCGCAGGGGAAGCAGGAGTACGCCGCGGCGCAGCGGCGGTTCGCCGAGCGCGGGGCACCGCTGCGGGAACGGCTGGTCGAGGAGTGTGGGCGCCTCCTCGCGACGTCCTGCGAAGCCGTCGCCTCAGGCGCGGTACGCCGCCAGCGCGGCGTCCACCGACGCCGCCGCGTCCGCCTCGGTGGTGGGCAGGTGCCCCACGAGCAGGCGGTACCACTGCAGCCCGAGCAGCAGGTCCACGACCAGGTCGGGATCGGTGTCCGCGCAGAGCTCGCCACGCCCGACCCCGCGTCGTACCGCCTCCAGCATCGGACCGCGCCAGTGCTCGTGCAGGGTGCGGTACTGCTCACCGAACGCCGCGGCGACCTGGGCGTGCGCCATGAGCGACCGGTTGGCGAGCGCCAGCCCCCGGCCCCGGTCGGCGTTCATCGCGGCCACGGGCACCACGATCGCGAGCAGGTCGTCGTGCACCGAGCCCGTGTCGGGTGGCGCGATCCGCTCGTCGCTGGCGTCGAGGTAGGCATCGACGACGATCCGGCCGAGGTCGCCGTCGTACCACCGGTAGATGGTCTGCTTGCCGACCCCAGCCCGGGCGGCGATCTTCTCGACGGTCAGCCCGGACCAGCCGGCCTCCTCCAGCAGGGCGACGGTCGCGTCGAGGATCGCGCGCCGGCTGGCGGCACTGCGGGGGCGTCCGGTCGGCATGGCGGCGACGCTACCACTTGCGAGACGTATCGTCTCGTATTAGATTCGAGACACCACGTCTCGTAAAGGAGGTCCCATGACCGACACCGCCCTCGTCACCGGAGCCGGCCGCGGGATCGGCCGCGAGGTCGCCCGCCAGCTCGCCGCCGCCGGCCTGCACATCGTCGCCACCGCGCGCACCGCCGCCGTGGCGGAGGCGGTAGCGCTCGAGGTCCGCGGCACGCCCCTGGTGCTCGACGTGGCCGACCCGGCCTCGATCGTGTCGGCCGCGGAGAGCGTTCGGGAGCTCGACGTCCTCGTCAGCAACGCCGCCGCCTACCCTGACTGGCAGGCCACTGCGCTCACCGTCGACCTCGACGACGTCGAGCTCGCGTGGCGCACCAACGTGCTCGGTCCGTGGCGGCTGGCCCGGGCCTTCGCACCGGCCCTGGCTCGCTCGGCGAACGCGCGGATCGTGAACGTCACCAGCGGGTCGGGGTCGCACGGCGACCCGCAGTTCGGCCTGGGTGCCGGGGCCGGCATGGCGCCGTACGCCGTCACGAAGGCGGCCGCCAACGCCCTGACCCGCAAGCTGGCGGCGGCCCTGCCGGGCGCCCGCGTGAACGCCGTCGACCCGGGCCTGACCGCCACCGCGCCCGGCATGGAGGCGATGGGCGCGCGACCGGTCGCCGAGGGTGCGGCCTCGGTGGTGTGGGCGGCGATGCTCGGTCCGGACGGTCCGACCGGCGGCTTCTTCCGGGACGGCCGCCCGCACCCGTGGTGAGCCGGCACGTCGGTCCCGCGGGCTAGGTTCGTCGGGTGCAGGAGATCCGGGGCGAGGACTGGTACGCCGACGAGCTGGGCGCCGCGCGCTGGTCCGACACGACGTTCGTCGACGTGGACCTGAGCGAGGCCAGCACCGCGGGCGCGGTGTTCGAGCGGTGCTCGTTCCAGCGCTGCCGGTTCAACGCGAGCGTGCACACCTCGAGCGCGTTCGTGGCCTGCGACTTCGCGCTCTGCACCTTCTTCGACGCCACCCTCGACGGCTGCAAGCTCAACGGCAGCGTCTTCGAGCGGTGCACGCTGCGGCCGATGAGGGTCACGGGCGGGCAGTGGCGGGGCGTGACCGTCCGCGGGGCGAACCTCACCAGGCTGGACCTCGCGGGGCTCGACCTGCGCGAGGCCGACCTCTCGCTGAGCGACCTCACCGACGCCGTCCTGGCCGGGGCCCGGCTCGACCTGGCCACCCTGCGCGAGACCGACCTGACCGGTGCCGACCTGCGCGGTGCGTCGCTCGGTGGCGTCGACCTCACCGCCGCGACCCTGCGCGGCACCCGCCTCGACGTCGCCGGCGCGGTGCAGCTCGCCGAGCAGCACGGGGCGGTGGTCGAGCCGTGACCCGGCTCGCGGTGCTCCTGGTCGTCGCCGTCCTCGCGGCCCCCGCGTGCGCCCCCGAGGACGCCCGCCCGGCCGACCCGTCGCCGCAGGTGGCACCGGACCCGGCCGAGGCGTCGTCCGCCGGATCGCCCGCGGCCACGCCGACGCCCACCACGCCGGGGACCCCCTCCGCCACCCCGTCCGCGGTCCCGTCGGCGGCCGCGACCCGCACACCGCGTCCGGGCCGCCCCGCCGACCCGCGCTGGCGGTTCTTCACCGACGACCGCACGCAGTACGCCTCTCCCTGGTTCCCGGGCCGGCACCCAGTGATGATCCCGTTCGGCTGCACCCCCGCGCCGTACTACTCCCCCGACCCGTCGTGCCCCGACGGCCGGGGCTTCCACCACGGCATCGACGTCGCCATCTCGTGCGGCACGCCGCTACGGGCCGGGCGCCCCGCGACCGTGCTCGACCACGGCGCCCTCGGGCCGGCGTACGGCGACAACCCGGTGCTGCTCCGCGCGGCCGGCTTCGACGTGGTCGTCGGCCACACGGAACGCGTCTTCGTGGCACCCGGGGACAGCATCCCGGAGGGCGAGGTGTTCGCCCGGGTCTCCGACCGCGGGGCACCCGACGGCTGCCACCTGCACTTCGAGGTACGCCGCCCCGGCGGCGAGGTCACCGACGCCGTCGACCCCGCGCCGCTGCTGGACCTGAGGCCCTGAACCCCGGACCGGGCCCCAGGTCCCGGGGCGGAGGGTCCACGGACCCGCGCTGGACCAGTGCCGGCGGGCCTACCCTGAGGACATGAACACCATCCACCTCAGCGACGAGGAGCTGGACATCGCCCGGCACGGGATGACCGCCTACCTCCGCAGCTTCGGCCACGACGAGGCCGACACGGTCCACCTCATCCAGGCAGTGCTCGCGCGCCTGGCCGCCGCGCAGGCCGAGCCCGACGAGCCCGCCCCGATCGGCTGAGCCGCTCAGACCTCGACCGTCCCGCCGCTGCGCCAGTAGACGTTGCCCTCCCGGGCGAGGAACTGCTCGTCCACGAGGTAGCGGCGCAGCGCGGCGTAGTCGGGGTGGAAGCGCTGCAGCGCGTCGCTCACCTCGGCCTCGGAGTAGGTCCGGCCGGGTTCGAAGCACTGCGCGAGGTGGTCGAGCACGACCAGCCGCTTGGCCCGTCGCGCCGGGATGGTGTGCAGCCCGTCGTCGCCGAGGAAGTTCGCCAGGATCCGAGACCGGTCGTCCACGGGACCCACCCTAGGCCGACTCGTCACTCGTGCCTGCCACCCTGTCAGCCATGGGTCACAGCGTGCTGCAGGTGCCGGTTCCTCCGCTGGAGCGGTTCGTGCGAGAGCGGACCGCCTTCCACGACGCGTCGTACGTCAGCGACGACCCGGCCTTCGTGCACGCGCACGTCACCGCGCTGGGGCCCTTCCTCGACGAGGTCGGCGCGCAGGACGCGACCCTGGTGGGCGCGATCGCGGCGTCCGTGGCGCCGTTCGACTTCGTGCTCGACCGGATCGACACCTTCCCCAACGGGATCATCCACCTGGTGCCCGACCCGGACGGCCCGTTCCGCGACCTCACCCGCCGGCTGTGGGAGGCCTTCCCGCGGTGCCCGCCGTACGCCGGTCAGTTCGCCGACGTACGCCCGCACCTCACCCTGGATGCGCGCACCGACGAGGTGACCGAGGAGTCCACGCGTACGACGCTCGGCGGCCTGGTGCCGGCCCGGTGCCGCGCCGAGAGGCTGGACCTGACCTGGTGGGAGTCCGACGGGTGCCGGTTGCTGCGGTCCTGGCCGCTGGGCGGCTGACCGCCCCGGGGTCAGCGGAGCGCGCGGTGCACCGCGACGGCGGCCAGCGCCGTCAGCACAGCGGCAGCGACCGCTCCCGGCGGCACCCGTCCGCGGGTACGGCGGCCCCGGACCGCCCGGTTCGCCTGGCTGGACAGCACGGACCCGTCGCTCTGGTGGGAGAGCGCGGACCCCGTGCTCTGGTAGGAGAACAGGGACGCCGCGGACATCGCCGACCCGATCGAGCCGGCCGAGGCGAACGAGCCGACGCTCCCCACCGACGCGAAGGACGCGGCGCTGCCGACCGAGAGCACCGAGTCCTGGGAGCAGATCGAGAGGATCGAGTTCTCCGACCAGAGCGACCACACGCCCAGCAGCGTAGTCCCGCTATCCCCGCAGGACCTTGTCCATCGCCTTGCCCCGGGCCAGCTCGTCGACCAGCTTGTCCAGGTAGCGGATCTTCTGCATCAGCGGGTCCTCGACGTCCTCGACACGGACCCCGCACACCACTCCCGTGATCAGCGACGCGGCGGGGTTGAGGTCGGCCTGGGCGAAGAAGTCCTCGAACGTCGTGCCCTCGTCGAGGTGACGCCGGAGAGCGGGCTCGTCGAAGCCGGTGAGCCACTCGATGACCTCGTCCAGCTCGGTCTGCGTGCGGCCCTTCTTCTCCACCTTGGTGACGTAGTGCGGGTACACCGCGCCGACGGCGGTCGTGAAGATCCTGCTCATGCGGCGAGGGTAGTCCCGTGCGGACCTCACCGGCCGGTGCGTAGGTTCGGCCCATGGACGCCTACGACGTGCTCGACTGGCGACGCCGGGTCTTCGCGCTGTACGCCGCCGTGCGCTGCGAGCCCGAGCCGGCGGCGGCACACGACCTGTGGCGGCGTGGTCGTGACGAGCTGTTCGCCGGGCACCCGGCCAGCCCGCTGCTCCCCGACCAGCGAGTCGGGTTCGACGGGCTGACCGTGGCGCCGTACGACCCGGCCTGGCGGTTCGAGGTGGAGGTACGCCCCGCCGCCGCGACGCCCTGGGAGGTGCAGACGGGCTCGGACGGGGTGGTGCGGTTCGAGCGCCTCGGCGTGGCGTCCCTGCCCGGCGTCGGCGACCTCGACGTGTGGCGCCTGACGTCGTACGGCGGCGGGGTGTTCGTGCCGCTCCGCGACGGTTCCTGCGGGAACCCGGGCGGTGGGTACGGCGGCGGCCGCTACCTGCTCGACACCGTCAAGGGAGCCGACCTCGGCGGCGACCGAGGCCGCCTCGTCCTCGACCTCAACTTCGCCTACGCCCCCTCCTGCGCCTACGACCCGGCGTGGGCCTGCCCGCTGGCGCCGGCCGGCAACACCGTCGGCGTCGAGGTGCCGGTCGGCGAGCTCCAGCCCTGACCCCGTCAGACCCGTACGGCGCGGGCCGCCTGCTCGACCTTCGCGCGATGCGCGGCCCGGTCGGCGTCCTCCTCGGACGACGCCGGGGTCGGGTCCGAGCCGAGCGCGCCGTCGAGCCCCTCGCGGAGGATGTCGGCGTGGCCGAGGTGCCGGTTGGTCTCGGTCACCACGTGGACCATCACGTTGAACAGCTTCACGTGCGGACGGGGCCACCACGGGACGTGGCCCGGTGCGTCGACGGCCAGCGCGGCGATCGTGGCGTCGGCGTGGTCGCACGCCCGCCGGTAGCCGTCGACGACGTCGGCTCGGGACTCGTGCTCGGTGACCCACAGGTGGTCGCGGTTGTCGAAGCACGGGTCGTCGAAGGTCGGGATCGGCTCGGGGTACGGACGGTCGAAGATCGTCCCGAAGTAGCGCGCCTCCGACAGGGTCAGGTGCTTCACCAGGCCGAGCAGGTTGGTCCCGGTCGGGGTGAGCGGGCGCCGGACGTCGTACTCCGACAGGCCGTCGAGCTTGCCCAGCAGGTCGGCGCGGGCCCAGCGCAGGTTGTCGTGGAGGTAGTCCTTCGCGAACTCGTCGATCATGCCGACGACCCTGTCACACCGTCACGCTGCGGAGCCCGTCGACCTCGAGCGCGCCCGCGCGGGCCAGCGAGGTGAGCACGTCGGCGGCGTCGAACGCCTGACCCGGTGCCAGCGCGCCGGGGCCAAAGTGACGCCCGTCGAGGAGCCGGACCACGCCCTCGGCGACGATCGGGGCGGTGACGGCGTAGATGTCGCGGCCGGCAACACTGAGGCGCCGGGCGTCCGGGCCGCGCCGTACGACGACGTCCACGACGAAGCGCTGGGCCGATCGCCCGTGCTCGTCGACCGCGGACGGGGCGGGCGTCGCGGTGTCGCGGAGGTCGTCGAGCGCCGAGGTGTTGAGGAAGGAGCGGAGGTCCCCGACGTCGAGATGGCGGTGGATGGTGACGACCTCGGAGAACGGCAGCTGTACGACGGGCTGGTCGCCGAAGGGCTCCGGGTAGGACCAGGTGCCGGTCGGCGCCGGGGCCGTCAGCGGAGCCAGCGCACCGTCCCGGATCACCTCGCGGACGGCGGTGTTGCGGGCGCCGGTCACCCGGGTGCCCTCGGTCGGCCACCAGCGGTCGAGGCCGATCGCGACCTCGACCTCGTCCGCGCGGGTGTCCCCGGCGAGCGCCGCGGTGACCTGCAGGTCGGCGAGGCCTCCGTAGAACGCCATCGCAGGGACGACCGCGACGCCGGCGGCCCGCGCCGGGGCGTCGAGCGCGCGGTAGAGCTCCTTCACGACCGGCTGCTCGGCGGTCACGTCGAGGTAGTGGGCGCCGGCGTCGACCGCCGCCCGGGCGAGCGGGCCGGCGGTGTCGAGGAAGGGTCCCGCTCCGTTGACCACCGCATCGACGCCGGCCACGGCCCGCCGCAGCATGCCGGGGTCGTCGACGGGAGCCGCATGCCGCTCGAGGCCCGCGTGCCGCGGGGGCACGGCGGCGAGCCGCTCGGCGCTGCGACCGGCCAGCACCGGCGTGAGCCCGCGCCGCAGCAGCTCGTCGACGACGAAGCGCCCGGTGTGACCGGTGGCGCCGTAGACCAGGACCCGTCCGGAGGTGCTCATGACGACCATCCTCGGGTGTCGCGCGACGCACGACGAGTGTCCGAAACGACGTCAGGCGTACAGTTTCGGACATGCCGCGCATCGCCCTCGCCCTGCCCCGCTCGTCGATGCTGTACGAGGCAGCGATCGCCGCGGAGATCTTCGGCGTCGACCGGTCGGACCTCGCCTCGGGCCGCGGGTGGTACGACCTCGTGGTCTGCACGGCCGACGGCTCTCCGCATGCCTGGCTGCCGCACCTGCCGTCCGCGTCGTACGCCGAGATCGCCGAGGTCGACTCCGTGGTCGTCCCGTCCACCGACGACCCCGACGCCGCGCCGGACCCCGAGCTGGTCGAGGCGCTGAGGACGGCGCACGGGCGCGGTGTCCGGATCGCGTCCCTGTGCACCGGCGCCTTCGTGCTCGCGGCCGCCGGCCTGCTCGACGGTCGCGTCGCAACCACGCACTGGATGCACGCCGACGACCTGGCCCGCCGCTACCCGCGGGTCGACGTCCGGTCCGATGTGCTCTACGTCGACGAGGGCGACGTGCTCACGTCGGCGGGCAAGACGGCGGCGCTCGACCTCTGCATCCACCTCGTGCGCCGTGACCTCGGCGCCGCGGCCGCCACCGGCATCGCGCGGCGCCTGGTCGTGCCGGCCCACCGCAGCGGCGGGCAGGCCCAATTCATCGCCGCGCCGGCCGGACCGCGCACCCCCGACGGGCTGGCCCCCACGCTGGCCTGGGCGCGGTCCCGCCTCTACCAGCCGCTGACGGTGCGCGACCTCGCCGGCCACGCCGGCCTCAGCACCCGGCAGCTCGCGCGCCGCATGCGGGCCGAGCTCGGCCTCGCGCCACTCGACTGGCTGCACCAGCAGCGGATCGCCCGGGCCCAGGAGCTGCTCGAGCGCACCGACGCCTCCGTCGAGCAGGTCGCGGCCAGCTGCGGGATGGGGACCGCCGCCACCCTGCGCCGGCACTTCCACCGCGCCGTGGGCGTGACCCCGACGGCGTACCGGACGACCTTCCGGCTCGCGTGAGGGGACCGATCGCGGATCGGGGCGGGCTACCGTCGGGGACATGCTGATCGACCACCTCGTCTACGCGGTCCCGGACCTCGAAGTCGCGGTGGACGATCTGGAGCGACGCTCGGGCGTCCGCCCCGCAGGGGGTGGACGCCACCCCGTGATGGGCACGCGCAACAGACTGCTCGGGCTCGGCCCTCACACCTACCTCGAAGTCATCGCACCCGACCCGGAGCAGCCTGACCCCGAAGGTGCGCGACCGTACGGGCTCGATGACCTCACCTGTCCGGCCCTGGTCGGCTGGGCCCTCGCGTGCGACGACATCCAGCGCGCGCGCAGCATGGCGCTCGCCCGGGGCTACGACCTCGGTGACCTCTACGAAGCTCACCGGGTCACACCGGACGGCACGACGTTGCGGTGGCGCGTCACCTCGAACGAGTCACCCGCTGGCGAGATCCCGTTCCTGATCAGCTGGGGCGACACCCCACACCCGACAGCATCCGCACCGGCGGGCCTGGCCCTGACGTCCTTCCGCGTCGAGCACCCGGACCCCGACAGCCTCGTGACACCTTTCGCAGCGGTGGACGCGGCGGTCGAGGTCCGCCTCGCCCGGCAGCCCGCTCTCGTCGCGCGGATCGACAGTCCCCGCGGCTCGATCGAGCTGCGCTGAGGCGGCAGGCGCCGGCGCCGGTCAGCCGGCGAGCATCTCCGTGGTGATCGCCCACCGCTCGTGGTCCCGCCAGGCGCCGTCGATGAAGAGGAACGCCGGCGAGAAGCCCTCCAGGCGGAAGCCGAGGCTGCGGACCAGCCCGATCGAGCGGGCGTTGTCGGGCTGGATGTTGGCCTCGAGCCGGTGCAGGGCCAAGCCGTCCGGGTCGAAGGCGTGCCGGACCACCAGGTCGAGGCCCTCGCGCATGAGGCCGCGCCCGGCCGACGGAGCGAACGCGTTGTAGCCGAGCGCCGCGCACTGGAAGAGGCCGCGGACGATGTTGCTGACGTTGACGACGCCCGCGATCGCGCCGTCCTCGAGCTCGCAGATCACGAACCCGGCCCACAGCCGGCGGTCGCGGGCGGCGTGCGCGGCCTCCCAGTCCGTCAGGCTGCGCGCCGGCGCCGCCCACGGGTGGTGGAGGTCGACGCTCTCCACGGCGAGCCGGACCAGCTCCGGGCCGTCCGTGTCCGCCACCGGACGGATGCCGACGCGGTCCGCGGTGGCGACGTACGTCACGACGTCAGCACCCCGTGCTCGACGCACTCGGCGGTCCAGCCGCGCGGGGTGACCTGCACCTTCATCCGCCGCGCGCAGCGCGTGCAGAACCGCGGCGGCTCCATCGCCAGCCGGACCGCGCACGCGGCGTGGTCCTCGGCGTCGGCGGGCCGGCCGCAGTGACCGCAGTACGACGGGCTCCCCGTGGTCATCGACCGGCTCCCCTCCCGCGCGGACCTCAGAGGGTCTTCGCGAGCTCCTTGATCGGCATCTTGAGCTCGGTGAGCAGGGCCAGGTCCTCGTCCGCGTCGCGGCCGAGCGTGGTCAGGTAGTTGCCGACGATGACCGCGTTGATCCCGCCGAGCAGGCCGTCGCGGGTGCCGAGGTCGCCCAGGGTGAGCTCGCGGCCGCCGGCGTACCGCAGCACGGTGCGAGGCATCGCCAGCCGGAACGCCGCGATCGTGCGCAGCGCGTCGGCGGAGTCCATGATCGGCAGGTCCCCGAACGGCGTGCCCGGGCGCGGGTTGAGGAAGTTGAGCGGCACCTCGTGCGGGCCGAGCTCGGCGAGCTGCGCGGCCAGCTCGGCCCGCTGCTCCAGCGACTCGCCCATGCCCACCAGTCCGCCGCAGCACAGCTCCATCCCGGACTCGCGGACCATCTCGCAGGTCTCCCAGCGCTCCTCGAACGAGTGCGTGGTGACCACGGTCGGGAAGTAGGACTTCGCGGCCTCGAGATTGTGGTTGTAGCGGTGGACGCCCATCTCCCTGAGGTCGTCGACCTGCTGCTGCGTGAGCATGCCCAGCGAGCAGGCGACGTTGATGTCGACCGCCGCCTGGATCGCCTTGATCCCGTCGCGGACCTGCGACATCAGCCGCTCGTCCGGGCCACGGACGGCGGCGACGATGCAGAACTCCGAGGCGCCGGTGGCGGCGGTCTCCTCGGCGGCCTTGACCAGCTGCGGGATGTCGAGCCAGACCGACCGGACCGGCGAGGTGAACTGGCCGGACTGCGAGCAGAAGTGGCAGTCCTCCGGGCAGCCGCCGGTCTTGAGGCTGATGATGCCCTCGACCTCGACCTCGGGCCCGCAGTGCTTCATGCGGACGTCGTGGGCGAGCTGCAGCAGCTCGGGGATCTGGTCGTCGGGCAGCTGGAGGACCTCGACCAGCTCGTCGTACGACAGGCCTTCCCCGTCGTCGAGGACCTTCGTTCGGGCGCGCTCGAGGATGTCAGTCACCCGGCGAGGCTACCGCCGCCTGCGCGGGCCGGCGTACCTCGGGTCGGGGACCGGACAGGACCGGCACCCGGTCGAGGACGATTCCGAACAGGTCGCGGTAGCAGGCCAGCAGCTCGTCACCCGTGGAGATCTCCCGCTCGTTCCGCCGGCCGTCCTCGGTGGTGATCAGCGTGCGGTCCGTGACGGTCACCCGGCCGGTCGGGGTGGGCAGCGAGCAGGTGACCGCCTGGGTGAAGGGCGAGTCGGGGCTGGTCCGGTGGTACCAGCAGGTGGCCACGAACTCGTCGAGCTCCCGCGGCCGGAGGTCCAGGCGGTACTGCGGCTCCCCCGCCAGCAGCGCGTCCACGTCGCCGTGGCCCGCGTCGACCACCCGGACGGTGCCGGCCGGGTCGGGCTGGTCGTCGCGGACGTCGAGCCGGAACGGGCGGGCGGCGAACCGGCCGAACCCGACGTCGGTGATCCACGGCCCCTCCGGCAGGTCGACCCGCAGCGCCAGGTGGTCGTACGGCGGTCCGAGCGCGCCGCCCCCGTGCACCCGCGCGGCGAGCAGCGAGACGTCGTACCCGAGATGCCGCAGCAGCGCTCCGAACGCCCCGTTGAGCTCGTAGCAGAAGCCGCCCCTCCGCCGCCCGACGACCTTCTCGACCAGCGCGTCCTCCGCCAGGACGATCGGCTCGCCGAGGTGGATCGAGAGGTTCTCGAACGGCACGCTGCGCAGGTGCCGCTCCTGGAGCACGGCCAGCCCGGCGGCATCCGGGGCCGCCGGCGCCGTGGCGCCGATCCGGTCGAGGTAGGCCGTCGCCGTCCCGTTGTCCATGCACCCAGTCTGCCCGGGCGCACGCGCTCAATAGACTGCCGGAGCGATGACCGACCTGCTGGACGCCGACTCCCTGCTCGCCTCCGACCGCGAGCACCTGTGGCACCCCTACACCTCCCTGACCAGCCCGACCCCGACCCGCGTGGTCACCGGGGCCGAGGGCGTCCGGCTGCGGCTGGCCGACGGTCGGGAGGTGGTCGACGGGATGTCGTCGTGGTGGGCGGCGATCCACGGCTACCGGCACCCCGCCCTCGACGCGGCAGCCCGCACCCAGCTCGCGGACTTCGCACACGTGATGTTCGGCGGCCTCACCCACGCGCCCGCGGTCCGGCTCGCCGAGCGGCTGGTCGAGGTCACCCCCGAGGGTCTGGACCACGTGTTCCTCGCGGACAGCGGCTCGGTGAGCGTCGAGGTCGCGATCAAGATGGCCCTGCAGTTCCAGCGCGGCACCGGGCGGCCCGAGCGGACCCGGCTGCTCACGGTCCGGGGCGGTTACCACGGCGACACGTTCGGCTGCATGAGCGTGTGCGACCCGGTCGGCGGCATGCACTCGATGTTCCGGGCGGTGCTGCCGCAGCAGGTCTTCGCCGAGCGACCGCCGGCCGACCCCGACGCGTCCCCGGTGTACGCCGAGCTGGTCTCGCCGAAGCACCGGGCCGCCCGCCTGGAGAAGTGGGAGTCCGACTTCCGCGCAGCCGCGGCCGAGCACGCCCACGAGCTGGCCGGGATCATCGTCGAGCCGCTGCTTCAGGGCGCCGGCGGCATGCACGCCTACCCCGCGGCCTGCCTGCGGGTGATGCGCGAGGTCGCCGACGAGCACGGGCTGCTGCTCGTCCTCGACGAGATCGCCACCGGGTTCGGGCGCACCGGGTCCTTCTTCGCCGCCGACGCCGCAGGAGTCCGGCCCGACGTGCTCTGCGTCGGCAAGGCGCTCACCGGGGGCTACCTCACGCTGGCCGCGGTGCTGTGCACCACCGAGGTGGCCCGCGGGATCGCCGGCAGCGAGTCGGGCGTGCTCATGCACGGGCCGACGTACATGGGCAACCCGCTGGCCTGCGCAGTCGCCCTGGCCAACCTCGACCTGCTCGCCACCGGCGCCTGGCGCGACGACGTGGCACGCGTCCACCGCGGCCTCACCGAGGGGCTGGCCGGGTGCCGGACGCTGCCCGAGGTGTCCGACGTTCGCACGCTCGGTGCGGTCGGCGTGGTCGAGCTGACCCACCCGGTCGACGTGGTCAAGGCGACCGACGCGGCGCTCGAGCACGGCGTGTGGCTGCGGCCGTTCCGCAACCTCGTCTACACGATGCCGCCGTACGTCGCCTCCGACGACGACGTGGCCACGATCAGCCAGGCGATCTTCGCGGCGGCGGTCGCGGGATGAACACCTCCTGGGACGACTGGTTCGCCGAGCGGGCAGACGCGCGGGACGCGGCCGGGCTGACCCGCTCGCTGGTGCCGCACGGACCCGACGAGCCGGTGCTCGACCTGGCCGGCAACGACTACCTCGGCCTGGCCCGGCACCCGCGGGTGCGTGAGGCGGCGGCCGAGGCGGCGCGCACGTGGGGCGCCGGCGCCGGAGCGTCCCGCCTGGTCACCGGCACCCTCGCCGTGCACACCGACCTCGAGCGGGCGCTCACCGACTTCCTCGGCTGGCCGGCCGCGCTGGTCACCTCGACCGGCTACCACGCGAACCTCTCGGTGGTGACCGCGCTCGCCGACCGCTCGGCGCTGGTCGTGTCCGACGCGCACATCCACGCCTCCCTGATCGACGCCGCCCGCCTGTCCCGGGCCGAGATCGTCGTGGTCCCGCACAACGACGTCGACGCGGTCCGCGCGGCACTCACCGGTGCCGACGGACGGCGAGCACTGGTGCTCGCGGAGTCCGTCTACTCCGTGCTCGGCGACGCGGCGCCGCTGGCCGCGCTCGTCGCCGCCTGCGCGGAGCACGACGCGCTCCTGGTTGTCGACGAGGCGCACGGCCTGGGCCTGCGCGGGCCGCACGGCGACGGGCTGGTCCGGGAGCTCGGCCTGGCCGGGCACCCGAACGTCGTCGTCACCGCGACCCTGTCCAAGGCGCTGGGTGCCCAGGGCGGAGCGGTGCTCGGCTCCCCCGCCCTGGTCGACCACCTGGTCAACACCGCCCGGCCGTTCATCTTCGACACCGCACTGGCACCATCGCCGGCGGCGGCCGCGCTCGAGGCGCTCCGGGTGCTGCGCGAGCAGCCGGACCTCGCCACGCTCGTCCATCGTCGCGTCGCCGAGCTCGGCCGGGCCCTCGGGGTCGACGACCTGCCCGCGGGTGCGGTGCTGTCCGTGCCGATGCCGACCCCGCAGGTCGCGGTCGCCGCCCAGGCCGCCTGCCTGGCGCACGGCGTACGCGTCGGCTGCTTCCGCCCGCCGTCGGTGCCGGACGGGGTGAGCCGGCTGCGGATCACGGTGGGCGCCGGGCTCGGCGACGCCGACTGGGCCCAGGCGGTCGACGTGATCACCCGGGTCGTCAAGGAGCACACCGGATGACCCACGGCAGGATCGTGGTGGTCACCGGCACCGACACCGGCGTGGGCAAGACCGTGGCGACGGCCGCGCTCGCCGCCCGGGCCCGTGAGTCCGGCTCGGTGATCGTGGTGAAGCCCGTGCAGACCGGCATCGGCCCCGGGTACGACGACGAGGGCGACGCCGACACCGTCCACCGGCTCACCGGGTGCGCAGTCCAGGAGCTGACCGCCCTCGACGAGCCGCTCGCTCCCGACACCGCCGCCCGGCGGCAGGGCGTCACGATTCCGCCGGTCGCCGAGCACGCGGACCGGATCCGGGTGCTGGCGGAGTTCCACGACACCGTGGTGGTCGAGGGCGCCGGCGGCCTGCTGGTCCGTCTCGACGCCGACGGCGGCACGCTCCTCGACCTCGCCGCGGAGCTCGCGCGGGACCTTGTGGTCGAGGTGGTCGTGGTCTGCCGGGCGGGGCTCGGCACGCTCAACCACACCGAGCTCACGGTCGGTGCGCTGCGTGCCCGGGGGCTCGAGCCGACCGGGCTGGTGATCGGCTCGTGGCCCGCCGAGCCCGACCTGGCCGAGTCCTGCAACCGGGCCGACCTGCCGCGGGTCACCGGGCTTCCGGTACTGGCCGTGCTGCCCGCGGGAGCCGGTCGACTGGAACAGGAAGAGTTTCTTTCCAACTCGCCGGATTGGCTGTTTCCGGACGTCTGAGCCGCCCTCTGTCCGAAGATCGTCCCGTTTCCTTGGGTTGCGGTCGTTCCCAGCCAGTGCCAATGTGACCTAGGTCACGTCACTTGGAGGGCCACCATGCGTCGTTCGCTCATCGCCGTACTCGTCACCTTCGTCGTCGCCGCGCTCTGCGTCGGCCTGACCTCCGCCTCGGGGTCGCCCCCTGCGGCGCCCAAGAAGGACCCGCTCGACGCCTACACGGCGACGGTTGCCGCCGGCCAGGTTGCCGACCTGGCGGCCCAGGGCCTGGATGTCTCCGGGCAGCGCCCGGACGGCGCGAAGGTGAAGGTCGACCTCGTGCTCGACAAGGGCCAGGCAGCGAAGCTGCGTGGCCAGGGTGTCGACCTGGCCCTCACCCGGGTCAAGGGCGGCAAGACGGTCCGCCAGTTCGCGGCCGCCGAGGCCGTGGGCGGCTACACCGTCTGGAAGTCGTACGACGAGCCCGGCGGCATCCGAGACCAGATGTACGCCGTGGCGCGGGACAACCCCAGCATCGCCAAGCTGGTCAAGGTCGGCACCACCCACCAGGGCCGCGAGATCCTCGCGATCAAGCTCACCCAGGGTGCCCGGGGCCAGGCCGACGGGTCCCGTCCGGCAGTCCTCTTCAGCGCCACCCAGCACGCCCGTGAGTGGATCGCCACCGAGGTCAGCCGCCGGCTGATGAACTACTACGTCGACGGCTGGCGGTCCAACGACCGCGACGTCCGCAAGCTACTGCAGTCGACCGAGCTGTGGTTCATGCCGGTGCTCAACCCCGACGGTTACCAGTACACCTTCGACACCGAGCGGCTGTGGCGGAAGAACCTCCGCGACAACAACGGCGACGGCCAGATCACCGTCGGCGACGGCGTCGACCCGAACCGCAACTTCCCCTCGCACTGGGGCTACGACAACGAGGGCTCCTCGCCCATCACCTCCAGCGACACCTACCGAGGGCCCTCGGAAGCCTCCGAGCCCGAGACCCAGGCGATGGTCGACCTGTTCGGCCGGATCAAGTTCGAGTTCATGGTCAACTACCACTCCAACGGCCGCTGGCTGCTCTACAACGACGGGTGGCAGATCGGTACGCCGACCGCGGACGACCCGATCTACTACGCCATGTCCGGCAACCTGGACAAGCCCGCGATCGAGGGCTTCCACCCCGGCCTGAGCTCCGACGTCCTCTACGTCACGAACGGCGAGATCGACGGCTACGCCCAGGAGGCCGACGGCACCCTGGCCTGGACGCCCGAGCTCTCGCCGGGCTGCGACGGCTGCGGGTTCGTCTTCCCGGACGACCCGGCACTGGTGCAGGAGGAGTTCCAGCGCAACCTGCCGTTCGCGAAGTCGGTCGCCGACTCCGCGACCACGCCGGACAACCCCAAGACGGTCACCGGCATCAAGACCAAGCCGTTCTATGTGGAGTCCGAGGACGCCTACAAGAGCGGCCTGCCCGCGGTCCAGCTCAGCTTCGACAAGTCGTACGGCGACCCCCAGACGGTCGCCGTCCTGGCCAAGAGGAGCCTGGGCGCTGTGACCGTGAAGTACCGCATCAACGGCGGGGCGGTGCAGTCCGCCGGGACCTCGGAGTGGGACGGCGGGTCGCGCTACGGCATGACCTCGACGTACTACCACCAGGTACGGGGCACGGTCACCGGCACCGACCCGGGTGACACGGTCGACGTCTGGTTCGAGGGCGGCGGCCAGAGCGGCGGCAACTTCACCTACAAAGCGGTCAGCGAGACCGGCCATCGGGTGCTCGTGGTCGCCGCCGAGGACTACACCGGCGCCTCGCCGGTCCAGACCCCCGGGCCGCACTACGTCGACTACTACACCGACGCGCTGGCCGCCAACGGCCAGGACGCCGACGTGTGGGACGTCGACAAGGAGGGACGCACGGCCCCGGACGCGTTGGGCGTGCTCAGCCACTACGACGCGGTGATCTGGGAGACCGGCGACGACCTCGTCACCCGGACCGCCGGCCGTGGCGCGGGGAACGTCGACCGGCTCGCGCTGGACCTCGCCCTGGAGTCGCGCGCCTACATGAACGAGGGCGGCAAGGTGCTCTTCACCGGCGACGTGGCCGGCGGGCAGTACACCGGAGCCACGGTCGGTACCCAGCGCTACGACCCCAAGGGCGAGGAGCCCTGCCCGCCGGCGGCCGGGCCGTTCCCACCGGGCTGGGACCCGCGCCGCTGCCTGCCGCTGCGCGGCTCCGGCGACAACACCAACGACGTGATCCAGTACTGGTTCGGTGGATACGTCCCCATCCCCGGCGACGGGATCGACGACAACGGCGACGCGTTCGGCCTGACCGGGACCGACGAGCCGTTCGACGGCTTCGACTGGACCCTCAACGGCGGCGACAGCGCCGACAACCAGGACATCACGTCGTCGTTCGTCTCGACCAGCGGCATCCTGCCGCCCGACGAGTTCAAGCAGTTCGAGAGCTGGCCGTCGGCCCGCTGGGACAAGCCCGGAGGACCGTTCGCCCCGCACACCGGCGACCACTACGTCTACTCGCAGATCGCCGACGTGTCCTACAAGCGGCTGACCAAGGAGGTCGCGGTGCCCGCGGGCGGCGGCAACGTGTCGTTCTGGACGTCGTACAACACCGAGGCGGACTGGGACTTCCTGTTCGTCGAGGCGCGGACGGCCGGCGGCACCAACTGGACGACGCTGCCGGACGCCAACGGCCACACCAGCCAGGCGACCGGGGAGAGCTGTGCGTCCGGCTGGCGTGACCTGCACCCGCAGCTCAATCACTACCAGAGTGCGACGTGCGCTCCGACCGGCAGCACCGGGGCGTGGAACGCGGCCAGCGGCAACTCGGCGGGTTGGCAGCAGTGGCGGATCGACCTGTCCGGCTATGCCGGGCAGACCGTGGAGGTCTCGATCGCCTACGCCAGTGACTGGGGCACCCAGGGCGTCGGCGTGTTCCTCGACGACATCACGGAGCCGAACGGCACCACGGCGTCGTTCGAGACCGGGCTCGACGGGTGGGCGGTCACCGGCCCGCCGGAGGGCAGCGGCCCGAACGCGAATAACTTCGTCCGCACCGACGCGTCCGGCTTCCCGGTCGGCGCGACGATCAGCACGCCGCACTCGCTGCTCCTGGGCTTCGGCTTCGAGGGGATCACGACCGCGGCCCAGCGGAACGAGGTGATGGCCCGGGCCCTCGACCACCTGCTCGACTGATGCCCTGAAATCGCGATAGTCCCAAACGATCGAGGGGTCGCCAACGGCGTCGAACCCCCCGAACGTTTGGGACTATCCGTGCGTCGGGTTGGGGAAGGTCAGGCGGCGGCGGTCTCGGGCTGGTACGCCGCCAGGGCCTGCACGGCGGCGACCAGGCGGCCGACCACCTCGGGGTCGGCGAGGATGTCGCCCTCGAGCGCGGACTGGGAGACCACGACGTCCTCGACGACCGCGGCGCCGGCGATCCGCGCGGAGCGGCGGGTGTCCTCGTGCGCCCACTTGCCGCCGTACGGCGTCGGGGTGGCGCCGACCACGGCGAACGGCTTGCCCTTGATCGCGCCCTGGCCGAACGGGCGGGACAGCCAGTCGATGGCGTTGTTGAGGACGGCGGGCATGGTGCCGTTGTACTCGGGGGTGACGGCGAGCACGCGGTCCGCGCCGGCGACCCGGGTGCGCAGCGCGGCGGCCGGGGCGGGCGCGTCGGCGCCGTCGAGGTCCTCGTTGTAGAACGGCAGCTGCTCGAGGCCGTCGACGATCTCGACAGAGACGCCGGCCGGCGCCTGGTCCCGGATCGTCTCGGCGATGCGGCGGTTCAGCGAGTCGGCGCGGAGGCTGCCGACGAGGACGAGAACGCGGGTGTCGGTCATGGGGGTTGGTCTCCTCAGGGGGTTCGTTGGACCATGCACAGACCGTAACCGGACCATGGTCCGCTTTCATTCCCACCGTTACCCTCCTCACATGACCGACCGGATGCTGCCGCTGATCGAGGGCGGCCCGGTGCACGAGCGCAGCGACGCGGCCCGCAACCGGGTGGCCCTGCTCGTCGCCGCCCGCGCCCTCGTCGAACGGTGCGGAGTTGCCGGGGTCACGATGGAGGCGGTCGCGGTCGAGGCGGGGGTCGGCAAGGGCACGGTCTTCCGGCGGTTCGAGAACCGGGCCGGGCTGATGGCGGCACTGCTCAACTTCTCCGAGTCGGCCTGGCAGGACGAGGTCATCTCCGGCCCCCCGCCGCTCGGCCCGGGCGCCGAACCGCTCGACCGGCTGCTCGCCTTCGGCCGGTCCCGGCTGCGGCTCAACGTCACGCACGGCGAGCTGATCGAGGCGGCCAGCCAGTCCTTCGGACGGTCGTACGCCGCCCGCTCGTTCGCGGCGATGCACGTGCGCTACCTGCTCGGCGCGCTCGAGGTCGACGGCGACCTCCCGATGCTCGCCACCGCGCTGCTGGCGCCACTCGAGGCGGTGATCCTCGACCGGCAGGTGCGGATCGAGGGCATGGACCTCGAGCGGGTCGACGCCGCCTGGACCGACCTGGTCCGCCGGGTCGTCCGCCCCACAGGGGTCCCCGGCCCCTCCTGAGGCGGACGACCCGGCTCAGACCTGGTGCCGGCGCAGCCCGAACGTCACGCCGTCGACCAGCGCCCCCCAGGACGCCTCGATGACGTTGTGGCCGACGCCGACGGTCACCCACGAGGAGGCACCGTCGCTGGTCTCGATGAGCACCCGGGTGATCGCGTCGGTGCCGTGGCCCTGGTCGAGGATCCGCACCTTGTAGTCGATCAGCTCGAACTTCGCGACCTCCGGGTACGCCTGCCCGATCGCCTCGCGCAGCGCGTGGTCGAGTGCGTTGACCGGGCCGTTGCCCTCGCCGGTCACCACGATCCGCGCGCCCCCGGCGTGCAGCTTGACCGTGGCCTCGGAGATCGCCTCGTCCCCGGGCTTGGTCTCGGTGATCACCCGCCACGACTCGATCTCGAAGTACGACGGCCGGGCGCCCTCGACCTCCTCGACCAGCAGCAGCTCGAACGAGGCGTCGGCGGCCTCGAACGTGAAGCCCCGCGCTTCCATCTCCTTGACCCGCTGCGTGACCCGGGTGACCAGCTCCTTCTCGTCCGTCAGGTCGAAGCCGAGCTGGCGACCCTTGAGCTCGATCGACGCCCGTCCGGCCATGTCGGAGACCAGCAGCCGCATGTCGTTGCCGACCGCGACCGGGTCGAGGTGCTGGTAGAGGTTCGGGTCCACCTTGATCGCCGAGGCGTGCAGACCGGCCTTGTGCGCGAACGCCGAGGTGCCGACGTACGGCTGGCGGGAGGCGGGCGGCACGTTGGTGACCTCGGCGACCGCGTGCGCGATCCGGGTGGCCTCGCCGAGCAGGCCGGACGGGAGCACCTGGCGGTCCAGCTTGAGCTCGAGGTTCGCGACGACCGCGACCAGGTCGGCGTTGCCGGTCCGCTCGCCGTACCCGTTGATCGTGCCCTGCACGTGCGAGGCGCCGGCGTCGACCGCGGCCAGCGTGTTCGCGACCGCGCAGCCGGTGTCGTTGTGGCAGTGGATGCCGACCCGGACACCGGTGGTGTCGATGACGTCGTGGACCACCTCGGAGACCCAGCCAGGCAGCATCCCGCCGTTGGTGTCGCACAGTGCGACCACCTCGGCGCCGGCCTCGGCCGCGGTCCGCAGCACCTCCAGCGCGTAGGACCGGTTGTCCCGGTAGCCGTCGAAGAAGTGCTCGGCGTCCAGGAAGACCGTCTGGCCCCCGGCCCGCAGGTGCTCGACGGTGTCGCGGACCATCGCGAGGTTCTCCTCGAGCGTGGTCCGCAGCGCCAGCTCGACGTGCCGGTCGTGCGACTTCGCCACCAGCGTCACCACCGAGGCCCCGGAGTCGCGCAGGGCGGCGACCAGCGGGTCGTCGGCCGCCGGCACGCCGGCCCGCCGGGTGGCCCCGAACGCGGCCAGCCGCGCGTGCCGGAGGTCCAGCTCGGTCCCCGCGCGCCGGAAGAACTCCGTGTCGCGCGGGTTCGCGCCGGGCCAGCCACCCTCGATGTAACCCACCCCGAGCTCGTCGAGCTGCCGGGCGATGGCCAGCTTGTCCTGCACGGAGAGGTTGAGCCCCTCCTGCTGGGCCCCGTCGCGCAGGGTGGTGTCGTAGACGTGGAAGGAACCCTGGAGGTCCATCTCGTTCTCGCTTCGTGTGCTGGTCGGGCAACAAAAAAGCCCCTCGTGGGAACGAGAGGCTGCGCGTCGGGACCGGGGGTCGCGACGCGCTACGGAATGATGCTGGGGAACTGCATGACACGAGTGTGCCATGGTGCCGTGACCCTCAGGCGCCCGATCTCAGAAATCGGGCACCGGGCTTGGTCATTCCGGTGACGGGGCACCGGCGTAGCGCTCTATGCTTGCCAAACCAGGGGGAAGCATCACAAAGGGGACACCGCCATGCGCATCAGCAAGCTGAGTGAACTCGCCGGCCTCCCGGTGGGTACCGTCAAGTTCTACCTGCGCACAGGACTGCTGCACCCGGGGCGAGCGACCAGTGCCACCCAGGCGCAGTACAACGACTCCCACGTGGAGCGCCTCAAGCTGATCCGCGCCCTGCTCGAGGTGGGCCGCCTCCCCCTGGCGGACATCCAGCGGGTCTTCGACGCGATGGACCTCCCCACCCAGGACCCGGCCAAGAGCGTGGCGCTCGTCCAGCAGGCGATCAGCCCGGAGGTCGACCACGTCGAGGACGAGGACCTGACCCGCGCCCGCACGCTCGTCGACGACCTCGGCTGGAGCATCGCCCAGGACTCCCCGCACCTGCCTCCCCTGGCGCAGGCGCTGCACGCGCTCGACAACGTCGGCCAGTCCGCCACCCGTGAGCGCCTCAAGGTGTACGCCGAGGCGGCCTCGCACGTGGCCCGCAACGACGTGGACGTGATCTCCGACGCCGACGACGTCGACAAGCCCGTCGTGGCGGCGATCTCCAGCGCGATCTACGAGTCGCTGTTCGCTGCGCTGCACCGGCTCGCCGTGGAGAACCAGACCGCCCGTCGGGGCTCCCGCATCCCTGGGCCGCGGGTGTCGATCCCGCAGGCCTGACCCGCCGCCGCGGGGCCGCGGGCACGCGGTCGACCCCAGAGATCGACCCCAGAGATCGACCCCAGAGTTCTCGGTCGGAGTCCGACGTCAGGCGTCGGCGTTCGACGTCAGAGGTGTCGGCCGAGCCAGCCGTCACCCTGCCAGGGCGCGTCCGGAGCCGGGGTCCAGTCGGTGCCGGCGTCGATCGCGAACGCCAGCCCGGCGCACGTCGCGAGCACCAGCACGAACAGCACGCCCACCCACACCCGGGGGTCCCGCGCGGTCGAGCGACCCAGCCGGCGCAGCGGTGAGCGCACCCGGGAGCCCCCGGGACCCGTCCACACCAGCACGCCGACCAGCACACCCATGGCACCCAGGGCGGTCACGGTGCGCAGGCCTGCTGCCACGGACACCAGGGCCACGCTGCCCGCGATCGAGAGTGCGTAGACGAGCAGCAGCAGCGAGCCGGGGAGCGACGCGACCAGGAACCAGGGAGCCGACAACGAGGTCTGCACGCCGTCGTACCACTTGGTCCCGCGCAGCACCCGCCGGTCCGTCGCCCGGGAGCCGGTCAGCGAGATCGCGCGGAGCCCGACCACGAGGACAGCCACGGCGACGCAGGTGAGGTACGGCGCGTAGGCGGTTCCCGCGGCCACCGCGCCGATCGCGCCGAGCCCGACCAGCCCGCGGCGCAACCGCTCGGTGGCGGAGGTGCGCTGGGGTTCCCAGTCGGCCGGCGGCGGCTGCTGGTACGGCGTGGCGTTGGGCTCGAACGAGCCGGGCGTGGTGGCGGCGGTCTCGTCCGGGTCCCAGGTCGGGTCCTGCCAGCCCTGGTCCCGCCAGATCGGCGGCTCCGGCTCGGGTGGCGCGGCCACGGGCTCGGGGGCGGCCACGGCGGGTGCCTCCGCGGTGGGCGCCGCCGCGGTCAGCGCCTCGCCGGCGCGCCGCGTCGTCTCCGGCCCGAGCGACCAGAGCAGTCCCTCGAGGTCGTGCGGCTGGGTCAGCGGCCCCTCGTCGGGCGGGGCGAGCGGCGCCGTGGGCACGCCACCGAGGGAGCGCAGCACCTCGTGCAGCGAGGGCCGCCGGGACGGCTCGGGGTCCAGGCCGCGGGTGACCAGCGGCAGCAGGCGCGGGTCGAGGCCGGCCAGGTCGTGCTGGCCCCGGCGGACCCGGTCCATGACCGCCATCGACGGGCCGCGCCCGAACGGCGGCCGCCCGGTGCCGGCGTACGCGACGGTGGCCGCCCAGCCGTGCACGTCGGCGGACGGCCCCGGGTCATGACCCTCGAGCACCTCGGGCGCGATGTAGCCGGGCGTGCCGAGCAGCCAGCCGGTCCGGGTGAGCCGCACGTCGTCGGCGACCCGGGCCAGGCCGAAGTCGATGAGGATCGGGGTGCGGCCCTCCATCAGCACGTTGGACGGCTTGATGTCGCGGTGCAGGACGCCGGCGGCGTGCACGGCGTCGAGGGCCTCCCCCAGCGCCCGGGCGAACCACGCGAGGTCGGGGCCGCTGATCGCCCCCTCCTCCGTGACGTGGTCGGTCAGCGAGGGGCCCGGGACGTAGCGGGTGGCGACGTACGGGATGGGGCCGTAGGGGTCGGCGTCGATGATCTCGGCCACCCGGGGGCTGCGGACCCGGCTCAGCGAGCTCACCTCGCGCGCCAGCCGGGCACGGGCCTCGTCGTCGCCCACCACGTGGGGGCGCAGCACCTTCACCGCGAGCCGGCGACCGTCCGCCGCCTGGCCGAGGTGGACGACGCCCATGCCACCCTCACCCAGGCGGGTGAGGAGGCGGTAGGGCCCGACCCGGATCGGGCCGGGAGCCTGCGGGGACGTCGTCACGCTGTGAGGCTACCTGCGACTCCGCCCGGGGCCATCTCGGCGCGCAGACGTCGCGGTCGGGGACCACACCGCACGGATCTGGGACAGGAAGCTGCGGTTCGTGACCGATCGGTGGGGTCAGACGACGCGATGCATCCACCCGAAGGCGTCGTCGGCGCGGCCGTACTGGATGTCGACGAGGGCCTGGCGGATCTGCAGGGTCAGCTCGGTCGACGCCGGGGCCGGGGCCTCGCCGCCGTCCCACTTGAGCGACCCGACCGGGGTCACGACCGCGGCGGTGCCGCAGGCGAAGATCTCGGTGATCGCGCCGCTGGTCACGCCCTCACGCCACTCGTCGATGCCGAGCTTCCGCTCCTCGACCTGGCGGCCGAGCTTGCCGGCGAGCTCGATGATCGAGGACCGGGTGATCCCCTCGAGGATGGTGCCGGTCTCGGGGGTCACGATGTGGCCGTCGTCGAAGACGAAGTACATGTTCATCCCGCCGAGCTCCTCGACGTACCTCCCCTCCTGGGCGTCGAGGAAGACGACTTGGTCGCAGCCCTGGTCGATGGCCTCCTGCTGGGCCACCAGCGAGCTGGCGTAGTTGCCGCCGGTCTTGGCCGCACCCATGCCGCCGCGGCCGGCCCGGGTGTACTCCTCGGTGAGCCACAGGGTCACGGGCTTCACGCCGCCCTTGAAGTAGGCGCCGGCCGGGGAGGCGATCACCATGAACGTCACGTGCTGCGCGGGCCGCACCCCGAGGAACGTCTCGGAGGCGAACATGAACGGCCGGAGGTAGAGGCTCTTCTCGCCCTCGCCCTCGCCGTCGGGCACCCAGCGCTGGTCGACGCGGACCAGCTCGTCGACCGCCTGCACGAAGTCGTCGGGCTCCAGCACCGGGAACGCCAGCCGGTGGCTCGAGCGCACCATGCGCTGCGCGTTCTGCTCCGGCCGGAAGGTCCAGATCGACCCGTCGTCGTGCCGGTAGGCCTTCATCCCCTCGAAGGTCTCCTGCGCGTAGTGCAGCACCGCGGTGGCCGGGTCCAGCGTGAGCGGGCCGTACGGCGTGATGCGGGCCTCGTGCCAGCCCCGGCCGGGCGTCCACTCGACGGTGAACATGTGGTCGGTGAAGTGGGTGCCGAAACCGGGTGCCGCCAGGATCTCGGCCAGCCGCGCGTCGTCGACCGGACTGGGGTTGGCGGTGGTGCTGATCTGCATGGGCTCACGCTATCCAATCGTTCGGGAAATGAGTGACGCCGGGCACACTCGAGTGTGCCCGGCGTCGGAAGGTCTGGCGAGGGCTGTCAGCCGCCTACTCGGGCCGCGATGGCGTCGCCGACCTCGGCGGTGCGGCGCGTGGCCCCCGGGTGGCGCGCGGCGAGGTCGGCGATGGCCGCCGCCTCGACCGCCGCGGCGGCGTCGGGGTACCCGAGGTGGTCGAGCAGCAGCGCCCCGGACAGGATCGCCGCGGTCGGGTCGGCCTTCTGCTGGCCGGCGATGTCGGGTGCGGAGCCGTGCACGGGCTCGAACATCGAGGGCGCGGTCCGGTCGGGGTTGATGTTCCCGGACGCGGCCAGGCCGATGCCGCCGGTGATCGCGGCGGCGAGGTCGGTGATGATGTCGCCGAAGAGGTTGTCGGTGACGATCACGTCGAAGCGCGACGGGTCGGTGGTGAGGAAGATCGTCGCCGCGTCGACGTGCAGGTAGTCCACGGTGACCTCCGGGAACTCCGGGGCGACCTCCGCCACGATCCGTGACCACACCCTGCCGGCATGGACGAGGACGTTGGTCTTGTGGACGAGGGTGAGCTTCCTGCGCCGCTTCTGCGCCCGCGCGAACGCGTCGCGGACGACCCGCTCGACGCCGTACGCCGTGTTGACGCTGACCTCGGTGGCCACCTCGGCCGGCGTACCGACGCGGAGCGCGCCGCCGTTGCCGGTGTAGGGCCCCTCGGTGCCCTCGCGCACCACCACGAAGTCGACCTCCCCCGGGTTCGCGAGGGGCGACTCCGCGCCCGGGTAGATCCGGGAGGGTCGGAGGTTCACGTAGTGGTCGAGCTCGAACCGCAGCCGCAGCAGCAGGCCGCGCTCGAGGATGCCGGGCGGCAGGTCGGGGTCTCCGGGCTTGCCGCCGACCGCACCGAGCAGGATCGCGTCGTGCTCGCGGATCTCCGCGAGGACGCTGTCGGGGAGCACCTCGCCGGTGGCGAGGTACCGCTCGGCGCCGAGGTCGTAGCGCGTCGGCTCGAACTTCACGCCGTCCGGGGCTGCCGCCTCGAGGACCTTGAGGGCCTCGGCGGTCACCTCGGGACCGATGCCGTCACCGGGGATGACGGCGAGGGTGTGGGTGGCGTTCGAGTCGGGGGAGGTCATGCGCCGAGGCTAGTTGTCGTCGGGACGCGGACCGCCGTTGTCTCGCAGGTCAAGCGCCGCCTGGACCGCCTCGTAGCTGTTGGGGTTCTCCGGGTCGTGGCTGGCCGGGCCCCACTCGGGGTACATGTCGTACATCGTTCTCTCTCCTTGCGTGTGCGTGGTTGCTCCTGCTGTCGAGGAGCGCCGGCGGGCCGCCGACGTACCTCGGGTCGAAGAGGCCCCGCGGCGGGAGGGAGAGAACCAGCCCACGGGTCACGTGGAGTCGGGTTCGGTCACCAGAGGACCGGAAGGGAGCGGATCGCGCTGTGTTGCCGGCGTACCCGCCGCGGAGGCATCTTCGGATGTGCTGTGAGACCTTCGCCAACGCCGAACACCGCGGCGAGGTGGCCTCACTGGCAGCTATCGCTGCTGGGCCTCGCCGCGGCACTCGATAAGTACGAAGACGCTCCGCATGATGAGGTAGAGGGTACGGCGTGGTCGCGGGTCGTGCGACCGGTTTCCGACCTTCGTCCACGATGCGAGATCGTCAGACCAGAATGAGAGACTCCGAGACATGAGTGCCCCACCCGACCTGCCCCCGATCGTCAACCGGGCGTTCGACGTGTGCCGCAAGGCCGGCTACGTGTCGTTCTGCCGCAACGAGACCGGGCGGCTGCTGGCCACCCTGGCCGCCACCCGGGAGGGCACGGTCGCCGAGTTCGGCACCGGCTGCGGCGTCGGCACCGCCTGGCTGCGGTCGGGGGTGCGCGACGACAAGACCCGGATCCTGACCGCCGAGCTGAACCCCACCCTGGCCGAGGCGGCGCAGGAGATCTTCGCCGACGACGACCAGGTCGACGTGCTCGCCGCCGACTGGTCGACCCTGCTCGACAAGGGTCCGTTCTCTCTGCTCTTCCTCGACTCGGGCGAGCCCTCCGCGGTCGGCGTCGACTCGATCGTCGACCTGATCGAGCCCGGTGGGATCGTGGTCCTCGACGACTTCACGCCCTGCGAGACCTGGCCCCCGATCTTCCAGGGCCGGGTGGACACCCTCCGCGAGTCCTGGCTGACCGACGAGCGGTTCACCGCCGTCGAGGTGATGATCGCGCCCGACGCGTCGGCGTTGATCGCGACGAAGCGGTAGCCGGCGGGATTCCCCGGTCGACCGGGGAATCCTGCACATGACAGGCAGAATTCCGGCCGACAACTGCAGGAACTGCCCGTCAAGCTGCGGTGTCAGGTCGCCCGACGTACCGATCAGGGACTCAGCCCGGCGCGGAGCGCGAGGATCGCCGCCTGCACGCGGTCGCGACTCCCGGTCTTCGCGAGCACGTTGGTGACGTGCGACTTCACGGTGCTGATCGAGAGGTGCAGCCGGGCCGCGATCTCGGCGTTGTTGAGGCCGGCGCCGACCAGGGCGAGCACGTCGAGCTCCCGCGCCGTCAGTGCGTACGGCGTCAGGTCGGCCTGGAGCGCCGGACCGGCCGCCCGGACCCGGGCCAGGACCGCCTCGGTCACGTCGGCCGACAGGATCGAGGAGCCGGCTGCCACCGCCCGTACCGCGTCGACGAGCTGCTTGCCGCTGCACCGCTTCAGGAGGAAGCCACGGGCGCCGCTGGCGATCGCGTCGAGCACGTAGGCGTCGTCGTCGAACGTGGTCACCACGATCACCGCCGGCGCATGGGGCACCGCAGCGAGCGCCCGGGTGGCCGCCAGGCCGTCCAGCACCGGCATCCGGATGTCCACCAGCGCCACGTCCACGCGCGGATCAGCGCGTACCGCGTCGAGGAACTGGCGCCCGTCCTCGGCCTGCACGGCCACCTCGATGTCGGGCTGGGAGCCGAGGATGAGCGCGAAGCCGTCCCGCACCAGCTGCTGGTCGTCGACGACAGCCACGCGGATCGTGCCACCGGTCATGACGACACCGGCAGGGTGACGTCGAGGACGGTGCCGCCGCCTGGGCGCTCGGTGAGCTCCCAGGTGCCGCCGCGGGCGGTGACCCGCTCGTCGATCCCGACCAGCCCCGAGTCGGGTCCGGGCACGTGCGCGGGTCCGACGCCGTCGTCGCTGACGCGGAGCCGGACCTCGTCACCGGCCCGCTCCAGGTCCACCCACGCATGGTGGGCGCGAGCGTGGCGGGCCACGTTGGTGAGGGCCTCCTGCGCGATCCGGTAGACCGTCAGCACTCCACCTTCGTCCAGGCCGGGATCCGACGCGACCTGCACGCTGACGGTGACGCCCTGCCGTCGCAGCGGCTCGGCGAGCAGCTCGTCGATGTCGAGCAGCCGTGGTGGCGCGGACAGTGACAACGCGCTGCTGGGGTCCCGCAGGTGGACCACCAGGGAGTCCAGCTCCGAGAGCGCCGTCCGGCCCAGGTCACCGATGGAGCGCAGGGCCTGGGCCGGGTCGCTCACCTGACCCGCCTCGGCCTGGACCACGATCGCCGTGACGAGGTGCCCGACGACGTCGTGGAGCTCACGGGCCACGGTGGTCCGCTGCTCCAGCCACGCGGTCTGGTCGCGCAGCTTCTCGGCCTCCCGGGCCAGCTCGATGGTGCCCAGCCGCGAGCGCAGCAGCATCCCCGCCCCGCCGCCCACCAGCGTGCCCACGAACGGCGCGACGCTCGGCTCGTCCAGCAACACGAGGGACAGGGTCGCCCCGACGAGTCCGCCCACCCAGCCGACCCAGGGGATCTCGTGCTCGTCCTCGGCCACGGACCCGAAGACCAGGGCCGCGACGGCGAGCCACAGCGACTCGGACTTGTTCCCGTTGAACGTCGCGACAACCAGCGCGCCCGCCGCGAGCACCGTCGCCGCCAGTGGCGGCTGGGCAGCGACAGCACGACGACGACCGGCACCACCGCCGACACGGCGTACGACGTGGTCCCCCGGGCGACCGCGGCCAGGAGCGAGACGACGACCGCGCCCCCGAAGACGCCGTAGGTCACCCGCCGTACCAGGTACGGGTCCCCCACCCAGGTCCGCAGCACGCTCACCCTGCCAGTCTGGCGACGTCCCGCGATCCTGTCGCCCTCGGTGGACCGAATCGGTACCGGGGTACCGGGTGCCCCCGGACGACGGTGCCGGACCACCCCGAAGACCGGACCCGGGGCGGTTCCCGCGAACGCGCCCGCACATCACCGTGAACCGCATGGTCACGCTCAGTCCCGCAACCCCCGTGCTCGCGTCGGCACCCACCCTCCGGGTCGGGCCGTTCGCCACCCTGCCGAACCTGGTCACGCTGGTCCGCACCGTCACCGCCGTCACGCTCGGGGTCCTGGCCGAAGCCACGAGCAGCCTCACCCTGGCCGTGGTCGCCTACGCGATCTTCTGGATGGGAGACCTGCTCGACGGCTGGTCGGCGCGCCGGCTGCGGCAGGAGACCCGCGCCGGCGCGGTCTTCGACATCGTGAGCGACCGCGCCTGCGTCGCCGTCCTGTGCGCCGGGCTCGTCTCGATGGTGCCGGGGGTCACGCCCGTCGCCCTGGTGTTCCTCCTCTCGTTCATGGTCCTCGACGCCATGCTGTCGTTGTCGTTCCTGTGCTGGCCCGTGGTCAGCCCGAACTACTTCCACGTCGTCGACCGTCGCGTCTGGCAGCTGAACTGGTCGCCGGCCGGCAAGGCGGCCAACAGCGCCGGCGTCATCGGCGCGGTGGCCCTCGGACTCAACGGTGTTGCCCTCGTCGTCGCACTCCTGGTGGTCGCCGTCAAGCTCTGGTCCTCCGTGCGCGTGGTCCACCTGATCGAGGCGCACGGCCTGTGAACGGCGCGATCGAGAGCGGGGCCGCCCTGCTCTTCGGGACGGTCTCGGCACTGGTCCCGGCGGTGAACGCCGAGGCGTACGCGATCGTCGTCGCCGCGCGGATGCAGCCCGCGGTCGCGCCCGCGGTGGTGGTGGCCCTGGCCGCCGGCCAGACGATCGGGAAGCTCACCCTGTTCGAGGCCGCCCGACAGGGCTCGGGCCCCCTGGCCAGGCGGTTCGCGCAGCGCAGCGCGGGGCGGGCGTCCGCGTGGCGCGAACGAATCGGCACGTGCCTCCGCTCGCGCCGGACCGGGCTGCCCGTGGTGCTGGCCTCGGCCACGGTCGGGATGCCACCACTCGCCGCGGTGAGCCTCGCGGCCGGCGCCTCGGGCCAGCGCCGGTGGGAGTTCGCCGCGGCCTGCCTGCTCGGACGTGTCGTGCGGTTCGCGGTCCTGGTGCTGCCGGCCGCCTGGGCGCTGTCGTGACCCTGGGGTGGGGCTGCGGGTTTCCCCGGCTACCCGGGGAAGCCCGCACTGACCGGGGCAAGCAACACCCGACAAGCGCAGGTTTGCCCCGGGAAGTCGACGTCAGGGGCGGCGGTCGAGGTCGACGGTGAACGCGGGCAGCATGGCCTGGGTGAGCGGGCCGATCGCGAGCGCGTAGAGCACGGTGCCGAGACCGAGGACGCCTCCGAGGAGCAGGCCGAGCAGGACGACCGTGACCTCGAGGCCGGTGCGGACCAGCCGCAGCGACCAGCCGGTACGGCGCGCGAGCCCGGTCATCAGCCCGTCCCGCGGCCCGCGGCCGAACTGCGAGCCGATGTAGAGCGCGGTGGCCAGGCCGTTGCCGACCACGCCCAGCACCAGCAGCGTGCTCCGCAGCCAGAGGGAGTCCGGGGTGGTCAGCACCGCCAGCGTGGCGTCCGCGGAGAAGCCGACCACCAGCGCGTTGGAGATCGTCCCGATCCCGGGCTTCTCCCGCAGCGGGATCCAGAGCAGCAGCACCACGAAGCTGAGCACCACGATGACCTGGCCGAGCGTCAGCGGGACCAGCCCGGCGATGCCCGAGTGCAGCACGTCCCAAGGCGCCAGGCCGAGGCCGGCGCGGACCATCATCGCCAGGGACACGCCGTACAGCACCAGGCCGACGTAGAGCTGCGGCAGCCGGCGGCCGAGTCGGCCGGCCCGCAGCTGCGCGACCGGGCCGAGGTCGGCCAGGGCGGCGCGCGGCCGGGGCGTACGGCGGGTGCGAACGAGGGCGGTGGTCGAGGCCATGGCCACCATGGTGAGGTGGATTGGCCTTGGATGAAATGGCCAATCGTGGGATAGTGGCCTGCATGACCCGGTCCATCAGCGCCGCCCGCGTGGCCACCCTGGTCGGCGACTTCGACCGCTCCCCCGCCTACGCCGGCCTCGCCGACGAGCTCCGGTTGCTGATCGGTGACGGCCGGATCGCGCTGGACACCCGGCTGCCCAGCGAGCGCGAGCTCACCGAGTCGCTGGGCGTCTCCCGGACCACGGTGACCCGGGCGTACGCCGAGCTCCGCGACCACGGGTACGCCGAGGCCCGCCGCGGCTCCGGCACCTTCACCCGGGTCCCGGCCGGGCGACACCGGGTCCAGGACAACGCGCTGCTGCCCTACTCCGGCGACGAGGACGCGATCGACCTCAACTGCGCGGCCGCCTCCGCGCCCCCGGGCATCGCGGCCGCCTACCAGCACGCGGCCGGCGAGCTCCCGGCGTACCTCGGCGGCCACGGGTACTTCCCCGCCGGGCTCCCCCAGCTCCAGGCCGCGATCGCGGCGACGTACGACGCCCGCGGGCTGCCCACGCGACCCGAGCAGGTCATGGTCACGCCGGGTGCGCTGACCGCCACCGCGATCGTGGCCCAGGCGTTCACCGGTCCCGGCGACCGGGTGCTGGTCGAGGACCCGGTCTACCCCAACGCCACCCTGGCGATCCGGCACAGCGGCGCGCGGGTGATCCCGTCCGAGGTCGACCCGGGCGGCTGGGACCTCGAGGCGGTCGGCGCCGCCCTCCGCGGCACTCACCCGAAGCTGGCCTACCTCATCCCCGACTTCCAGAACCCCACCGGCCACGTCATGACCGACGACCAGCGGGCGACGTACGCCGGGTTCCTGCGGCGCACGCGCACGGTCGCGGTGGTCGACGAGGCGCACCAGTCGCTCGCGCTCGACGGCCAGCAGATGCCGCTCCCCTTCGCCGTCCACTCCCCCGGCGCGATCACCATCGGCAGTGCCAGCAAGGCGTTCTGGGGCGGGCTGCGCCTCGGCTGGATCCGCGCGGAGGACGAGCAGATGCTCCGGCTGACCCGGGCCCGGATCGGCCTCGACCTCGGCGCCCCCGTGCTCGAGCAGCTGGTGCTGACCCATCTGCTGTCGGACCCCGACGCCGTGGTCGACGAGCACCGCGCCCGGCTGCGCGAGCAGCGTGACGCCCTGGTGGCGGCGGTGGCCGCGCGGCTGCCGGACTGGCGCTTCCACCGCCCGCGCGGTGGCCTGGCGCTGTGGTGCCAGCTGCCGCGTCCCGGCGCCACCGCGGTGGCCGCCGAGGCCGAGCGGCGCGGCGTGATCCTCGCTCCCGGCCCGGTGTTCGCGGCCGAGGGCGGCCTCGACCGGTTCCTGCGCATCCCGTGGACCGCGTCCGCCGATCGGCTCGAGGAGGCGGTCACCCGCCTGGCCGCGGCCTGGGCGGCCGTCGGCCGGGGCGACCGTCCCCGGCCCCGGATCCTGGTCGCCTGACCCGGCAGTCCGCGACGTCCTGGCTCGTCCTCTGCCCGAAGATCGGCCAGCACGTCGCGGACTACCGAACCGTGCCTTCGGGTCAGGAACAGGTGAGGTCGTCACGCTCGACGACCACGCGTCCGTTGGCGTTCAGCGTGGTCTTGCCGGCCAGGGTCAGCAGGATGGTGGAGCCGTCGCTCCCGCGGAGCGTGGTGCGCAGGCGGTACTGCCCGACCCGCAGGATGTCGTCCCCGTCCTCGGTGAACCCGGTGGCCACGGCGTTCACCTTCTCCCGGTACGTCCCGCGGTAGGTCGGCAGGGACGGGTCGTCGGGCGTCAGCTCGACCAGGCCGTCGATCGCCCCGTTGACGTGCACCTCGCCGGGCACCTGGCCGCCCGGCCCGGCGACGAGCCGGTAGCCGCCCTCACGGACCTCGTGGAAGCTGCCGGCCCAGGGCACGCACGGGCCGTCGCCCGCGTCGAAGTGCTCCGTGGCGTCGTACTGCTCGGGGTAGAGCTCGTGCTGGGCGCCGGCCGCGGCCGCGATGCCCGGGGCCGCGAGCAGCAGGGCGGTGGCGCCGGCCAGGGCCCACGTGGTGGTGGCGATCGTCTTCATCTCGGTCTCCTTGCTCGGTGGTGGGTGTCGGACGGGTGGGTCAGCCGGTGACGCAGAGGTAGCCGGCGCCGACCAGGGCGAGCGCGCCCAGCACCAGCGCGGTCGTCGTGGTCGCCGAGAAGGAGCCGACCCGCCGGCGGTGCTCGAGGGCCAGCACGACGGCGACGGCACCGAACACCTGCGGCCAGCCGGACCAGAACCCGATGAAGGTCACGGCAGCGGCGATGCCGAGGCCGAGCGCGGTCCGGGCCAGCCGTTGCGGCGGACCGGCCCAGGCTCGGGCGCCGAGCCAGGTGGCGACCGAGACGGCGACCAGCACGAAGGCGACGTACAGCAGCAGCTCGGTGAAGGCGAGGCCTGTGTCCTGGGTGTCGGACTGCAGGTCGAGGACGTCGCCGAGCGTCATCGTCGTGGCGAACACGAGCGCGCCGAAGAGCGCGGCCAGGGCGGGTCGGGTGGCGTCGGCCCGGAGCGGCCGGGCTGTCGTGGTGGTGCTCATGGGAACCTCCGGGGTGGGTGTCGGAACGGAGTCCGACTGCACCACCGGAGGCGGCCGGGACGGATCGGCCGGTGGATGCGATCGAGCCGGGAGACCCTCCCGCGTCACCCGGGACGGCAGTCCCGGGACAGGGGCGACCATCCGGGAGCACACTGCTGCCATGGGTCGGCAGACGGCACGGGTGGGCGCGGAGGCGTCCACCCCCGGGCAGCCGGCCGGGGACCGGGTACGCCGGGTCGTCGGCTGGTCCCTCGCCCTCATCACCCTGGCCCTGTTCGCGACCGTGCCGCTGTCGCTCGCCGGGGACGTGATGTCCCGTCCGCGGGTCCAGGGCGCCGGGCCGGACTGGTGGTACGTCGTGTTCGTCGCGGCGTTCGCCCTGCCCGGCGCCGCCCTGATCCACCTCCGGCCGCGGAACTGGATCGGCTGGATCCTGGTCGGCTCGGGACTGCTCCAGGTCACGAACCTCGCCGCCGACGCCTACTCCGCGCGAGCCCTGACCGAGCCCGACCAGTCCCTGCCGCTCGGCCTGGCTGCGGCCTGGCTGGCGTCGTGGACGTGGCTGCCCTCGCTGCTGCTGCCCGTGCTGGTCCTCCCCCCGCTCTACCCCACCGGCCACCCGACCAGCCGCTACTGGGTGTGGCACCTGCGGGTGGCGCTCGCCGGCATCGGCGTCGCCGTGGTGGCGATCGCGTTCGGCCCCGGCGGGGTCGACGACACGGTGCGTGGGACCGAGCTGCCGTTCGCGCCGCCGGCGTGGACGGCGTACATCGTGGTGCCGCTGATGATCGCCCTGCTCGGCGCGGCCACCGCCAGCACCGTGGTCGGGACCCTGGTGCGCGTCGTCCGTGCGACGTACCCCGAGCGGCAGCAGCTGCTGTGGCTGCTCTGCGTGGTCACCGCGATGATCAGCACGGTGTTCACCGAGTATCGCTACGTCTTCGTCACGGCGTACTGCATGGTTCCGGTGGCCGTCGTGGTCGGGGTGTTGCGCTACCACCTGCTCGGGATCGAGGTGGCCCTGCGCCGGACCCTGCTGTACGTCCCGATGACGCTGCTGGTGGCCTTGGTCGTCGGTGGCCTGACCACCCTGCTGGCGCGGCTCGCGCCCGAGGGGCCGCTGCCGCTGCTGGCCGCGTCCGCGGTGGTCGCGGTGCTGGTGATCCCGGTCGCCGCCCGGTTGCGGGTCTGGGTCGACCGGTTCGTGCTCGGTGAACGGGCGGATCCGCTGGCGGTGGTCGACCGGCTCGGGGCCGGGCTCGAGGTGGAGCAGGACGACCCCGTGAGCGCGATGCTCGAGGCCGTTGCCTCCGCGGTGGGCGCCTCCGGAGCCTCGGTCCGCGACCCGGCCGGCGACGTGGTCGCGCGGGTCGGCGCGCCTGCGGACCTCGCGCCGCCGGCGCTGGTGCTGCCGCTGCGGCACGGTGGGGGCGTGCTCGGCAGCCTCGCCGTGGCGCCCCGGCCGGGCGCCTCCCAGGTGTCGGCCTCGGACGCGCGGCTGCTCGCGGCGCTCGCCCCGCACCTCGCGGTGGTGGTCGGCTCGGCCCGGCTGACCGGGGAGCTGGCCCTGGAGCGCAACCGGGTGATGGCGGCGACGCTGCAGGAGCGCGACCGGCTGCGGCGGGACCTGCACGACGGGCTCGGGCCGTCCCTGTCCGGGATCGCGCTCGGCATCGAGGCCGCGCGACGCGCGCACGACGTCGATCCGGACGCCGTACCGACGCTCCTGGACCGCACCCGCGAGGAGGCGGCCGGCGCGGTGCGCGAGATCCGGCGGGTGCTCGACGGGCTCCGACCGACCGCCCTGGACGTGCGCGGTCTCGAGGGCGCCGTGCGCGACACGGCGAGGTCGCTCGGGATGGGTGGGCCCGGGGGCCCCGCATTCGAGCTCCGCACCGACCCGCTGCCGCCGCTGCCGCCTCCGCTGGAGGAGGCGGCGTTCCGGATCATCGCGGAGTCCATGACGAACGTGTCCCGGCACGCCGGGGCCGCTCACTGCGCGGTCGAGCTGGCCCGCAGCAACGGGGACCTGCGGGTCGGGGTCACCGACGACGGGTCCGGGCTCGACCCCGCAGCCACGGCGGGACACGGCCTCGAGTCGATGCGCCGCCGCGCGCTCGACCTCGGCGGCTCGCTCACGGTGGGCCCGGCCTGGCCGCACGGCACCGCGATCACCGCCCTGCTGCCGATGGAGCCGGCATGACCACGGTCGGGTCGGTGCGTGTGGTGGTCGCCGACGACCACCCGATGTACCTCTACGGCCTGACCGCGATCCTTCAGCAGGCCGACGGCGTGGACGTGGTGGCCAGCGTCGGGGACGGGGCGGCCCTGGTGCGGGCGGTCACCGAGCACGCGCCGGACGTCGTGGTCACGGACCTGTCCATGCCCGACCTCGACGGTGTGGCCGCCACCCGGCGGCTGCTCGAGTCGCGGCCGGACCTCGGGGTGCTGGTGCTGACCATGCACGAGGACGACGAGCACGTCTTCGCCGCGCTCCGGGCGGGCGCACGGGGCTACCTCGTGAAGGGCGCCGACGGCGACGAGATCGCGCGTGCGGTGCACGCCGTGGCCGGCGGGGACGCGGTGTACGGCGGGTCCGTGGCCCGTCGGATCGTCGCCTTCTACTCCGGCGCCACCGAGTCACCGGCCGCACGGGCGTTCCCCGACCTCACCCCGCGGGAGCGCGAGGTGCTGGAGCTGCTCGCGGTCGGGTGCCGCAACCACGAGATCGCCCGCCGGCTCGGCATGTCCGAGAAGACCGTGCGCAACCACGTCTCCCAGGTGCTGGCCAAGCTCCAGGTCCCCGACCGGACCGCCGCCGCCCTCCGCGCCCGCGAGGCCGGCCTCGCCTGACCGCTCGACCGGCCCTGGCGACCGGTCCTGATGAGCCGACTCGGTAGTCCGCGACGTACTGGCTTGTCCTCCGCCCGGACCTCGACCTGAACGGCGCGGACCATCCCCACCTCCGGAGTAGTCCCCGGGGGTGGGAGGGGTACGTCGTCAGGCGAGGTCGGCGGCGCGCACCTCGGCGGCGTCGATGGCGGCCTCGATCTCGGCCAGGGTCTCGTGCGGGATCGCGGTGTCGACCGAGAGCGCGACGAGCGCCTGCCCGCCCTTGGCGTTGCGCGAGACCTGCATGCCGGCGATGTTCACGCCCGCGTCACCGAGGATCCCGCCGACGGTGCCGACCATGCCCGGGCGGTCCTCGTAGCGGAAGAACGCCAGGTGGTCGGTCGGCTCGAGGTCGACGTCGAAGCCGTTGATCTCGACCAGCCGCTCCTTCTGGCTGATCCCGATCAGGGTGCCGCTCACCGAGACCTGGTCGCCGCCGGCGAGGGTGCCGCGGATCGTGATCAGGTTGCGGTGGTCGGGGCTCTCCGGCTCGGTGACGAGGCGTACGGCGGTGCCGCGCTCGGCCGCGAGCAGCGGCGCGTTCACGTAGGAGACGGCGTCCTCGACGATGTCGGCGAACACGCCCTTGAGCGCGGCCAGCTCGAGCACCTTGACGTCGAACTCGGTGATCTCGCCGCGGACCTCGACGTCGACCTGCTGGGCGACCTCGCCGGCCAGCGCGGTGAAGATCCGGCCCAGCTTCTCGGTCAGCGGGATTCCCGGCCGGACGTCCTCGGCGATCACGCCGCCCTGCACGTTGACCGCGTCCGGCACCAGCTCGCCCGACAGCGCGAGGCGGACGGACCTGGCGACCGCGATGCCGGCCTTCTCCTGGGCCTCGTCGGTGGAGGCGCCGAGGTGCGGCGTGGCGACGACGTTCTCGAGCTCGAACAGCGGACTGTCGGTGCACGGCTCCTGCGCGAACACGTCGAGGCCGGCACCGGCGATCCGTCCGGTCTTCAGCGCGTCGTACAGCGCGCCCTCGTCGACGATCCCCCCGCGGGCGGCGTTGACCAGCACCAGCGACGGCTTGGCCTTGGCGAGCTGGTCGGCGCCGATCAGGCCCACGGTCTCAGGGGTCTTCGGCAGGTGCACGGACATGAAGTCGGCCTCGGCGAGCAGGGTCTCGAGGTCGACGAGGCGCACGCCCATCTGGGCGGCGCGGCCGGCCTGAACGTAGGGGTCGTAGGCGATGACCTTCATGCCGAACGCCGAGAGCCGCTGGGCGACGAGCACGCCGATGCGGCCGAGGCCGACGATGCCGACGGTCTTCTCGTAGAGCTCGATGCCGGTGTACTTCGACCGCTTCCACTCGCCGTTCTTGAGCGCGGCGTGCGCGGGGCTGACGTGGCGGGCGGCGGCCAGCATGAGCGCGACCGCGAGCTCGGCGGCCGAGACGATGTTGGAGGTCGGCGCGTTCACGACCATCACGCCCGACTGGGTGGCGGCCTTGACGTCGACGTTGTCGAGGCCGACGCCGGCACGGGCGACGACCTTGAGCCGGCGCGCGGTGGCCAGCGCCTCGGCGTCCACCTTGGTGGCGGAGCGGACCAGGATCGCATCGACCTCGGCGATCGCCGGCAGCAGCTCGGCGCGGTCGGCACCGTTGCAGTGGCGGATCTCGAAGTCGGATCCGAGCGCCTGGACGGTGGCAGGGCTCAGCTCTTCGGCGATGAGTACGACGGGCTTGCTCACAGCGTTGTCCTCATTGGTAGTCCGTGGATGTGGGACCCCGTGCGCGCCGGCGGCCGGATCCGGCCTGACGCGGGGGTCGTGCACGACGCTGTGCCCGAGCGAACACCCTACCCGACGGTCGTGACCGTAATTCGGTTGTGTCCACGCCCCGGTGATCGGTTAGGGTCTCGCCCGTGGACCTCCGCTGACGACCTCGCGCCCTGCCACCCCTGGTGGCCCGTCTCGTCATCTTGCAGGAGCCCTCGTGTCTACCACCCTCACCCTCTCCGGCGTCGACATCGCGTTCGGCGCCCGCACCCTCGTCACCGGCCTCGGCCTGGTGCTCGCCCCCGGCGACGTGACCGCGCTGGTCGGCCCGAACGGGCCCGGCAAGTCCACCCTCATGCGCACCGTGGTCGGCGAGCTCCCCCTCGAGGCCGGGAGCATCCGGCTCGCGCCCTCCGACGCCACGATCGGCTGGCTGCCCCAGACCGCGCCGGACCCGGAGGAGTCGCTGCTCGCCTACGCCCGCCGCCGTACCGGGGTGGCCGCGGCGGACCGCGACCTGCACGTCGCCTCCGAGGCGCTGGCCGGGCACGCGCCCGGCGCGGACGAGCAGTACGCCGTCGCCCTGGAACACTGGCTCCACCTCGGCGCGGCCGACCTCGAGGACCGGCTGCCCGCGGTCGCCGGGCAGATCGGGCTCGAGGTCGACCCGGACCGCCCGCTCGGCACCCTGTCGGGCGGTCAGGCGGCCCGGGCGGCGCTGGCCTCGGTCCTGCTCAGCCGGTACGACGTGCTCCTGCTCGACGAGCCGACCAACGACCTCGACGCCCGCGGGCTCGAGCTGATGGCCGAGTTCGTGACCGGGCACTCGGGTCCGGTGCTGGTGGCCAGCCACGACCGGGCATTCCTCGACCGGGTGGCGACCGGGGTCGTCGAGCTCGACCTCCACCAGCGGCAGGTGGCCCACTACTCCGGGAACTGGTCGGACTACGCCGAGGCCCGTGCGTTGTCCCGGCAGCGGGCGCGCCAGGCCTACGAGGAGTACGCCGACACCCGCGACCGCCTGGTCGCGCAGTCCCGACAGCGCGCGGACTGGGCCGACAAGGGACGGCGCAATGTCGCGGACGGTGACGAGCCGGACAAGCACATCCGGGAGAAGCACAAGGCCCGTGCGGACCGGCAGGCCGGCAAGGCGGGCCGGATCCGGAAGGCCGTCGGACGGCTCGAGGAGGCCGCGCAGCCGCGCAAGGAGTGGGAGCTGCGCTACACCATCGCGGCGGGGCCGGCGCCCGCCGACGTGGTGTGGACGCTGGACCGCGTCCAGGTCGACCGAGGTCGCTTCCACCTCGGCCCGGTCGACCTGAGCGTGGCGGCAGGTGACCGGCTGGTGCTGGCCGGCGACAACGGCAGCGGCAAGTCGACCCTGCTCGGCGCGATGCTGGGCACCCTTCCGGTGACCGCCGGGAGGGTCACCACCGGCACCCGCGTCCGGGTCGGGGTCATCGACCAGTCGCGCAGCCTGCTCGACACCGACGAGACCGTGGTCGACGTCGTACGCCGCGAGCTGGCGTCTCCCACCGGCGACCCGGCCGAGCGGGGCGAGGTGCGCACCCTGTTGGCCAAGTTCGGGCTCGGCGCCGAGCACGTCGACCGTCCGGCGCGGTCGCTGTCGCTGGGCGAGCGGACCCGGGCGATGCTGGCCCTGTTCCAGGGCAGGTCGGTCAACGTGCTGGTGCTCGACGAGCCGACCAACCACCTCGACGTGCCCGCCATCGAGCAGCTCGAGGCGGCGCTCGCGGACTTCACCGGCACCCTGGTGGTGGTCAGCCACGACCGGGCGTTCCTCGACCGGGTGGGCGTGGACCGGGTGCTCGACCTGGGCGCCCGCGGCCGGCCCTCCGCTATCCCGGGCTCGGCGCCTCGATGACCGAGAGGACGTTGCCCGCGGGGTCGGTGAACCACGCGATCAGCGGGCCACCACCGCGGAAGACGCCCTTGGCGTCGGTCTCGACCTCGGTGCCCTCGTAGTGCTCGAACACGACACCGCGGGCGGACAGCCCGTCGACGGCCGCCTCGACGTCGGACACCGGGAAGTTGAGGATCGTGAAGGTCGCAGGCTGATGGTCCGGCTTGGAGTAGACGAGCACCGGGCGGTCGCCGGCGAGGTGAAGGGTGAGCATGCCGTTCTCCTCGGTCACGTCGAGGCCGAGGGTATCGGCATAGAACGCGCGGGCGGCCGCGAGGTCGTCCACGGAGAAGCCGCTGAACGCGGCGGACTGGGCGAGCATGAGGGGACTCCTTCCGTTTGCTGCCTCACGTACCGACCAGCCTCCCGCCCGGGAGTCATCGTCGGCCGCCCTCGGGTCCGACCCTCGGGTTGCCCCCAGTGGTCGTATGACCCCGAGTGAGGACGGGCCGGCTCCCCCGGAGCCACCCCCGATGCGCAGCTGGGGCGATCTTGGCCCGATGTCGTTGCCGCGCGCCGCAGGCTGCGGACACTGGCTGCATGAACGAGACCGAGATCGCCACCTCCGCCGACTCGGGCACGGAGGTCGGCAGCGCGAGCGGCGTGGCCGTGGCCACCGACCCTGACGCCGTCGACACCCTGGTCGTCGACCACGAGGCCGCCGAGGCCGCGACCGGCGACGTCGGTGCCGGCACCGGGTCCGAGACCACGGCCGGCCCGGGCACCTGCCCACGCTGCGACGCCGAGCGCCTCGAGGGGGTCCCGTTCTGCACGAACTGCTCACTGCGGTTCCTGCCCGCCGAGGCGTGGATCGTGCGGCAGGCCGAGGCACCGTCGATCGAGTCGATCCCGGCCCGGCGGCGGCGGTGGCCGTGGGTGCTGCTCCTCCTGCTGGTGCTGGTCGCCGGCGCGGCCGCTGCGGCGTACCTGCTGCTGGGCTGGCCGCCCGACCTCGACCAGGTCAGCCGTTGACCGATCGTCGGCGCCCGGATGACACGGAATGACGAGGTCGGGTCATCCAAGGGACTAGCCGGGGCGCGCTCCTCGGTCCGATGTCCGGCGTAGTGCCGGCGGGAAGCCGCCCGCTGCTGACACTGGGGGCATGAGCGAGATCACCGACGTCGACACCCGCGCGGCCGCGGAGATCGACCACGTCACCCAGGCCACCTGTCCCCGCTGCGAGGCCGAGCGCCTCGACGGCGTCCCGTTCTGCACGACCTGCCACCTGCGGTTCGTCGCGGACTTCCCGCCGGTCCCGCCGTCGCCCGGTCCACGACGCCGGCGGCTCACCTGGAAGCTGCTGCTGCCGCTCGTGGCCCTGGTCGCCGCGGCGACCGTCGTCGCGTTCGTGCTGGTCGGCTGACCCCGCCTGCCGGACCTGCTGGTCGATCGAGCCTCAGACCTCGCAGCCGTCGGGACCACAGGCGTCGCCGCCCGGGACCATCTCGAGCACCGGGTGCGTGTCGGCCCAGGCCCGCTCGAGCACCTGCGTGAACACCTCGACCGGCTGCGCCCCGGAGACGCCGTACTTCCGGTCGACGACGAAGAACGGGACCCCGCCGGCACCGAACGCCTGCGCCTGCTCGATGTCGGCCCAGACCTCGTCGCGGTACTCCTCGCCCGCCAGCACCGCGTCCACGCGGTCGGCGGCCAGGCCGGCGCTCGTTGCGACCGCGCGGAGCACCGCGTGGTCAGCGACGTTGCGGGCCTCGGTGAAGTACGCCGCGAGCAGCGCCTCCTTCAGTGCGCCCTGACGGACCGGACCTCCCTCGGCGAGCGCGAGGTGCAGCAGCCGGTGGGCGTCGACGGTGTTCGCGCGCTGGGCCTGGTGCAGCCGGTAGACCAGGCCCTCCTCGGCGGCGACCGCCTCGACGTTGTCGATCATCCGTCGCCCGGCCGCCTCGCCACCGCCGTACTTGCGGCCGAGGCTCTCGGCCACCGTCTCGGTGGGCGTCACCGGCGCACCGGCGTCCAGCTGGTAGGAGCGCCAGACCACCTCCACGTCGTCCGCGTGCGGGAACGCGGCGAGGGCCTTCTCGAGGCGGCGCTTGCCGATGTAGCACCAGGGGCAGACGACGTCGGACCAGACTTCGATAATCACGTGCTGCCGAACAGTTGCGGATGCCAATCTGTTCCCGTGCTGCACACCGACCGGCTGACCATCCGGCCCTGGCGCGACGACGACGCGCCCCGCCTGCTCGACATCCTCGGACGGCCCGAGGTGATGCGCTGGCTCGGCGACGGCGAGCCGAAGCCGCTGCAGGACCTCGACGAGGCGCTCGCGAAGATTGCGCGGTTCCGCGAGCGCAGCGCGACGCCACCGCTGGGCGGCTGGGCGGTCGAGGTCACCGGCACCGGCGTGGTCGCCGGGTCGGTGCTGCTGCTGACGCTCCCGAACGCCGAGGCCGGCGAGGTCGAGATCGGCTGGTGGCTGCACCCCGACTCGCAGGGCCGCGGCTACGCCAGGGAGGCCGCGGACGCGGTCCTGGCTGACGGCTTCGCCCACGGACTGACCGAGATCCACGCGCTCACCCACACCGACAACCACCCGTCGATGGGGGTGTGCCGCCGGCTCGGGATGCGCGACCTCGGCGTCGTCGAGAAGTGGTACTCCGGCCCGTCGCAGCTGTTCCGGATCACCGCCGCCGAGCACGCGGCCCGGGGATAACCCCGAGACCGCTCCGGGGCCCGGGTCAGGGACGGCTTCAGCGGGTTCCCCGATGTGGAGGGTGGCCGGCTGCGGCGAGGCTTCTCGCCATGATCACGGTCGACGCCCTCACCAAGACGTACGGCGGTTTCACCGCCGTCGACGACATCTCCTTCACGGCCCGCTCGGGGCGGGTCACCGGCTTCCTCGGCCCGAACGGCGCCGGGAAGTCCACCACCATGCGGATCATGGTCGGCCTGACCCCGGCCACCTCCGGCTCCGCCTCGATCTCCGGCCGCGCGTTCGCGGACCTGCCCAACCCCGGCCTCGAGGTCGGCGTCCTCCTCGACGCCTCGGCCCAGCACGCCGGCCGCACCGGTCGCGAGATCCTCACCATCGCCCAGCGCACGATGGGGCTGCCCCGGCGCCGGGTCGACGAGATGCTCGAGCGGGTCAGCCTGACCCCGAGCGAGGCGGACCGTCGCGTCCGCAACTACTCGCTCGGCATGCGGCAGCGGCTCGGCATCGCGGCCGCGCTGATCGGCGACCCCGAGGTGCTGATCCTCGACGAGCCGGCCAACGGCCTCGACCCGGCCGGCATCCGCTGGATGCGCGACCTGCTCCGCGACTTCGCCCGCGACGGCGGCACCGTCCTCCTCTCCTCGCACCTGCTGCACGAGATCGAGGTCATCGCCGACGACATCGTGGTGATCGGCAACGGCCGGATCGTCGCGCACGGCACCAAGAGCGAGCTGCTCGCCGCGAGCGGCGCCCTCGTCCGCGCCGCCGACCCGGCCGCGCTCGCCCGCGCGCTCGAGGTCGCGGGCGCCACCAGCACGCCGTACGACGGCGGGGCGCTGCGCACCGACGCCGAGCCCGCCCTGGTCGGCCGGGTCGCCCTCAACGCCGGCGTCCCCCTCCTCGAGCTCCGCGCCGCCGACGGCGCCGGCCTGGAGGAGATGTTCCTCGAGCTCACCGCAGACACCCAACGAGAAGGAGCAGCGGCATGACCGCCACGCTTGCCGTCGAGCAGCAGCGGGTCCGGCGCACCCGGACCACCACCCCGAAGCGGATCCCGACGACGCGGATCGTCGCCGTGGAGATGCGCAAGATGTTCGACACCCGGTCGGGCTTCTGGCTGATGGCCGGGATCGGCATCCTCGCCACCCTGGCCACCGGTGCCGTCATCCTGTTCGCCCCGGACAGCGAGCTGACCTACGAGACCTTCGCGACCGCGATCGGCTTCCCGATGGCGGTGATCCTGCCGATGGTCGGCATCTTGTCGGTCACCAGCGAGTGGACCCAGCGGACCGGTCTCTCGACGTTCACGATGGTCCCGCACCGCGGCCGCGTCATCGGCGCGAAGGCGATCGTCGCCCTGGTCGTCGCGGTCACCTCGATGCTGCTGGCCGCCGGGATCGGCGCGATCGGCAACGTCGTGGGCACCGCGATCACCGGCACCGACCTGGTGTGGAACGTGAGCGTGGCAGAGCTGGCAGGCATCATCCTGGGCAACACGCTCGGCATGGCGGTGGGCTTCATGCTCGGCGTGCTGATCCGCAACTCCCCCGGCGCGATCGTGGCGTACTTCGTCTACAGCCTGCTGCTGCCGACGATCACCACCCTGCTCGCGCAGAGCCAGGACTGGTTCGCCGACCGGCAGGCCTGGCTGGACTTCAACTACGCCCAGGGGCCGCTGTTCGAGGGCTCGGTGAACGGCGAGCAGTGGGCCCAGCTCGGGGTCACCGCCTTCTTCTGGCTGGTGCTCCCGCTGGCCTTCGGGCTGGTGGCTATCCGGCGGTCGGAGGTGAAGTGAGGCCGGTCGGGCTCACTTGTTGACCACTGAAACCGGCGCTTCTCACGCGAAGTCTCGCGAGGGAAGCGCCGGTTTCGTGTGGTCGGCCGGACCCGCTCGTACGGCGGGCCCTCGGGTCCGTCAGCGGGTCGCGGTGCCCTCGACGTAGTCGGAGTCGTGGCTCTTCACCCACGACATCAGCTTGCGCAGCTCCCGGCCGGTGGCCTCGATCGGGTGCTGCTCCTCCTGCTCCCGGAACTTCTTGAACTCGGGGGCACCGGCGTCCTGGTCGTCGATGAAGCGCTGCGCGAAGGAGCCGTTCTTGATGTCCTCGAGCACCGCCTTCATGTTCTCCTTCACGTGCGCGTCGATGACCCGCTGGCCGGAGACGTAGTCGCCGTACTCCGCTGTGTCGGAGACCGACCAGCGCTGCTTGGCGATGCCTCCCTCGTACATCAGGTCGACGATCAGCTTGAGCTCGTGCAGGCACTCGAAGTAGGCGACCTCCGGCTGGTAGCCGGCCTCGGTGAGCACCTCGAAGCCGTACTGCACCAGCTTGGAGGCACCACCGCAGAGCACGGCCTGCTCGCCGAACAGGTCGGTCTCGGTCTCCTCGGTGAAGGTGGTCTTGATGCCGCCGGCGCGCAGGCCGCCGATCGCCTTGCCGTAGGAGAGCGCCAGGTCCCACGCCTTGCCGGACTCGTCCTTCTCCACCGCGACCAGGACCGGGACGCCGCGCCCGTCGACGTACTCGCGGCGCACGAGGTGGCCGGGGCCCTTCGGCGCGACCATGAACACGTCGACGCCGGCCGGCGGGGTGATGTAGCCGAAGCGGATGTTGAACCCGTGCCCGAAGACCAGCGTGTCGCCCTCGGTGATGTTGGGCTCGACCGACTCGGCGTACAGCTTCCTCTGCACGTGGTCGGGGGCGAGGATCACGATCACGTCGGCCTCCTCCACCGCCTCGGCGGGGGTGAGGACCCGCAGGCCCTCGGCCTCGGCCTTGGCCCGGCTCTTCGAGCCCTCGGGCAGGCCGATCCGCACGTCGACGCCGGAGTCGCGCAGGGACAGCGAGTGGGCGTGGCCCTGGCTGCCGTAGCCGAGCACGGCCACGTTCTTGCCCTGGATCAGGGCCAGGTCGGCGTCGTCGTCGTAGAACATCTCAGCCACGGGGGCTTCTCCTTCTTCTCGGTGCTTCGTTTGTCAGTCTGGCCCGACCTGTCAGGGAAATCGCTGTCCTGTCAGGGAATGCTTTCCCCGACGGGACAGGGATTCCCCGGACGTCCGGGGAATTCATGCGGCCCCTAGACCGCGGTCGGTGGCGGCGTCGGCACGGCCACCGGTCGCAGCGTCCGCTCGGTGATCGAGCGGGAGCCTCGGCCGATCGCGACCATGCCGGACTGCACGAGCTCGCGGATGCCGAACGGCTCGAGCACGCGCAGGAAGTCGCCGAGCTTGTCGGTGTTGCCGACCACCTCGATCGTCACCGCGTCGGGTGCGACGTCGACCACCTTGGCCTTGAACAGCTGGACGGCGTCGAGGACCTGGCCGCGGGTGCCGGTGTCGGCCTTGACCTTGACCAGCAGCAGCTCGTGGGTGATCGAGGCGGTGCCGTCGAGCTCGACGATCTTGATCACCTCGACCAGCTTGTTGAGCTGCTTGGTGACCTGCTCGAGCGGGCTGTCCTCGACGTTCACCACGATCGTCATCCGCGAGATCTCGGGATGCTCGGTCGGGCCCACGGCGAGGCTGTCGATGTTGAAGCCGCGCCGGCTGAACAGGCCCGCGATCCGGGCCAGCACGCCGGGCTTGTTCTCGACCAGCACGGACAGGGTGTGTTTACTCATCGACGTCCTCGCTTCGCTCCGGGCGCCGATGAGGCACCCGGCCCTGTGTGAGATCGGTGTGCTCGCTCCGCTCGCGCACTAGAGCTCGTCCTCGTCGAAGTCGGGCGCCAGGTCGCGGGCGTACTTGATGTCGTCGTTGCTGGTGCCGGCGGCCACCATCGGCCACACCATCGCGTCGCGGTGCACCCGGAAGTCGACGACGATGGGGACGTCGTTGATCTCCATCGCCTTCGCGATGGTGGCGTCGACGTCGTCCGGGGAGTCGCAGGCCAGGCCCACGCAGCCGTAGGCGTCGGCCAGCTTCACGAAGTCGGGGATCCGCTTCGAGTGCAGGTCGGTGTTGGAGTAGCGCTCGTTGTAGAAGAGCGTCTGCCACTGCCGGACCATGCCCAGCGACTCGTTGTTGATCACCGCGACCTTGATCGGGATGCCCTCGATCGCGCAGGTGGCCAGCTCCTGGTTGGTCATCTGGAAGCAGCCATCGCCGTCGATCGACCAGACGGTCGCGTCCGGACGCCCGACCTTGGCGCCCATCGCGGCCGGCACCGAGAAGCCCATCGTGCCGAGACCGCCGGAGTTGATCCACGTGTTCGGGTGCTCGTAGCCGATGTAGTGCGCGGCCCACATCTGGTGCTGGCCGACCCCGGAGGTGAAGACCGTGTCCGGCCCCGAGATCTTGCCGAGGCGCTCGATCACCAGCTGCGGGGACAGCGAGCCGTCCGCGGGCGCGTCGTACCCGAGCGGGTACTTCTTCCGCACGCCGACCAGCCAGTCCACCCATGCCTCGTAGTCGCCCTCGTGGCCGGCCGCGCGCTCGGTGGTGAGCAGCGCCAACAGGTCGTTGATGACCTCACGGCAGTCCCCCACGATCGGCACGTCGGCATGGCGGTTCTTGCCGATCTCGGCCGGGTCGATGTCGGCATGGATGACCTGCGCGCCGGGCGCGAACGAGTCGAGGTTGCCGGTGACCCGGTCGTCGAAGCGGGCGCCGAGGCTGATGATGAGGTCGGAGCGCTGGAGTGCAGCCACCGCGGCGACCGTGCCGTGCATGCCTGGCATGCCGAGGTGCTGGACGTGCGAGTCGGGGAACGCGCCGCGGGCCATCAGCGTGGTGACCACCGGGATGCCGGTGTACTCCGCCAGCGCCCGCAGCTCGCGGGAGGCGCGGGCCCGGATCACGCCGCCGCCGACGTACAGCACGGGACGCTTGCTCTCGAGGATCATCCGCGCGGCCTCGCGGATCTGCTTGCTGTGCGGGCGGACCACGGGCCGGTAACCGGGCAGGTTCAGCGAGGCCGGCCAAGAGTACGTCGTGGTGGCCTGCAACGCAGACTTGGCCACGTCCACGAGCACCGGGCCGGGGCGACCGGTCGAGGCGATGTGGAACGCCTCGGCGACGATGCGCGGGATGTCGGCCGCGTCGGTGACCAGGAAGTTGTGCTTGGTGATCGGCATCGTGATGCCGCGGATGTCCGCCTCCTGGAAGGCATCGGTGCCGATCATCGCCGCGCCGACCTGGCCGGTGACCGCGACCATCGGCACCGAGTCCATGTGCGCGTCGGCGATCGGGGTGACCAGGTTGGTCGCGCCCGGGCCGGAGGTGGCCATGCAGACGCCCACCCGGCCGGTGGCCACGGCGTACCCCTGCGCGGCGTGGCCGGCGCCCTGCTCGTGGCGCACCAGGACGTGCCGGATCCGGCTGTCGAAGAGCGGGTCGTACGCCGGGAGGATGGCGCCGCCCGGGATGCCGAAGATGACCTCGGTGCCGGCCGCCTCGAGGGAGGTGACCAGGCTCTGCGCCCCGGTGACCTGGGCGCCGTCGTGGGCTCCATGGCCCGGGGCGCTGCCCTGCTCGCTCATCGGTGTTCCTGTTCGTCGCTGGCGGTGGTTCGGTCCCAACAAAAAACCCCTCGGCCTGACGGCAACGAGGGGAGGACGCGGGGGCTGGCCCGTGGGGGTCTCAGCTCACGCGTCGCGTGCGTACAAGAAGGTCCGTGCGCATGCGCCTACGTTAGCCGCCGGGTCGATCCGGCGTCAGGCCACCCCATCACGGATCCCAGATGCTGGGACAGCGGTCCCACATGATGACCCCCTCCCGAGGTCCTCCCGCTCCGTCAGCCAGAGCGGTCCTGCCACGTGCAGATGCACGCCTTGTTGCCGTCGGCGTCGGCGAGCACCCAGAACGACGGCGCCGCGGCGTCGCTGACCAGGGTGCCGCCGGCCGCCAGGGCCGCGGCGATCCGGCCCTCGGCCACGTCGTGCGGCACCCAGACGTCGAGGTGCCAGCGCTGCCGCGGCTCGGCGTGCTCGTCGGTGCCCTGGAACCACAGGGTCGGCAGACCGCCGCCCGGATCCGAGAGCTCGTCGTCCGAGGACGACCCGTAGCCCAGCAGGGCGGCCCAGAACGGCTTGACGCGCTCGTGGTCGGCGGAGTCGAGCGCCAGCTCCAGCGCGGTGACCGCACCCGGGTCGGCGGCGACCCCGAGGTCGGCGGCCGCCTCGCTCGCCCGGCGCGCCAGCTCGAGGTCGCGACCGGTGACCCCGCCGGTGTCGTGGCTGGTCAGGCGGACGTCGACGTGCGCGTAGCGCAGGTCGATGTCCGGATGGTGGTTCATCTCCTCGGCCACCGCCGCGATGCGCTGCACGAGCGCGAGCCCGGTCGCGAAGTCGCGCGTGGCGAAGCGGGTCTGCAGCGCATGGACCATAAGTCGCCAGTCGGCGAGCCCGGCGTCGAGGACCTGCTGCCCGGTCAGCGTGGTGTCGCCCATGCCCGCCATCCTGCCCCCTGGCGCGGCGCGGCACCACCGGCTGGTCCCGACCGTCGGCTCCGGGCTCCGACGGTCAGTCACCGCCCGCCGGCTGCTCCGCCTGCACCGCCCGGCAGTCCTCGAGCCGTAGCCGCTGCCCGGCCGGGCCGTGGTTCGACGGGTCCAGCCACGCCTCGAACGCGGTGCGCAGTGCCGGCCACTCGCCGTCGGTGATCGAGAACCAGTCGGTGTCGCGATTGCGGCCCTTGTAGACCAGCGCCTGCCGGAACCGCCCCTCGTACGCGAACCCCAGCCGCGCCGCAGCGGCCCGCGACGGCTCGTTGAGGCTGTCGCACTTCCACTCGTAGCGGCGGTACCCGAGGTCGTCGAAGACGTGCCTGGCCAGGAGGTACGCCGCCTCCGTCGAGGCCGTGGTCCGCTGCAGGGACGGCGCCAGCACGATGCCCCCGACCTCGACCACGCCCTGGACCTCGTCGATCCGCATCAGGCACTCCACACCGAGGGCCCGACCGTCGACCAGCACCGCGAGCGGCACGTGGTCCGGGTCGGCCACGTGGCGGGCCACGAAGCCCGCGACGCCGGTCCGGTCGTCGTACGGTCCGGACGGGCTGTAGGTCCAGATCTCCGGGTGTCCGAGGAACGCGTCGGCCAGGTCGTCGGTGTGCCGCTCGGCCAACGGCTCCAGGGTGACGGTGCGGCCGGTCAGCGTCACCGGCGCGACGCGGGGGCGCGGCGACCAGTCGACGGCCGCCCCGATCGGCTGCCCGTGCTCGTTGGTCCGGGTCACACCAGCTCCTGGGTGATCTCGTGCCGGTCGCCGTCGACGACCAGGCGGGCGAGGGCGCCGTTGACCATGGGCATCCGCGGCGACACGTGGCCGCACTCGACGTCGAGCACCACCGGCACGCCGAGCATGCCGAGCGCGTCCCGGACCGCCTCGTGCTGGGTCAGGGTGGCGGTGTCCGGCGCCGGGGTGCGCCCGATCACGATCGCCCGCGCGTTGTCGAACCAGCCGGCCAGGCGCAGCCCGTGCAGGCCGCGGCAGATCGTGAACGCGTCGTCACCGCAGGCCTCGAGGTAGACGATCGTGCCCTCCGGCTGCGCGGCCGCCCACGCCGGCAGGTCGCCGTACGGCGTGCCCGCGAGGTTGACCACGGTCTCGATGCAGCCGCCGACCAGCCGACCGGTGACGTCGACCGGGCCCGGCTCGAGGGTCAGCCAGGAACCGGTGCCGTCGTACGCTCGCGTGGTCTGGCCGGGGTCCCCCTCCCAGTCCGCCCAGCCACCGACGTGGTGACGTCCGGTGCCCCGCTGCGTGACCGGTCCGTCGCCGGCGGCGAGGTCGGCCCAGCGCGCCAGTCCGTCGGGCTGCGGGTAGGTCTCGTCCATCAGCATCGCGCCGTGCAGGGTCGCCCAGTCCAGGCGGAGCGTGAGCGGCAGCATCCAGGTGGTGGTGTCGCTGAACCCGATCACCCAGGTCGGGTCGGCCTGCGCGAGCGCGTCCCAGTCGAGGACGTCGAGCAGGTCGATCGCGGTCTCGCCGCCCCACGGCGGGAACACGGCGCGGACCTCGGGATCGGTGAGCATCGACATCAGCTCGGTCGCGCGCTCCTCCTTCGAGGCGCTGACGTGCGACGCGCCGTCGAGGACGCGTCCGGTGACCACGTCGAAGCCCTGGGCGCGCAGCGCGTCGAGGCACGCCTCGAACCGCGGCAGCAGGTGCGTCTCCACGCCACTGGACGGGGCCGTGACGCCGATGCGGTCGCCGGGACGGAGGGCGGACGGGTACCGAGGCATGCCGTCATCCTCCCGAGCCGCGAGCGCGGCGGGCAAACCCGTTTCGCCCGGATCTCAGGGCAGCACGAGACGCCCGACCGGCCCGGGGTTCCACGCGATCTCCCAGCGGTAGCCGTCGGGGTCACCGAAGTAGCCGGTGTAGCCGCCCCAGTCGCGCTCCTCCGCCTCCCGCACCGGGTGCGCCCCGGCGGCCCGGGCGGCCTCCAGCACCGCGTCGACCTCCTCCCGGGTGGCCACGTTGTGCGCGAGGGAGATGGGAGCCAGCCCCGGGCCGCGGCGGATCGGGCCGATCTCGCCCTCGAACGCCGGCTCGACCCAGAGCGAGAGCAGCAGCCGGTCCCCGACCTTGATCATGAGGACCTCGCCCGGGACGTCCATCTCGGGTTGCCAGCCGAGGCCGTCGACGTAGAACCGCCGGGTGGCGTCGAGGTCGGCGACCGCCAGGGTGATGAACGAGACGCGCGGGTCCACCTCAGGCGCCGACCTTCACGAGGGTGTCGCGGACGGCCTCCAGCCCGCGGCGTACCTCCTCGAACGAGGTGGACAGCGGCGAGAGGCCGACCCGGAGCCCGTCGGGGTCGCGGTAGTCCGGGATCACGTCCTGGTCCCACAGCGCAGCGGTCACCGCACGCATCGCCGGATGGTGCAAGGTGATGTGGCCGCCGCGCTGGAACGGGTCCCGGGGCGAGCCGAGGGTGACGCCGAGCTCCTGCAGCCAGGCATCGAAGAGCTCGACGGCGTACGTCGTGAGGGCACGCGCCTTGTCACGGACCGCCGCCATCCCGGCCTCCTCGACCAGCGCGAGCATGTCCCGCATCGCCAGCATCCCCACCACGGCGGGGGTGCCGCTGACGTAGCGGCGCATGCCCGGGGCTGGTCGGTAGCCGGGTCCCATGGCGAACGGGTCGGCGTGCCCCATCCAGCCCTGGATCGGTTGGGTGAGCCGGTCCTGGTGGCGCGCGGCGACGTAGCAGTACGCCGGGGAGCCGGGACCGCCGTTGAGGTACTTGTAGGTGCAGCCCACGGCGAGGTCGGCGCCCCACGCGTCGAGCGCCACGTCGACGGCGCCGGCGGAGTGGCAGAGGTCCCACAGCACCAGGCCGCCCGCGTCGTGCACGATCTCGGTGATCGTGGCGGCATCGGCGACGTGGCTGGAGCGGTAGGCGACCTGGCTGAGCACGGCCAGCCCGGTGGCCGGGCCGACCGCCGCCCGGACCAGGTCGGGAGTCACGCCGCCGGCGAGCTCGACGTCGACCCAGCGCACGGTCAGCCCGCGCTCGGCCGCGACCCCCTCGACGACGTAGCGGTCGGTCGGGAAGTTGTCGCGGTCGATCACGATCTCAGTGCGGCCCGGGTCCGCCGCCAGCTGCGCGTCGACACCGGCCCGGATCAGCTTGTAGAGCAGCACCGTGGTGGAGTCGCCGATCACGGTCTGCCCGGGCGCGGCCCCCAGCAGCACCCGGGCCAGGTCGTCGCCGAGGGTCAGCGGCAGGTCGAACCAGCCCTCGTCCCAGCCACGGATGAGGCGTCCGCCCCACTCGTCGCGGACGAACGCGTCGAGCCGGTCGAGGGTGGCCCGCAGCGGGCGGCCGAGCGAGTTGCCGTCGAAGTAGACCAGCGACGTCTCGGACCCGACGAAGCGATCGCGCAGACCGGCGAGCGGGTCGGCGGCGTCGCGCCCCGCGGCGTACTCGGGGGTGGTCGGGTCGCTCACCTGTGGTCCTCTCGGCATGGTGTCGGCGCCCACTCTGTCAGACGGTGCGACACGCCCGGGCGATGGATTCCCGCGGAAATGGCGTGTGTCCCTTTCCGGAGTGGGCACGGGGTCCGGGTGCCCGCGCCATCTCGGGCTCGGGCCCTGGCTCCGGCCAGGCAGACCAAGGGAGGGAAACACCCATGGTGAACTTCAGGAACAAAGCGGTGGGAGGGCCTGTCGCCCTGCTGGTCGCGCTGGTCGTGACCGCCGCCGTCGCGCTCGTCTCAGGGGGCGCGGCGACCGGCAGCTCCGGAGCGGCCGCACCCGCGGCCGCCGCGGGACGCACGGTGGCGCACACCCCGCAGGGTGAGCTCACCTCGCGGATCGTCGGCGAGACCGGGAACGGTCGGCGCGTGACCGGCAGCTTCGTGCCGATCGGGTTCTCGCACCGCGACGGCAAGGTGTTCGTCCGCGGGCTCCTGCAGGGCGTCGTCCACAACAACGACGGCACCACGCGGACGTTCGGGGTCATGCGCACGATGCGCGTGAAGACGATCAACGGTGAGCCGGCGCGGACCGGTGTCGCCGCGCGCTCGCTGGCCGCGGCCCCGTGCGACGTGCTGAACCTCGTGCTCGGCCCGCTGGACCTCGACCTGCTCGGGCTCCAGGTGCACCTCGACCGGGTGGTGCTCGACATCGTCGCCCAGTCGGGGACCGGCAACCTGCTGGGCAACCTGCTCTGTGCAGTGACCGGCCTGCTCGACGGTGGGCTCGACGGGCTGCTCGGTCGACTGACCAACCTGCTCAACCAGATCCTGGGACGGCTCGGCCTCGGCCTCTGACCCACCCTCGGTGACCCGGCACATCCTGTGCCGGGTCACTGCGTCCGTCGGGCGGTGAGTCGGCACATCCTGTGCCGGGTCACCGTCGCGGTCGCGTGCTGAGTCGGCACATCTTGTGCCGGGTCAGCCGGTGACGGCGCCGTGCGCGGCGGACTGCACGAGGCGGGCGTACTTGCCGAGCACGCCGGAGGTGTACTTCGGCGGGTTCGGCGTCCAGCCGTCCTTGCGGGCGGCCAGCTCGTCGTCGTCGATGGTGACCGCGAGGGTCCGGTTGGCCACGTCGAGCGTGATCGGGTCGCCGTCACGGACGAACGCGATCGGCCCGCCGTCCACCGCCTCGGGCGCGATGTGTCCCACGCAGAGCCCGGTCGTGCCTCCGGAGAAGCGGCCGTCGGTGATCAGCAGGACGTCCTTGCCGAGCCCGGCGCCCTTGATCGCGCCGGTGATGGCGAGCATCTCCCGCATGCCGGGGCCACCCTTCGGGCCCTCGTAGCGGATCACCACGACGTCGCCGGCGAGGATCCGGCCCTGCTCCAGGGCGTCCATCGCGGCCCGCTCGCCGTCGAACACCCGGGCCGTGCCGGTGAACACCGACTCGTCGAAGCCGGCCGACTTCACGACGGCACCCTCGGGAGCCAGTGAGCCCTTGAGGATGGTCAGGCCACCAGTCGCGTGGATCGGCCGGTCGAGGGGGCGGAGCACCTCGCCGTCGAGGCTGGCCGGGGCGAGCGCCTCGAGGTTCTCGCGCATCGTCCTCCCCGTCACGGTGAGGGTGTCGCCGTGCATGAGGCCCGCGTCGAGCAGGGCCTTCATCACGACCGGGATGCCGCCGATCTTGTCGACGTCGTTCATGACGAACCGGCCGAACGGCTTGAGGTCGCCGAGGTGCGGCACCGTGTCGCCGATGGCGTTGAAGTCGTCGATGGTCAGCGGCACCTCGGCCTCGCGAGCGATCGCGAGCAGGTGCAGCACCGCGTTGGTGGACCCGCCCAGGGCCATCACGACGGCGATCGCGTTCTCGAACGCCTCGCGGGTCAGCACCTGCCGGGCGGTGATGCCCTGGCGCAGCATCTCGACCACGGCCTGCCCGGACCGGTGGGCGAACCCGTCGCGGCGGCGGTCCACCGCGGGCGGCGCGGCCGAGCCGGGCAGGCTCATGCCGAGCGCCTCGGCGACGGCGGCCATGGTGTTCGCGGTGTACATGCCGCCACAGGCGCCCTCGCCCGGACAGATCGCGCGCTCGATCTCGTCGACGCGGTCCCGCGAGATCTTGCCGGCCAGGCAGGCGCCGACGGCCTCGAACGCGTCGATGATCGTGACGTCGTTGCCGTCCACCTGGCCGGGCATGATCGAGCCGGCGTACAGGAAGACCGAGGCCAGGTCGAGGCGGGCGGCGGCCATCAGCATGCCCGGCAGCGACTTGTCGCAGCCGGCCAGCAGCACCGAGCCGTCGAGGCGCTCGGCCATCATCACCGTCTCCACCGAGTCCGCGATCACCTCGCGCGAGACCAGCGAGAAGTGCATGCCCTCGTGGCCCATGGAGATGCCGTCGGAGACCGAGATGGTGCCGAACTCCAGCGGGTAGCCCCCGGCCGCGTGCACGCCGTTCTTCACCGCTTGCGCCAGTCGCTGCAGCGAGAGGTTGCACGGGGTGATCTCGTTCCAGCTCGACGCGACGCCGATCTGGGGCTTCTCCCAGTCGTCGTCCCCCATGCCCACCGCCCGGAGCATGCCCCGGGCTGCGGTCTTCTCGAGACCGTCGGTGACGTCGCGGGAACGGGGCTTGATGTCGGGCGTCGGGGTCATGGCCCGAGACTAGTTTCTCCGACCCCGCCGCGCCCGGGTCGTCCGCATGACGAGGGCGCATGGACCCTCGTGGGGCGGACGACCCGATCAGCTCTCGGCCTTGATGGTGTCGGCGATGATCTGCTCGTCGCTCGGCGGCGCGCTGCGGGTCCGGCGCGGGTTCGCGGCCACCTCCTGGAGGCCCGGCACCTCGTCCTCGACGACGTACGTCGCGCGGGTGAAGGCGGCGGCGTCGGGCGTGGTGACGACGGGGACGCACCGGTAGTCGGTGGTCATCGCCGCCGGCGTGACGGTGGTGAGCAGGTAGCCGCGCAGGTTGGTCCAGAACCGCAGGTCCGGGTTCCAGGCCGCCCACGGGTGCAGGCCGTCCGGCTTGTCGTAGCCGTTGCCGCCCGAGGTGATCGAGGAGGTGATGAACTCCGAACCCACCACCGGCGACTCGAGGTTGCCGGGCTCCAGGCGCAGGTCGGCACCCCAGTGCGCGTGTACGTCGCCGGTCAGGACGACCGGGTTGCGGACGCCCGCGTCGACCCAGCCCCGGGTGATCCGCTGCCGCGAGGCCGGGTAGCCGTCCCACGCGTCCATCGAGACCGTGGTCGCCGCACCGGGGTCGTTGTCGCGGCGGCCGAAGAACACCTGCTGCCCGAGCACGTCCCAGCGCGCCTCCGAGCGGCGGAACCCGTCGAGCAGCCACTCCTCCTGCGCACTCCCGGGCAGCGAGCGGGCGGGGTCGGCAGCGTCGACGCAGTCCTTGTAACCGTCGCCGCACGCCTGGTCGGAGCGGTACTGCCGGGTGTCGAGCATGTGGAACGTCGCCAGCCCGCCCCAGGCCACGCGCCGGTAGAGGGCGAGGTCGGGGCCACGGGGCACCGACGTACGCCGCAGCGGCATGTTCTCGTAGTACGCCCGGTACGCCGCGGCGCGCCGGGCGAGGAACCCGGGCTGCTCGGTGACCCGCTCCGGGACGTCACCGGCGTAGTTGTTGTCGACCTCGTGGTCGTCCCACACGGCGAGCCACGGCGCGACCGCGTGCGCCTCCTGGAGGTCGCGGTCGGACTTGTACTGCCCGTGCCGCTGCCGGTAGCCGGCCAGGGTCGTGGTCTCCGGGCCGATGTGCTGCCGGCCGGTGCCGTTGCCGCCACCCTCGTACTGGTAGTCGCCGAGGTGCAGCACCAGGTCCGGCCGGTCCTCGGCCAGGCGGCGGTACGCCGTGAAGTAGCCGGCCGGGAAGTTCGAGCAGGACACCACGCCCATCGTCAGCGCGGCCACGTCGGCGCCGTGCGCCGGCGTGGTGAGCGCCCGCCCGGCCCGGGACAGGTGCTGGCCGGTGCGGAACCGGTAGAAGTACTCCCGCCCCGGCCGCAGCCCGCCGACCTCGACGTGGACGGAGTGGGCGGCCGACGGGTCGGCGGTGAAGGCGCCGGCCCGCACCACGTCGGCGAAGCGCTCGTTGGTCGCGACCTGCCAGCTCACCTGGTAGGAGGTCGCGGGCATCCCGCCGAGCCCGTCGGCGGCGACCGGGTCGAGGGCCAGGCGGGTCCAGATCACGAAACCGTCCGGGAGGGGTCGCCGCTGGCGACGCCGAGCCGGAAGGGGTTGGAGGGCAGGGGCTGTGCGGCCGCGGAGGGGCGGACGTCGCGGAGCACGGCAGCGGTGGGCAGGAGGGCGGCGGCGCTGGTGAGCGCGCCGGCCCGCAGGACGGTTCTCCGAGATGGGTGCATGCCCGAAACCCCACCGGGACCCGGTGACGCCCGGCGTACGACGGGGTGAACGGGTCCGGGCCAGTCGCGGTCCGCCGCGTCGCATCGACCAATCGAGGCGCGACACCGCCCGGGTCGGTCGTCCGCCCCGGTCAGTTCCGGCCGGCGACGCTGGTGCTGGCCAGGACCGCGATGCCGACGGCCAGCCCGACGCCGCCCCACATCAGCACCCACAGGAGCGCGGTCCCCAGCCGCCACCCCGGCAGGAGCGCCCAGGTCAGGCCGCCCCCGACCAGCCCGAGTGCGCAGCACCACATCAGAGGACGCCGGAGCAGCCGCCCCCGCACCCCCGTCCCGACCCGCTCCCTCTTGTGCACAGCACATGGTCACCCACGGAGAGCGGCGCTGACAGCGGCCCGTCGTGGGGATCGCGGCATGGCCCGTTTGGGCCCTCGGAGTGCGGCGTCGGCCGCGCCACAACCGGACCACAACCGCGCCCGGGTCGTCCCGCAACCGCCGCGATGTGTGCTCCTGGCATCGCCGGGACCCGCCCGGCACCGAACCGAGGAGCACCTCATGTCACGCACCACCAGCACCCTCAGCCTGGCCGCCGCCGCCACCACCCTCGCCACCCTGGTGACGGCGTGCGGCACCGGGACGGCCGACTCCGAGCCGGTCACCCGCTCGGAGAGCGTCGCAGACGCGGCCAAGCGCTACGCCGGCGACCCGTGGGAGCAGCGCTTCCTGCACATCTACTTCAGCGACCGCGCCATGTCGGACGTGTGGCAACGGCACCCGGAGCTGCTCCAGCAGCAGTCCGACCCGACGGTCCGGGGGCGCCCCCTTGCTCGTCCCGAGGTCGGGCTCCACGCCACCAACCCCTACCGTCAGGACCCGCGCACCTCCGCAGAGGCGTGGACCCGTCGCCTGGAGGCAGTCCAGGGCAGCGGGGACTAGCGTCGCTGCCCGGCCTCGACCCCGAGGATCTCCGCGCACGTCCGCCGGTACGGCCGGTCGGGAAGGTAGGTCCGCCACTCGGCCCGGGTCAGGTCGCGGCCGGCGATCCGACAGGCGGCGACCAGCCAGATCGCGGGGTCGAGGGGGTAGCGGTGCCCCGGCTGGTCGCCACCCGAGAGCACCAGCTCGTCGTCGGCACCCGGCACGATGTACGCGTACCCCCGGCCGTCCGGCGGCCGGTCGGAGGCCGGGAACGGCCCGGCTCGGACCAGGTCGCGCGACGAGTCGTAGAGCGAGGCCCGCTCGTCCATACCGCTCGCCACGACTGTCTTCCCGTCGGCGAGCCAAGCCACGTCCACGACCGCCGAGCTGTGCACGAGCCCCGGCTCGTGCAGGAGCTCCCAGGTCGAGGTGTCGACCACGGACACGTTTCCCAGCGCGCCGCCGACCGCCAGCCGGCTCCCGTCGGCCGAGAACGCCAGGTCGAACGGGTAGTCCGAGGCCGCGAGCCGCACTACCCGAAGCCGCCGCAGGTTCGCGTCGAGGAGGGTCACCCGTGCATACGCCTCGGAGCCGACGGCCAGGACCTTGCCGTCCGGCGACCACTCCATCACCTGGGCGCCTCCCGGGACCCGCACGCGGCGGTCCACCCGCCCCGTCGACGGATCCACGACCACGATGTCCCCCTCGTCGCCCTCACGACGCCCCACGGCGCCGAGCAGCAGCCGCGAGCCGTCCCGGGACCACACGGACGACCAGGCCGCCTCTCCCGGCTGGTCGGCTGCCCACGCTGGGGCGGGCAGCCGGATCCGGGCCACCACGTCGCGGGTCCGGGCGTCGATCACGGTGGTCCACCAGATGCCGGTGACCGCCACCCTCCGGGCGTCGGGACTCACCGCCAGCGACGAGCCGAAGAAGGCGTCCGCCCCGGTCTTTCCCACCGGGACGCGTGCCACCTGCTCACCCGTGCCCGGGTCCACGAAGGCGACGTGGAGACGCTGAGTCGGCACGGGCGTGAGGGATCTGGCGAACGAACGCAACGGCGCGACCACCAGGTGACCGGGGTCGACGACGAGAACCCGGTTGGATATCCAGCCGTCGCCCAGCGCCGGGTAGGCCGCGCCGAAACCCGCGGCGCCACCGAGGTCCCACCCGATCATCGTGCCGTCGGTCGACAAGGTCATGATCCTTCGCCCGTCGTTCGCTGCCTCGACGTAGCGCACCTCCCCGGTGTGGCCGGCAAGCACCTCGGCCGGCGTCCAATCACCAGTCCGGGAGATCGCCCACAGCCGCACCTCCCCCTCCCCACCGACCGTCACCCCACGACGCCCGTTCGGGAGCACGAGCAGGTTCGAGATGGGAAAATCGTGCCCGCCGAGGGTCTGGGCGAGCCTCCCGCGGTCGTCATAGCGCGTGAGGACGCCGTCGGACCAGACCTGCATGGTGCCGTTCGGCAGCGCCGCGAAGAACACGCTCCGCGCGTCCCTGTGGACGAGGTGCACCCGCGTTCGCCGTCCCGTCGCGACGTCGTGCAGCACGACCCGGCTCTGGTCATCGTCCCTCCAGGTGACGATGCGCGACCTGTCCGAAGTGGACCAGCTGCCGGGCCAGAACTTCTCGGACCACGGGCCGAGCAGGCGCCGGATCGTCCGCACGCGTCCCGTGTCGACGTCGGCCTCGCGGAGCGTCGCGAAGCGGCGGGACCGCTCGTCCGAGTCGATGGTTACCATGCGCAGACGCCCCGAGGGTGCGAAGGCGATGCCCGACGGGTAGCCGCCGAGCACGTCGACCCCGACCCACTCGCGCAGGAGGTCTCCGTCTTCTGAGTAGACGGCGAGGCGAGGTTCGAAGTCGTCGGTCTCGCCGGCTCCGGCGACCGATCGACCGTCCGGCGCGGCGTCGATCGACCAAGCCCGCCAACGCGCCAGCACGCGAGGTCTCTCCGAGCCGTCGATGCGCCAGGACAGCAGCTGGGGCGAGGGACCGCCGAGGGACGCGTACCCGACTCGGTGATCGATGCTGAACGACACGTCCTCCGTGCCCGTCGGCGCCGGGTGCACCTCGGTGGCCCGTCGATGTGCCACCAGCGCGTCCAGCAGGCCGTCCTCGGTGGCCGGCGTGTCTGCGGTCCGCAGGGCGTTGGCCGCGAGCAGCAACGACAGGTCGAGCGAGCGGGCCCCGGTGGACTGGGCGGCGAGACGGTTGGCGTCGGCGATCTTCTGGGCGGTCTCCGCCTCCGCCGCCCGTCTGTCCGCGGACCGCTGGAAGACGACCGCCACCGCCGTGGCCGCCAGGGCGAGCACGAGGACCGCGGTCAGACCGGTCGCGAGGCGGCGGGTACGGCGCCGGGCCGCGGCCTCGGTCTCCACCCGGGCCCGGGCCTCGCGCAGCTCCTGCTCGGCCTGGTCCCGAGCGGCCGCGACGAACGCGTGCTCGACCACCGTGGCGCCGGAGCCGGGGGCGTCGATCCAGTCCGCCACGGCCTGGAGCCGGGCCCCCCGGTAGAGCTGCTCGCGGGGGCGGCCGTCGTGCTCCCACTCCAGGGCATCGGGCGCGAGGCGGCGTCGTACGGCGCGCCCGACGCTGTCGTCCTCCAGCCAGCGGACCAGCCGGGGCCAGGCGACCAGCAGGGCCTCGTGGGCGACCTCGACATCGTCGCCATCCAGGGTGAGCAGCCGGTGGCCGGCCAGCGCCTCGACCACCCGGCGGTGCGTCGAACCCGGGTCGTCCGTCGGCGCGATCTCGGCCATCGACATCCGGCGCCGCCGGAGCCCGCCTCCGTCGTCCTGCTCGGCGAGCCGCACGAGCACCTGACGGGCCGCCTCCTGCTCCTCCGCGTCGAAGCCCGCGTACGCCGCCTCCGCACTGGCGGCGACGGCGCCGGCCACCCCTCCGGCCTCGAGGTACCCGGCCAGGGTGAGCAGGCGCCCCCGGCGCCGCTCCCAGGTCCCCACCAGCGCCGCCGAGAGCAGCGGCAGCGCCCCCGGTCGTCCCACGACGTCACGGAGGACGGCCTCGACCAGGTCGGGCTCGACCGCCAGGCCCGCCGCCGCTGCCGGGCCCTCGACGACCTCCCGCAGCTCCGCGTCGTCCGGCGGCGCGGCCAGGGTGAGCGCGCCCACCATCCGCTCGGCCATCGAGGCGTGCTCGGCGAGCCGGCCGACGTGGTCGCCACGCACCACGAGGACGCAGCGCGCCACGCCGCCGTCGTCCACGAGGCCCAGCACCGTGTCGAGGAAGGCGATCCGCTCGGCCGCGTCGACCACCGGTGACCACAGCTCCTCCAGCTGGTCGCAGACGAGCACCCGCGGTGGCTGCGGGTCGTCGACGAGGAGGGCGGCAAGCGCGTCGACGGGGTGAGGACCCGGCGTGGTGACGAGCGCAGACCACCCACGGGAGCCCGGCAGGGCTCCGTCGGCCAGGGCCGGGAGCAGGCCTGCGCGCACGAGCGACGACTTGCCGACCCCGCTGGACCCGGCGACCACGAGCAGCCGGCTGTCGACCAGCGCCCCGACCAGGCGGGACACCAGCCGGTCCCGCCCACGGAACAGGTCCCGGTCCTCGAACTGGTAGGCGGCCAGCCCCTTGTACGGACATCCGACGAGGACAGCGGACTCCGCAGCACCCGCTTGCTGCGTCGAGGTCTCCTGCTCCAGGTCGAGGGCGGGGTCCTGGCGGAGGATCCCCTCCTCGATCCGGGTGAGCTCGGGTCCCGGATCGACACCGAGCTCGTCGGCGAGCGTCGCCCGGGCGTCGCGGACCGCGGCCAGGGCGTCCCCCTGCCGGCCGGCGCGGTAGAGGGCCAGCGCCAGCAGCGACCACCACCGCTCGTCCGTGGGGTGCTCCGCGGTGAGCCGCTGCAGCTCCGGCACGACGTCGAGGTGCTGGCCGAGGGCGAGTCGCGCCTCGAGCCACCAGCCCAGGGTGTTGCTCCGGACCCCCTCGAGCCGGTTGCGCTCCCCCACGGCGAACTCGGCGTCCGGCCAGTCGGCGTACGGCGCGCCCCGCCACAGCCCGAGGGCCGCGGACAGCGCCTCGGCTGCCAGCGCGTGGTCACCCGAGGAGAGCAGCGCGCGTCCTCGGGCGCTCAGCTCGGTGAACCGGCGCACGTCGAGGCCACCGTCCTCCACCGCGAGCGCGTAGCCCGACTGGCGGCGTACGACGTACCGTCCGGGTGAGCCCGCCGGGCGGTCCGGCTCGAGCGCGCTCCGCAGGCGCACGACGTGGGCCTGCAGCGACTTGACCGCGGTGCGCGGGGGGTCGCCGTTCCACAGGTCGTCGACCAGCCGGTCGACGCCGACCACGTGCGGCGACTCGGCGGCGAGGACCGCCAGCAGCAGGCGCTCCTTCGCACCTGGCACCGAGATCCGTGCGCCGTCGTCGTCAAGGACCTCCAGCGGCCCGAGGACGCCGCACCGCATGATCGATGCTAGCCCCGGGACCGCGGCGCCCGGCAGGCACGACCGAACTAGGTCAGGCGGGTCGCTCCGCGGCAGCCTTGAGCCGGGTGAGCCCCTTCTCGAAGTCCTTGCCGACCAGCTTGTCCATCGGGACCAGCTTGCCGAACAGTGACATCAGTCCGGACTGCTGGCCGGTCATCAGCCAGGTGACCTGGGTGCCGTCGACAGCGGGGGTCAGCGTGAAGGTGACCGCGTTGCTGGCCTTGAACGGCTTGAGGAAGTCGAGCTGGATCCCGATCTCCTGCGGCTCGGACGAGGTGATCTCCATCGACCCCTCGCCGGCCTTGCGGTTCCCGCTCCACTCGTAGCGCGCCCCCACACCCTCGTCGGGGCCGGTGTAGTCGCGCTGGAGGTCGGGATCGATGTCCTCCCACGGGGACCACGCGGTCCACTCGCGGAAGTCGTTGATGAGCCCGTGCACCCGTGCCGGGTCGGCGATCACGGTGGTGCTCCGGGAGACGGCGTAGGCGCCCATGGTGTGAAACCTCCTGCCAGGTATCGCTCCGCATCCTGCCTCACGAGCCACCGGGCCGGTAGGGATTCGGGCGCGCCCCCGCCCCCGGGGGGGTCACACGGCCGCGGCGCGCACCACCATCACGTCGGGCAGGTTGGAGACGACCTCGCGCCAGGACTCGCCCTCGTCGGCGCTGGCGAACACCGCGCCGTTGCGGCCGCCGAAGTAGAGCCCGGCCGGGTCGTGCTGGTCGGCGCTCATCGCGTCGCGCATCACGCCCACGAAGAACGTGTCGGGCAGACCCTTGCCGCACGCCTCCCAGGTCTCCCCCGCGTCCCGCGAGCGCCACACCACCGCCTTGGCCTCGACGGGGTAGCGCCGGTCGCCGCCCTGGAGCGGGAAGGTGAAGATCGTGTCTGGCTGGTGCGGGTGCACGACCATCGGGAACCCGAAGTCGACCGGCAGCCCGTCGCCGATGTAGTCCCACTGGCCGCCCTCGTCGTCGGAGCGGTAGACCCCGCCGTGGTTCTGGAGGAAGAGCCGCTCCGGGTGCGCGGGGTGACGGGCGACCTTGTGGACGCACTGGCCGAACTCGGGGTACTGCTGGCCCTCGGGGAGGAACTCCGCCCGGATGCCGGTGTTGCGGGGCTCCCAGGACGCGCCCCCGTCGGTGGTGCGGTAGACGCCACCGGTGGAGAGCGCCGCGGTGACCGACCGCGGGTCGGTCGGGTGCGGCAGCACGGTGTGGAAGGCCTGGCCGCCGAAGCCGGCATTCCACTGGGGGCGGTGCGGGTGGTCCCACAGCGCCTGCTCGAGCGCGAACCGCTCGCCGCCGTCGGTGGACCTGAACACCGCAGCGGGCTCGGTGCCGGCGTACACCACGCCGTCCTCGGCCCCCGGAACCAGCTGCCAGACCCGCTCCACCGTCGCGTCGGCCCCCTCGGGGAACCGGACCGCACCGTTCGGGGTCTCCTGCCAGGTCTGGCCGAGGTCGTCGGACCGCCAGACCTGCGGGCCGGTCCAGCTCGAGGAGGCACCGACCAGCAACCGGGGCCGGTCGCCGCGGGTGTCGACCATGCAGGAGTAGATCTCCTCCATGTCGAAGTGCGGGCCGGTCCAGGACCAGTCGGCCCGGGCGCCGTCGGACCTGCCGATCCACAGTCCCTTGCGGGTGCCCACCATCAGAACCGTCGTGCCGTCCGCCATCGTCGTCTCCCTCGGTGCCTGCCGGTCTCTGGTCTGACCGGCGCCGGCGCGCGGATTCATCGGCCGACGCCGTGCGTCCCTGGACCGCTGCCTCCGTGGCATCGCTGCGGTGCGATGCTCTTGCAGACTAGGACGTCGGACCGACATCGTGGAGGGGCATTGAGGCGGGCGATCGGGTACGTCCTCGTCGGCATCCTCTCGGTGCAGTTCGGCGCGGCGGTGGCCAAGCACCTCTTCGACCGGGTCGACCCGACCGCGATGGTGTTCCTGCGGCTGCTGACCAGTGCCGTGGTGCTGATCGCGATCGCACGGCCCGCGCTCCGGGCGCGCACCCGCCAGGACTGGGTGGTGGTCGCCGGCTTCGGTCTCGCGCTGGGGCTGATGAACTGGTCGATCTACCAGGCCTTCGCCCGGATCCCGCTCGGGATCGCCGTCACGATCGAGTTCGTCGGCCCGCTCGCGATCGCCGTGGTCGGATCCCGGCGGGCGCGCGACCTCCTCTGGGTGGCACTGGCCGGGGTCGGCGTCGTGCTGCTCGGGTTCGAGCCCGAGGGCGTCACGTGGTCCGGCGCGCTCTTCGCGCTGCTCGCCGGCGCCTGCTGGGCGGCGTACATCCTGCTGAGCGCGAGCACCGGACGCCGCTGGCCGGGACTCGACGGGCTGGCGGTCGCCAGCGTCGTCGCGACAGCCCTGCTGACGCTGCCGGCGCTCGAGGCGGGAGGCGGAGACCTGCTGGACCCCGAGGTTCTGGCGCTCGGCGCGATGGTGGGCCTGCTGAGCTCGGTCATCCCCTACAGCTTCGAGCTCGCGGCGCTGCGTACCCTGCGCCCCGCGGTGTTCGGGATCCTGATGAGCCTGGAGCCGGCGGCGGCCGCGCTGGCCGCGGTGATCGTGCTCCAGGAGTACCTCGCGCCGCTGCAGTGGGTGGCGATGGCGTGCGTGATCGCGGCCTCCGTCGGCGCCACCCGGACCGGCGCGACGTACGCCGAGCCGGCACCCGACTAGGCCCCGGCCCGGAGTTCACACAGATGTCACACGTCGTTGACGGTCGCGACTCGACCGGCTCCTAGGTTCGTGGCTGCAGTCATTCCCCCCATCGGAGGCGGACCGATGAACCCCATGCACCTGATCCCCGGGCGACCGAGGATCACGCTCCACTGGATCGACGGCTGGAGCGTGGCCTCGCAGCAGCAGGCCCGCCGCAACGCCATGATCGCCTCGACGGCTCTGGCCCAGCGCCGTGCCGAGCTCGACGACGTCGAGGAGTTCCTGGCGGACCTGGACGCACCCTCCCTCATCGCCGAACAGGTCGCGGCACACGGCTGAGCCCGCCCGGCGGCCACCGTTCTGCGCGGTGCGCCGCCGGGTGGTCTCGGCCACACCTCCCCCACTTGGGAAGCGCGACTTGGCAGAATCCGCGGCATGTCCGCCACTGCGCCGTCGACGACCGCCGACCTCGACCACGTCCCGTCCCCGTTCTTCTACGACGTGGTGTCCGGCGACGGCACCCGGCTGCGGGCGTGGACCAACGACCCCGACTGCCTGATCGACGGCCCGACCGTCGTGCTCTGCAACGGGCTCGGCACCAGCGCGTGGACCATGCCGGCCCTGCTCGACCCAGCGTGCGGGGTGCGGGTGGTCTCGTGGAACCACCGCGGCACCGGCGGCTCCGAGCGTCCCGCGGACCGCCGTCACGTCGGCATCGACGCGTTCGTCGAGGACGCGCTCGCCGTGATGGACCACGCCGGGCTCGATCGGGCGGTGCTCATGGGCTGGTCCATGGGCGTGAACACGATGTTCGAGCTGGCCCTGCACCACCCCGAGCGGGTCGCCGGCCTGTTCGCGGTCGCCGGGGTCCCCGGCGACACGTTCGGCACCATGCTCGCCCCGCTGCACCTCCCCCGGCAGCTGAACCGAGCCGCGACCGTGAACCTCAGCCGGTTCCTGAAGTACGCCGGCCACGCACTCACCCCGATCGCCCGCCGACTGCCGATCGGCGACCGGGCCGTCAGCCTGGTCTCCCACACCGGCTTCATGCTGCCCGTCGCCGACGCGGCCGTCGCGGCTCGGGCGATCCGCGAGTTCCTCACCACGCCGGTCGACTGGTACTTCCACCTCGCGCTCCGCACCTCCCAGCACCAGCGGGTCTCGCTGAGCCGGGTGGCGGTGCCCACCACGTTCCTCGCCGCCACCTGGGACGTCCTGGCCGGGGCCCGCGACATGGCCTCGGCCGCCGCCCGCATCGAGGGCGCGGCGTACGTCGAGCTGGCGGGGTCGCACTTCATCGCCCTGGAGAAGCCGCGCGAGGTGCACCGCCACCTGCTCGAGCTGCTGGCTCGCGTCGGGGCCGCGGACGCCGGCGACACCGCTGAGGCGTAGGCGTCGCTGGCTACAGTCTCAGGGCATGAGGCTCGCCGCCGCCCTGTCGTTCCTTACGCTGACGACGGTGCTGACCGCGTGCACGTCCGACGACCAGTCCTCTGGCCGCGACCCGGCCCCGCCGGCCGGCCCGCAGAGCCCGGCCGAGACGGCTTCCCCGTCCACCTCGTCCTCCGGAACGACGACCCCGACCTCGCCCAACCGGCCGCCCCGCGTCGTACGCACGATCGCGAGCGGACTGGCCGCGCCCTGGGGCCTGGACTTCCTGCCCGACGGCACCGCTGTGGTCACCGAGCGCGACACCCGGCGGGTGCTCACCCTCCGCGACGGCGACGTGACCGAGGTCGGCACCATCGAGGCGGCCGCCCCGCAGGGTGAGGCGGGCCTGCTCGGCGTCGCGGCCTCCCCCGACTTCGACACCGACCGGACGCTCTTCTTCTACGTCTCGACGGCGGAGGACAACCGGATCGTCAGGGCCCGGCTCGCGGGCGGAGGGCTGCGGCCGGCCACGCCGATCCTCACCGGCATCCCCAACGGCTTCATCCACGACGGCGGCCGGCTGGAGTTCGGCCCAGACGGCTACCTCTATGCCTCCACCGGCGAGACCGGCACCCCCGAGATGGCGCAGGACCGGGACGCGCTCGGCGGCAAGATCCTGCGGATCACCGCCGACGGCAAGCCCGCCCCGGGCAACCCCGACCCCGACTCCCCCGTGTGGTCGTGGGGGCACCGCAACGTGCAGGGGCTGGCCTTCGACGACACCGGGCAGCTGTGGGCCAGCGAGTTCGGCCGGAACACCTTCGACGAGCTCAACCGGATCACGAAGGACGCCAACTACGGGTGGCCGATGTTCGAGGGCGACGGTGGCGCCCCCGACTACACCGACCCGCAGGTCGTGTGGCGCACCTCCGAGGCCTCGCCGTCCGGCCTCGCCTACGCCCGCGGCAACCTCTGGATGGCCTCGCTCCGCGGCGAACGCCTGTGGCGGGTGACCGTCGACGGCAAGCGGGCCACGAAGCCGACCGACTTCTTCGTCGGCGACTACGGCCGGCTGCGCACCGTCGAGGTGGCGCCCGACGGGAACCTCTGGGTCACCACCTCCAACCGTGACGGCCGCGGCGACCCGGCCGCGACCGACGACCGGATCCTCGAGGTGCGGCCCTAGCCCCTCAACGCCTGCGCCCCCAGCGGGTCCGCGACCACGGTTTGTAGACCGACAGCACCAGCGCGAACGCGAGCGCTGCGAACGACACGAACGGCGGGAACATCAGGTCCTCCCCGGCCCGACCGACGGCGTCGCGGACCTGGTCGGCGGTGCCGGTGAGGCCTTCGGGGATGCTCAGCGCGCCGGGCACCAGCGCCACGAGCACCAGCGCGGTGAGCACGATCCCGACGAGCAGCTTCACGAACACCCACCACCACTGGACCAAGCCCCACTTCGTGCCCAGACCGAGCAGCACGCCGGTCACCAGCATGCCGCCGACCAGCACCGGCACGGCCAGCGGGACGACCAGCCGGACCGCGGTGTACGCCGCCGCGACGGTCGCGCCGTCGCCGGACGTGCGCCCGGCGACGACGAGGATCGCGAGCAGCACGTCGGCGCCCATCCAGCCGACACCGCAGAGGATGTGCAGGGCGAGCACCGCCCGACGCACCCGCCGGGACAGCCGGAATCCCGAGGTCGGCGCCGTCCGGGGCGCCACGTCTGTCGTCATGCCCGCCACGCTGGGCAGGATCGTCCGACCCGGGATCCGGCATCACCCCGGGGAGGACCCTGAGATCGGGCTGCGGTCATCCGGCTGCAATTGCAGCCGTACGACACGAGATCGCCGTCCGGAACTGTCGCGCGGCCGCAATTGCAGCCGTACGCCGGGTCGGCGGGTGGGCCGCGCTGTCACAAGCCTGCAATTGCAGCCCCATGACAGGGAATCGGTCCGGAAACCTGCAATGCGGCTGCAATTGCGGGGTTACGGCACCCTCAGGTCAGCTTCTCGAGGATCAGCTCGCGCACCCGGGCCGCGTCCGCCTGGCCACGCATCTCCTTCATCACCGCACCGATCAGCGCGCCGGCGGCGGCGACCTTTCCGTCGCGGATCTTGTCGGCGACGTCGGGGTTCTCCACGATCGCCTTGTCCACGGCGGCGCCGAGGGCGGAGTCGTCGGAGACGATCGCCAGCCCGCGGGCGGCGACGATCTCCTCGGGCGTGCCCTCGCCGGCGTACAGGCCCTCGAAGACCTGACGGGCCAGCTTGTCGTTGATGGTGCCAGCGTCGACCAGCTGCTGCACCGCGGCGACGTCGGCCGGGCCCACGCCCAGCGCGCCGATCTCGGTGTCGGTGTCGTTGGCGCGGCGGGCCAGCTCGCCCAGCCACCACTTGCGGGCGGCCTGCGGCGCGGCGCCGGCGGCGATGGTCTCCTCGACCAGGCCGAGCGCTCCGGCACCGACGGTGTCGCGCATCTCGAGGTCGGAGAAGCCCCACTCGGTCTGCAGCCGGGCCCGCCGTGCGGTCGGGTTCTCCGGCAGCGTGCCGCGCAGCTCCTCGACCCACTCCCGCGACGGCGCGACCGGCACGAGGTCGGGCTCGGGGAAGTAGCGGTAGTCCTCGGCGTCGGACTTCTCCCGGCCGGAGGTGGTGATGCCGGTGTCCTCGTGCCAGTGCCGGGTCTCCTGGAGGATCGAGCCGCCGCCGTCGAGGATCGCGGCGTGGCGCTGCATCTCGAATCGCACCGCCCGCTCGACGGAGCGGAACGAGTTGACGTTCTTGGTCTCGGTGCGGGTGCCGAGCGTGCCGGAGCCCTTCGGCGAGAGCGACAGGTTGACGTCGGCGCGCAGGTTGCCCTGGTCCATCCTGGCCTCGGAGACGCCCAGCGCCACGATCAGGTCGCGCAGCTGCTGGACGTACGCCCGCGCGACCTCGGGTGCCTTCGCGCCGGCCCCCCGGATCGGCTTGGTGACGATCTCGATCAGGGGGATGCCGGCCCGGTTGTAGTCGACCAGCGAGTAGTCGGCGCCGTGGATCCGGCCGGTGGTGCCGACGTGGGTCGACTTCCCGGTGTCCTCCTCCATGTGCGCGCGCTCGATCTCCACGCGGAACGTCTCGTCGTCGCCCCCGTCGATCGGCACCGTGACGTCCATCCACCCGTCGTACGCGATCGGCTCGTCGTACTGCGAGGTCTGGAAGTTCTTCGGCATGTCCGGGTAGAAGTAGTTCTTCCGCGCGAACCGGCACCACTCGGCGATGCTGCAGTTGAGCGCCAGCCCGATCCGGATCGCCGACTCCACCGCGGTCCGGTTGACCACGGGCATCGCGCCGGGCAGGCCCAGGCAGGTCGGGCAGACCTGGGTGTTCGGCTCGGCGCCGAAGACGGTCGCGCAGCCGCAGAACATCTTCGACGCGGTGTTGAGCTCGACGTGGACCTCGAGGCCGAGGGCCGGGTCGTAGCGCTCGAGGACGTCGTCGAAGGACAGCAGGGTCTCGGTCATGCCTGATCTCCGGTTCCTGAGGAGGCGAGGGACGAGCCGTCTCGAAGGGCGTCCAGGGTCGGGGCCTTCGCCAGCAGCGGGCCACCCCACTGCTGCTCCAGCAGCGTCTCCAGGGCCGCGCCCACGCGGTAGACGCGGTCGTCGGCCTGCACCGGGGCGAGGATCTGTACGCCGGTCGGCAGGCCGTCCTCCTCGGCGAGACCGCTCGGCACCGAGATGCCGGGGACGCCGGAGAGGTTCGCGGGGATGGTGGCGAGGTCGTTGAGGTACATCGCCAGCGGGTCGTCGACCTTCTCGCCCAGCCTGAACGCGGTGGTCGGCGCGGTCGGGCTGACCAGCACGTCGGCCTGCGCGAACGCCGCCTCGAAGTCACGGGTCACCAGGGTGCGCACCTTCTGCGCCTGGCCGTAGTAGGCGTCGTAGTAGCCGCTGGAGAGGGCGTAGGTGCCGAGGATGATCCGGCGCTTCACCTCGTCGCCGAAGCCGGCGTCACGGGTTGCCCGCATGACCTCCTCGGCGCTGGCGTTCTCGATGCCCTCGGGCCAGACCCGCAGGCCGTAGCGCATCGCGTCGAACTTCGCGAGGTTGCTGGAGGCCTCGGCGGGGAGGATCAGGTAGTACGTCGCGAGCGCGTGCACGAAGCTCGGGCAGGACACCTCGACCACCTCGGCGCCGGCCTTGACCATCAGGTCGACCGACTCCTGGAAGCGCGCCAGCACGCCGGTCTGGTAGCCCTCGCCGCCGAGCTCGGTCACCACACCGATCCGGACGCCGCTCAGGTCGCCGGTGGCACCCTGCCGGGCCGCCTCGACCAGCGCCGGGAGGGGCTGGTCGATCGAGGTGGAGTCGAGCGGGTCGTGGCCGCCGATCAGCTCGTGCAGCAGCGCGCTGTCGAGCACGGTGCGGGTGACGGGACCGGCCTGGTCGAGGCTGTTGGCCAGGGCGACGAGGCCGTAGCGCGACACCCCGCCGTACGTCGGCTTCACACCGACCGTGCCGGTGACCGCGCCGGGCTGGCGGATCGAGCCGCCGGTGTCGGTGCCGATCGCGAGCGGGGCCTCGAACGCGGCGACCGCGGCCGCGGAGCCACCGCCGGAGCCGCCGGGGATCCGGTCGAGGTCCCACGGGTTGTGGGTCGGGCCGTACGCCGAGTGCTCGGTCGAGGAGCCCATGGCGAACTCGTCCATGTTGGTCTTGCCGAGGATCGGCAGGCCGGCCGCACGGAGGCGGGCGACCACCGTGGCGTCGTACGGCGGGACCCAGCCCTCGAGGATCCGCGAGCCGCAGGTGGTGGGCAGCCCCTTGGTGGCGAGCACGTCCTTGACCGCGATCGGGACGCCGTCGAGGGCGGAGGCCGGGGACCCGGCAGCACGGCGCTCGTCGGCCGCGGACGCCTGCGCCAGTGCGCCGTCGGTGTCGACCTGCAGGAACGCGTGCACCGCGCCGTCGACGGCGGCGATCCGGTCCAGGTGCGCCTGGGTGAGCTCGACGCTCGTGGTCTCCCCGGCGGCGAGCGCGTCGACGAGCTCGGCGGCAGTGCGGCGGGTCCAGTCGGTCGCGGTCACTGCTCGTCCCCCAGGATGCGCGGGACCGAGAACCGCTGCTGCTCCGCCTCGGGCGCCCCGGAGAGCGCCTCCTCGGCGGTCAGGGACGGCACCACCTCGTCGGCCCGGAACACGTTGCTCAGCGGCAACGGGTGGGACGTCGGCGGGATGTCGTCGCCGGCGACGCCCTGGATGGCGGCGACGGACTCCAGGATCACGCTCAGCTGGGGTGCGAGGTGGTCGAGCTCGGCGTCGGACAGGTCGATCCGCGCGAGGTCCGCCAGGTGGGCGACCTCGTCCCGCGTGATCGAGCGGGGGCTTTCAGGCATGGGGCATCCCTCGTGGACGACAGGGGTCGCCGCAATCTTAGTGGGACTGGCGCGGGCTCCCTCCAGCGGCAGCCGCCCGGTGGGCGTCAGCCGCCCCAGCCACCGCCGTCGCTCGTCCAGCCCTCGCCGGAGTGGTCACGCCACCAGTCCTTGGCGCCGCCCCAGTCGTGGTCACTTCCTCCGTCGTGGTCCCGGTGCGGGCGGCACCACCGGTCCGGCCAGCCGTCGCCGTCCCTGTCACGGCAGCGACTCCGGTCGCCGTCGTCGTCCCTCGGGGCGGGCGCCGCCGTGCGGGTCTGCGGTGGGTGCGCCTTCGGCTGCGGGGCCGCCGGCGGAGGGACCGTCGGCACCACGACCTTGCCCACGCCCTGCGCCGAGTTGTCGGGCTGCTCCCGGCTGACCGGGACCTGCCGGCCGGTGTCGGCCTTGGCCTCGGCCTCCGCGGTTGGTGACGACGACGAGGACGGGGTGGTGCTGGCCGTGGGCTGCCCGCCGGTCGGCAGGAACAGCATCACGGCCCCGGCGATCGCCGTCACCAGCATGCCGACGCCGATGCCGGCGACGATCGCCGGACCGCGCGGGGCGCGGAAGCCGGACGATTGCGGCCTTTCGGACATGGTCCGACACCCTAGGCGAGTTGCCGGTGGCGGACCACCCCCGAGGCGCCGTCGCAGGCCGTGCCGTCGGCGGTCGTCCTGATCACGTCCCGTTCCGGTCCGGGGTTCCCGCATTCCGGGCACCGCGCTCGGGGTCCGCCGCCTACACTCGCCGTACGCATCCGCTTCGCCCCGGTTCAGACCAGAGCCCGTGGCACGAATCCGAGGGGGAGGTGCCGATGACGCTTCCCGTGCGGGAGCGCCAGGTCCGGCTCCTGGCCGACTCTCGGGCGTCCGAGCCACGGGCCCGGCTGGCCCAGGCGTCGAGCAGGGCCGAGTTCATGCTCCGCCTGTCGCGCACCGTCTCCGCGGTCCAGCACCCGACCCGGGCGATGGAGGCCCTGGTCACGCTGCTCGTCGAGGAGATGGTGACCTTCGCGCAGGTGACCGTGTTCTCGGGGATCCGCCAGGCCACCGTCGGAGTCGTCCACGACGGGTCGGTCCGGACCGTCGCCGGACTGGCTGTCGACGCGCCGACCCCGCTCGTGGACGAGGTCGTGCGGCACGGCGTGGTGGAGCACCTCATGCTCGCCGCCGGAGACGAGCGCCGCGCACTCGTCGACCAGCTGGTGCCCGACCCCGGGCTGGCCGAGGCGCTGGACGCACTGGGGCCGGAGTCGCTGGTGGTGCTGCCGCTGGCGTCGCGCGGCCGCTCGTTCGGCGCGCTCGCGCTGGCCCGGCCGCCGGGGTACGGGTTCGACGCCGGGTCGCTGGCCTTCCTCGAGGACCTGGCACAGCGGATCTCGGTCGCGCTCGACGCCAACCTGGTGGTGGCCGAGAGCCGGCACGTCGCCGCGGTGCTGCGCCGGGCGATGACCCCGGCCAGGACCCGCACCGTCCCCGACCTCGACACCGCGGCGTTCCTGCGCGTCGCTCACGAGCACGAGGAGCTCGGCGGCGACTTCTACGACGTCCACGGTGCCGACGACGACCTGACGCTGCTGCTCGGCGACGTCGCCGGCAAGGGTGTCGAGGCGGCTGTGCACGCCAAGCGGATCCGCAACGCGGTCCGCACCGCCTCCCACGTCGACCGCGACCCGGCCTGGATCCTCGCGCTGGTCAACCGGGTGCTCTGCGACGAGGCCGAGCCGGACTCCGAGGTCATCGCCACCGCGGTCTGCGGCCGGCTGCGCCGGGTGCCCGACGGGCTGTCGGTCGAGCTGGCCAACGCCGGCCACCCGTCGCCGCTGGTGCTGCGGTCCGACGGCGCGGTGGAGCGGGTCGAGGCCGGCGGCGTGGCGCTCGCGCTGCTCGACGGCACGACGTACGCCGCGACGTCGGTGGTGCTGCGCCCCGACGACACCCTGCTGCTCTACACCGACGGTGTCACCGAGGCCCGCGGCCACCGCGACCTCTTCGGCGAGGAGCGCCTGGTCTCGACGCTGCGCCAGGCCGGCGGCATGAAGGCCAGCGCGGTGGTCGACCAGGTCGCGATCGCGGTGACCACCCACCTCGCCGACCGGCAGCGCGACGACATCGCGCTGGTCGCCCTCCGCTTCCACCCCGAGCAGCCGTGAACGTCACGATCGACGCCATCGGCGCCGAGGACGTCGAGGCGTACTGGTCCGCGGTCGGCGCCGGCGACGAGCGGGCCGCCCGGGCGGTGGTCGCCGACGTACGCCGACGCGGGGCGAGCCCCACGGACGTCTTCGACGGCCTGGTGATCCCGGCCCAGCAGCGGGTCGGCCAGCGGTGGGCGGCCAACGACTGGACGGTGGCGCACGAGCACGCCGCGACCGCGATCAGCGAGGCGGTCGTGCTCCGCCTGGCGGCCGACATCCCCGACCCGGACCGCGCCGGGCGCCCGCTGCTGGTGGCCTGCGTCGAACGCGAGTGGCACGCCCTGCCCGCACTGGTCGTGGCGCACACGCTCCGGGCCGGCGGGCACGCCGTCGACTACCTGGGCGCGAACGTGTCGCCGGAGACCGTGGTCGGCCGGATCATCGACGCCGGGCCGCGGGCGGTGCTGGTCAGCGCCTCGCTGTCGTCGTCGCTCCCCCGGGTCCGGCGGCTGGTCGAGGCGGTCACCGGCACCGGTACGCCGGTGGTGGTCGGGGGCCACGCGTTCGACGCCGCGGGCGTCCGGGCCGCGCGGCTCGGCGCGACGGCCTACGCCGGCGACGTGGCGACCCTCGACAGCCTCCTGCTCGACCTCCCCGGCCACGTCGCACCGGCCGCGCCACTGCGGCACCCGGGTGCGGTCGAGGCGCTGGAGATCCTGGCCGAGGTCGACGAGATCGGACGGGACGTGATCCGCGGCTCGGAGGTGGACCTCGGCGAGGCCGGGGTCCCCGACGCCATGGCCCCGGACGACTGGCGGGTGGTGCTGAGCACCTACGTCCCGCACGTGATCGGCTGCGTCGCGGGCGGGCTGCTGACCGAGGACCCGTCGGTGCCCGGCCAGGCCCGCACCTGGCTCACCGACGTGCTGGCGCTGCGCGGCGGCGACCCCCGCGCCGTGGACGCGCTCTGGCAGGCGCTCGCCACGCGACTGCGGGAGTACCCCGAGGCGGTCCGGCTGATCGACCTCGCCTGATCCCTCCTCCGCTGGGGCTCCCGACGTACCGTTCTCCGCGTGAGGAACCTGCCGGTCCGCGCCGCCCTCGGGCTCGCCGCCGCCTGCCTGCTCGCCGCGTGCACGTCGGCCGCCGAGCAGGCCGGGTCACCGGACCCCGAGGAGCCGACCGCGGCGCCGTGGTCGGCGTCGGTCCAGCGGTACGTCGCGCTCGGCGACTCCTACACCGCGGCGCCGATGATCGCCGGCAAGATGTCGGACGACGGGTGCTTCCGCTCCAGCAACAACTACCCGGCGCTGCTCGCCCGCGACCTCCCCGGCGCGACGGTCGTCGACCGCAGCTGCTCGGCGGCGACCACCCGCGACCTCACCCACCGCCAGCGCACCGTCTTCGGCGCCGCGCGACCGCCCCAGCTCGCGGCCCTGACCCGCGACACCGACCTGGTCACGGTCGGCATCGGCGGCAACGACCTCGACGTGTTCCAGCGGCTGGTCGGCACCTGCACGGCGCTCCGGCGCTCGGACCCGACCGGAGACCCGTGCCACCGGTCCTTCACGCGCGGCGGCACCGACACGATGCTCCGCGACGCCGCCCGCGTCGAGGGGCGCGTGACCGCCGTCCTGGACGCCGTCCAGCGCAGGGCTCCCGACGCACGGATCGTGGTGGTCGACTACCCCGTGATCGTTCCCGAGGCCGGCACCTGCCCGCGCCGGCTCCCGATGGCCACCGGCGACTACCCCTGGGCGCACCGGGTCAACGAGCGCCTCAGCCGCTCGCTGCGCGACGCGGCCGGGCGGGCCGGCGTCGAGCACCTCGACGTCGCCGCGGCCAGCACCGGCCACGACGTGTGCGCCGGCGCGGACGCCTGGGTCAACGGGCAGCGGACCGAGCCGGGCACAGCGCTCGCCTACCACCCGCTCGCGGCCGGCCAGCAGGCCGTCGCCGGGCTTCTCCGGGACCTGCTCGCCGCGCCGCCGGCCTAGGGTGCGTCTCTCGAGTCGGCGCCGTCGCGAGCGGGATTTCGCGCCGTGGCTGGCCAGGCGGAGGTGCGAAGTCGGGAGGGAGTCCCGACGAGTCGCCGACAACGCCGCCAGATCGGAGGCGAAAGTCCCCGCAGCAGGCGCACCGACTCGAGAGACGTGCCCTGGCCACCGCCGGTCACGGCTTGCGGGTCGGTGAGGCCGCGGCGTCGGGACGCGTCGGCGTGCTGCGGGGCGTGCCTCGGGGCGACGGACGGGTCGTCGGCCCTCCCGTCGTGCCGGAGGGTGACGGGGCGGCCGACGTCGGCGGCGTCGTGCCGGGTCGCGTCGTCGCCGGCGCCGGGCTGCTGGTCCTCGGTGCTGCAGCCGAGGAGGTCGGCCCGGGACCGGTGGTCCGGGCGACCGACGGCGGGACCGGCGTGGTCGCGCCATCGGTCGTCCGGGTGGACGTCCCGCCCGGCTCACCATCGCTGGTGGGGTCGGCGCCGTGGCCCGGGCCCGCGAAGTCGCGCGGCGGGTCGGGCAGCGGACCACCCGAGGGAGCGGCGAGGACGACGAAGGCGCCGGTCGCCAGCATCGTCGCAGCGACGAGGACACCCCCGCGGCGTACGGGCTGGGCCCTCCGCGACCAGCCCTGGAGGCCCTCGCGGCGACGCCGCCGGAGATCCTGCGGCAGCCAGGAGCGGAGCGCGGCCAGGCTGTTGAGCGGCGCGGCGGCGTAACCCGCCGCCTGGAAGACGAGGAGCGAGGCCACGGACACGGCCGCCCAGGACGGGCGGGCGAGGACCCAGGCGGCGACCCCGACGCACCCGAGCGCGAGGGCGGTCTCCACCCGGTTGGCCCACACCACGTCGCGGAGCCCGTGGTCCTCGCGCACCTTGGGGGTCCGCAGGAAGGCGCCCTCGCGTGCCGTGAGTCCACGCAGCGCACCGAGGGCGACGCTCCAGCCCAGGGCCAGCCAGATGCCGAAGGCACCGAGGGCGTCGCGCCGGGTGGTGTGACCGACCCGGTGCAGCAGCGCGACCGACCTGACCGCCCCGAGGCCGACCAGCGTGATGGTGCAGAGCAGCAGGAGCGGCCCCAGACGTCGTACGACGAGTCCGTCGCCGGCGGCCAGGTCGACGGCGCCGACGGCCAGGAAGAGCGTGAACGCGAGGGCGGCGACGTCGCCGAACCACTGGAGGCCACCCACCAGGAAGGCCCACCGCTGGGACGTCGCCATGCGATTGCGGTCGGACACGCGACCCGGCAGCAGGGAGCGCCAGTGCATCCGGAGGATCTGGACGCCCCCGAAGCACCAGCGGAAGCGTTGCCGCTTCAGGGCCTCGAAGCTGAGCGGCATGATGCCGTGACCGAAGCTCTCGTCGACGTGCCGGCCGGTCCACCCGTCCCGCAGCAGCCTCAGGGACAGCTCGGCGTCCTCGGTGATGCACCACTCGTCCCAGCCGCCGGAGGCGACCAGGGCCCGCCGCCGGATCAGGCCCATCGTCCCGCCGAAGATCGGCGCACCTCGCTCGTTGCGGGAGACCTGCGAGACGTCGAAGAAGTACTTGTAGGAGTGGTAGAGCCGCCGGAAGTACCCCGAGAACTCCCATGACCGGTAGTCCTGCGGGGTCTGCAGGAAGCCCAGGGTGGCGTCCTCGAAGAGCGGGGCGCAGCGCTCGAGGAAGTCCGGCTCGGCCTGGTAGTCGGCATCGACGACGCCGACCAGCTCTGCTCGAGCGTCGGTCCTCTCCAGTCCGAAGTTCAGCGCTCCCGACTTGTAGCCGGGCCAGTCCTCGAGGTGGAAGAACCGCAGCCGCTCGTGCCCCCGGCAGAACTCCTCGACCGGCCGCCACAGGCGCTCGTCGGTCGTGTTGTTGTCGAGGACGAGCACCTCGTAGTCGTCGTACCTCAGGGCGAGCAGGGACTCGAGGGTCTCGATGACCAGGTCAGGCGGCTCGTTGTGGGTGGGCACGTGCAGGCTCACGAACGGCCGGTACGGCGCGTCACCCGTCGGCGCCACCCGACGGGTCCAGCGTCGCCGGGCCAGCACGTCGACCAGCTCCCAGACGTGCCCCAGGGCGAGCACGAAGACGAACGCCTCCAGCAGCCACAGCAGCACCGACCCGGTGCGTTCCACCGGCGTCAGCGAGGAGCCGACCGTCCAGGCACCCACCCACAGGAGGTAGGTCGCGCCGGCCCCGACGGTGGTCGCCCAGGCGACGAGACCGCGAGCGGTCCAGTCGCGGGCCACGTGGGCCCAGACGAGGATCGAGGCGGTGAGCCAGCCGGCCACACCCGCGCCGGCGGTCGGACCCAGCCCCCAGGCGGCGGCGACACCGAGTCCGACCAGGCCGACGGCGCATGCGGCGACCGTTCCGCGCACCATCGGCGGCAACCAGAGGGCCCGACCGCTGCCGACGAACAGGGTGGCCGTCGCGAGAAGGGCCAGCGTCGCGCTGGTGACCAGCACGACGCCGAGGAAGTCGGCCATGCGCTAGGGCTCCTGGAGGTCGAGCAGGCCGTCGAGCAGTGACGACGAGTCGCTGGTCGCCGTGCGGTCTCCGTCGTTGCCGCCGCCGTTCCCGTTCCCGTTGCCGTTCCCGTTGCCATTGCCGTTGCCCGGGTGGGACGGCGAGGGTGGCGACGGGGTGGTCGGCGTCGGCTCGGGGCTGCTGGGCGTCGGGTCCGGCTCCTCGCTGGTCGGCGTGTGGGCGGTCGGCGTGGGCGCCCGGCGCGCCGAGGGGGACACCGTCTCCACGGGGCTGCTCGACCGCTGGGCGCTCCGGCTGACCTCCCCCGACGGGTCCTCGGCAGTCGGGTCCTCCGCCGAGACCTCCGGTCGCTCGGAGTCGACCGCCGGGTCGTCGGCGGGGTCGTTCGACTGGTCGACGGAGGTGTCGACCGAGGTCGGACCGGGCTCGACGCCTCGCGGCACGAACAGCATCCAGGCCCCCAGCACGGCGAGGAGCACGAGGCTCCCGCCCATCACGGATACGTACAGCGCGCCGCGCGACGCCCAGACCGAGGGCAGCGCGCGCTTTCCGGACATGGGCGTCGACTCTAGGTGTTACTGGTCAGTAATGCCCATCAGTGGACGTTCCGGACGGCCTCAGGGCCCTTCTCGAGCAGCACCTCGAACCCGCTCTCGTCGAGGATCGGCACGCCGAGCTGCTCGGCCTTCTCGGCCTTGGTCCCGGCATTCTCCCCCACCACCACGAAGTCGGTCTTCTTCGACACCGAGCCCGCCGCCTTGCCGCCACGGGCGATGATCGCCTCCTTGACCGAGTCGCGGGAGTAGCCCTCGAGAGACCCGGTCACCACGACCGTCAGGCCCTCGAGCGTGCGCGGCACGGACTCGTCACGCTCGTCGGCCATCGAGACCCCGGCCTTCGTCCACTTGTCGACGATGGCGACGTGCCAGTCGACCGCGAACCACTCCACCACCGCCTCGGCGATGGTCGGGCCGACGCCCTCGGCCGCGGCGATCTGCTCCTCCGACGCCGCACGCAGCGCCTCCATCGACCCGAACTCGGTGGCCAGTGCGCGAGCGGCCGTCGGGCCGACGTGGCGGATGGAGAGCGCGACCAGCACCCGCCAGAGCGGGACCTCCTTGCGGGAGTGCAGGTTGGCGAGCAGCCGCTGGCCGTTGGCCGAGAGCACGGGGGCGTCGCCCTCGTCCTTCCTGGGGGCGCGGGTGAACAACGGGGCGCTGCGGAGCTTGTCCTCGTCGAGGAAGAACACGTCCCCCTCGTCGGTGATCGCACCCGCCTCGATCAGCGCCACCGCGGCCTCGTAGCCGAGCCCCTCGATGTCGAAGGCTCCGCGGCCGGCGACGTGGTAGACGCGCTCGCGCACCTGCGCCGGGCACTGCTGGTGGTTGGGGCAGCGCAGGTCCTTGTCGCCCTCCTTCTGCTGCACCAGCGCGGTGCCGCACGAGGGGCACTCGGTGGGCATCACCCACTCCGCCAGCCCCTCGGGCCGGAGTGGCAGCACCGGCCCGACGATCTCGGGGATCACGTCGCCGGCCTTGCGCAGGACCACGGTGTCACCGGGCCGGACGTCCTTGCGCTTGACCTCGTGGGCGTTGTGCAGCGTGGCCATCTCCACGGTCGAGCCCGCAACGCGCGTGGGCTCCATCCGGCCGAACGGCGTCACCCGGCCGGTGCGGCCGGTGTTCACCTCGATCGCGAGGAGCTTCGCGTTGACCTCCTCGGGTGGGTACTTGAACGCGATCGCCCAGCGCGGTGCCCGCGACGTCGACCCGAGCCGGCGCTGCAGCGCGACGTCGTCGACCTTCACCACCACCCCGTCGATCTCGTAGGGGACGATCGTGTGCCGGTGCTCGCCGGCGTTCTCGACGTAGGCCTCGACCTCGGCCAGCGACGGGAGCACCCGGACCTGCTCGGAGACCGGCAGCCCCCATGCGGCGAGCGCGTCGTAGGCGTGCGACTGCGCCTTCGGCTCGAACCCATCACGGGCGCCGATGCCGTGGCAGACCATGCCGAGCGCCCGGGTGGCGGTGACCCGCGGGTCCTTCTGGCGCAGCGAGCCGGCCGCGGCGTTGCGGGGGTTGGCGAAGGCCGGCTTGCCGGCGTCGCGCATCGACTCGTTGAGCCGCTCGAACGCCTCGCCCGGCAGGAACACCTCGCCACGCACCTCGAGCAGCGCCGGCACCGGGAACTCCTCGGTCCCGGTCAGCCGGTGCGGCACCGAGTCGATGGTCCTGACGTTGGGCGTCACGTCCTCGCCGGTGCGACCGTCACCCCGGGTGAGCGCCCGGACCAGGCGCCCCTGCTCGTAGAGGATGTTGATCGCGAGGCCGTCGACCTTGAGCTCGCACAGCAGCGCCGGGTCGTCGACACCGTCGCGGCCGAGCCGCGCGTGCCACGCGGCGAGCTCCTCGTAGGAGAAGGCGTTGTCGAGGCTCTCCATCCGCTGCAGGTGGTCGACGGCGGTGAACTCCGTGGAGACCGCCCCGCCGACCTTCTGGGTGGGCGAGTCGGGGGTGCGCAGCTCGGGCACCTGCGCCTCGAGCTCCTCGAGACGGCGCAGCTTGCGGTCGAAGTCGGCGTCGGAGAGCGTCGGGTCGTCGAGGACGTAGTAGCGCCAGCGGGCCTCCTCGATCTCCTCGACCAGCACCCGGTGCTCACCCTTCGCGTCCGCCCAGGCGTTGCTGCCGGCCGCGGGGCCCCCGATCTCCACCTCGTCGCTCATGGGGCACATCTTGCCGTGTCCCGCCGACAGCCGGGTGCCACCCATCCGCCGGGTCCGGCGGCTCCGAACGTGTCAGGACGGGTGCGACGTCCGCGCCCGGTCGCCGTTGGCCCGCACTGAGAGGATCGGCACCGTGAGCGAACCGTCCCTGACCCGCCGCGACGTCGCCGGGCGTCCGCGTGGGCTCGTACTGATGCTGCACGGCGGCACGCCGCGGTCGGACGAGCCGGTCGGCGAGCGCAGCGCGTCCTGGCTGCGCGCGGCGACGATGCAGCGCTCGATCACACCGCGCCTGCACGAGGCCGGGGTGGCGACCTGGCTGCTGCGCCACCGGGTGCGGGGCTGGAACGACCCGTCGACCCCCTCGCCCGTACCGGACGCGCGCTGGGCCCTGGCCGCCGTACGCCGCGAGCTCGGCGCCCTGCCCGTCGTACTGCTGGGGCACTCGATGGGCGCCCGTACCGCGGTCCACGTGGCCGACGACGACCTGGTCGCCGGCGTGGTCGCACTTGCCCCCTGGCTGCCGCCCGGCGAGCCGGTCGACACGCTCCGGGGGCGGCGGCTGGTGATCGCGCACGGCCACCGCGACCGGATCACCTCGTTCCGGGCGGGCGCGGACTACGCCCGACGCGCGGCCGCCGTCGCCACCGAGGTCGAGCACCTCGACATGGGACCGGTCGGCCACTACATGTTCCGCCGGTCGGGCCGGTGGAACGACGTCGCACTGACCCGCTCGCTCGCGATCCTGGCGCCCACGCTCGCGCGCTGACCCCGTGCAACCGCGGACGTGGGCGGGTTCACACGGTGTTGACCAGACCGTCACGGAAAAAGAGTTGCCGCCGATGAAACGGATCCGTACCATCTGATGAAACGAAACTGTTTCGTTTCATCAATCGGAAGGATCCCGATGACCCCGCACGCTCCCGACAGCACGGCCGTCCGGCCCCGCGTCGAGGGCGACCGCGAGCTCGAGATCCTGGCGGCCACCCTCGAGGTCCTGGCCGACGTCGGCTACGACCGCCTGACCATGGACGCCGTGGCCACCCGCGCCAAGGCGTCCAAGGCCACCCTCTACCGGCGCTGGAACGACAAGGCCAGCCTCGTCGTGGACGCGCTCGTGGTCGTCAAGCACTCCCCCGAGGAGCCGGCCGACACCGGCACCCTGCGCGGTGACCTGATCGCCTCGTTCTGCGGCATGGGCGGCCTCACCGACCAGCAGGGTGTGGCGACGTTCGCCAGCGTCCTCACCGCGATCAGCAAGGACCAGGAGTTCGCCACCGCGTTCCGGCGCGACGTGCTCGGACCCAAGATCGCCGCCACGTCGGCGATCTACGAGCGCGCACGTGCTCGCGGGGAGATCCGCGACGACGTGGACCTCGACCTCCTGGCCCCGGCGCTGGCGGGCGTCATCCTGCACCGCTTCTTCCTGCTGGGCGAGCAGCCCACGGAGGACGTGATCGTCCGCGTCATCGACCAGATCATCCTGCCCGCCGCGACGAATTGCGGCCGCCCCGGCGGTCAGTAGTCCGGGCACCCGAGCTTCGAACACACGAGAAGGAAGACCATGGCTGAGCCAACGACCACGGAGACCCGTGCCTCCGGGCAGCATCTCCACCTGGGATGGGCGCTGGTGCTCATCTCGATCGCACAGCTGATGGTGGTGCTCGACGCCACCATCGCCAACATCGCCCTGCCCTACATCCAGGACACCCTGCACATCTCGGACGCCAACCTGACCTGGGTGGTCACCGGCTACGCGCTGGCCTTCGGTGGCCTGCTGCTGCTCGGCGGCCGGCTGGGCGACCTCTACGGCCGCCGCCGGATCTTCATGATCGGCCTGGTGATCTTCGCGGTCGCCTCGCTGCTCGGCGGCCTCGCCAACAACGAGGGCACGCTGCTCGCCGCCCGTGGCCTGCAGGGCCTCGGTGCAGCTCTCGCCTCCCCCGCCGCGCTGGCGCTGATCACCACCACGTTCCCGGCCGGCCCGCCGCGCAACCGCGCGTTCGCCGTGTACGCCGCGATGTCCGGCGCCGGCGCCGCCGTCGGCCTGATCCTCGGCGGCTGGCTCACCGGGTCGGGCTTCGACCTGTTCGGCATGCACGTCCACGGCTGGCGGCTGACCTTCCTGATCAACGTCCCGATCGGCCTGGTCGCGGCGGGCTTCGCGCCCAAGGTGCTCTCGGAGTCCGAGTCGCACCCGGGTGAGCTCGACATCCCCGGCGCGGTCACCGGCACCCTCGGCCTGCTGGCGATCGTGTTCGGCCTCAACCACGCCGGCACCGACGGCTGGAGCGACCCGTGGACGATCACCTCGCTGGTCGCAGGCGGCGTACTGCTGATCGTCTTCGGCATCGTCGAGAGCCGCGTCGAGCACCCACTGCTGCCGTTCCGGGTGTTCCTGAACCGCACCCGCGCATCGAGCTTCGTCGCCTTCTTCCTGGCCCCGGCCGCGATGTTCGCGATGTTCTTCTACCTGTCGCTCTACATCCAGAACGTCATGGGCTACAGCCCGCTGCACGCCGGCTTCGCGTTCCTGCCGTTCTCGGCCGGCATCGTGGTGGCCGCTGGCCTGGCGTCCAACCTGGTCGCGAAGATCGATCCCCGCTACCTCGCGGGCACCGGCACCCTGATGGCGGCCGGCGCGCTCTACGGCTTCTCCCGCCTGCCGCACGACGCGACGTTCCCGCCGCCGACCTCGGACATCACCGGCAACTACGTGACCGACATCCTGCCGTTCATCCTGCTGATGTCCTTCGGCATGGGCCTGACCTTCGTGCCGCTGACCCTCACCGCGGTGCACCACCTCCGCGCCGAGGACTCCGGCGTCGGCTCCGGCGTGCTGAACACCATGCAGCAGGTCGGCGGCGCGCTCGGCCTGGCCGTCCTGGCCACGGTCGCGACGCAGGTCATGACCACCAAGGGCGACGAGTTCCAGGCGGCCGGGCAGGCAGCCCAGGCCGCCGGTGGCCCGCAGCCCTCGCCCGAGCAGATGGCCTCGCTCCAGGAGATCGCGGGACACCAGATCTTCACCGAGGGCGCGACCACCGCGTTCCTGGTGGGGGCGGTGATGATGTTCGCCGCGTCGCTGGTGGTGTGGATCTTCCTCAACGTGAAGCACACCGAGCTGGCCACCGACGGCCCGGAGGCCGCCGTCCACGTCGGCTGACCTCTGCGTGATCCGCGGGTACTCCCCAACGAGATGGCTGCTCCTCCCCGCGAAGGGCAGCCATTTCGTTTGGGACCATCTCGCCTGTCGCTCCGGATAGTCCCAAACGTTTGAGGGGCGATTCGGGCCGATCGACCCCTCGAACGTTTGGGACTATCCCGACAGGTGCGGGATCAGCCCTCCCAGTCGTCGACCCGGTCGCCCTCGATCAGCACCCGGTTGGGGGTGATCGGGGCCAGGACCGGGTCCTGGACGAGGTTGCGCATGGCGTCGAACCGTACGTCGCCGGGCGAGGTCCGCGGGTCGCCGGTGCGCGAGTCCCCGAGCACCTGGAGCACCCGGGTCGCGACGTCGGTGACGTGGACCAGGGTCCAGTCGCCCGTCCGGTTCCAGCCGAGGGTGAGGACGCCCCCGTCGTCCGGCTCGAGGATCACGCAGGTCATCCGTTCCGGGCAGTCGAGGGTGAGCGGATCGGGCTGCTCCACGACGAGCAGGGTCACCGCTGTCCCCGTCTCGAGCTCGGTCTGGGCACCGATCACGCGCTCGCCGTACCCGCTGTGGCCCTCGGCCTCGCGTGAGGCGACCTCGCCGACCGTGGCCGACTCGACGACCCCCGCGATCGCTCGCGGCGTGATCTGCTGGGAGTTCGCCTCCGCCCCGCTCTCGTCCTCGCCCGGCACCTGCGCGGGCAGCTCCCCGGCCTCGCGGAGGACCGACTCGGTGGTCCGCAGCCCGAGCCGCGGGTCGGTGACGACCGCCACCATCTCGTGGACCGAGGTGTCGAGGTCGAGCGTCCGCGGGTCGGCCGTGATCGGGTCGCCACTCTGGTAGGCGAGGGTGTACTCGTCCGCCCGCTGCTGCACGACGAGCAGGATCCCCGGATCCTCCTCCGGCGCCTCCAGCTGCCAGGCCAGGATCACCTCGCCCCCGTCGGCCTGCCACGTGTCGAACTCGTAGAAGTCGCCGCAGTGTTCGAGCACCTGGTTCGTCCCGGGCACGGCGGCCACCCGCAGCAGGTCGCCGTCCTCCCCCTCGCCGGCGCGGAACCGGATGTCGACGGCCACCGCACCCGGGAGCCGGAAGGTCTCCGGGTGGGTACGCGTGACGCTGGCGGGGGTGCCGTCCACGTGGTCGAGCGCTACCGAGGCCAGGGCCTTCGGAGTCGCCGGCTGGTTCACCGGCTCGTTCGCGGGCTCGGCGTGCTTCCTCGTCGACGGGGCGGCCAGCGCCGCCATCGCCACCACCAGCGCAGCGACTGCGGCAGCGGCCCCGGCGGTCGCGAGCCGGCGCCCGGTGCGCGCCCGGTGCCCGCCCTCGCCCGTCTCGTCGTACGTCATCGTCGTCCCGAGCCCCCGCTCCGCCCGATAGTCCCCTACGTTCGAGGGGTCATCCGGGCCGAATGGGCCCTCGAACGTAGGGGACTATCTCAGGAGTCGACGTCCCGGGCGGCTTGACGCGCCAGGTCGAGTGCGGATCGGGCCCAGGCGGCGGAGGCGCCGGCCAGACCGCAGGCGGGGGTGACCACGAGCCCTGGAGTGGGTTCCAGGCCGAGCATCTCGAGCAGGCGGTGCACCCGCTCGGTGACCGACTTCGCGGTGGGCGCGGTCGCCGGGTCGACGGAGGGTACGGCGCCCAGCAGCACCCGCTCCCCGGCCTCGACGGCCTCCGCGAGCGGGTCGTACGACGCCGCGTCGAGCACGGCGAGATCGACGGAGATCCCCCGGGCACCCGCTCCCCGGACCAGCCCGATCGGGAAGCCGGGCGCGCACGAGTGCACCAGGGGCACGCCACCGGCCTCCTCGACCGCCGCGAACACGGTCGCCAGCGCCTCGGACGCCTCGGGCGGCTGCACGACCCGGTGCCGGCCGTAGCCGGACGCCGTCGGCACCTGCCCGCCGAGCACCGCCGGCAGCGCCGGCTCGTCGACCTGCACCAGCAGCTCGCTCGCGCCGGGCACCCGTCGGCGTACGTCGGCGACGTGGGCGAGCATCCCCTCGGCCAGCCCCTGCGCGAGGTCGCGACGGGCGCCGTGGTCCGCGAGCACCTTGTCGCCGCGCGGCTTCTCGACCGTGGCGGCCAGCGTCCACGGTCCGGTGACCTGCAGCTTGAACGGGCCGGCGTACCCCTGCGCCTGCTCCTCGACCCGGTCGAGGTCCTGGGCGAGCAGCGAGCGAGCCCGGCGCTGGTCGATCCCGGTGGCGTCGGTGAGCCGCCAGCCGGCCGGCTGGACGTCGGCGGGGAGCCCGTCGACCACGGCCAGCGCCCGGCCGGTCATGGACGCGATCGCGCCCCGGCCGGGCAGCTCGGGCACGTGCCGGAGGTCGGGCAGCTCGCCGAAGACCGTGCGGACCGCCTCGGCGTACGCCCGCGCGTTGTCGGCCTCGGGCGACAGCGGGTCGCCGCCGGGCATCGACCCGACGCCGGTGGCGAGCGTCACCGGAGCGCCTCGGTGCGGTCGGTCGCGGCGATGGTGGCCGAGCCGACCACCCGGGTGCCGTCGTAGATCACCGCGGCCTGCCCCGGGGCGATGCCCGAGGCCGGCTCGAGCAGCACCACCTCGACGGTGGAGGGGGCGGTGACCCGGACCCTGGCCCGGTGCTCGTTGCCGTGCGCGCGGAGCTGCACGGTGCCCTCGAGCGACTCGGGCACGGTGCCGCACCAACGCGCCTTGATCCCGCTGATCCGGTCGACGCGCAGCTCTTCGCGGGGGCCGACGGTGACGGTGCCGGAGACCGGCTCGATGTCGAGCACGAACCGCGGCCGGCCGTCCGGCGCCGGGCGGCCGATCCGCAGGCCCTTGCGCTGGCCGATGGTGAAGGCGTACGTGCCGTCGTGGCGTCCCAGCACCTCGCCGCTGACATGGTCGACGATCTCGCCGCCGTGGTTGGGGGCCTGGCCGCCGAGCTTCTCCCGCAGCCAGCCGGCGTTGTCGCCGTCGGCGACGAAGCAGATGTCGTGGGAGTCCGGCTTGTCGGCGACCAGCAGGCCTCGCCGCTCGGCCTCGGCGCGTACGTCGGGCTTCCGGGAGTCGCCGAGCGGGAACAGCGAGTGCGCGAGCTGCTCCTGGGTCAGCACGCCGAGCACGTAGGACTGGTCCTTGGCCATGTCCACGGCCCGGTGCATCTCGATCAGCCCGTCGTCGCCGGCGCGCAGCTGGGCGTAGTGACCGGTGGCGACCGCGTCGAACCCGAGGTCCAGCGCCCGGTCGAGGACGGCGGCGAACTTGATCTTCTCGTTGCAGCGCAGGCAGGGGTTGGGCGTCCGGCCGGCGGCGTACTCGGCCATGAAGTCCTCGACCACGTCCTCGTGGAACCGCTCACTGAGGTCCCAGACGTAGAACGGGATCCCGATCACGTCCGCGGCCCGGCGGGCGTCGTTGCTGTCCTCGATGGTGCAGCAGCCGCGGGCGCCGGAGCGGTAGGACTTCGGGTTGCGCGAGAGCGCGAGGTGGATGCCCGTGACGTCGTGGCCGGACTCGGCGGCCCGCGCGGCGGCCACCGCGGAGTCCACGCCTCCCGACATGGCGGCGAGGACCCGCATCAGAGCCTCCGCTGCCCCGCGTTGCGGGCGCGTTCGACGACCGGACCGATCGCCTCGACCAGGGCGTCCACGTCGGCACGGGTGCTGGTGTGGCCGAGCGAGAACCGCAGCGACCCGCGGGCCTGGGCGTCGGTGTGGCCCATGGCCAGGAGGACGTGGGAGGCCTGGGGTACGCCGGCCGAGCAGGCCGAGCCGGTCGAGCACTCGATGCCCCGGGCGTCGAGCAGCATCAGCAGCGAGTCGCCCTCGCAGCCGGGGAAGGTCAGGTGGGCGTTGCCGGGCAGCCGGTCGACCGGATCGCCGTTGAGCGCGGCCTCCGGCACCACCGCGCGCACCCGGCGCACCAGGTCGTCGCGGAGCGAGACGACCCGGGTGGCGTGCTCGGCCTGCTGCTTCACCGACAGCTCCACGGCCGCGGCCAGGCCGGCGATCGCCGGGGGGTCGATGGTGCCGCTGCGGATGTCGCGCTCCTGGCCGCCGCCGTGTACCAGCGGGGTGACCTCGAGCTCGCGACGTACGACGAGGGCGCCGACGCCGTAGGGGCCGCCGACCTTGTGCCCGGTCAGCGTGAGCGCGTCGACGCCGGAGCTCGCGAAGTCGACCGGCACCGCGCCGACCGCCTGGACGGCGTCGGTGTGCACGGGGATGCCGTGCTCGGCGGCGATCGCCACCACCTCGGAGATCGGCTGGAGCGTGCCGACCTCGTTGTTCGCCCACATGACGGAGACCAGCGCCACCGTCTCGGGGTCGCGGGCGATGGAGGCGCGCAGGGCGTCGAGGGCGAGCCGTCCGAACCGGTCCACCGGCAGCAGCTCCACCTCGGCGTGCTCCTCCGCGTCCAGCCAGTGCAGGGGGTCCAGGACGGCGTGGTGCTCGACGGCCGTGGAGAGGATGCGGGTGCGCCGGGGGTCGGCCGCGTGCCGCGACCAGAAGATGCCCTTGACGGCGAGGTTGTCGGCCTCGGTGCCACCGGAGGTGAACACGACCTCGCCGGGGCGGCAGTCGAGCGCCTGGGCGATGGTCTCGCGGGACTCCTCGACGACGCGGCGGGCCCGGCGGCCGGACGCGTGGAGGGAGCTGGGGTTGCCGGTCTCCGCCAGGTGGAGGGTCATCGCCTCGACCGCGGCCGGCAGCATCGGCGTGGTCGCGGCGTGGTCGAGGTAGACGCTGCGCTCGGGAGCGTCGGTGGAGGCGTTCATTGCATCGTCCAGCGTACGGCGGGGTGGTCGGGACCGGCCAAATGTTTCACGTCGCGTGCGTCACGTGCTCCGCTGGTCCATCCAGGCCAGCCACGGGTGCCCGGCGCCGTACACCCTCTCCACGGCCTCCCGCAGCCACCCGCGCTGCCGGTTGTCGAGGAGCGGCCAGGCGGCGTCCCGGTCGGCCCGGTCACGCTCCTCGTTGCCCAGGGCCTTGTGGTGCAGGACGACCTCGGGGTTCTGGTAGCGGATGCCGTCGTCCGCGATCCACGTGACCTCGTCCAGCGGCGCGGACCACTCCTCGCGGCGGGACACCCACCGGCCGTCCCGGTCCTCGTTGATGAGGATGTCCGCCACCCAGGGGGCCTGGGCATGTTCGCGCAGCCACACCTGGCCCGCGTCCGGGTGTGGCTCGGGCCAGGTCTCGTTGATCGGGCGCAGCGACCCGCTGCAGACGCTCCAGACGTCGTACCGGTCGCCCACCAGATCGAGCAACGCAGGCAGGTCGTACGTGAAGATCGCGACATCGACGTCGTGGTGCCTGCGGCGGACACCGCTGAAGGCCTCGACCGCCCAGCCCCCCACGACCCACCACGGTCCCGGGAAGTCCGCGAGGAACTCCTGCGCCCCGGCCGGGTCGAGCGGGTCCCAGGGTCCGTAGAGCCGCTCGAACTCCGCCTCGTCCATCACACGTGCATTAGAGCAGGACGAGGTCGTCGCGGTGCACCACTTCACGCTGGTACGCCGCCCCCAGCTCGCGCTTGAGGTCGTGCGAGGTGCGCCCGAACAGGTCGGGGATCTCCTCGGCGTCGAAGTTCACCAGCCCCCGGGCCACCGGTACCCCGTTGGGGTCGACGAGGTCGACCGGGTCGCCGGCGACGAACGAGCCGGTGACCCCGGTGACGCCGGCCGCCAGCAGCGACGCCCGGCGCTCGGTGACCGCGCGTACGGCGCCGGCGTCGAGCACCAGCGTGCCCAGCGGCTCGGTGGCGTGCGCCAGCCACAGCAGCCGGGTCGGGCGGCGCTTGCCCGTCGGGTGGAACAGGGTGCCGACCGGGTCCCCGGCGAGCGCGCTGGAGGCCTGGTCGGCGGCGGTGAGCACCACCGGGATGCCGGCACCGGTCGCGATCCGGGCCGCGTCGACCTTGGTCCGCATGCCGCCGGTGCCCAGCGCGCCGCCGGCACCCACCTCGATGTGGGCCAGGTCCTCGGAGCTCACGACGGCCGGGATGATCCGGGCGCCCTCCCGCGCCGGGTGCCCGTCGTACAGGCCGTCGACGTCGGAGAGCAGCACCAGCAGGTCGGCGTGGACGAGGTGCGCGACCAGCGCGGCCAGCCGGTCGTTGTCGCCGAACCGGATCTCGGAGGTGGCAACGGTGTCGTTCTCGTTGACGATCGGGAGCACGCCGAGCTCGAGCAGCTTGGCGAAGGTCTGGTAGGCGTTGCGGTAGTGCGAGCGCCGGGTGACGTCGTCGACGGTGAGCAGCACCTGGCCGGCGGTCACCCCGTGCCGCGCGAGCTCCTCGGTGTAGCGGTGCACGAGCAGCCCCTGGCCGACCGACGCGGCCGCCTGCTGGGCCGCGAGCGCGCGCGGACGACGGGCCAGGCCCAGCGGCGCGAGGCCGGCGGCGATGGCACCGGAGGAGACCAGCACGACCTCGGCGCCGCGGGCGCGGACGGCGGCGAGCACCTCGACCAGCCGGCGGACCCGGGCCGGGTCGATGCCGCCCTCCGCGGTCGTCAGCGACGACGAGCCCACCTTCACCACGATCCGGCGCGCGCCGGTCACCTCGGCGCGCAGGCCCGCCTCCGTGCTCATGCCCGGCCGTCGCCAGGCTCGTCGCCCGTCCCGACCTGGCCGGGGTCGTCCTCGCGCCAGTCGGGGTCGTCCTCGCCGCCGATCTCGTACGACGTGGGGCCGTAGGTCTCCGGCCGGTCCAGCCGTCGCGCCACGTCGGCACGCGTCTCGGTCTCGCTCCGCTCGTCCATCGCCTCGTCGATCCTGCGTCGGCGCTGGGCGGCAGGACGGGACTCGTCGAAGCGCTGGTCCTCGCCGCGGCGGCCGAGCATCTCCGCGCCGGCGTCGATGCCGGGACGGAAGTCGAAGACGACCGCGTTGTCGGGGTGCCCGATCAGGACGGTGTCGCCCTCGACCGCGCCGAGCGCCAGCAGCTTCTCCTCGACGCCGAGCCGGTTGAGCCGGTCGGCCAGGAAGCCCACCGCCTCGTCGTTGCTGAAGTCGGTCTGCCGGACCCAGCGCTCGGGCTTCTCGCCGCGCACGCGCCAGCCCTCGCCGGTCTCCTTGACGGTGAACTCGGCGCCGCCGGTGGCGGCCGGCGGGCGGATCACGATGCGCTGCGCCTCGGCCACCGGACGCGCGGCCCGGGCTGCGGTGACGATCTCGGCCATCGCGAAGGTCAGCTCGCGCAGGCCCTCGCCGGACGCCGCGGAGACCTCGAACACCCGCATCCCGCGCTCGCGGAGCTCGTCGACGACGAACGACGCGATGTCGCGACCGTCGGGCACGTCCACCTTGTTCAGCGCGACCAGCCGCGGCCGGTCCTCCAGGCCGCCGTACCGGGCGAGCTCGGACTCGATGATGTCGAGGTCTTCGACCGGGTTGCGGCCCGGCTCGATGGTGGCGGTGTCGACGACGTGCACGATCGCGGCACAGCGCTCGATGTGGCGCAGGAAGTCGTGGCCGAGACCGCGGCCCTCGGCCGCGCCCTCGATCAGGCCGGGCACGTCGGCGACCGTGAAGGTCACGTCGCCGGCGCGGACCACGCCGAGGTTCGGGACCAGGGTGGTGAACGGGTAGTCGGCGATCTTGGGCCGGGCCCGGGAGATCGCGGCGATCAGCGAGGACTTGCCGGCGCTGGGGAAGCCGACCAGGCCGATGTCGGCGACCACCTTGAGCTCGAGCACCACGTCGAGCTCGTCGCCGGGCTCCCCCAGCAGCGCGAAGCCGGGGGCCTTGCGCTTGGCCGAGGCCAGTGCGGCGTTGCCGAGGCCGCCCCGGCCGCCCTGGGCGACGACCAGCTCGGTGCCGGGGCCGACCAGGTCGGCGAGGACGGTGCCGCGACCGTCGGCGACCACGGTGCCGTCGGGGACCGGCAGCACCAGGTCGGAGCCGTGCGAGCCGTTGCGGTGGCCGCCGGCGCCGTGGCCGCCGTGCTCGGCGCGGCGCTTCGGGCTGTGGTGGTAGTCGACCAGCGTCGTCACGTCGGGGTCGACCCGCAGGATCACCGAGCCGCCGGGGCCGCCGTTCCCACCGTCGGGTCCGCCGAGGGGCTTGAACTTCTCACGGTGCACCGAGGCCACGCCGTTGCCACCGCGGCCCGCTGCGACGTGCAGCGTGACCCGGTCGACGAAGGTGGGGACGGCCATGGGTGCTCTCTTCCGGTGCAGGGGTCTCAATGACACGAAGGGCGTCCCGGCTTCTCGGGACGCCCTTCGATGAGGTTCTGGTGTCAGACGCGCCGGGTCACTCGCCCGGGACGATGTTGACGACACGACGGCCGCGCTTGCGACCGAACTCGACCGCGCCGCCGACCAGGGCGAACAGGGTGTCGTCACCGCCGCGGCCGACGCCGCTGCCCGGGTGGAAGTGGGTGCCCCGCTGGCGCACGATGATCTCGCCGGCGTTGACGGTCTGGCCGCCGAAACGCTTCACGCCGAGCCGCTGCGCGTTGGAGTCGCGACCGTTCTTGGTGGACGCGGCGCCCTTCTTGTGTGCCATGAGTTCAGTCCTTCGGGGTGGATCCTGTGAGCAGGGCTCAGAGGGAGATGTCGGTGACCTTGACCTGGGTGTACTTCTGGCGGTGACCCTGGCGCTTCTTGTAGCCGGTCTTGTTCTTGTACTTCTGGATGACGATCTTCGGGCCCTTCGTGGCACCGAGGACCTCAACCGTCACGGACGCCTTGCCGAGCTTCTTGGCGTCGGAGGTGACCTTCTCGCCGTCGACGACGAGCACCACCGGAAGGGTCACCGACTCGCCGACCCCGGTCTCGACCTTGTCGATCTCGATGACGTCGCCCACGGCAACCTTCTGCTGGGTGGCGCCAGCGCGCACGATCGCGTACACCGCGGTCTCCTTCGTCGAATCTCTACTGCGTCACAAGCCTCTGCCCTGCAGCTCTCGCTCGCACGCTCGCGGCGCCGGGGAACCGGCGTACGGCGGGTGGAGGGCCAGCAGGATGGGTGCGCGGATGCACACCGAGGGTCAATAGTACGGATCCGCCGCCCGCACCGCAAAACGGGTGACCGCCGCCCGCTACGGTCTCCGGCATGGACCGGACCCTCCGCGCCGACGGCCTCCACAACGCCCGCGACCTCGGCGGCCTCCCCCGCCTGGGCGGTGGCGAGACCCCCGCGGGCGTGTTCTTCCGCTCCGAGAACGTCGACCACCTCACCAGGCAGGGTTGGGAGCAGGTCCACGACGCCGGGATCCGCACCGTCGTCGACCTCCGGCAGCAGGTCGAGCGCGACCGCGATGCCACGCCCCGGCCGGACTGGGTGCACGCGGTGCACGTCGACCACGACGGGCTCGAGAACGCGGGGTTCTGGGCCGACTTCTGGGAGAACGGACTGGTCGGGACCGCGATGTACTACCTCCCCCACCTCGCCGCCATGCCCGAACGGACCGTCGCCGCGGTCTCGGCGGTCGTCTCCGCGCCGCCCGGTGGCGTGCTGATGCACTGCATGGGCGGCCGGGACCGCACCGGCCTGATGTCGCTGGTCCTGCTCACCGCGGCCGGTGTCGAGCCCGACGCGATCGTCGACGACTACCTCGAGACGGTCCGGGTCGGCGACCCGCGCGCCGCCACCGCCAACCGCAACGAGGCCGAGGACCAGATCGCGGAGCTGTGCGCGCAGTTCGGCACCTCCACCGAGCAGGCGTTCCGCGACGCCCAGACCGGCCTCGACCTCGACCGGGTCCTCGACGACGGTGGGATCACCTCCGCCGACCGGGAGGCGCTGCAGACCTGGCGTGGGACGCTCGACCGCGCCTGAGACGGTGCGGCCCCCGCGCCGTCGTACGGCTGCAATTGCAGGGTTGTGACAGGTCGGCCGGCCCGCGCACTGTCACACGGCCGCAATTGCGCGGTTGTGGCACGTCCGTCGTCCCCGCGCAACGTCATACGGCTGCAATTGCAGGGTTGTGACACGTCCACCTGAGCTCGACGTGTCATACGGCTGCTATCGCGCGGTTGTGACAGGTCGGCCGGCCCGCGCCGTGTCATACGGCCGCGATTGCGGCCGCGTGACGGCGGCGCCGGCGGTCCGGGCGGCCCGGACCGCCGTACGGCGGCACGGGCGGCCGTACGCCGGTCAGCGCTTGCGTGAGCCCTTCTTCTTGATCGGCACGTGCAGCTCGGGGTGGTGCTCGGGCGCCACCGCGGGCTCGACGTCGACGGTGCCGGGCTCGACCAGGCCGTCCGCCGGGGGCTGCCCGGAGCCGGCCGGGGGCGCGGCCTCGGCGAGGGACGGGATGGGTACGTCGCCGGTCGCCTCCGGAGCGCTGGCCGAGCTCGGCGGGCCCGCTGGGCGGCTGGCGCTGCGGCGGCGGGTACGGGTGATCACCTTGGGCGGCTCCGGAGGAGCGGCCGGGGCCATCGGCTCGGCAGGAGCCTCCTCCGCTGCCTCGGGCGCGGTCGCCGCCTCGGGCCCGGCCAGGGACTCCGTCGACGTCTCGGAAGCAGCCTCGGACCGCGTCTCGGCCGGCGTCTCGGCTCGCGTCTCGGCCGGCGTCTCGGCTCGCGTCTCGGCCGGCGTCTCGGCCGGGGTCTCGGTCACCTGCTCGGCCTCGGCGGCCGGAGCGACGTCGGCGGGCTCGGAGGAATCCGCGGACCCCGGCTCCTGGTCGGTCTCCCGACCGGACCGGTCCGCCTGGTCCGACTGGTCCGACCGGTCCGCCTGGTCCGCCTGGTCCTGCTCGGCCGGGCGCGCGGCGCCACCCCGACGGGAGGCCGAACGCCGCGACCGCGAGCGGGACGGGCGGCGCTCGCCGTCATCCGGAGCACCAGCGGTGTCGTCGGCCGCAGCCGTCCCGCCAGTCGTGTCGGCGCTCGTCTCGGCGCTGGTCTCGGTAGAGGTCGCGGTGGCCGGCTCGGGCGTCGCCACGTCGGCGGTCTCGCCGGTCGGCTCCTCGCCGGCGGCCGCCTTGTCGGCGTTCTCCGCCTTGGCCACCGCAGCGACGTCCTTCGGCGACGGCGACTTGGTCGCAGTGCCGCCGGTGCCGCCGGTGCCGCCGTTCGACGACGACTCGTCGGAGCCACGACCGCGGCCGCCGCGGCTGCGGCGCGCACCGCCCCGGCGCCCGTCGTCGTCGGTCTTCTTCGGTTCGACGGGCATGTCGTGCACGATCAGGCCGCGGCCCTGGCAGTGCTCGCAGTTCTCGCTGAACGCCTCGAGCAGACCGGTACCGATCCGCTTCCGGGTCATCTGCACGAGGCCGAGCGAGGTGACCTCGGCGACCTGGTGCCGGGTCCGGTCGCGGCCGAGGCACTCGACGAGGCGGCGCAGCACGAGGTCGCGGTTCGACTCGAGCACCATGTCGATGAAGTCGACGACGATGATGCCGCCGATGTCGCGCAGCCGGAGCTGGCGGACGATCTCCTCCGCGGCCTCGAGGTTGTTCTTGGTGACCGTCTCCTCGAGGTTGCCGCCGGAGCCGGTGAACTTGCCGGTGTTGACGTCGACGACGGTCATCGCCTCGGTGCGGTCGATGATCAGCGAACCGCCCGACGGCAGCCACACCTTGCGGTCGAGGCCCTTGGCGATCTGCTCGTCGATGCGGTACGTCGCGAACACGTCGCCGCCGTTCTCGGTGCGCTCGAAGCGCTCGAGGCGGTCCTCGAGGTCCGGCGCGACGTGGGAGACGTAGCCCTGCACGGTGTCCCAGGCGTCGGCGCCCTCGATGACCAGCTTGCTGAAGTCCTCGGTGAAGAGGTCGCGGACGACCTTGAGGGTGAGGTCGGGCTCGCCGTACAGCAGCTTCGGTGCCCCGCCGGACTTCGCCTTGGCCTCGATGTCCTCCCAGCGCGCCTTGAGTCGCTCGACGTCGCGGGTGAGCTCGTCCTCCGAGGCGCCCTCGGCCGCGGTGCGCACGATCACGCCGGCGGTGTCGGGGACGATCTCCTTGAGCAACGTCTTCAGGCGGGTGCGCTCGGTGTCGGGCAGCTTGCGGGAGATACCGCTGGTGGTGCCGTCCGGGACGTACACCAGGAAGCGACCGGCCAGGCTGATCTGGCTGGTCAGGCGGGCGCCCTTGTGCCCGACCGGGTCCTTGGTGACCTGGACCAGCACGGACTGGCCGCTGGACAGCACCGACTCGATCTTGCGCGGGGAGCCGTCCTTGTGGCCCAGCGCCGACCAGTTGACCTCGCCGGCGTACAGCACCGCGTTGCGGCCCTTGCCGATGTCGATGAACGCCGCCTCCATCGAGGGGAGGACGTTCTGGACGCGGCCTACGTACACGTTGCCGATGAGCGAGGTCTGCGACTCCCGGCTGACGTAGTGCTCGACGAGCACCTTGTCCTCGAGCACGCCGATCTGGATCAGGTCCTCGCGCTGGCGGATGACCATGACCCGGTCCACCGCCTCGCGGCGGGCGAGGAACTCGGCCTCGCTGACGATCGGGGCCCGACGGCGGCCGGCCTCGCGGCCCTCGCGGCGGCGCTGCTTCTTCGCCTCGAGGCGCGTGGAGCCGCTGACCGCGGTGATCTCGTCCTCGGCGTTGCGGACCTTGCGGACCCGGGTGACGGTGTTGGCCGGGTCGTCCCCGGCGTCGCCGCCGTCCTCGCCCGCCCGGCGGCGGCGCCGGCGGCGCCGGCTGCTGGTGGACTCGCCGGACTGGTCGTCGCCCTGGTCGCCCTGGTCCGCGACCTCGCCGGAGTCGTCGGCGGCCTCGGCGTCGTCGCCCTCGGAGGCGTCGCCGTTGTCGTTGTCGCCGGACCGGCGGCGGCGACGACCTCCGCGACGGCGGCGGCGGCGCGGACCGCCACCCTCGCCGTCGGTGTCGCCCTCGCCCTCTTCGGCGTCGGCCGACTCGTCCGCGCTGTCGTCCGCGGCGTCGTCGGCGGTCCCGGCCCGGTCGTCCTGGTCGCGACGCTGGCCGCGACCGCCCCTCTGGCCCGACCGCTGGTCGCGTCCGGACTCGTCGACGGTCTCGGTGTCGGTGTCCGTCGCCTCGTCCGCGGCGGCCTTCGGGGACCCCTTCCCGGGCCCCTTGCCGGAGCCCTTGCCGGAGCCCTTGCCGGTCTTCGCCGAGGATCGGCCCGTCGCGTCACCGGCGGTGTCACCGGCCGCGTCACCGGCAGCCTCGTCGGAGGTCTCCGCAGCCGCGGCCTTGCGGGTACGGCGGGCGGGTGCGGCGGCCACGTCGGGCGCCTGGAAGAGCAGGGCCGCCGCCGGGGCTGCGGACGGGGTCTCCGCGGCCGGCTCCGCGGCGGCAGGGGCCTCCACGGCCTCGGCCACGGTGTCGCTCGCGGCATCGGCGGGCGTCTTCGCGGTCTTCTTCGCGGCCGCCTTCTTGGCCGGGGCCTTCCTGGCGGTCTTGTTCTTCGGCGCCGCCTCGCCCTCGGTGGCGTCCGCGACGGCCGCAGCTGCCGGGGTCTCCGCCGAAGCCTCGCCGGCTTCGGCGGCGAGGCCGGCCGGGGTCTCGGCCGGGGCGGCGGCCTTCTTGGCGGTGGTCTTCTTCGCGGCCGCCTTCTTGCCCGGGGCCTTCTTCGCGGCCGCCTTCTTCGCCGCCTTCTTCGCCGCCCTCTTCGCCGGCGGGGCGTCCGCACTGCCCTCGGCGGGCGTCTCGCCGCCGGCCGGCGTGTCGGCCGGCTGCGAGGCTGGTTCGGCCGGGGTGTCGGTGGTGACGTCCTGCGACGTCGTGGTGGTGTCGTCGTCGAGCATGGTGCTCTCCTACGCGCCGGCCGCCTTCGGGGACCTGCGCTGTCCGACGCCGTCCGCCCATGGGCGGCGACGCTAAGCCTTCGTGTGGCGACGAGCCCTCCGCATGGCGTCAGTGCACCCCGGGTTCGTCACCTACCGCGGTCGCCGGGCCGGATCTGTGTCGCTGTCACCGACACAGGGGCCGCGTCGCGGTCTGGTGCGAGACCCTGGGCCTCACCGTGCCGGACCGTCATGGTCTCGGCGAGAACGTCGTCGGGTCGGTGTGGCGCGGACGAGCCTGTCAGGGACGGCCGCAGCACGGTGACCTGTCGGCGAGTATCGCACACGGTGCCCGAAATCACGCCACTCCCAGGTCAGGCCAGCGGGTCCGACACCGTTCCCTCGGGGGTCAGCCGGCCCTGTGCGAGCCGGGTCAGCAGGACCCCGTCGCCGGGTTCCAGACCCGCCACCTCGGCCATGCCCGAGAGCACGTCGTCGGGCCGGACCGCGGGTACGCCGTGGCGCACGACCACGTCCACCCGGGCCCCGCGCTCGTGCGGCTCGGCGGTCATCGAGACCACGGCGGCCCGGCAGTCGAAGCTGCGCAGCCCCTTCTTGGTCATCCGCTGCACCTCGATCCCGGGCGCGTCGAGGAAGGCGCCGACGGCGGCCGCGACGTCGTCGTACGGCGCGGGTACCTCGATCTGCCAGCGGCTCGCCTCGAGCAGGTCGGCCAGCGACCCGCCGGGCGACTCGACCACCTCGAGCACGTCGAGCCCGTCGGGGAGCGCCTCGGCGAGGCTGGCGTGGATGTCCGCCGGGTCGACCACCTCGGCGAGCGCGATCTCGAGGTACTCCGCCTCGCTGGCCGACCCGGTCGGCGCCGCGCCGGCGTAGGAGATGCGGGGGTGCGGGTTGAAGCCGGAGGAGTACGCCATCGGCACCCGGGCCCGGAACACGGCCCGTTCGAACGCCCGGCTGAAGTCGCGGTGGCTGGTGAAGCGGAGCCTGCCGCGCTTGGCGTAGCGGATCCGCAGCCGCTGGACCGGGGGCGCCTGCTGCTCGGGCTGTTCACGGGGAGACACGCCGGAACGATAACGGCGTCAGGGCAGCAGCGCCGATTTCATCTGATGGGAGGAGTAGACGGTGGAGATCCGCACCCCGTCGAGCCAGGCCGTGAGCCGCTCCGCCTCCACGTCGAGCGCGGCCCGGCCGTCAGCGCCGACGTCCTCGCGGAGCACCACCTGCACGACCGCGTCGTCGTCCTGGACCCAGCAGCCCACCACCCGGCCGTCCCACCAGGCGGTGGTGCCGCCGTTGCCGTTGCTGTCGAAGAGGTAGGGCGTGTGGCGGGGCTCGAGGTAGAAGTCGCGCTCCTTCCACCCCATTGTGGTCGGGTCGAGCACCGGCAGCAGCGCCGCCCACGGCTCGACCGCGGGGGTGCCGTCGAGGTCGTCGGGCAGCAGCCAGCCGGTTGCGCCGCCGTCCAGCGACACCTCGACCGCGCCCAGGGTGGCCAGCGCCTTCTTCACCGCGCCCACGGTGGAGCCGAGCCACCACTGGAGGTCGCGGATCGTGCCGGGCCCGAACGTGGCCAGCCAGCGCCGCACCAGCTCGGCGTACCCCTCGTCCTCCGGCAGCGGCTGGGCGCCGGCGCCCAGCCAGCGGTCCATCGGCGTCCACAGGTGCCGGCTGACCCGCCAGTGGCCGTCGTTGCCGCCGCGGACGATGGCACCGGAGACGCCGAGCAGCGTGAGCACCCGGGGCGCGATCGGCACGTCGCCGCCCCACTTGGTGCCGGGCGCGACGGAGACCGTGCCGGCGACCTCGGGCACCCGGGCGCGCACCTCGGTGGTCGTGAGCCCCCGATCCTCGCCCTCGAGCACGGCGAGCACCGCCGCACAGGCGGCCTCCAGCCACGCCTCCCCGTCGCCCGCGTGGGCGGCGGCGAGGCCGGAGGCGGCGGCGTCCCGGGCGATCTTGCGACGCTCCTGGCCGGCGACCCGGGCCGACGCGCTCCCCCACGCCGCGGGGAGCAGGTCGCGCGGGAAGACGAAGAGCGTGCGGCGCATCGCGAGCTGGCGGACCAGCGACCGGTCGTCGAAGAGTGCCGCGTCGATGTCGGAGACCTTGATCCCCTCCACCCGCTGTGCCACCGAGAGGTAGACCGTCGGCGGCTCGGTCGCGTGCAGCACGGTCATCGCGCGGGTGGCGGCGACAGCGTCCTCGAGCCGGTGGGCGGGCGCGATCCCGTGCCGGAGGGCGATCCGGTCGCGACGTTCCTGGTCTCCGACGTGGCGCACGAGGGCATCATGCCCGGCAGCACCGACAGCCTGCGCGACCCCGCCGGGAGCGGTTCCGGGCGGTGCGTTTCTTGTGCCCCGGACGGGGGCACCGTTCGGATAGTCTGCGACCGCATTGCCGCGCGTGCGGTCGCCCGATCCACCTCGGAAGGTCAGTGAAGATGTCGAACCAGCCGCCGTACCCCGGATCGCCCGAGCAGGGCGGGGACGAGCCGACCCGGTACAAGGGCGGCGACCAGCCGGGCGAGCAGCGGGGTCAACAGCAGAGCCAGCAGGGCCAGCAGGGCCAGCAGGGCCGACCGGGCGAGCAGGCGGGCAGCCCCGGGCCGCAGCAGGGCCAGCCGTACGGCGGCCAGCCGGGGCAGCCGTATCGCGGTCAGCCGGGGCAGGGCGGACAACCCGGCCCGTACCCCGGGCAGCAGGGAGGCCAGTACGGGCAGAACCCCTACGGCCCGCCGGCGGGGCCGAACCCCTACGGCCAGCCGCAGCAGAACCCCTACCAGCAAGGCCCCTACGGCCCGCCGCCCGGGCAGAACCCCTACGGCCAGCCCCCGCAGCAGCACAACCCCTACCAGCAGAGCCCGTACCCGCAGCAGAATCCCCCGCAGCAGCCCGTGTGGCAGGGCCACCAGGCGCCGCAGCAGCAGTACGGCCAGAGCGGGCAGCAGTGGGCACAGCAGCAGTACGCCCAGCCGCAGCAGCAGAAGCCGCGGAAGAAGTGGCTGGTCCCGGTGATCGCGGTGGTGGCGATCCTGCTCGTGGTGGGTGGCGTAGTTGCCGCGCTGGCGCTCACCGGCGGCGACTCGGCTGCCGGGGTGGCGGTGGACGACCTGTCCGAGGGCGACTGCCTGGTCAGCTCCGACATCGCCGGCGCGAGCGACTCGATCGGCGACATCGAGACCATCGACTGCGGCAAGGACCACGACGCCGAGGTGTTCGCGACGTACGACGTGAGCGGGGACGAGGCCGACGACTTCAGCCTGGACGCGGCCGGGTCGAAGTGTGTCGACGAGCTGCCCTCCAGCACCACGCTCGACGACCTGGAGTCCGACGGCAACGAGGTGCGGCCGCTGGTGGGCAGCGACAGCCCGGCGGAGGGCGACCAGGTGGTCTGCTTCATCCGCAACAGCGACGGCGACCCGCTCACCGACTCCGCGCTCTGAGAGGCTGCTCCCGATGACGCAACCGCCCTCCTGGCCCGGCTCGGGCAACGACGGCTCCGGCGACGGCAACGGTTCCGGCAACGGTTCCGGCAACGGTTCCGGCAACGGTTCCGGCAACGGGGCCGAGGACGACCGGACCCGTATCGCCGGCCAGCCCACCCCCGGCCAGCCCTCCGGACAGCCTCCCGGGCAGCCGGGCTCCGGCCAGCAGCCCCCGTCGTACCCGCCGCCCCCGACGCACCAGGAGTACGGCCGCACGAGCGACCAGCCGCCGGCGTACGGCGACTACGGGCAGCCGGCGTCGGGCCAGCAGCCCTACGGTCAGCCCGGCTACGGCCAGCCCGGTCAGCCGGGCTACGGGCAGCAGCCCTACGGCCAGCCGGGCTACGGTCAGCCCTACCCGCAGGGCGGCCAGTACGGCGCCTGGCAGGGCGGCAACGACGCGAAGCGAGGCACCAACGGCACCTCGATCGTGGCGTTCGTGCTCAACCTGACCCCGTGCGGCCTCGTGGTGCCGGGCTGGGTGTGCGCGGGGATCGGTCTGCGCCAGATCCGCCGCGACGGCACCAAGGGCCGCTGGATGGCGGTGACCGCGATCGTGCTCGGCTTCGTGTGGCTCGCGGCGTTCGTGGCCGGCGGTCTCGGCCTCAAGTACTTCGTCGACCAGTTCGTCACCGTCGACACCGCGCAGGTCGGCCAGTGCGTCGACACGGACACCACCTCGGACAACGAGGTCACGCTGATGAAGAGGGACTGCACCGAGTCCCACGACGCCGAGGTCGTCGCCGTCGGCACCCTCGACGAGGAGAACATGGCGAACCTGCTCCAGGGCGAGCAGACGTTCTGCGAGTCGGTCTACGAGGGCGACGCGGACCTCGACGGCTTCCGCTGGCAGGCGATCGCCGAGGACGTGCCCCCGCAGCGCGGCGACAAGTTCGTGTGCATCGTCGAGCCGAACGACGGCTCGAAGCTCACCGAGCCGGTCGGCTGAGCGTCCAACGGCCGCCATTGGACGGGCGCTCGGGGTCGGCGCCCTGTCACAACCCCGCAATTGCAGCCGTATGACACGTCCTGGACCGTTGGAACTGTCACAACCCCGCAATTGCAGCCGTATGACACGTCCTGGACCGTTGGAACTGTCACAACCCCGCAATTGCAGCCGTATGACACGTCGGGGACCGTTGGAACTGTCCCGAGCCCGCAATTGCAGCCGTACGACATGCCCGGCGCCGTGCCGGACTGTCACAACCCTGCAATTGCACCCGTATGACATGGCGCAGCGCCCGGACCATGCACTCGGGCTGCAATGGCGGCCGAACGACGCCCGGCCACCCGGAGGGCCGTCTCAGACGACCGACAGCGGGAGCAGCTTGCGGCCGGTCGGGCCGATCTGGATCTCGGTGTTCATCTCCGGGCACACGCCGCAGTCGTAGCACGGGGTCCAGCGGCAGTCCTCGACCTCGATGTCGGCACCGTCGGCGGCGGCGAGGGCGTCCTCCCAGTCGGCCCACAGCCAGTCCTTGTCGAGGCCGGAGTCGAGGTGGTCCCAGGGCAGCACCTCGTCGTACTCCCTCTCGCGGGTGGTGAACCAGTCGAGGTCGATGCCGGTGCCGGCCAGGCCGCGCCCGGCGGCCTCCATCCAGCGGTCGTAGGAGAAGTGCTCGCTCCAGCCGTCGAAGCGGCCGCCGTCGCGCCACACCTCCTCGATGATCCGGCCGACCCGGCGGTCGCCGCGGGAGAGCAGTCCCTCGATGATCCCGGGCTTGCCGTCGTGGTAGCGGAAACCGATCGCGCGGCCGAAGCGCTTGTCCTCGCGCACCGTGTCTCGGAGCTTGCGCAGCCGCTCGTCCGTGGTCTCGTGGTCGAGCTGCGCGGCCCACTGGAACGGCGTGTGCGGCTTGGGCACGAAGCCGCCGATGGAGACCGTGCAGCGGATGTCGTTGCGGCCGGAGACCTCACGGCCCTTGGCGATCACCTTCTTGGCCAGGTCCGCGATCGCGAGCACGTCGTCGTCGGTCTCGGTGGGCAGGCCGCACATGAAGTAGAGCTTCACCTGCCGCCAGCCGTGGGAGTACGCCGTGGCGACCGTGCGGATCAGGTCCTCCTCGGTGACCATCTTGTTGATCACCTTGCGCATGCGCTCGGAGCCGCCCTCGGGCGCGAAGGTCAGGCCGGAGCGGCGGCCGTTGCGGGAGAACTCGTTGGCCAGCGTGATGTTGAAGGCGTCCACCCGGGTCGACGGCAGCGACAGCGAGACGTTGGAGCCCTCGTAGCGGTCGGCCAGCCCGGAGGCGATGTCGCCGATCTCGGTGTGGTCGGCGCTCGAGAGGGAGAGCAGGCCGACCTCCTCGAAGCCGGACTTGCGGATGCCGTTCTCGACCATGTTGCCGATGGTCTCGATCGACCTCTCGCGCACCGGCCGCGTGATCATGCCGGCCTGGCAGAAGCGGCAGCCGCGGGTGCAGCCGCGGAAGATCTCGACGCTGAACCGCTCGTGCACGGTCTCCGCGAGCGGGACCAGCGGCTTCGCGGGGTACGGCCAGGCGTCGAGGTCCATCAACGTGTGCTTGGTGACCCGGGCGGGCACGCCCGGACGGTTGGGTACGACGCCCTCGATCGCGCCGTCGTCGGCGTACGCGACGTCGTAGAACTTCGGGACGTAGACCCCGCCGCTCGCCGCCAGCCGGCGCAGCACCTCGTCGCGGCCGCCGGGCTCGCCCTCCGCCCGCCACTCGCGGATCACCTCGGAGATCGCGAGCACGATCTCCTCGCCGTCGCCGAGCACGGCGGCGTCGAGGAAGTCCGCGACCGGCTCGGGGTTGAACGCGGCGTGGCCGCCGGCCAGCACGATCGGGTCCTCGTCGGTGCGGTCGACCGCGTGCAGCGGGATGCCGGCGAGGTCGAGCGCGGTGAGCATGTTGGTGTAGCCGAGCTCGGTGGAGAAGCTCAGGCCGAAGACGTCGAAGGCACGCACCGGGCGGTGGCTGTCGACGGTGAACTGCGGGATCGGGCCCTGTGCGTCGCCCGTGCGCATGACCTGCTCCATGTCCGGCCACACGGCGTACGTGCGCTCGGCGACGATCCAGTCCCGTTCGTTGAGCACCTCGTAGAGGATCGCGACGCCCTGGTTGGGCAGGCCGACCTCGTAGGCGTCGGGGTACATCAGCGCCCAGCGGACCGTCGGCCCCTCGGGCGCGCAGTCCCAGTCCTTGACCGTGGAGTTGAGCTCGCCGCCGACGTACTGGATCGGCTTGGAGACGCCCGGCAGGCGCGGCTCCAGGCGTGCGAAGACGGACTCGGGGGCACGGTGGTCGAGACCCGCGGACACTGCTGCACCTCGGTGTGATCGGGGGGAAGGACGACCCCCAAGGTTACGTCAGCCCTTGACGTACGAGAACTTCTCGCAGATCAGCCCGTCCCGGAACCGGAGCACGTCGACGCCGCGGACGTGGCCTTCCGTGCCGTCCTCGTCGATCCAGTCGTAGCGCCACCGACTGGTCGCCCGGTCGCCGCAGTGGAAGGTGTCCTCTTCCGTGAACTTCGCGTCGGGTGAGCCCGTGAACAGCCGGATCCACTGCTCACGCACCGCACCGGCGCCCTCGTGGCGGACCCCGTCCGGGGCCGGACCGGTCGACTCGAACACGCAGTCGTCGGTCATCTCGGCCATCATCGCGTCGACGTCGTGCCGGGCGGTGGCCTTGCCGAAGCGGGTCAGGCAGGCGTGGTTCGGGCCCCAGTGCGGGTCGCGCCCGAACGCCGCGAGCAGCCGGGACTGCGGGTCGGCCTCGGCCGGCGGGCGCGCCGCGATCGCGCCGGCCTGGCGGTAGAGGTCCTCCCGCTCGGCGAACCACGCCGCCACCTCGGTCACCAGGTGCGGGTCGAGGCGCGGGTCTCCCCCGGTCGCCACCGCGATGTCCCACCCGTGGATCAGGTGGTCGGCGGCGAGCTGGAGGACGTACTCGTCGGCCTTCTCGTCGCCGTACGACAGGTGGACGGTGCCGTGCTGCGGCAGCGTCTGCGCGACGGTCTCCTTGGCTTCCCACGCCGCGTCGAGCGCGCGCCGGATCGGCTCCTCACCGAGCAGGTCGCCGTCGAAGCGGTCCCCCACGTCCGCGATCGTGCTGCCGCGCATCAGGGGCGTGGTCCACAGGTCCTCGCCGGCGACGTGGTTCGCGAGGTCACGGACGGTCCACTCGGTGCACGGGGTGGGCGCGTCCCAGGCGTCGGCGGGTACGGCGTTGACCCGGTCGGCCCAGCTCTCGACCGTCCGGTGGTACAGCGTGTTCAGGTCCATCAGAGTGCTCCGCTCTCGAGCGTGATGCGTGCCTCGCGGACCCACCAGTCGAGGTCCGCCCGTTCCCGAGCCCGGACCGCGGGGTCCGGGTTGTCCACGATGTCCAGCGCCTTGTTCCAGCCCAGCCACACGAGGGCGGCGAGCAGGGCCAGCCGCATCGCCTGCTCGTCGTACGCCGGGCCGGCGGCGTGGGCGTACGTCGCCAGCACCTCCTCGCGGCTCGGCTCGATGACCGAGGAGCATCCGGCCACGAACCGGGCGACGTCGAGGGCGCCCGGCGCCGCGCAGGGCATCGCCCAGTCGAGCAGCACCAGCTTCTCCTCCTCGAACGCCATGTTGACGGTCGCGAGGTCGCCGTGCGCCAGCGTCACCGGCCGCGCGGCCAGGGCGCGGGCCAGCGGCGCCAGGTCGTCCAGCAACGCCAGGACCGGGTCGGCCACGTCGGCGGGGACGCAGTCGGGGAAGAGCTCCCAGCCGCGCAGCGCGAGGCCGACCAGCGGGTTGCGCTCGCGGTCGACGGGCGCCATCGTCCGCGGCGCGAACAGGGCCAGGACCCGTTCCAGTGGCGCCAGCCCGGACGGAGCGTGCCCGAGGTAGGCGCGGTGCAGGGCGGCGACCCGTCCCAGCGCCCACCGGCACTCGGCGCTGCTCAGGTGCCGTCCCCAGGTGAGGACCCGGTGGCCGAGGTCGCGCATCGCCACGACTGTCGTACCGTCCTCGACCCAGGTGTCGACGATCGCGTGCCCGACCCCTTCCGGGAGCCGGGCGAGCGCACCGGTGTGCCAGAGCACGTGCTCCCAGCCGACGTCGCCGCCGGTCAGCGCCAGCGTCAGGTCGCTCTGCGGGGTGAACCGCTTCACCACGAGGGCGCGCCCGTCCGCGAGCCGCACCCGCTCCAGGCCGGCACCCGACTTGCCCTCGTGCCCTGCCAGCGCGACGCGCTCGACGGCGTCCAGCAGGATCTCCCCTGCCACTCCTCCACCGTGGCACCGCGGCCGTCCGGGCGCCATGGCCCGTGCGGGCCGACCACCCCCGGCCCCCTAGGGTGGGGCCATGACCGTGACCGGGGGCCGTTCACTTCTCTCCTGGGCCACGGTGGTCCCGCTGGTCGCGCTGGTGGCCCTGCTGAGCATGTGGAGCCTGCACCCGTCCGACCCGATCGTCCTCACGGTGCTGGCCGCGCTGCTCGTCGGCGCGGTGCTCTCCGCGGTGCACCACGCCGAGGTCATCGCGCACCGGGTCGGCGAGCCGTACGGCTCCCTGATCCTCGCGGTCGCGGTCACGGTCATCGAGGTCGGGCTGATCGTGATGCTGATGACCAGCGGCAGCGAGAGCACCAGCACCTACGCCCGCGACACGGTCTTCGCGGCGGTGATGATCACGCTCAACGGCATCGTCGGCGCCTCGCTGCTGGTGGGCGCCCTCAAGCACCGCCTGGTCAGCTTCAACCCCACCGGCACCGGGAGCGCCCTCTCGACCGTGGTCGCCCTGGCTGGCCTCACGCTGGTGCTCCCGAGCTACACCACCTCCGGCGAGGGGCGGACCTACTCCGCCTCGCAGCTGGCGTTTGCCGCGATCGCCTCGGCCACGCTGTACGTCTCGTTCGTGCTCACCCAGACCGGCCAGCACCGCGACTTCTTCCTGCCGGTGTCGGCGGACGAGTACGGCCGGATGACCGGCGTCCTCGACGAGGACGGCGACGACCACGCCGACCCGCCGTCCGCGGCGGTCGCGTGGCGCAGCCTCGCCCTGCTGCTCGCTGCCCTGGTCTCGGTGGTCGGGCTGGCCAAGCTGCTCTCGCCGACCATCGAGGACGCCGTAAGGGCGCTCGACCTGCCATACGCCGTGGTCGGTGTCGTGATCGCGCTCATGGTGCTGGCGCCCGAGTCGATCGCCGCGATCCGCAACGCCTCCCGGGACCGGGTCCAGATCAGCCTCAACCTGGCCTACGGCTCGGCGATGGCCTCGATCGGCCTGACGGTGCCGACCATCGCGATCGCGATGATCTGGATCGACGGTCCGCTCGAGCTCGGCCTCGAGCAGACCCACGTCGTGCTGCTCGCGCTCTCGGTCATCGTCGCCGTGCTCACCGTCGTCCAGGGCCGGGCCAAGGCCCTCCAGGGCATCGTGCACCTGGTCCTCTTCGCCGCCTTCCTCTTCCTCTCCATCTTCCCCTGACCCCTCCCCCGCCGAGGTGCCCGGTCTTGATGCCCGAGGTGCCCGGTCTTGATGCCCGAGGTGCCCGGTCTTGACGCCCGAGGTGCCCGGTCTTGATGCCCGAGGTGCCCGGTCTTGATGCCGGAGCTGCCCGGTCTTGCACGAGCGGTCACGTCTTGCGCACCCAGTGGCCAGCTGTTGCGATGGCGCGCAGTTCCTGGCCGCTCGACGCGCAACTTCTGGCCCCTCGGCCATCAAGACGGGGCCCTTGGGAGCGCAATTGTGGGCACTTCGGCGGGGTGGGGTCAGCGGGGGACGAGGATCCGGGGGCTGGCGTTGGTGAACCGGGTGGGGAGGGTGGCGGCGGAACGCAGGTGGATGTTCTGGAGCAGGCCGAGCGCGAGCATGCCGGCGAACATCGAGGAGCCGCCGTACGAGACGAACGGGAGCGGGACGCCGGTGACCGGCATGATCCCCAGGCACATGCCGATGTTCTGGAAGGCCTGGAAGCCGAACCAGCAGGCGATGCCGGCGGCGGCGACCCGGCCGAACATGTCCTGCGCGCGGGTCGCGATCACCAGCGCGCGCCAGATCACGATGGCAAGCAGGCCGATCAGGATGCCGGCGCCGACCAGGCCGAGCTCCTCGCCGGCGACGGTGAAGATGAAGTCGGTGTGCTGCTCGGGCACGAAGCCGGCCCGGGTCTGCGAGCCGTGGAAGAGCCCCTGCCCGAAGACCCCGCCGTTGCCGACCGCGATCCGGGCCTGCTCGACGTTGTAGCCGGCGCCGCGCGGGTCGAGAGCCGGGTTCGTGAACGCCATGAAGCGGTCGACCTGGTAGTCCTTGAGAACGCCGGCCGAGACGGCGACCGCGGCGGCGACGATGCCCGCCAGACCGAGCCCGCCCAGCCAGCGGCGTGGCGCCCCCGAGGTGGCGAGCACGCCGAACACGGTGGCGGTCAGCACCAGCATGGTGCCGAGGTCCGGCTGCAGCAGGATGAGTACGGCGGGCAGCCCGGCGATCGCGAGCATCCCCACCACGTCACCGGTGCCGACCTGGCGTCGCCAGGACCCCTCGGAGCGCTCGGCCACCAGCAGCGCCATCCCGATGACCACCGCGAGCTTCGCGAACTCCGACGGCTGGATCGACATCCCGCCGAGCATCAGCCACGACCGCGAGCCGTTGATCGTCGAGCCCATCACCAGCACCAGCACCAGCCCGACAACGGACGCCACGTAGACCAGCGGAGCCACGATCCGTACCCAGCGGTGATCGGTGGCCATCACCAGCACCATGAGCACGACGCCGATGGCCACGTTGACCAGCTGCTTCTTGAGGTACGCCGTGGGGTCGCCGCCGGTGAGCGAGTCCCGGGGGGCGGTCGCCGACCACACCAGCAGCGTGCCGAGTGCGACCAGCGCCAGCGAGGCCAGCATGAGGATCCAGTCGACCCCGGCGGCACGGCGGCTCACGACGCGTCCTTCCCGCGCCGGGGCGGCAGGATCGCGCCGTCGTCGGCGAACACGGGCAGCCCCTTGCCCGCGACCACGCCGGGGATCGCGGACCGGTCCGCCTCCACCTGCTCGCCGTCGACGCCGTACAGCGACTCCCAGATCGCGCGCACCGCCGGCCCGGAGGTGCCGGAGCCGGTGCCGCCCTGGCTGACCATCATCACCACGACGTAGTCCCTGGTGTACGACGCGACCCACGAGGTCGACTGCTTGCCGTAGACCTCCGCCGAGCCGGTCTTGGACCGGATCGTCACGGTGTCGAGCGGGAAGCCGCCCATCCGCCAGGCCATCGTGCCCTGCCGGGTGACGCCCTGCAGCGCGGTGTCGATGTAGTCGATCACCGTCTGCGGGACCCCGACCTTCGCCTGCACCTTGGGCTTGATCCGCTTCACCAGCCGGCCCTCGGGGTCGACGATCGCCTTGCCCACGCGGGGCTCGTAGAGGGTGCCGCCGTTGGACAGCGCGGCGTACGCGCGGGCCAGCTGGAGCGGGGTGACGATCGTGTCGCCCTGCCCGATCGCGAAGTTCACCGCGTCACCGGCCCGGTAGGCGTAGCCCTCGAGGCAGAACTCGCGCGAGAACCGGCGGAGGAAGTCCGAGGCGTCCTTCGGCGGCTTCTTCGCGAGCTTGCAGTAGTAGTCCTTCTGCGACTCGTAGTACGCCCGCTTCCACTTGCGGTCCGCGATCCTCCCCGATGCCTCGCCGGGGAGGTCGATCCCGGTCTCCTTGCCGAAGCCGAACGTCTTGGCCTCCGAGACCAGCGGGTCCTTGGCGTTGACGTCGTCGACGTCGGAGCCGTAGCGGCGCCAGTAGTCGTAGCCGACCCGGTAGAAGAACGTGTTGCACGAGACCTCGAGCGCCTTGTCGAACCCGATGAAGCCGTAGGCGCCGGACTCGTAGTTCTTGAACGCGCGGTTGCCGACCTGGAACGCCGACGAGCAGTTCAGCCGGGTGTCCGGGCCGTAGCCGTGGGTCAGCGCGCCCGCGGTCATCACCGGCTTCCACGTCGAGCCGGGCGCGAACTGGCCCTGCGTGGCCCGCGACAGCAGCGGGGTGCCGGCCTTCTCGGAGTAGAGGCGGCCGAGCTGCTTCTTGCTGATGCCGCCCACCCACACGCCCGGGTCGTACGTCGGCTGGCTGGCCATGGCGACGATCCGCCCGGTCCTCGCCTCCATGACCACGGCGGCGCCGGAGTCGGCGACGTAGTGCCGGTCGGTGACCGGGTCCATCGTCTGCCGCGCGGTCCTGATGGTCTGCGCGAGCTGCTTCTCGACCACCGACTGCACCTTCGCGTCGATGGAGGTGACCAGGGTGTCGCCGGGACGGCCGGTGTCGGCGCTGTCCTCCCCGAGCACCCGGCCCATGGAGTCGACGGCGACCCGCTGGTAGCCGGGCATCCCGCGCAGCCACCGGTCGTAGGACTTCTCGACGCCGGCCCGCCCGACCTGCGAGGCGCCGTTGACGGACACGTCGCTGTCGGCCTCGGCGGCATCGAGCTCGGACTCGGTGATGGGGCTGAGGTAGCCGAGCAGGTGCGCCGCGTTGACGCCGTACGGCTCGGGGTAGGAGCGCAGCGACTGCTGGGTCGCCACCACCGCCGGGTAGTCCTCCCCCTGCTCGAGGATCCGCAGCGCCACCTTCTGCGGCACGTCGGTGGCCACCGGGATCGGCTGGTACGGCGACCCGTTCCAGCACTTCCCGGACACCGCGCCGGCGTCGCCGCAGTTGAGCAGCCGGGACCGGATCTCGGCCGGCCGCAGGTCGACCGCACGGGCCAGGCGGCCGACCAGCGTGCGCTGCTCGTCGTCGGAGAGCTTGCCGAGGACGGTGCGGTCGACCGAGACCACCCACGCGCTGCGGTTGGCGACCAGTGGCCGCCCCTGCGCGTCGACGATCAGGCCGCGGTCGGGCTGCACGACGATCTCGCGGATCGACTGCGAGGCGGCCTTGGCCTGGTAGTCCTCGCCGCTGGCCACCTGGAGGAACCACAGGCGCGCGAAGAGGGTGGCGAACAGCGAGAAGACCAGCGCCTGCACCACGATCAGGCGCAGGCGGCTCTTCTCGGACGGGGTGACGGCCATCAGTACGCGACCTCGGCCGGCTGGAGCCGGCGGAACAGGGCCATCACCGGCGGCAGCACGAACGGCGTGAGCAGCACGTCCCACACGACCGCCACCAGGATCACCTGCAGCATCTCGGGCACGGAGACCACGGGGTCGTGCAGCACCAGCCCGGACAGCGCGAACACGGAGGTGCCGACGAACGACGACGCCGCCACGGTGAGCACCACCGATCCGGCCGTGGGCCGGAGGTCCTGCCGCACCCGGCCGGCGACGTACCCCACGACCACGAGCGCCAGCGCCCAGCGGCCGGCGATGTGGTCGGCCGGTGGGGCGAGGTCGATCGCGACACCGGCGACGAAGCCGAGGACGGCGGCGAACTGCGGGCCGCGGACCAGCGCGGCCGCGACCACGACCAGCAGGGCGAGGTTGGGCACGACGCCCTCCCACGCGAAGTGCGGGAACAGGCTGACCTGGAGGACCACGGCCAGGCAGACCACGGAGAACGCGACCAGCGCGCGCAGCAGGCTCATCGATGGTGACCCCCGTCCGCCTTGATCACGCCGCGGCCGGTCCGGGCGCCGTCGGGCACGACCACCCCGACCAGGTCGAGGGAGGTGAAGTCGACCAGTGGCTCGACCACCGCGCGGCGGGAGGTCTCGCGCGGGCTGCTGTAGACCGCGGTCACCTTGCCGATCGGGATGCCCGAGACGTACGGCGCGCCCCCGTCGCTGCCGAACGTGCTCACCACGTCGCCGGGCTCGGCGACCACGGAGTCGTCGACCAGCTCGAGGTCGAGCGGCGACTGGGTGCCGGTGCCGCGTCCGCGGAGCACGCCGATCTCCATGCTCGAGCCCAGCCGCCCGCCCACGACGGAGTCGGCGTCGACGACGAGCACCACCGTCGCGGTGGTGCGGGTGGCGCGGACCACCCGGCCGACCAGGCCGTCGTTGTTGAGGACGGTCATGTCCGCGTGCACGCCGGAGCTGGTGCCGGCGTCGATGGTCACGGTGTGCGAGAACGACTGCCGCGGCCCGAGCGCGATCACGTTCGCGGGGACCAGCGAGTAGCCGGTAGAGCGGGCGGTGCGGGTCAGGCCCTCGAGCTCGGCGAGCCGGTTGCGGTCGAGGTCGGCGGTGTCGACCTCGCGGCGCAGCCCGGCGTTCTCGGTCTGGAGGCGATTGATCTCCTCGCGCAGGTCACCCTTGGACCGGAAGTACGACGGCACGGCGGTGAACGGCCGCACGAACGCCGACGTGGTGCTCTCCACCGGGCCGAACCCCTCCCCCACGGCGCGGCGTACCGGCTCGACCGGCGAGTCGCTGCCTCCGCGTGCGTCGAGGGTGATCAGGGTGACCGACGCGAGCACCAGGGCGACCAGCACCGAGCGCCTCGGGCGGTCACCCGCCTCGAGGCGCCCCTTGCTCTTCCAGCGCTTCTCCCCCATCAGTCCGTCCCCAGGCTCTGGTCCATCAGAAGCGCCTCGGCTCCGAGACCAGCACCTGCTGGAGGGCCTCGAACTCCTCGACGCACTTGCCTGAGCCGAGCGCGACCGAGGTCAGCGGGTCCTCGGCGACGTGCACGGGCATGCCGGTCTCGTGGCGGATCCTCTCGTCGAGGCCGCGCAGCAGCGCGCCGCCACCGGTGAGCACGATGCCGCGGTCCATGATGTCGCCGGCCAGCTCGGGCGGGGTCTGGTCGAGGGTCGACCGGACCGCGTCGACGATCATGTGCAGTGGCTCCTCGAGGGCCTGGCGCACCTCGGCACTGGACACCACGACCGTGCGGGGCAGGCCGGAGACCATGTCGCGGCCGCGGATCTCCGCCTCCGGCTCGCTGGTCAGCGGGAACGCCGACCCGAGCGTCATCTTGATCTCCTCGGCGGTGCGCTCGCCGAGCATGAGGGAGTACTCCTTCTTCATCCAGGCGATCACTGCCTGGTCGAGGTCGTCGCCGGCGGTGCGGATGCTGAGCGAGGTGACGATGCCGCCGAGGGAGATCACCGCGACCTCGGTGGTGCCGCCGCCGACGTCGACGACCATGTTGCCGGTGGCCTCGTGGACGGGCAGCCCGGCGCCGATCGCCGCGGCCATCGGCTCCTCGACGATGTAGACGCGGCGGGCGCCGGCCTGGTAGCCGGCCTCCTTGACCGCGCGCTGCTCGACGGCGGTGATGCCGCTGGGCACGCACACCACGAGCCGCGGCTTGGCGAAGTAGCGCCGCCGGTGCACCTGCTGGATGAAGTAGCGCAGCATCTGCTCGGTGGCGTCGAAGTCCGCGATGACGCCGTCCTTGAGCGGCCTGATCGCGGTGATGTTGTCGGGGGTGCGGCCGATCATCCGCTTGGCCTCGTGCCCCACGGCGAGGATCTCGTTGGTGGTCGAGTTCAGGGCGACCACCGACGGCTCGTCGAGCAGCACACCCTTGCCGCGGACGTAGACCAGCGTGTTGGCGGTGCCGAGGTCGACGGCCATGTCGCGGCCGATCAGACTGTTCGCCATGCGCGGGTACCTCTGTGACTCGTGGGGAAGATGAGACGAGCGTAGGTTCCGGGCACGCCGAAGCCGTGGAGGACACGCTGCGGACAGGGGTCAGCCGAGCTGGATCGGGTCCTTGTCGACGGAGTAGTCGCCGGCACGGTCGCGGCCGATCCCGAAGCACTCGTCGGTGCCCCCGGAGAAGAGGTACGCCGGCTCCTGGTCGAGCCGCGACAGGCGGAGGGTGAGGTCGTCCTTCGTGCCGCGCACGGTGGCCTCGTCGACCACCTCGGCCTCGAAGCCGGCCTGGGTCAGCAGTCCCGCGAGCCGGGTGAGGTCGGCCCGGGTGGGAGCCACGGCGAGGTCGAGCCGCCCGTTGACGGAGTAGGCGTAGCCGGTGGCACCCCGGAGGTCGCTGCGGCACGTGTCGTAGTTGCCCTGGCTGAACCGCAGCTGCGCGGGCAGGCCGGCGGTGACCGTGTCGAGGGCGGCGGTGAGCTCCGTGACCGTCTGGTCCCGGCTGTCCCGCAGGCCCTGCTCCTGCGCCTCCTCCTCACCCGAGCCCGGTCGGCACCCGGTCATCGCCACCACCCCCAGGATCACGCCCACCAGCACGACGGCCAGCCGGACGACCGGACCGGACCCGCGGCCCATCATGGCACCCGCTGACGTGTCGACGGACGCTCGATGTCGGCGTCGGCCTCCGGGTCGCGCGGGCCGTCGTACCACGGGTCGTGGACGTGGTCGGCCCGCATCAGGTCCTCGTCGCCGGTGTGGCCGGTGACCACCTGGCTCATGTTCCACAGCGACTCCGTGTCGGGGTCGTAGTAGCCGGTGTGCATGTCCAGCGAGTTGCTGTGCTCCCAGACGATCGTGTCGGGGACGCCGGGGGTCGGGTCGACCCACCAGTCCGGCGGGCCGCCGCGTGCGACGTCCTCGGCCTGGAACCGCCGGCCACCGAAGTCGTCCTCGGCCGGGTCCCGGCCGAGGCCGGCCCCGAGCGCGTCCCCCTTGTTGACCCAGCCCTTGTCGCCGAGGTCGGCCACCGGGTCGTCGGAGTTGCGGCCCACGAAGAAGTGGCCGTCCGGCACGTCGAGGTCGCCCACGTCGGCGGCGTTCGCGCCGAGGCCCGGGCTGCCGATCGCCACCGCCTCGTCGACGTCGACGTCGTGGTCGGTCAGGCCGTGACCCATCGTCGTCGAGCCGTAGGAGTGGCCGATCACGGTCAGGTGCGCCGGGTCGTCGCGGGAGGCCCGCAGCCCGTCGAGGGTGTCCGCGAGGCGGCTGCCGCCCTCGGTGGCCGCGCCCTCGAAGCCGACCCGGCCGCTGTCGAGGCCGCTGGGCGCGTCGTACCCGATCCAGGCGAGCGTTGCGGTCGTCTGGTCGGGGTGCATGCTGCGGGAGGCCTCGTAGAGGTCGCGCACGTTGGTGGCGTTGCCACCGATGCTGGTCATCTCGGTGGTCAGGCCCGGGACCGAGACGCTGACGTTCTGCGCGGAGTCCAGGTCGCCCACCGAGACCGCCACCCGCCCGTCCCCGTCGAACGCCGCCGGGTCGTAGAGGTAGAGCTGGGAGACCAGCGGCTCACCGGTGACCGGGTCCACCCGGCTGCGGGTGTCGGCCAGGGCGTCCTGCGCGGACCGGGCGTTCTCCAGCCAGCCGCGCTCGTCGTCCGTGATCGAGCCGTTGAACTCGAGCATCTCCCACGCCGCCACGTCGCGGGTCAGCGAGGTCTCGTTGGCCTCGCCACGGGCCCAGGCGGGGACGCCGTCGAGGTTGCCGATGGACCCCGGGGAGGCGGAGATGATCGCCAGCTGCTCGTCGCGGGTGAGCCCGTCCCACCAGGCTCTGACCTCCTCGGGCATGCCACCGCGGGGCATCCGCGACAGCGGCTCGTCGGCGGGGTCGGGGACGCCGCCGTACTTCTTCTCCACCTGCTCGACGGTCGCCACCCGCGAGAACGTCTGAAGCATGCGTCGCTCCGACGCCCGCACCCGCCGCAGCCAGCCGGCCACGTCGTCGGCGAGCGTGTCGCACGCGGTCTGGCAGCGCGCCGCGTCCGCCTCGAGGGCCGGGACCTCGTCCTCGCCGAGGTCGCGCGAGCGCTGCCACAGCCCCGAGATCCACTGCATCGCGTGGCCGCGGCGCTGCTCGAGGTCGGTGCGCTCCTCGACGAGCGCATCCATCTCGTCGGCGTGGTCGTCGGCCTGCTGGTGCACGCTGCGCAGGGCCAGCGACATCGCGTCGGCACGGTGGCCGATCGGCGCGATGTCCTGGTGGTACGCCGCGGCGTCGCTGCCCTGCCAGTCGCCGATGCGCGCGCTGCCGCCCACGAAGGTGCCGAGGTCGTCGATCTGCGCGGACGCCGAGCGCAGGCTGCGGGCGAAGCCGCGGATGGTCTCCGGCTCGACGTCGAGCTCCGGCGCCTCCGGCGGGTTCGCGGGGATCACGACCCGGTCGTTCATCGCCGCTCCTCGACGTAGGCCTGGAGCAGGAAGCGGCTCGCGACCACGCCCTCGGTGTCGAGATAGGTGCGGATGACCTCGCGCAGCCCGTCGGCCTGGCCCTCGGATCGGGTGCCGAGAGCGTCGGTGAACCGCTCCCAGTCCCCGATGAAGCGGGCGGCCGGGCCGGCGACCGCGGCGGTGAAGCCGCTGGTGGTGGCGCCGCCCACCAGGTCCGCGGCGGAGGCGAGGTCGATGTGCTGCTGGTCCCAGGCGCGGGAGGCCAGGCCGACGGTGACCGGGACCAGCTCCATCAGCCGTCCCCCTCGACCGGGTCGACGGCCGGGTCGACGGCCGGGTCGACGGCCGGGTCGACGGTCGGGTCGACGGCAGGGTCGACGGTTGGGTCGACGGTCGGGCCGACCACGACCGGCGGCGAGGCGACCTCGAGGACGACCACCCCGGTGGCCGGCGCGTGCGAGGCGGTGACGGTGGCGCCGGCCCGCTCGGCGAGCAGCCGGTCGACAGGGCCGGGGATCCGCTGCACGGTCCAGCCGTGGAGGGCGTCCCGGAGCCGGGACAGCATCGCCGCGCCGTCCCGGGTCTCGCGAGCGACCGCCTGGGCGGTCGCGACCCGGACCCCGGCGCCACGCCGGGTCAGCCGGGCCCACGGGGCGTCGGTGTCGACGGCGTCGCCGCCCCGCATGAGCTCCCAGAGGCGGGTGGCCTCGGCGCCCGTGCGCTCGGTGAGGGCACGGGCTGTGGCCTCGTCGACCACCGCGACCGGACGGCTGCGGGTGCCCGCCTCCTCGGGCAGCACCACGACGTCGACGTCGGGGTGACGGCGGTGCACCTCGTCGAGGAACGGGTCCCCGATCGGACCGGGAGTGCGCGTGAAGTCCATGCCGGGCATCGTTGCCCCGGAGGCGCGCGGCGAAACAACGCCGTCCACAGGCACCCCGGAAGGCGGCGGCAGAAGAGGGACCGGCCGCCCCCGACAGCCGATCCCCCTCCCGGGCCCGGGCTACTTCAGCAGGAACGTCGCCGAGGTCGTCGACCCGTCCGCGGTGGTCAGCGTGACCCGGTAGCAGGACCCCTTGCCGGCCGAGGGGGTCGCCCAGTTCTGGATCCACTGGGTCCCGTCGTACCGCAGGGTGGTGCTCCCGGTGTCGGCGATCATCTCGACGGGGTCCGGCAGGTCGCCGGAGTCGCAGCCCACCTTCTTCATCGTGATCGCACCGACGGCGCCGGACGTGATCCGCGTGCCGGCCGGGCCACCCTTGTAGACGTTGAACTTCAGCGGCACGGTCGAGCCCGCCTTGACGGTGTTGACCACGCTGCTCGCCGAGCTCACGGGCTTGTAGAAGCCGTCGATCGTCCAGGCGCGGACGGTGTAGCGGCGGGTGGACCGAGCCGTGTTCCCGGCCCGGTCCGACGCGGCCGCGGCGAGGGTGTGCTCCCCCACCCCCGTCGCGGCAGCGCTCACCACGCACCCGTCCGGCGTCACGCCGGAGGTCACGTCGGAGGCCTCGCAGGCAGTCGCGGGCAGCGGGTCGCCGAAGTCGTACACCCCGCCGTCCACCGGCCCGGCGGTCCAGCGGACCTCCGGCCCGGTGGCGTCGCGCTTCACGGTGACAGCGTCCTGGGTGGCGTTGCCCGCGGCGTCGGTGGCCACACAGGTGAACACCATGTCCGCGGTGTCGGACCGGAGCGGGTCGGGGTCGCAGCCCGACCGGGAGGCCACGCCGGCCAGGGCGTCCGAGACGGAGAAGTCCACGTCGACGTCCGAGACGTACCAGCCGTCGCGGCCCGGGGTACCGGTCACGGTGTGGGTCACGACGGGTGCCGTCGCGTCACGCCGGACGGTCACGCTGTCGGTGGCCTCGTTGCCGGCCGCGTCGACCACGCGGCACGACCACGTCGTGCCGGCGCTGTCGTCGGTGAGCGGCGTCGGGTCGCAGCCCTCGTCGGACGCGAGCCCCGACATCGCGTCGGAGCGGGTGAAGACCGCGGCGACGTCCGAGGTGTACCAGTCGGCCTCGCCCAGGGTGCCGAGCACCTCGTGGCTCACCTCCGGCTTCGTCCGGTCCACCTTGACCGAGACCTCGTCGGTCGCCGCGTTGCCCGCGGCGTCGGTCACGGTGCAGGTGTACGTCGCGCCCGGGGTGTCGAAGGTCAGCGGCTCGGGGTCGCACCCGACGGTGGTCGCGACGCCCGAGGTCGCGTCGCTCCGCGTGAACCGGACGTCCACGTCGGAGGTGTACCACCCGTTCGCGCCAGGCGTGCCATCGACGTCGTGGTCCACGACCGGGGCCGTGGCGTCCTTGCGCACCGTCACCGAGGCCCCCTCGCTGGCGTTGCCGGCCACGTCGGAGACCACGCAGGTGTGCACGGTGCCGGTCGTGTCGTCGGCCTGGACGATGCGGTCGCAGCCCTCGGCGACCCCCGAGCCGCCGCCGTCGGTGGCGTCCCAGTCGACCGTGACCGGGCCGACGTACCAGCCGTCGTCGCCCTCGTCCCCGGTGACCCGCGCGGTGGCCGCCGGGGCGACCGTGTCGACCTTGAGCTCGACGGGCAAGCCGGTCGTGGCCAGTCCGGCCGCGTTCGTGGCGACGCAGGTCAGCGTGGTGGCGGCGGTGTCCCCGACCGTCGTGTCCTCGCAGCCGGCGAGGGCCACGGGCGTCGACGTGCCCTCGGTGACGGTCCAGTCGACGTCGACGGGCGAGGTGTGCCAGCCGTTGCGTCCGAGGGTGCCGGTGACCGTGCGGGAGACCACGGGGGCGGAGGCGTCCCGCTTCACCGTCGTGCTGACCGTGGTGGTGTTGCCGGCCCGGTCGGTCACCGTGCAGGAGTACGACGTCTGGGCCTTGTCGGTGGTGACCGGGACGTCGGGGCAGGCGGCCGGGTCGACGAGACCGGAGCGCGCGTCCCCCACCTTCCAGTGCAGCAGTGCGTCGCCGGTGTACCAGCCGTCGGCGCCCTGGTCGCCGCTGACGACCGCCTCGACGACCGGCGCGGTTGAGTCGAGGCGGACCGTCACGTTCACCGGACCCACCTGGCCGCCGGCGCTGCGCGCCGAGCAGCTGAAGGTGCGTCCGTCGGTCTCGGCGGACTGGGTGGCGTCCTCGCAGCCGGTGGTCGTGACCGGCGACTCCGGGTCCCGCACGGTCCAGTCGATGGAGACCGGGCCGGCGTACCAGTCGGACGCTGACGGCGTCCGGTCGAGGACGTAGCTGATGTCCGGCGGAGTGCTGTCGGCCGGCGTGCACCCGGTGGTGGCGACCGTCCAGCTCACCTCGACTGGGACGGCTCTGTCGACCTCGCCGCCGTTGTAGCCCGCACCGCGACCGGTGAAGGTCAGCGTGGTGCTCTGGGCACCCGGAGCGGCGCCCTCCGGCACCGCGACCGTCACGGTCGAGGAGGTCGCGGGCACCGTCTTGCCCTTGTCGGCGTTGCCGGACGTGCCGGTGACCCAGTTCGCCGGGGTGGTCGCGCTCGCCGCCGTCGCGGTCACGTTCGGGGAAGCAGGAGTCGACTCCGTCAACGTGATGCTGACCGTGGTCGAGTTCGCCCAGATCTGGTTGCCGCTGCTCTGCCGCACCAGGTCGAAGCCGACCGTGCCACTGGCGCTGGCGCCCGGACAGATCGACCCCAGGCGCACGGCGGCGGTGTTGCCGTTCAGCCCGTCGCCGTCGGCCACCACCTGGTCGGCGTGGGCGACGGACAGACTCGTGGCGACCAGCAGCGCCGCTGCTGCGGCCGAGGTGGCACCGCCGAGAAGACGACGTACGGACAGAGACATCGATACCCCCACGGTCGACGTTCGAAGGTGGATTGGACCACCTGCCAGTGCTCTGGACCGTAGGGCCAGAACGAAACGGCGACCCCAGATCTCCGTCATCCCGGGGGCAAGTGACGCGGAATGACCATGTCGCCTGGTTCCTTCCGACTGGGGTCAGGAGGCGCAGCGCGACGACCGGGACATCACCGCGGCGCGATCCAGGCGGAGCACCGCCGGGACCACCGGCTCCCGCGGGTCGAGGTACGGCCGGGTGCCGCTCTCGCTGACCGTCCAGATGTCCCGACCCACGAGCTCGACGTCCTCGCCGCCGGGGACGAACGCGTGCCGGCGCCCGTCGGGGGCGACCAGCTCTCCGCAGGCGGTCCGGGACACGCTCGACCACAGCCCTCCGCGAGCCCAGGTCAGGCCCTGGAGCCGGGGCAGCGCACGACGCCTGCCGACCGCACGGGCGTCGGTCGCGTCGCCGCGCAGCCGCAGGTCGTCGACGCCGTCGGCCAGCACGTCCGCCACCCGGAACCGGACGACGCGGGCCGGACCGCGGGCCCGGAAGCTGCCGATCGCGAGCCGGCCGTCGCCGATCGCCAGCGTGGAGCCCTTCACGGACCGGTCGAGCCGCCACACCCGCAGCACCAGGTCGCCCCGCGCGCCGAGCCGCTCGGGGTCGAGCAGCCACAGCCGCTCTGCCTCCACCACCCACAGCCCCTCAGCGGTCGCCTCGAGGCCGCCGCCGTGCCGGCAGAACGTCGGGGTCGGCCGGTACACCGGGGCCGCGAACCGCTCCACGAACGCACGCACCTTCCCGGTCCGGAGGTCCAGCACCGCCACCTGGCAGGGCCGGTCGCCGTACGCGCGCGCCCACCGGTAGCCCCCGACGTACGCCGTGGCGCCGTCGACCTCCAGCGCCTGCGGGACGAACCATCTGTCCACGTGTGGCAGCCAGTACGCCGCGCAGACGCTCCCGTCGGCCGGGTAGGAGGCCAGCTCGGGCGCACCCGCCCGCGGTGCCCGGCCCCGGACCTCGTCGAAGCGGACGCCGTGGCAACGCGCGGCCTCCGCCTCCGTGGCCGGCCGGTCCGCGTCGGCGGTGCAGGCCGCGAGCAGGCCCGACATCAGCGCCGCGGTCAGGACGGCGACGGCGGCCACCGGGACCGCCGTCCGCCCACGTCGTACCGTCGCCCCCCGCGCCACGGTGTCAGGAACCGCTCAGAGGTCCGGGAACCAGAGCGCGATCTCGCGCGCCGCGGACTCCGGGGAGTCGGAGCCGTGGACGAGGTTCTCGCGGTTGGAGACGGACAGGTCGCCGCGGATGGTGCCGGGCGCGGCCTTGCGGCCGTCGGTGGCGCCGTTGATCGCCCGGACCACTTCGATCGCCTCGTCGCCCTCGAGCACCAGGGCCACCAGCGGGCCGCTGGTCACGAACGCCCGCAGTGGCGGGTAGAAGTCACGCTCGACGTGCTCGGCGTAGTGCCGGTCGGCCTGCTCGCCGTCGATCAGCCGCTGCTCGAGCGCCACGACCGTGAGGCCCTTGGACTCGAACCGGCCGAGGACGTTGCCGACGAGGCCGCGCCGGACGGCGTCGGGCTTGATCAGGACGAGCGTTCGCTGGGTCATGGGCGGCAGCCTAACCGGCTACCTTGAGGTCCATGAGCGCCCCCGATCCCCGTGACGCGCCGCCCCTCCGCTGGGGGGTCCTCGGCGCCGGACGCATCGCCGCCACCTTCACCGCCGCGGTCAGGACCCGCACCCGCTCCACGGTCGTCGCGGTCGGATCGCGCGACGCGCCCAAGGCCGAGGCGTTCGCCGTCGCGCAGGGTGTCGACGGCACCGCGCACGGCTCGTACGCCGGGCTGGTCGCCGACGACTCCGTCGATGCGGTCTACGTCGCGTCCCCGCACTCCGAGCACCGCGACCACGCGCTGCTGGCGATCGACGCCGGCAAGCACGTGCTCGTCGAGAAGGCGTTCACCCGGAACGCCGTCGAGGCCGAGGAGGTCCTGGCCGCCGCCCGGGAGGCCGGAGTGTTCGTGATGGAGGCCATGTGGACCCGCCACCTCCCCCACGTCGCCGCGCTGCACGAGGTGGCGGCCTCCGGAGAGCTCGGCGAGATCGTCAGCGTCACCGCCGACCACGGACAGTGGTTCGCCTACGACCGGGCCTCGCGGCTGTTCGCGCCGGAGCTGGCGGGCGGCGCGATGCTCGACCTCGGCGTCTACCCGGTCTCGTTCGCCCACGACTTCCTCGGCGCGCCCGAGGAGGTCACCGCACGCGGGTCCCTGACCGCCGACGGGGTCGACGCGCAGGTCTCGGTCGTCCTCGACTACCCCGGTGACGTGCAGGCCACGCTGCACACGACGCTGCTCGCGCGCACGCCGACGGTGGCGGCGATCTCCGGGACGGAGGGGTACGTCGCGGTCGAGGGGCCGTTCTACCGGCCGACCTCGTTCACGGTGCACCGCCGGGGTGCCGAGCCGCGCCGCGCGGCCTACGTCGAGGAGCACGGGTTCGCCCACGAGGTCGCGGAGGTGGCGCGACGGGTCGAGGCGGGCGAGACCGAGAGCCCGCGGATGACCTGGCAGGGCACGCTCGAGGTGCTGCGGACCATCGACGAGGTGCGCGCCCAGGTCGGGGTCCGCTACCCGGGCGAGTAGCTCAGCCCTCGGACTGCCGGGCGTCGTGGGCGGCGAACGCCTCGGCCCGCTCGCGCTCGATCTTGCGGCCGAGCAGGTCGGCGGTCCCCCACAGCACCGCGAAGATCGCACCGAGCACGAACATCATCGGCACCAGGAGGCCGAGCGCGACCGCCGCGACCTGGATCGCCCAGCCCGCGACGTACGCCCAAGGGCGGCGGAGCAGGCCGGCGACGACCAGGCAGGCCGCCGCCAGGCCGAGGCCGATCGCCAGCGCGGTGCCGAGCGCGACCTCGGAGATCGTCACCAGCACAGGCGTGGTCAGGCCGAGCGCGATCGACTCCAGGGTGAGGATCGCGGCGCACATGCCGCGACGCGGCGACTTGCCCCGCTCGGCGTCCAGCGGGTCGGGGGCGGGGTGGCTCACCGCTCGGCCCGCCGCAGCATCGCCCGGGCCTCGCCGACCGTGACCACCGAGCCGGTGACCAGCACGCCGCCGGATCCGAGCGGGTCGCCGAACGCCTCGCCGGCCTCGGCCATCGTCGCCGCCTTGTCGATCGCGTCCGCGAGCCGCGGCTCGACGGTGACCCGGTCCTCGCCGAAGACCTCGCGGGCGGTCGCGGCCAGCTCGGCAGCCGGCATCGCGCGCGGGGTGGAGTTCTGGGTCACCACGAGGTGCTCGAGGTGCGGCTCGAACGCCGCCAGCAGGCCCTCGTGGTCCTTGTCGGCCATCACGCCGATCACGCCGACCAGCGGGGAGAAGCGGAACGAGTCCTCGATCGCGACCGCGACCGCCTCCGCGCCGTGCGGGTTGTGGGCGGCGTCGAGCAGGATCGTCGGGCTGCGCCGGACCACCTCGAGCCGACCGGGCGAGGTGACCTCGGCGAAGGCGTCCCGCACGACGGCGTCGTCGAGGGGCTGGTCTCCGAGGAACGCCTCCACCGCGGCCAGCGCGACCGCGGCGTTCTGCGCCTGGTGGGCACCGTAGAGCGGCAGGAAGACCTCGTCGTACCTCGCGCGCAGGCCCTGCAGGCTGACGGTCTGGCCGCCGATCGCGGGGGTCCGCGAGACCACCCCGAACTCCAGGCCCTCGCGGGCGACGGTGGCACCGACCTCGGCCGCCCGGTCGAGCAGGATCGTGGCGACGTCCGCGGTCTGCTGGGCCAGGATCGCGACCGCGCCGGGCTTGATGATGCCGGCCTTCTCGCGGGCGATGGCGGCGGGGACGTCCCCGAGGTACTGCGCGTGGTCGACCGCGATCGGGAGCACCACGGCCACCTTGCCGTCGGCGACGTTCGTGGCGTCCCACGACCCGCCCATCCCGACCTCGACCACGGCCGCGTCGACCGGGGCGTCGGCGAACGCGCTGAACGCCATCCCGACGACGGTCTCGAAGAACGACAGCGGGTGCGGCTGCTCGGCGTCCACGAGGTGGGTGTACGGCGCGACGTCGTTGAACGCGCGCACGAACGCCTCGTCGTCCATCGGCTCGCCGTCGATGCAGATCCGCTCGCTCATCCGCTCGACGTGCGGGCTGGTGAACCGGCCGGTGCGCAGGTTGAGCGCGCGGAGCAGGGTGTCGATCATCCGCGAGGTCGACGTCTTGCCGTTGGTGCCGGTCAGGTGGATGACGGGGTAGGCCCGCTGCGGCTCGCCGAGCAGCTCGGCGAACGCCTGGATCCGGTCGAGGGACGGCTCGAGCCGGGTCTCGGGCCAGCGGGAGAGGAGCGCGTCCTCGACCTCGGCGTAGGTCTCGGCGAGACGGGCCTGCTGGGGAAGGTCACTCATGGCGCCCCCGAGTCTAGGCGTCTCGCCCGCCCCGTTGAGTCGCGCCTCGCTCACCGTCGAGTCGCGCCTCCCTCACCGTCGAGTCGCGCCTCGCTCACCGTCGAGTCGCGCCTCGCGCGCCCGCCTCAGGGCCGGACCAGGAGGTTCGCCATGTCGACGACCCGGCGGTAGCCGATCGCCTCGTAGATCTTGTTCGACGTCGGGTTCGCCTGGTCGGTGAACAGGCACACCCGGGCGCCGGCGTCGCGCAGCCGGAGCGAGACCTCGGCGACGCCGGCACTGGCGTAGCCGCGGCCCCGGTGCTCGCGCGGGGTGTAGACGGGCCCGATGCGCGCCACGCCGTACGCCGGGAGGTTGTGGCCGGTGAGGTGCACCGGCCCGCCGTCGTCCCAGAAGTAGACCCGGCGTTCCCGGATCCGGCGCAGCATGTCGTCGAGGTCGAAGTGCAGGAACCGGGCGGACTCCCCTGGCGCCCGGCCGGCCTGTTCGTCGGCGTCGTCGTGGAACGCGAGGAACCAGTCGAGCGCCAGCGGCGCCTCGTGCTCCTCGACCAGGCGCAGGTGCCCCGGCGGCGGCACCGGGGGGGCGAGCTCGCGGAGCTCGAACAGCCGGGTGTGCTGGTCGACGACCACGGCCCCGCCGGCCAGCCGGACCGTCTCGTCGGCGATCAGCCGCACGGCGGGCAGGGCACCGTTGACTCCGCCCAGGGCCTCGCCGCGTTCGTGCAGGGTGCGGGCCAGCAGCAGCGCCGCCTCGTCCGGCATCGGCAGCGCGAACAGGGGGTACGGCGCGAACGGCGCGGTCCGCATCGCCACGCCCACCACCGCACCGCGGTCCTCCACCGTCCCGAACCAGAACGGCCGGTCCACGGGACTCGGTTCGCCGCTGGACTCGTCCCGGGCGCGCTTCTCCGCGACCGTGGCGACCACGGTCCCGACCAGCGGGTCGGCGGCCAGGTGCTCCCCCGCCACGCGCAGGAACGCACCCGCGTCGGTGGTCAGGACCAGCTCCATGGTCGGAGGCTAGACACCCGGGTGTCAGCCCGCCACTCCGGAGCCGGCGACACGGACACCTCCGGGCAGATCTGATTCGCGGCCTGACCTGCAGGTTCCGTAGGCTTTCGCCCATGACCGAGACACCCACACGCACCGACCTGTCCGAGACGACGCCCCAGCGCGCCGTCGTCGTACCGGACAAGCCGGCCCTCGAGGGTCTCGAGTCGCGCTGGGTCGAGACGTGGAAGTCGGACGACACCTACCGCTTCGACCGGTCGCAGACGCGCGAGAACGTCTACTCCATCGACACGCCCCCGCCGACCGTGAGCGGCAGCCTGCACGTCGGGCACGTGTTCTCCTACACCCACACCGACCTGATCGCGCGCTACCAGCGGATGACCGGCAAGTCCGTCTTCTACCCGATGGGCTGGGACGACAACGGCCTGCCCACCGAGCGCCGGGTCCAGAACTACTACGGCGTCCGCTGCGACCCGTCGCTGCCGTACGACGAGGGCTTCACGCCGCCCGAGAAGCCGGACCCCAAGCGGCAGGTCCCGATCAGCCGCCCCAACTTCGTCGAGCTGTGCGAGGAGCTCGTCCAGGCCGACGAGGAGGTCTTCGAGCAGCTGTGGCGCACGCTCGGCCTCTCGGTGGACTGGAAGGAGCACTACACGACCATCGGGCCCAAGGCCCAGGCGGTGAGCCAGCGCGCCTTCCTGCGCAACTTCGCTCGCGGCGAGGCGTACCTCCAGGAGGCGCCGACCCTGTGGGACGTCACCTTCCAGACCGCGGTCGCGCAGGCCGAGCTCGAGGCCCGCGACTACGCCGGCCACTACCACCGGGTCGCCTTCCACCGGGCTGACGGGAGCCCGGTCCACATCGAGACCACCCGCCCGGAGCTGATCCCGGCCGTGGTCGCGCTGATCGCGCACCCCGACGACGAGCGGTACGCCGACCTGTTCGGGCAGACCGTCACCTCGCCGGTGTTCGGGGTCCAGATCCCCGTGCTCCCCCACCCGCTCGCCGAGCCCGACAAGGGCGCCGGCATCGCGATGTGCTGCACGTTCGGTGACCTCACCGACGTCCAGTGGTGGCGCGAGCTGAACCTGCCGGTCCGCACGGTGATCGGTCGCGACGGCCGGCTGCACCGCGAGACGCCGGAGTGGCTGGCCGCCGCCGACGCGGCGTACCAGCAGCTCGCGGGCAAGACCGCGTTCAGCGCGCGCGAGGCGATGGTCGCCCTGCTCCGCGAGTCCGGGGACCTGGAGGGGGATCCGACCCCGACCCAGCGGATGACCAACTTCTACGAGAAGGGCGACAAGCCCCTCGAGATCGTCGCCACCCGTCAGTGGTACATCCGCAACGGCGGCCGCAACGCGGAGCTGCGGGCCGAGATGCTCGAGCACGGCGCCGAGATCACCTGGTCCCCGGCGCACATGAAGCACCGCTACGACAACTGGGTGGCCGGGCTCAACGGCGACTGGCTGATCTCCCGCCAGCGTTTCTTCGGCATCCCGTTCCCGGTCTGGTACCCCCTCGACGAGGAGGGCGAGCCCGACTACGACCACCCGCTGCTCCCGACCGAGGCGGAGCTGCCGCTGGATCCCACCACGGTCGCGCCGCGCGGGTACGACGAGGCGCAGCGCGGCAAGCCCGGCGGCTTCCTCGCCGACCCCGACGTGATGGACACCTGGGCGACGTCGTCGCTGACCCCGCACATCGCGGGCGGCTGGACCACCGACGACGACCTGTGGCAGCGGGTCTTCCCGATGGACCTGTGCACCCAGGCGCACGACATCATCCGCACCTGGCTGTTCTCCCGGGTGGTCCGGGCCCACTACGAGAACGGCGTCGCGCCCTGGTCGCACGCCATGGTCTCGGGCTTCATCCTCGACCCCGACCGCAAGAAGATGTCGAAGTCGAAGGGCAACGTCGTCGTCCCGACGGACGTCCTCGAGAAGTACGGCGCCGACGCGGTCCGCTGGCGCGCCGCGATGGCGCGCCCGGGCCTGGACTCCCCGTTCGACGAGACCCAGATGAAGGTCGGACGGCGGCTGGCGATGAAGGTCCTCAACGCGTCGAAGTTCGTCCTCGGCAGCGTGGGCGCCACGGCCCCCACCCCGTCCGCGATCAGCGATCCGGTCGACTGCGCGCTCATGGGGCGGCTCGCGAACACCGTCACCGCGGCCACCGAGGCGTTCGACGCCTACGACTACACCACCGCCCTCGAGGTCGCCGAGCGCTTCTTCTGGGAGTTCTGCGACGACTACCTCGAGCTGGTCAAGGAGCGGGCGTACGCCGAGGACGGCGGTATCGCCACCGCCTCCGCGAAGGCCACCCTCGCCCTCGCCCTGCACGTCCAGCTCCGGCTGCTCGCGCCCTTCCTCCCCTACGTCACCGAGGAGGTCTGGTCGTGGTGGCAGGAGGGCTCGGTGCACCGGGCTGCCTGGCCGAAGGCCACCGACCTCGGCTCCTCCGCCGCGTCGAACGACTCGATCATGACCGCGGTCGCCGCGGCCCTCACCGGCATCCGCGGCGCGAAGTCGCAGGCCAAGGTCTCGATGCGCGCCGAGCTGTCCCGGGTCGAGCTGACCGGCACGGCGGCGATGATCGACGGCATCCGCAAGGCGGAGCAGGACCTGCGCCAGGCCTGCAAGATCAGCGGCGACCTGGTGCTGACCGAGGACGAGGGCGCCGAGGAGCTGCGGGTCGACGCCACCCTCGCCGAGACCGCCTGACGCACGACGCACGGCGGGCGACGCCAGCGCAGCGGCGTACGTCGAGTGCGCGGTGGGCGACCTGGTGCTCTCGGCGTCGCCGGAGGCGTGCCGAGACTGTCCTTCGGCTGCAATTGCGATCGTATGACAAGAAATCGGCGGCCGGCGCTGTCACAAGGCCGCAATTGCAGCCGCATTGCAGATTTCCGGCCCCGGAACATGTCATGCGGCTGCAATTGCGGGGTTACGACAGCACCCTGAGCCAGGTCGCGCTGTTCTCCGGCCGCGCGAGCGATGCCGGATCCACCCGGAGGTCGAGGAGGGCGCTCTTCGCCCGTCTCGAGACCGCCCCGGCCTCAATGCCCGCCGCGCCCCTTGCCGTGCCCCTTGCCGTGGGTCTTGGCGTGGCCCTTCCCGTGGGTCGTGCCGTGCCCCTTGGCCTGGCCGTGTCCCCGACCGGGGTGTGACGACGGGGCGGGCGCGACCGACGCGGAGTCGTCGCCGTCGGTGGAGTCGTCGCCGTCGGTGGAGTCCTCCGGCTCCTGCGTCTCGTCGGGCTCCTCCGCCGAATCCTCGTTGGCAGCGTCGCGCTCGGCGATGACGCACCAGCCGTAGTGCTTGCCGCGGGTCCAGCCCGGGTGACTGGCCGGGTCGGTATCGGTGGCGGCCCGGTGCGGCGGTGCCGTCAGCGTGCACGGCTCCTTCGCCTCACTGCCGTCGCCGCCCTCGGCGTCCTCGGCCGCGGTGTCACCGGCGTCGTCACCGGCGTCCTCCCCCGAGGACTCGTCCGTGGTCTCGTCCGTGGTTTCGTCCGTCGTCTCGTCACCCGGATCCCCGCCCTCGGTCGACGCGTCGTCCGTCGACTCGTCGGCGTCGTCGCTGGTGGCCTCGTCCGCAGGGTCCGACGGATCGGTCGTGTCAGCCGGGTCTCCGGAAGCGGTGTCGGCGGCGGTGTCGGACGACACCGTGGCCAAGCTGCCCCAGGCGGCGAAGGAGGCGCCGAAGACGACGGCGATGGCGGCGATGACGCCGACCACGAGGCGGCGCAGGGGGTGGATGCTCATGACGCGATTGTGGAGCGCCACCGTGATTGGTGAGAGGCAGTCACCAAGACCCGGGCTCATCGGTCCAGACCACCTGAGCCGACCGCTCGACCCGCAAGACCTGGCCGCTCGGCGCGCAACACGTGGCCGCTCGGCGCGCAAGACCTGACCGCTCGACCCGCAAGACCTGGCCGCTCGGCGCGCAACACGTGGCTGCTCGGCAGGGTGGATCAGCGGTGGTGCTTGCCGAGAGCGTGCCGCTTGCCGGGCCTGTCGGCCTTGCCGGGCGTGTCGGCCGTGCCCGGCTTGTCGGCTTTGCCGGGCTTGTCGGCCCCGCGGCGCAGGCCGGGCTTGTCTGCCCTGCCGGGCCTGTCGGCCCTGCCGGGCCTGTCGGCCTTGCCGGGCCTGTCGACCCCGAGGGGCTGGCGTGGCGTGTCGGCACGAGGTCGGGTCGCGGCGGGAACGGTGCGGGTCACGGTGCGGACGACCTGCGTGCCGACGCCTCCGACAAGGCTGCGGGCGCTCACCGGGGCAGGGTCGGTCTGGCCGTGACCGGTGCCGCCGCCGAGGGTCCGCTCGCCCTTCGTGCGGCCCGGCGGCACCGTGCTGCTCGCGTTCGCCGGCGTCGGCGCACCGGCGCCGCCCGACGAGCTGTCCGGGGCCGGAGTCCGGGAGGCACGGTTCCCCGCGCCGTTCCCCTGGCCCTGGCCGGGCTTCCCGTTGTTCCCGTTGTTCCCCTGGTTCCCCGTGCTCCCCTGGTTGCCCTTGTCCGGCTTGTCGGTCCGCCCCGGACCCTTGGTGGTCGAACGGTCGGGGCTGCCTCCACCCGTGCGGACGGTCGAGGCTTCCTCGACGCCGGCGGTCACCGGGACCACCACGGTGACCGTCCGGGTCGGCTGCCGCGCGCCCGGGCCGGTGGCCTCGCCCTCGCCCGAGGTGTCGGGGTCGATACGGACCGCGTCAGCGACCCGGTGGTGCGCGGTGAACGGCTCGGTCTCGGTGATGACCTGGATGATCCCCTGCGTCATCAGCGCGTGGCCGAGGAAGGTCCCGCAGCCCACGGTGAGGGCCACGCAGGCCACGAAGGGCCCACGGTGCTGGGGGGATCGCATGGGGGTGTCTCCCGAGAGGCACGAAGAATCGAGAAGCGGACCTTCCCATTCTCTCGGGTTCGTGAACCGATTCCCAAGCGATACGAAGGAAATGGCCCGAATGGACCATGCCCGCCGACCGGGCACCCGACAGCGGCCGGGCCGGCGCCCTGACGGGCGCCGTCGCTCAGGCCGACTTCTTCTTCTTGGCGGCGTCCTCGCGCGGGATCAGCGTCGGGTTGACGTTGTCCTCGACGACCTCCCGGGTCACCACCACCTTGGCGATGTCGCCGCGGGAGGGGACGTCGTACATCACGTGGAGGAGGACCTCCTCGATGATCGCGCGCAGGCCGCGGGCGCCGGTGCCGCGCTCCATCGCCTTGTCGGCGATCGCGACCACGGCGTCGTCGCTGAACTCGAGCTCGACGCCGTCGAGCTCGAAGAGCTTCTGGTACTGCTTGACCAGCGCGTTGCGCGGCTCGGTCAGGATCTGCACCAGGGCGGCGTTGTCGAGCTTGCTGACCGACGCGATCAGCGGCAGCCGGCCGATGAACTCCGGGATCAGGCCGAACTTCGTCAGGTCCTCCGGCCGGACCTGCGCCATCAGGTCCTCGGCGTCGCGCTCGGCGGCACCGCGCACCTCGGCGGTGAAGCCCAGCGACTTCTTGCCGACGCGCTGCTCGACGATGTGCTCGAGGCCGGCGAAGGCACCACCCACGATGAAGAGGATGTTGGTGGTGTCGATCTGGATGAACTCCTGGTGCGGGTGCTTGCGCCCGCCCTGCGGGGGCACCGACGCGGAGGTGCCCTCGAGGATCTTGAGCAGCGCCTGCTGCACGCCCTCGCCGGAGACGTCGCGGGTGATCGAGGGGTTCTCCGCCTTGCGGGCCACCTTGTCGATCTCGTCGATGTAGATGATGCCGGTCTCGGCCTTCTTGACGTCGTAGTCGGCGGCCTGGATCAGCTTGAGGAGGATGTTCTCGACGTCCTCGCCGACGTAGCCGGCCTCGGTGAGCGCGGTCGCGTCGGCGATCGCGAACGGGACGTTGAGCATCCGGGCCAGGGTCTGCGCGAGGTAGGTCTTGCCGCAGCCGGTGGGGCCGATCACGAGGATGTTGGACTTGGCGACCTCGACCGCCTCCTCCTTGGAGTGCTTGCCGTTGCCGTTGGTGCCCGCCTGGACCCGCTTGTAGTGGTTGTAGACGGCGACCGCGAGGGACTTCTTCGCGTGCTCCTGGCCGATGACGTAGGAGTTGAGGAACTCGAAGATCTCCTTGGGCTTCGGCAGCTCGTCGAGGCTGACCTCGCTGCGCTCGCTGAGCTCTTCCTCGATGATCTCGTTGCAGAGGTCGATGCACTCGTCGCAGATGTAGACGCCCGGTCCGGCGATCAGCTTCTTGACCTGCTTCTGGCTCTTCCCGCAGAAAGAGCACTTCAGGAGGTCGCCTCCGTCACCAATGCGTGCCACGCGCGGTCATCCTTCGCATTCGGCCGGAGCGGTTCCGGCGTCGTCGTCCAACTTCTCGACGGTACCCCGTGCCACCCCCGAATGGGGGGTGGACACGAGGTCTCGACGTACGTCTGCCACGTCCGAGTATCCCGTCACCCGCGCGCTCAGGCGAGCGCGGGGACTCCCTTGCGGGACTCGAGCACCGCGTCGATCAGGCCGTACTCGACGGCCTGCTCGGCGGTGAGGATCTTGTCGCGCTCGATGTCGCGGCTCACCTCCGACACGTCCTTGCCCGAGTGCTCGGAGATCATCTTCTCGAGCAGCTCGCGCATGCGGAGGATCTCGTTGGCCTGGATCTCGATGTCGGAGGTCTGGCCGAAGGTGCCCTCGGTGTAGGGCTGGTGGATCAGGATCCGGCTGTTCGGCAGCGCGAGCCGCTTGCCGGGGGCGCCGGCCGCGAGCAGGATCGCCGCCGCCGAGGCCGCCTGGCCCAGGCACACGGTCTGCACGTCGGGCTTGATGAACCGCATCGTGTCGTAGATCGCGGTGAGCGCCGTGAACGAGCCGCCCGGGCTGTTGATGTAGATCTGGACGTCCTGGTCGGGGTTCATCGTCTCCAGGCACAGCAGCTGGGCCATCACCGCGTTGGCGATGTCGTCGCTGATCGGGGTGCCGAGGAAGATGATCCGCTCCTCGAAGAGCTTGGCGTAGGGGTCGATGCGGCGGAAGCCGTACGACGTCCGCTCCTCCCACTGCGGGATGTAGTAGTTCATGTCAGTCCTTGTCCGTGGTGTGCGCGGGCCGACCCTCGTCGGCGGCCTCGCGGGCGCTCTTGATGACCTGGTCGACGAGGCCGTACTCGAGAGCCTCCTGGGCGGTGAACCAGCGGTCGCGGTCGGCGTCCGCGGTCACCTGCTCGACGGTCTGGCCCGTGTGCTCGGAGATCAGCTCGAGCAGGACCTTCTTGATGTGCAGCGACTGCTGCGCCTGGATCTTGATGTCCGAGGCCGAGCCGCCCATGCCGGAGGAGGGCTGGTGCATCATGATCCGCGCGTGCGGGAGGGCGTAGCGCTTGCCCTTGGTGCCGGCGCACAGGAGGAACTGGCCCATCGACGCGGCCAGGCCCATGCCGACCGTCGCGACGTCGTTGGGGATGTAGTTCATCGTGTCGTATATCGCCATGCCGGCGTCCACGGAGCCACCCGGGCTGTTGATGTGCAGGAAGATGTCGGCCTCGGGGTCCTCGGCCGAGAGCAGCAGCAGCTGGGCGCAGATCGCGTTGGCGTTCTGGTCGCGCACCTCGGAGCCGAGGAACACGATGCGCTCCTTGAGCAGCCGCTGGTAGACGTTGTCGTCGAGGCCGTACGACGACTGCCCGCCGTTCATCTGCGGGCCGTTCTGGAGGCTGTGGTCGATGTTCACGAGGGCGACACTAGCCGGAAGCACGGACGTATCCACGGCTCGCCCATCCCTGTTCGCCAACAGCGGATTCCGTGCCAAGGTGGGGAGATGGACGACCCACTGGACTCGCTGCGGGTGCCCGGGCGGGTGGCCGACCCGGACGAGGGCGTCACCCTGGACGAGGTCGGGCTGGCCGCACGCAACCACGGGCTGCCGCTCGAGCTGCTCCGCGACGACGTGACGCCGCCGGGTCTCCACTACGTGCTGACCCACTACGACATCCCCGCCGTCGACCCCGACGGCTGGCGGCTGACCGTGGACGGGGCGGTCGACCGGCCGCTGGACCTCGACCTCGCGTCCCTGGCCGCGATGCCACGGCACACGGTGCACGTGACCATGGAGTGTGCCGGCAACGGCCGGGCCGCGCTGCACCCGCGGCCGCTGAGCCAGCCGTGGCTCACGGGCGCGGTGGGCACGGCCGACTGGACCGGCGTACCCCTGGCCGACCTGCTGGCCGACGTCGGCGTGGCCGACGACGCGGTCGACGTGGTGTTCACCGGTCTCGACCACGGGATCGAGCGCGGCGAGGAGCAGGACTACCAGCGCGGGCTGCCGGTGTCAGAGGCCCTGGCCGGCGACGTGCTGGTGGCCTACGAGATGAACGGCGGCCCGCTGCCGGTCCAGCACGGCTACCCGGTCCGGGTGGTGGTGCCGGGCTGGTACGGCATGGGAAACGTCAAGTGGCTCACCCGGATCAGCGTGGCCACCGAACGCTTCGACGGGTTCCAGAACCGCGCCTACCGGCTCCGGCAGGAGGCCTCGGAGGAGGGCGAGCCGGTCACCCGGATCGAGCCCAGGGCGCTGCTGGAGCCGCCCGGCTTCCCGGACTTCTTCACCCGCGCCCGGGTGGTCCGCCCCGGCACGGTGGGGCTGCGCGGCCGGGCCTGGTCGGGGTGGGCGCCGGTGGAGCGGGTCGAGGTGAGCACCGACGACGGCGCGACCTGGCAGGACGCCGAGGTCGGCCCGGACCGCGGCCGCTGGGCCTGGCGGTCGTTCACGGCCACCTGGCAGGCAACGCCGGGCGAGCACCGGCTGCGGGCTCGGGCACACGACGCCTCCGGCCGGGTGCAGCCGGTGGACGCCGCCTGGAACCGCGGCGGGTTCACCAACAACGCCGACCAGGGCGTGCGGGTGGTCGTCGCCGACGCCTGACGGCCCGACCGCGGCTCAGGCCAACCAGCGCCGGAGGGCGGCGTGCACGTCCGCGTGGTTGAGCAGGTCGAAGTGGTCGGCCCGCGGCACGTGCAGGGTCTCGGCGTCCGGGAACAGGTCGGGCCTCCCCCGGGTCCGGCCGTAGGCCGACGGCTGCCGCACCAGCAGGTCGCCGAGTACCGCGCCCACCGGGTGCCGCGGCGAACGGGTGAGCGTCGCGGACACCAGCCGGTAGCGCGCCTCCGGCAGCGGCGGCACGTCCTCGGCCAGGCCGGCCACCAGGTCGTGCACCCCGACCGATCGCCAGTCCAGGATCCGCCCGAACCCCGCGGACTCCGGCAGCCGGCCGAGCGCCGCGCTGCCGTGACCGACGTACGACGCCAGCGGGGCGCCGAGGTGTGGCGCACCGAGTGAGACCACGTCGGTGACGAGTCGGGTCCACGGCGCCTCGACGTCCGTGGCGACCGCGCCGGCCGCCCGCATCACGAGCGCGCCCATCGAGTGCCCGACCAGCGCCACCTGCTCCACGCCGCCCGGCCACGCGTCGACCAGGGTCTGGAGCAGTGCGGTGAGGGCGACGCCGTTCTCGCGCAGCGGCAGCCCGCTGTTCATCCGCAGCACCACCGGTGTCCAGCCGAGCTCCACCAGGGTCTGCGGGTACGTCGTCCCCACCGCGGTGCGGTGCACCTGCCAGGCCGCGTCGCTCTCGCACAGGCCGTGCAGCAGCACCGCGACCCGGCGGCGCGGCTCCGGGAAGGCTGCCGCCAGCGCCACCGGCTCGGCCGCCACGTCCCGCCCGCCGACCCGGACCGCGAGCGGGATCGCCAGTCGCGGCCGCTCCTGCTGGAGGCGGTCCCCGATCAGCCCGTTGACCGCGGCGCTGAGGAACCTGCCGCGGACGTCGTCCTCCAGGCGCGGGCCCCTCCCGGTGGCCGCGGCCCGGTCGAGGCCGCGCGAGGCGGCGCGCAGGCCCGCGCCCAGCCCGCCGTACACGGCGGCAGCGATGCCGCGGTGGAGCGCCTCGCCGGCCGACCGCCCGCTCGCCCCGGTGGCGCGACGCCCCAGCCCGTGCACGCGGTCGAGCACGGCGACGTGGGTGTCGCGGACGGTACGCAGGACGAGCTCGTCGGCAACCTCGGAGAGCAGCGACAGCGCGTCCAGCACTGTCGGCCCGGCAGCGGTGCGTGCGGTCTGCATGCCGCCCATCGTAGGCGTTGAGTGAACAGGCGTACACCCAATCGGCCGAGGAGACGACCGCGTCCCGGACGGCGTGGCCGTCCGGGACGCGGGTTCGTTGCTGGCGGGGTCAGGCCTTGTCGGCCGACTCCTCGGGGGCCTCCTCGGCTCCGGTCTCCTCGGCCTCCTCGGTGGCCTCGTCCTCGGGCTCGCCGATGGTGCCGTCCGGGCGCAGGTTCTTCAGCTCGACCACGTTGCCGCTGGCGTCCTTGACCGTCGCCGACTCGACGATCGTGGCCAGCGCCTTGCCGCGCAGGATCTCCTGCACGAGCTCCGGGACGTGGTTGTGCTCGAACATGTGGTTCGCGAACTCCTGCGGGTCCTGGCCGGACTGCTGGGCCCGGCGGACCAGGTGCTGGGAGAGCTCGTTCTGGTCGACGCCGAGCTCCTCCTTCTTCGCGACCTCGTCGAGGATGAACTGCGCGGCGACGGCGTCGCGGACCCGGCGCTCGAGATCGGCCTCGAACTCCTCGACGGTCTGGTTCTCGTCCTCGAGGTACTTCTCCATCGTGATGCCGGCGAACACGAGCTGCTGCTCGACGCTCTGGCGGCGGGCGTTCAGCTCCTCGGTCACGATGCCCTCGGGCAGCGGGATCTCGACCTGCTCGAGCAGCTTCTCGAGGACCGCGTCGCGGGCGGCGGCGGCCTGCTCGAGGCGCTTGCCGCGGCCCAGCCGCTCGCGCACGTCGGCGGTGAGCTCCTCGACGGTGTCGAACTCCGAGGCCATCTGGGCGAAGTCGTCGTCGAGCTCCGGGAGCTCCTGCTCCTGGACCTGGGTGACGGTCACCGCGACCTCGACGTCCGCGCCGACCAGGTCGCCGCCGACCAGCTGCGAGGCGAAGGTCTTCTCGTCGCCGGCCTTCATGCCGGCCAGGGCCTCGTCCAACCCGTCGAGCATGCCGCCGCGGCCGACCTGGTAGCTCATCCCCGCGACCTCGGCGCCCTCGACGACCTCGCCGTCCTGGGTGGCCTTGAGGTCGATGACCACGAAGTCGCCGTCGGCCGCCTCACGGTCGACGTCTGTCAGGCTCGCGAAGCGCTCGCGCAGCGACTGGACCTGCTCCTCGACGTCCGCGTCGGTGACGGTGACGTCGTCGACCTCGGCCTCGAGACCGTCGTACGACGGGAGGACCACCTCGGGCTTCACGTCCACCTCCGCGGTGAACTCGAGCACGTCGTTGTCCTCGAACTTGGTCACCTCGATCTCGGGCTGCGCCAGCGGCTCGAGATCGTTGGTCTGGAGGGCCTCGATGTACTTCGAGGGGATGACGTCGTTGATGGCCTCGTCGAGGACCACGCCCCGGCCGACCTGACGATCGATGACCATCGGCGGCACCTTGCCGCGGCGGAAGCCGGGGACGTTGATCTGCTGGGCGATCTTCTTGTACGCCGCGTCGAGGCTCGGCTTGAGCTCCTCGAAGGGCACCTCGACGGTCAGCTTGGCCCGGGTCGGGCTCAAGGTCTCGACGGCGCTCTTCACAGGTTGTCTCCTCATGTTGTTCAGGTGGAATGGTGCGGGGGCTGTCGGGGCGACAGGACTCGAACCTGCGATCTCCTGCTCCCAAAGCAGGCGCGCTAGCCACTACGCTACGCCCCGCCAAGGCGGCTGCAGGTTTCCCCGGGGCCCCGGGGAATCCCGCACTCACCGGGGCATTCCGCACCGTGAAAGTGCAGGTTTGCCCCGGGAAGTTCGCCTTGGAGCGGATGACGGGAATCGAACCCGCGTAGCCAGTTTGGAAGACTGGGGCTCTACCATTGAGCTACATCCGCCAGCACATTTGTGCGGGTGACATGGTGCCACACGCGCACCCGCCCCTCCCAAACGGGACGAGGCCCGAAACCCTTCCCGTCAGCGGCGGTGGACCAGCAGCAACGCCCGGTCGTCGTTGCGGGTGCCCACGGTGTCGATGAGACGGCGGGCACCGTTCTCGAAGCCCTGCTGGAGCAGCCGGTCGGCCTGGCCGAGCATCTTGTCGATGCCGAGCTGGATGTCGCGGCCGCGCACCTCCACCATGCCGTCGGTGTAGAGCAGGATCGCGTCGCCGTGGTTCAGCCGGCCGCGGACCGGGGCGTAGTCGGCCTCCTCGATCAGGCCGAGCGCCGGACCCTCGGACTCGTGCACGGTCCAGCGGCCGGACCCCGCGTTGAGCTGCAGCGCCGGCGGGTGCCCCGCCGACCGCAGCTCGAAGTCGCCCGACTCGAGGTCGACGGAGATGTGGATCGCGGTCGCGAAGCCCTCGATCCAGTGCTGGCGGAGGAGGTACTCGTTGGCGGCCGGGAGGAACTCGCCGGGCGGCAGCGAGGTGATCAGGCCGCCGAACGCGCCGGTGAGCAGCAGGGCACGGGTGCCGGCCTCCTCGCCCTTGCCGGACACGTCGCACACGCAGAGCTCGAGCCGCCGGCCCCAGCCGGGCCGCGCGGCGACCACGAAGTCACCTGCGAACGGGGTGCCGCCGGCGGAGCGCAGCGCGGACTCGGCGTACCAGCCGGGCGGCAGCGCCGGGAGCATGCCCTGGCTCATGATCCGGTCGCGGAGGTCGACCAGCATCGACTCACCGATGGTGCCGGCCACGCCGAGCCGCGAGCGGCGGAACGACGTGAGCAGCACGATGAAGCCGACCGCGAAGATCACCGCGACCGCGATCACGCGTCCGGCGGTGACCTCGCCTAGCCGGGTGGTGACGACCACGGACAGCGCGGTCAGGGCAGCCAGGTTGAAGACCACGAACCACGGGAGGACCCGCGGGCCCAGGACGAGGTGAGCGGCCACCATCGGCAGCACCAGCAGGGTCAGCGGCCAGAACCGCGGCCAGGTCGTGACCAGGACGAAGAAGAAGACCGTCACCGCGACCAGGAAGACCAGCCACCACGTCTCCTTGCTGGTGGTACGGCGGCGCAACCGGCCGACCGAGCGGCGCATGCGCGCGCCGACGGACGACGAGGAGGAGGACATCACGCGTCACTTCCATGTGAGGCACGGGAGCGGAACCGCGGCTGGCAGCGCGGGCACCAGAACAAGTTTCGCCCCACAAGCACCTCGGTGCGCACGTTTTTCCCACACACGTGGCACGGCATCCCGTTGCGGCGGTAGACGTAGACCTCTCCCCCGTGGTCGTCCTTCCGCGGCGAGCGCCCCATCGCCTCGGGGGTGTGCTCGGGCCGAACCGTGTCGATCCGGCCGGTGCGGACCCCCTCGGTCATCAGCGCGACGAGGTCGTCCCAGACCGCCCGGAACTGGCTGCGGCGCAGCGTGTTGCCCGGCCGGAGCGGGTGCAGCCGGTGCCGGAACAGCACCTCCGCGCGGTAGACGTTGCCGACGCCGGCGATGACCTCCTGGTCCATGAGCAGGTCGCCGATCGGCCGGTGGCTGCGCGAGATCCGGTGCCACGCCCGCTCGGGGGCGGCGTCGGGCCGCAGCGGGTCGGGGCCGAGGCGCGCCAACACCGCGTCGCGCTGCAGGAGGCCGACCAGCTCGCACTGGGTGGCACCCCGGAGGTCGGCGTACGACGCGTGGTCGCCGTCGGCGGCCACCAGCCGGAGTCGCACCTGGCCGACCGGCGGAGGCACCGCGGCCGCCCCGGTGTGGACCAGGAAGGTGCCGATCAGGCCGAGGTGGACGTGCACGAACCGCTCGCCCGCGAACTCCACGAACAGGTGCTTGCCGGCCGCGTCGGCACCGAGCAGGGTCTGCCCGTCCAGCACCGCCGCGTCGGCGGCGAACCGGCCCTGCGGGCTGCTGACGTGCACCGTCCGGCCGGCGAACGCGCCGGCCAGGTCGTCGGCGAGCCGACGGAGGGTGTGCCCCTCAGGCATCGGTGTCCGGGTCCGGTGTGTCCCCCAGCAGCGCCGACGGGGGCAGCGGCGGCAGCTCCCCGGTCGACTCGTAGGACGCGAGCTGGCCGATCCGGCGGACGTGCCGCTCCACGCCGGAGAACGGGGTGGCGAGGAAGACCTCGACGAAGCGGGTCATCTCGTCGACCGTGTGCATGCGCCCACCAACCGAGACCACGTTGGCGTCGTTGTGCTCGCGGGCCAGCACCGCGGTCTCCTCCGACCACACCAGCGCGGACCGGATGCCGGCCACCTTGTTGGCGGCCATCTGCTCGCCGTTGCCGGAGCCGCCGATCACGACCCCGAGCGCCGCGACGCCCTCGGACTGGTCCGCGGCGACGGCCTCCGCGGCGCGCAGGCAGAAGACCGGGTAGTCGTCTTCCGCGTCGTAGACGAACGGACCGTGGTCGACCGCCTCGTGGCCCTGGTCGACCAGCCAGGTGAGCAGGTGGTCCTTGAGTTCGAGGCCGGCGTGGTCCGATCCGAGGTGCACGCGCATGGGCGAGAGTCTGGCAGACCCGGTCGCGGCGAGTTCACATGGTTTCCACAGCATCGTCGAACCACCCTGTCAGGATCACGCGCTGGAATGAGTGCCATGGACACCACGAACCCGCACCCCGACTCCGAGGGGCCGCAGGAGCCGCGCGAGGAGACCACCCAGGACACCCGTGAGATCCCCGGCGCCGGCGCCGCCCCGACCGGGCCCGCGCCGTACCCGGCGTACCACCAGTACCCCGCCCCGCAGTACCCCACCGGCTACCCCGCCCCCGGGCAGCCGGCCCCCCAGCACGCCCCCCAGCACGCCCAGCCGGGTCAGCAGCCGGGTCAGCAGCAGCCCCGCCAGCCCGGCCAGCCGTACGCCCAGCAGCCGTACGCCCAGCAGCCCTGGCCGACCCACCCGTACGCCGCCTACCCGCCGTACGGCAGCCACCGCGGCCGCCGTCCCTGGCGCGCGGCCCTGGTCGGCGGCCTGGTCGGCGGAGTCGCGGCGGCCGCGATCGGCATCCCGCTGACCTGGGCGATCGCCGACCATGCCGCCGCCCCGGTGGCCGGCCAGTCCCCGAGCGCCAACGGGGGCACCCAGCCCAACGAGGGCTCGAACGGCGGTTCCGAGGGCCTGGTGCCCCAGATGCCCGGAGGCGGCTCCCGCCAGTGGACCGTCCCGGGGGCCAACACCCAGGCGACCGGCACCGCGGCGACCGACCAGCAGTCGAAGGGGGTGCTCCTGGTCAACACCGAGCTTCCCAACGGCGCGGGCGCCGGCACCGGCATGGTGCTGTCGTCGAGCGGTCTGGCGCTGACCAACTACCACGTCGTCGAGGGCTCGACCTCGGTCACCGCGACCGTCGCCAGCACCGGCAAGACCTACGACGCGGACGTGGTCGGCTACGACGCGAAGTCCGACGTGGCCCTGATCCGCCTGCAGGACGCCTCCGGCCTCGACACCGTGCACATCGACAACGACGGGGCCACGCTCCAGCAGCAGGTCACCGCGGTGGGCAACGCCATGGGCCAGGGCGAGCTGCTCGCGGCCTCCGGCACGATCACCGCCGAGGACCAGTCGATCACCACCCGCGAGTCCGGTTCCGCGGCCGCCGAGCACCTCTCCGGCCTGCTCGAGACCGACGCACCCGTGGTGTCCGGCTACAGCGGCGGCCCGATGTACGACGCGCAGGGCGAGGTGGTCGGGATCAGCACCGCCGCGTCGTCCGGGATGTCCTCGACCGGTGCGGTCGAGAGCTATGCGGTCCCGATCCACGACGCGCTGTCGATCGTCGACCAGATCGAGGCCGGCAACGAGTCCGGTGACGTCACCATCGGCCCCGCGCCGTTCCTCGGCATCGTGGCCGGCCAGTCGTCCGGCGGTGTCGGCGTGGCCGAGGTCGAGCAGGGCGGCCCGGCTGCCAAGGCCGGCGTCACCGCCGGCGACACCGTGACCGCGGTGGACGGCACGAAGGTCGGCTCCCTGGCCGCGCTGCGCGACGTGCTCGCGCAGCACGAGCCCGGCGACTCGGTCGCCATCACCTGGCGGGACGCCTCCGGCGCCCAGCACTCGGGCACGGTGCACCTGGCGGAGAGCCCGGTCAACTGACCCCCGTCAACTGATCACCTGAGCCCCGGCCGGTCCGGGGGCCTCCGCGGCCCCGGGCCGGCCGGCCGCCATCTCGGGCGGCCCCGGGCCGGCCGGCCGCCATCCCGGCCGGCCCAGGCCTGCGGGTCAGTCAGGCGAGCAGCAGCTCGCCGAGGATCAGCAGCGCCACCAGCACGGTGGTCGCGCCGAACCACTGGCGGGCCCGTCCGGACCACGGCTCGTGCCGGCCGTGCCAGCGCAGGTCGTCCAGCGCCTGCAGCGCCATCGCGACTGCGAAGCAGCCGAAGCCGATGGCCGGCAGCCAGTCCTGCTGCACCGCGTTGAGCGCGGCCAGCGCCGCGGTCACCACGCCGAGGAGGACCGCCACCCGCCCGTTCACCCAGGAGTACGTCGCCACCGCGCGAGGCTATCGCCCGGCGACGAGGGCGCGGGTCAGGCGTGCTGCCGGAGGAAGCCGGCGACCTGGCGAGTGAGCGGCTCCGCGGCGTCGAACACGTCGGCGTGCCGCCAGAAGCCGTGCACCTGGCCGAGGTAGCGGGTGCCGACCACCTCCACGCCGGCCTCCGCGAGGACGGCGACCAGGTGCTCGCCCTCGTCGCGCAGCGGGTCGTGCTCGCCGGTCACCACCAGGGCCGGCGGCAGGGTGCCGAGCCGGTCGGAGAGCAGCGGCGCGAGGTCCGGGTCGACGAGGTCGGCCGGGGACCCGGCGTACTGCTGCCAGTACCAGGCGGCCTCCTGGATCCCGAACCCGTCGGCCGCGGTGTGGTAGCTGCCGAAGCCGGCGGAAGGGTCGAGGAACGGGTAGATCAGCACCACCGCCCGGAACCGGCCCGGGTTGCGGAGCGCGGCCACCAGGGCGAGGTTGCCGCCCGCGCTGTCGCCGTGGACGTACGTCGGGCCCGGGCCGGTCTCGCCGGTGCGCTCGAGCCAGCGCAGCACGGTGTCGACGTCGTCGGGGGCAGCGGGGAAGCGGTGCTCGGGAGGCCGTCGGTAGTCGACGCTGAGCACCGTCAGGCCGGACCGGTTGGCGAGCCGGCGCGCGGCCGCGTCGTGCACGTCGACGTCGTTGAAGACGAAGCCGCCGCCGTGCAGGTGCACCACCGTGCCCGGCGCGGCCCCGGCGGGCACGTAGACCCGGCAGGGCACGCCGTCGGCGTCGACGTCACGCACCTCGGCGACGTCCTCACGGGGCTGGGCCAGCGCGGCCTCGCGGTCGGCGGCACGGGCCGCCGCGATGTCGCGGCCGGGCGTCCACACGGGCGGGACGGAGGCCGACGCCGCCACGGCGGCGCGGGCCTGCGGGTGCAGCACCAACGCTGCTCCTTCCGGTCAGGCGCCCAGGCGGGCGAGCTCCTCGTCCACGACCGCGGTGTCGAGCTTGGTGAACACCGGGGTCGGCTTCGCCACCTTCGCCCCGACCGTGACCGGCCGTGACGTCCACGACGGGGTCCCGGCGTAGTCGCCGGTGATCACCGGGTAGAAGGTGGTCCCGGCCCCGTGGTCGGGGTCGAGGTCCTCGACCTGCTCCACCCGCGGCATCGGCATGAACTCGCCCTCACCGCCGAGCACCAGGTGGATCTTGTTCGCCGAGTGCGGCAGGAACGGGGCGAGCAGGGTGTTGCAGTCCACGACGCACTGGGCGGCGACGTGCAGCACGGTGGCCAGCCGCTCGCGCTGGGACTCGTCCTTCATCTTGTAGGGCTCGGTGACCGTGAGGTACTTGTTCACCTCGCCGACCACCCGCATCGCCTCCGCGATGGCGGCCCGGAGCCGGTGCCGGCCGATGAGCTCGCCCACCGTGTCGAAGCCGGCGCGCACCGCAGCGAGCACCTCCTCGTCGACCGGCTCGAGGGCGCGGGCCGGCGGGAGCTCGCCGAAGTTCTTCGCGATCATCGTGGCGGTGCGGTTGACCAGGTTGCCCCAGCCGGCGACCAGCTCGGAGTTGTTGCGGGTCACGAAGTCGGACCAGGTGAAGGCGGCGTCCGAGGTCTCCGGGCCGGCCGCGCAGATGAAGTAGCGCAGCGCGTCCGGGCCGTAGCGCGCCAGGAAGTCGCCGACGTACAGCACGTGGCCGCGGCTGGAGGAGAACTGCCGGTCGCCCATCGTGAGGAACTCCGAGGAGACCACCTCGGTGGGCAGGTTGAGCGCGCCGTACTCCCCCGGCTCGCCGCCGCGGGTGCCCCGGCCGTCGTACGCGAGCAGCTCGGCCGGCCAGATCTGGGAGTGGAAGACGATGTTGTCCTTGCCCATGAAGTAGTAGGCGAGGGCCTCGGGGTCGTTCCACCAGCGGCGCCACGCGTCGGGGTCGCCGGAGCGGCGGGCCCACTCGATGGAGGCGGAGAGGTAGCCGATCACCGCGTCGAACCAGACGTAGAGCCGCTTGGTCGGCTGGTCCTCCCAGCCCGGCACCGGGATGCCCCAGTCGATGTCGCGGGTCATCGCCCGCGGCCGGATCTCCTTGAGGATGTTCTGGGAGAACTTGATGACGTTGGGCCGCCAGGTGCCTGACGCCTCGCGCTCGTCGAGCCACTCCCCCAGCGCGTCGGCGAGGGCCGGCAGGTCGAGGAACCAGTGCTGGGTCTCGACGAACTCCGGCGTCTCGCCGTTGATCTTCGAGCGCGGGTCGATCAGGTCGGTCGGGTCGAGCTGGTTGCCGCAGTTGTCGCACTGGTCGCCGCGCGCCTCGCCGTACCCGCAGATCGGGCAGGTGCCCTCGATGTACCGGTCGGGCAGGGTGCGACCGGTCGACGGGCTGATCGCGGCCTGCGCGGTCTGCTCGACCATGTAGCCGTTGCGCTGCACGGTGCGGAACATCTCCTGCACCGTCAGGTAGTGGTTGCCCGTCGTCGTGCGCGTGAACAGGTCGTAGGACAGCCCGAGGTCGAGCAGGTCCTGCACGATCACCGCGTTGTTCTTGTCCGCGAGCTCCCGGGCGGTCACGCCCTCCTTGTCGGCGGCGACCAGGATCGGCGTCCCGTGCTCGTCGGTACCCGACACCATGAGCACGTCGTGCCCGAGCATCCGCATGTACCTGCTGAAGACGTCGGAGGGCACGCCGAAACCGGCCACGTGGCCGATGTGGCGCGGGCCGTTCGCGTACGGCCAGGCGACGGCGGACAGGACGTGGGTCATGGTGGGAATCCTAGGAGGCTGGACCGCGACCGCGCGCACCGGTTTGCGGGCGCGGCCCCGGCCGCCGGCACCGGCAACGGAAAGTGGCGGCGGACGACACCCCCCAACATCGATGCCACACATCACGTGCCGCAGGCGGAGCAGGGTCTTCCACGGCGACTCGGCCCGGCCATCGGCGAACCGCTGCGCGCGGCGCAGCGCCGGTGCGCCCCGTCGACCGGGGACAGGACACACCTCGCGGTGCCGGCTGGCACGGACCTCGGGACGCACAGGCCGGACGCTCGGACAGCGGCCTGGGGACGACCGCGTCGGGCGACCGGGTTGTGCACGGAAAGTGGTGCGGCACGACGCGGCGTCCCCGTCCGAGCCTGTCGTCCGCCGCCACTTGCCGGATGGAACGGCCGCGGTGCGGGCTAACCTCGGCGCATGCCCTTGATCGCGGAGGACCTGCTCCTCCTGCTGCTCGACGACGAGAAGGGCAGCCTGACCTCCACGGCGTACCCGCACACCGTCCTCGGCGGGGCGCTGCTGCTGGAGCTGGCCCTGGCCGGGTCGGTGGAGGTGCGCAAGGAGGGGGCGTGGCGGTCGGCGAAGGTGCGCCCGACCGGGACACCGGCGCTGGACGACCCGCTGCTGGTCGACGCGCTGGCCACCGTGGCCGAGCGGCCGCGGTCCGCGCAGGACCTGGTCAACCGGCTCGGCAAGGGGCTGAAGGAGACGCTGACCGGGCGGCTGGTGGCCGCGGGCGTGCTCGAGGAGCGGCGGGGGCGGGTGCTCGGGGTGTTCCCGCGGACCCGGTGGCCGGTCGCGGACGTGGCCCGCGAGGACGAGGTACGGCGCCGGCTCACCGCGGCGCTGGTGCAGGGGCTGACCCCGGACGAGCGGACCGCCGCCCTGGTCGCGCTGCTGCACGCGATCGGGCGGGCGCACAAGGTGGTGCCGCGCGACGGCGTGCCCGCCTCGGAGGTGAAGCGGCGCGCAAAGGAGATCTCCGAGGGAGCCTGGGCCGCCAGAGCGGTCAGGGACGCGATCGCCGCGGCGACCGCGGCGGTCTCCGCGGCTGTGGTGGCCTCGACGGCGGCCACCGCCGGCGGAGGCTAGGCCCGACCCACCCCGGGCCAGGCCCAGCCGAGCAGGCTCAGCCGAGCGTGCTCAGCTGAAGTCGAGCTCGCCGGTGCGGCTGCGCTTGATCTCGTAGAAGTACGGGAACTCCGCCAGCGCGACGGCGCCGTCCCACAGCCTGCCGGCCTGCTCGCCACGCGGGATCCTGCTGAGCACCGGGCCGAAGAACGCGGACCCGTTGAAGGCGATGGTCGGGGTGCCGACGTCGTCGCCCACCTGGTCCATGCCGCGGTGGTGCGACTTCCTGACCTCCGCGTCGTACTCCGTGGAGTCCATCGCGTCGGCCAGGTCGGTGGAGAGGCCGACCTCCTCGAGCGAGGCGACGACCAGGTCGCGGTCGATCGGCTGCTTCTCGAGGTGGATCCGGGTGCCCATCGCGGTGTACAGCGGGAGCAGGACGTCGTCGCCGTGCTGCTGGGCCGCGGCGACCAGCACGCGGACCGGGCCCCAGGCCGGCTTCAGCATCTCGCGGTACGCGTCGGGGATGTCCTTGTCCTGATTGAGGTAGCCGAGACTCATCACGTGCCAGTCGACGCGGATGTCGCGGACCTTCTCGACCTCGAGCATCCAGCGGGAGGTGATCCAGGCGAACGGGCACATCGGGTCGAACCAGAAGTCAGCAGTGTCCATGCTTGGTACAACCAAGGCAAGGTCCAGACATTCCCGGTCAGGTGGTGAGCCCGACCACGCGTGCCACCTGCCGGGACATGGTCCCGAGCCGCCGGAGGTCGCGGCCACCTCCCCGACGGAACGCGATGATGATCGTCCGCCTCTTCCGTCACTCACCCATCCTGCCGATGCAAAAATGCTGTGACCCAGGTGACATGATGCGGCCATGCCTGGAACCAACCTCACCCGCGAGGAGGCGCAGACCCGCGCCGGCATCCTCGCCGTCGAGTCGTACACCATCGACCTCGACCTCACGACCAGCGAGACCACCTTCGGCTCGACCACGACGATCCGGTTCACCTGCTCCGAGCCGGGTGCCGAGACGTTCGCCGACCTCGTCGGCGCGACCGTGCACCGGATCACGCTGAACGACGTCGAGCTGGACCCGGGCACGGCGTACGCCGACAGCCGGATCGCGCTGATCGGCCTGCAGGCCGACAACGTGCTGGTCGTGGAGGCGGACTGCACGTACAGCCGCAGCGGTGAGGGCCTGCACCGGTTCGTGGACCCGGCCGACGACCGCGTCTACACCTACTCGCAGTTCGAGGTCCCCGACGCCCGCCGGGTGTTCACCACGTTCGAGCAGCCCGACCTCAAGGCGTCGTTCGTGTTCAACGTGACCGCGCCGGAGCACTGGAAGGTCGTGTCCAACGCGCCGACCCCGCAGCCGCGCGACCTCGGCGACGGCAAGGCGGTGTGGGAGTTCCCGCCGACGCGGCGGATGTCGACGTACATCACCGCCGTGGTCGCCGGCGAGTACCACGAGTTCCTCGACACGTACGAGGGCGAGCACGGCACCATCCCGCTCGGCCACTACTGCCGCCAGTCGCTGGTCGAGCACCTCGACCGCGACGAGCTGGTCAAGCTGACCAGCCAGGGCTTCGCCTACTTCGAGAAGGCGTTCGGCTTCCCCTACCCGTTCGAGAAGTACGACCAGCTCTACGTGCCGGAGTACAACATGGGCGCGATGGAGAACGCCGGCTGCGTGACCCTGCGCGACGAGTACCTCCCCCGCAGCCGCCAGGACCGCTCGTTCTACGAGTTCCGCTGCTCGGTGATCCTGCACGAGATGGCGCACATGTGGTTCGGCGACCTGGTCACCATGCGCTGGTGGGACGACCTGTGGCTCAACGAGTCGTTCGCCGAGTGGGCTTGCTACCACGCCGCCGTCGAGGCCACCGAGTTCGACGAGTCGTGGACCGGTTTCACCAACGCCCGGAAGAACTGGGCCTACCGCCAGGACCAGCTGCCCAGCACCCACCCGGTCGCCGCCGACAACTACGACCTGCACGCGGTCGAGGTGAACTTCGACGGCATCACCTACGCCAAGGGCGCCAGCATCCTCAAGCAGCTGGTCGCCTGGGTCGGCCTCGAGAACTTCCTGGCCGGCCTCAAGGAGTACTTCCACGCCCACGCCTACGGTTCGGCCGAGTTCGCCGACCTGGTCGGTGCGCTGGAGCGCTCCTCCGGCCGTGACCTCGGCCCCTGGGGCCAGGAGTGGCTGCAGACCTCCGGCGTCAACACGTTCAGCTCCGACTTCGCGCTCGACGAGGAAGGCCGCTACACCGCGTTCTCGGTGGTGCAGACCGCGGCCGCGGACTACCCGACCCTGCGCCGGCACCGCATCGGCATCGGCCTGTACGACGACGTGGACGGCCGGCTGGTCCGTCGCCGCAACGTCGAGGTCGACATCCAGGGTGCCGCCACCGAGATCGCGGACCTGGTCGGCGAGAAGCAGCCCGACCTGCTGCTGCTCAACGACGGCGACCTGACCTACGCCAAGATCCGCCTCGACGAGCGCTCGCTGGCCACCGTGGTCGGCGGCCTGGCCCGCCTGGACGACTCGCTGGCCCGGGCGCTGTGCTGGGGCGCGGCGTGGGACATGACCCGCGACGCCGAGATGAGCGCCTCCGACTTCGTCGACCTGGTGCTGGCCAACATCGGCACCGAGACCGACGCGTTCGGCGTGAGCCGGATCCCCGGCTACGGCGCGCAGGCGGCGAACAGCTTCTCCGCGCCGGCCAACCGCCCGGCCCTCAAGGAGCGCTGGGAGCAGGGCCTGCGCAAGCTGCTGGAGAACGCCCTCCCGGGCAGCGACCACCAGCTGTCGTTCGTCCGCGCGTTCGCCGCGGCCGCGCACAGCGACCAGGCGCTGACCGACCTCGAGGGGCTGCTCGCCGGCACCCTCGCCTTCGAGGGCCTGGAGGTCGACACCGACCTGCGCTGGACGCTGCTGCACGGGCTGGCCCGGGGCGGTCGTGCCGACGCCGACATGATCGACGCCGAGCTGCAGCGCGACAACACGATCTCCGGCCAGGAGCACGCCGCCGCCGCGCGGGCCGCCCGCCCGACGGCCGAGGCCAAGGCCGAGGCGTGGGAGCAGGCGATGGTCCGCGACGACGTGCCGAACGAGACGCACCGCTCGGTGGTCCTCGCCTTCCAGGCGCCGGGCCAGGACGCCGTGCTCGCGCCGTACGTCGACCGCTACCTCGACGCCGTCGACTCCACCTGGGAGCGGCTGGGCACGCACAAGGCGTCGACCGCACTGGAGTTCATCTTCCCGCGGCCGCTCGCCTCGCCGGAGCTGCTGGACAAGGTCGACGCGTGGCTGGAGACCACCACTGCGAACCCCGGCGCGATCCGCTACGTCCGCGAGGGCCGGGCCGACGTCGCCCGCTACCTCGCCGGGCAGGCCCGGGACGCGCAGGGCTGACCGGCCACTCCCCTCACGTCGCTGACCCGGCACATCTTGTGCCGGGTCAGCGTGGCTCAGGAGCGGCGAGCCGGCACATCTTGTGCCGGGTCAGCGAATTCAGGCCTCGGCGTGCAGGGTGCGCTGCGGCGTGGCGTGCTCGGCGAGCATGTTGATGCCCCGGGTGAGGCCGTCGAGGAGGTCGCCGGTGGCGAACGACGACTGCATCTCCAGGACCACCAGCTCGACCTCGCTGTCCCGGAGGTCGCGGCGCACGTCGGCCCCGGTGACGATCTCGAGCAGCCGGGCGACCGGGTCGACCATCACCAGGATGCTGCGGGCGGGTGCGGCCAGGGCCGCGTGCAGGCGCTGCGCGAACGGCTGTGACTCGGACTCCGCGGCGCCCACGAAGACCGAGATCTCGTAGCGGCACTGCGTCTCGGCCCGGCGGATCGCCTTGTCGATCTGCTGCCGGTCGCGGGCGGAGAGGTGATCACCAGCGGCCACTTGCCCCACCCGTTCCCTTGCCCTCGAGCTCCTTGACGTCGACCTTGTCGGCCGCCTCGACACCCTGGCGCGGGCCGCCGAACCACTCGTTCTCCGGTTCGGCCGCGCCGGGAGCCACCCGCTCGCCACGTGCCAGCGCGGGTGCGTAGACGAGGAAGGTGATCACCACGAACAGCAGGATCGGGCCGCCGATCAGCAGGGCCATGGCATACGCCGGGTCGACCTTCTCGGGGTTGCTCCACCCCTCGGGCGTCCCGGTCGCGTGGGCGGGCGTCGTGAGCAGCGTCACGGCGGCCACCAGACCCAGCGACGTGAGGGCGGTCACGCGGCGCGCCGCGCGGCGTACAGAGGTCTGGACGGGGGTCGGGTTCACACCCGGAATGGTATCGGTTCCCCGACTTGACCCGCGCCACCAGATCCGTAGCCTCGTTACCCATGCCCGGACTCAAGGAATACGCCGCGTGCGCGCCCGACCAGGACCTCTCGTGCCGCGTCATGTGGAAGATGACCGCCAACGAGACCGCGTCAGACGCCGCATCCTGGCTGATCGGGAAGCCGCTCGCGATCGCCGGCCTCATCATCATCGGGTTCGTCGCACGGTGGGTGATCAACAAGCTGATCGACCGGGTCGTGAAGCGCGCCGAGGACGGCGTGCTCCCCGGTCGGATGAGCCGGATGTCGGTGGGCCAGACCTCCGTCGGCGCCGCCCTCAAGCAGGCGGACCCGACGGCGGCCACCCGCCGCGTGCAGCGGGCCCGCACCATGGGGACGCTGCTCAAGAGCATCTCGTCCGGTGTGATCTTCACCATCGTGATGATCATGGCGATCTCGGAGCTCGGCTACGACATCGCACCGCTGATCGCCAGCGCCGGGATCCTCGGCGTCGCCCTCGGTTTCGGCGCCCAGAGCCTGGTGAAGGACTTCCTGTCCGGGATCTTCATGATCTTCGAGGACCAGTACGGCGTCGGTGACGTCGTCGACCTCGGCGAGGCCAGCGGCACCGTCGAGGCGGTGAGCCTGCGAGTGACCCGGCTCCGCGACGTGAACGGCACCGTCTGGTACGTCCGCAACGGCGAGATCATCCGGGTCGGCAACATGAGCCAGAACTGGGCGCGCACCGTGCTCGACGTCGGCGTCGACTACAGCGAGGACCTGGTCAAGGTCCGCAGCGTGCTCAAGGACGTCGCCCACGACCTGTGGGAGGACGAGGAGTTCAAGGGCCTGATCATCGAGGAGCCCGAGGTCTGGGGCGTCGAGGCGATCGGTCCGGAGGGGGTCACCGTCCGGGTCACCCTCAAGACCGCGCCCATGGAGCAGTGGGCGGTCGCCCGCGAGATGCGGCAGCGGATCAAGGCCCGCTTCGACTACGAGGGCATCGCGATCCCCTACCCGCACCAGGTGATCTGGCACCGCGACACGGCCACGCCGTCGGCCGGCGTGCGCGAGCCGCAGGAGTCGTCGGCCGGCGACGTCGCCACGTCCTAGCGCAAGACCTGGCCGCTCGACCCACAAGACCTGGCCGCTCGGCCGGAGCCGGACGCAGGACGGCGCCGGTCCGGGGAGTCCCAGCCGGCGCCGTCGTACGTCGCGTGGTCGCTCAGGCCAGCGAGGCCGACAGGGTGATCGTGGTGCCGGTGAGCGCCTGGCTGACCGGGCAGTTGGCCTTCGCGTCCTCGGCCGCGGCCACGAAGTCCTCCTCGCTGATCCCCTCGACGGTGCCGGTCACGGTGAGGTGGATCCCGGTGATTCCGGTGCCGGGGGTGAACTCGACGTCCGCCTTGGTGTCGAGCGAGGTTGGCGGGGTGCCGGCCTTGGCGAGGCCGTTGGAGAAGGCCATCGAGAAGCAGGCCGAGTGGGCGGCTGCGATGAGCTCCTCGGGGCTGGTCTTGCCGTTCGGCTCCTCGGCGCGAGCGGGCCACGAGACGTCGTACGTGCCGAGACCGCTGGACTCGAACGTCGTCTTGCCGGCGCCCTCGAACAGGGAGCCCTCCCAGCGGGTCGTGGCGGTGCGGGTGGTAGCCATCTGCGAATCGCTCCTTCGTCGGTGCGGGTGGTCGCTTGCGAGTCTTCCACGCCCGATTCGGAACCGGTGGGCCGCATCTGCACAATGGTCGGGTGACCAGTGAGGCGACGACGTTCTACGACGAGATCGGTGGGTACGACGTCATCCACCGCATCGTCGAGGTGTTCTACGAGGGCGTCGCGACCGACCCGGTGCTCCGACCGCTCTACCCCGAGGAGGACCTCGGCCCGGCCGAGGAGCGCTTCCGGATGTTCCTCGTGCAGTACTGGGGCGGCCCGACGACGTACTCCGAGCAGCGCGGGCACCCGCGGCTGCGCATGCGGCACGCGCCGTTCGCGGTGACCCCGCGCGCCAAGGAGCACTGGCTGACGCACTTCCGCGCGGGCCTGGACGCGGTCGACCTGACCCCGGAGCAGGACCAGCAGTTCTGGGACTACGTCACGCACGCGGCGCAGTTCATGGTCAACACGTTCGACGAGGACATCCCCGCCGGACCGAACCTGCTCTGACGGCTCGCGCGCTCAGCTGGTGCGGGCCAGCTCGGCCCGGAGCAGCTCCCGGTAGGCCTCGGGCGCCGGCGCCGCCCGCTGGGTGGCGGCGTCGAAGGTGACCGCCACGACCCGGGCCCGGCTGAGCAAGGTGTCGCCGTCACGGATCTCGGACTGGACGACGAACGACGACCGGCCGACGGCGGAGACCCAGCTGTGGACGTCGTACGGCTCGGGGCGGAAGAGGATCGGCACCTTGTAGTCGACGTCCATCTGCGCTATCACCAGCGGGACCTCGCGGTCGCCCGGGGCGGCGGCTTCCCAGACGCTCATGAGGTAGCGGATCCGGGCCTCCTGGAAGTACTCGAAGTACTTCACGTTGTTGACGTGCCCGTAGACGTCGACGTCGGAGAACCGGACGTGCAGCGGGTAGTGCCCGCCCGCCAGCTGCTTCGGCTCGCTGCGCTCGCGGACCGTGGCCAGCGGGTCGTCGCCGAGGAACCGCTCGAGCGTCGCCCGCTCGTCGGGGGTGATCCGGCGGGGACGCTCGTCGGCGAAGACGTACGGCGTGAGCACGGTCTTGGCCTGGGCGTAGACGGTCCGGCCACCGTCGTCGGCGTCGTCATAGATCTCGTAGGCCATCGTGAACGAGGCCGCGCGGATGTCGGTCACCCAGGACTCGATCTTCACCGGGTGGAGCCGGAAGGTCATCGGCGCCACGAAGCTCACCTCGTGCCGGACCACGACCACGCCCTCGGCCAGGTCCTCGGCCCGGCTGTCGGGCGCGTGGGTCAGGAGCATGTCGACCCGCGCCTCCTGCAGGTAGTCGACGTACGTCACGTTGTTGACGTGGCCGAGCAGGTCGAGGTCGGCCCAGCGGACGGGGCACTCGTAGACGTGGCGCACCCCCCGATGGTGTCAGACCGCCCGGCGGGCGCCGGGCGGGTCCTGCTCAGTGGGCGTGGGTGACGTGTCCGTAGTAGTCGCGCAGCGACTGGCGGCGCGAGCGGCGGGTCGTGCGGTGCCGGGCAAGGGTTCGCACACCGGGTGCGGCGAGGGTCGCGACACCGACCAGGCCGACCAGGGCGACGACGGCGACCAGGCCGACGAAGAGGCGGACGACGGCGGGGTCGAAGAGCTCGAAGGTCATGGCAGTTCTCCTCTCGGATGTTCTCTACGTATGTAGAAACTACATCTGTAGAAAGGCCGTGGCAAGACCAGCCGATAGTGTTCTGAACCACAGGCGCCCGGACGTCGACCGTCGCCAGGGACAGGCCGTCAGGACAGGAGGACCGGATGCTCGAGGCCGACCAGCTCAGCCCGCGCCGCCGGCTGCTCGTCGACGCCGCGATCGAGGTGGTCGCCGCCCACGGGCTGCGTGGGCTCACCCACCGCGCCGTGGACCGCCAGGCGGGACTCCCCGAGGGCAGCTGCTCGGCGTACCTCCGGACTCGCCACGCCATGATCAGCGCCCTGGGCAGCTACGTCGCGAGCCGGCTCACCACTGACGTCCGAGCCCTCAGGGATCAGCTGGCCGGCTGCACGGGAGACCACGAGCGGGCCGTCGAGCTGACCTCGGAGCTGTTCCTGCGCTGGCTCGATGCGCGCGCGCTCCTCGTCGCCAAGCTCGAGCTCACCATGGAGGCCACTCGAGACCCCCAGCTCGCCGCCGTCTTCACGACCTGGCGCAGCGAGCTCGTCGACGCCGTCGACGGGATCCTCGAGCAGGCCGGTCGGGACCGCGGCCAGAACCGCTCAGCGACGCTGGTGGCCGCGCTCGACGGGGTGCTCATGGGAGCGCTGCTCCAGCCCGCCACACGACGCCGCCCGTACGTCGAGGAGAGCGTCGCGCTGCTCCTCGGCGCGGTCACCGGCCATGAGGAATCCCACACGGTCGCGGGCGGCGCCCGGGGCTAGGGTGGCGTCGTCCCCAGCGATCCACCGCGGCGGTCCGGTGCGGCCCGCCCCGTCGAACGGAGTCTCCGCATGCCCGAAGCCGTCATCGTCTCCGCCGCCCGCACCCCGATCGGGCGCGCCAACAAGGGGTCGCTCAAGGACTTCCGTCCCGACGACCTCGCCGCCCTGATCGTCCGGGAGGCGCTGGCGAAGGTTCCGGCCCTGGAGCCCGCGGACGTCGACGACCTCTATCTCGGCTGCGGCCTCCCCGGCGGCGAGATGGGCTTCAACATGGGCCGCGTCGTCAACGTGATCAACGGGATGGACACCGTCCCGGCTGCGACCATCACCCGCTACTGCGCGTCGTCGGTGCAGACCACGCGGATGGCGTTCCACGCGATCCGGGCCGGCGAGGGCGACGTGTTCGTCTCCGCGGGCGTGGAGACCGTGTCCCGCTTCCGCAACGGCACCTCCGACCACATCCCCGGCACCCAGAACCCGCTCTTCGGCGACGCCGTCGCGCGGACCGAGAAGCAGGCGGAGGGCGGCCAGGTGTGGCACGACCCGCGCGAGGGCGGGGCACTCCCCGACGCCTACATCGCGATGGGTCAGACCGCGGAGAACCTCGCCAGCCAGCGCGGCCTCGACCGCAAGGAGCTCGACGAGTTCGGCGTCCGGTCGCAGAACCTCGCCGAGAAAGCCATCGCCGACGGCTTCTGGGCGCGCGAGATCACGCCGGTCACGACGCCGGACGGCACGGTGGTCACCGCCGACGACGGCCCGCGCGCGGGCGTCACCTACGACGCGGTGTCGCAGCTCCAGCCGGTCTTCCGGCCCGACGGCGTGGTCACCGCCGGCAACTGCTGCCCGCTCAACGACGGCGCCGCCGCGGTGGTCGTCATGTCGGACACCAAGGCCGCCGAGCTCGGGCTGACCCCGCTGGCGCGGATCGTCTCCACCGGCGTGTCCGGCCTCTCCCCCGAGATCATGGGCCTCGGCCCGGTCGAGGCGACGAAGAAGGCCCTCGCCAACGCCGGCATGTCGATCGGCGACATCGACCTGGTCGAGATCAACGAGGCGTTCGCGGCGCAGGTCGTGCCGTCGTACCAGGACCTCGGGATCGACCTCGACAAGCTCAACGTCAACGGCGGCGCGATCGCCATCGGCCACCCGTTCGGCATGACCGGCGCCCGGCTCCAGAACACGATGCTCAACTCGCTGGACTGGCACGACAAGAGCACTGGCCTGATCACGATGTGCGTCGGCGGCGGCCAGGGCATGGCCCTGATCCTCGAGCGGGTCTGACCCCGGCCCGGACGTCAGCCGTCCACGAAACCGTCGAACGCCTGGCCGCGGTGCGCGGCCAGGCGTTCGCCCTGCTCGGCCACGCCGTCGGGCATGTCGCCTCCGGACCACATGGTCACGGCGAGGCGGAGCTTCCTGCCCGACGAGCGGGGCCGCCAGGACCCGACCACCTCGTGGCCGGCGAGCACCCCGCCCGGGCGGCCGAGCACCCGCCACAGGTCCTTGCGGGCCGCCGGGTCCGGCACCACGAGCTCGCGGTCGCGGCCCTGCAGGAACAGGTCGAACGGGCCGAGCAGCAGCACCCCGTCGACCGGCACCGGGTCGCGCAGCGCCGCGACGTCGTCCGCGAGCGCGTCCAGCGTCGTGCCCTCGACCTCGACCGGCTCGACGTCCTCGGGCCAGTGCGCCCTGATCTCCTTCACCGGCGCGTCGACGTACGCCGCGACCTGCTGCGGCGTGGACGGCCCGAGCAGCCGGAGCGCCGCCCGGACCGGGTCCAGGTGCGCGGGCACGCTCCGCGCCGGGCCGCGCCAGCCCGGGATCCGGTGCAGCACCGGCGGTGACGTGCCCGGCTCGAGCTCCAGCCCGGCCCGCAGCGCGGAGAGCCGGAACGTCTGCTCGTAGGAGTGCGTGGCCTGGCACGGCCGGCACCAGCGGAGGTACGGCGCGTCCAGCCGCTCGGTCAGCGCGCTCGACAGGTCGCCCTTCCCGGTCGGCTCGGTGACGATGTCGCGCATCTCGGCGGCCACCCGGTCGAGGGCGTCGAGCACCGGGATGCCGGCCTCCCGCAACGGCTTCGACGCGTCGAAGACCCGCTTGGCGGCGTCCGCCTCGCTGAGCGGCGCCACCGCGGCGGCGACGTGGGCGCCCTCGGCCCGACGGTAGAAGTGCGGCGCCCCGCGCAGCGTCCAGGCGAGCACCAGCTCCTCGGCCGGGACCGTGCACCCGCGCAGCGCCAGCGCCCACGCTGCGCCGTCCGGACCGGTGTCCTGGGCACCCAGGTCGAGGATGCTCGCGTCGTCCCCGGGACCGGAGCCGTCGAGCTGTGGGCGTGCACGCGGTGACGGAGGACGGCGTCGCGGGTGACCTGCATGCGACCATCGTGCGCCACGCCGCGGACACGGTTTCAGGAGTGCCACGCCCTAGACTGCTGACCGTGACCGACACTCGGGCCCGTTGGCTTGACCAGGACCAGCAGCACACCTGGCGCGCCTACCTGGTCGGGCAGACCCTCCTCATGGACCGACTCGACGACGAGCTGCGCGAGGCCTTCGGCATCGGCCTCAACGAGTACGAAGTGCTGGTCCGGCTCTCCGAGGCCGACCAGCACGCGCTCCGGATGTCGACCCTCGCCGACGCGATGCGCTTCAGCCGCAGCCGGATCACGCACACGATCTCGCGCATGGAGGCGGCCGGCTGGGTCGAGCGCTGCAAGTCCGGCGACGACGGCCGGGGCATCGTCGCGCAGCTCACCGACCAGGGGTACGCCCTGCTGGTCGAGGCCGCGCCTACGCACGTCACCGGAGTGCGCGAGCACCTCGTCGACATCGCCGACGCCGACGACTTCGCCGCCATGGGCCGGGTCATGGACGCGGTCGTGGACAAGCTCAGTGCCGCGCACCCCGAGGTCGACATCCGCTGACCCGGCGGGTCACGGGACAGGATTCCAGGATGCTCTTCCACTTCCATCTCGAGACCCGGGCCACCCCTGCCCAGGTCCTCACGGCGTTCACGGACTTCTCCGACCAGCGGCTCACGACCTGGCGCCGGACCCTCGATCCCGCGAAGTACCGCCTCGTCGAGCAGGGCGACACCTGGGCGGTGGCCCGGGAGGGTAGCGCAGGTACGGCCATCTGGGTGCAGCTCCGCTACGAGTGGCCGGACTCTCGGCACATCCACTGGGACCTGCTGGACAGCGACCACTGCGACGCGGGCACCGGCGACATCGACATCCACGGCCTGCCCGATGGCGGCAGTCGGCTCGAGTGCGCCGTCGACCACCACGACCCGCGCGGGCTGCGCGGCAGTGCGATCCTGCTCGGGCAACGGCTCATCGGTCCGGTCGCGTTCCCGCGCCTGTGGCGCTCCGCCCTCGACGCGTACGCCGACTCCCACCACTGACCCGGCACATCCTGTGCCGACTCACCACGCAAGATCGACGGTGACCCGGCACATCTTGTGCCGGGTCACCGTGGGTGGAGCGGGGTGGCTGTGGAGGACGGGGGTCAGTCGCGGGTCAGGCGGCGGTGCGTGACCCGGTGCGGGCGGGCCGCCTCGACGCCGAGGCGCTCGACCTTGTTCTCCTCGTAGGCCGCGAAGTTGCCCTCGAACCAGAACCAGCTCGCCGGGTCCTCCTCGTCGCCCTCCCAGGCGAGGATGTGGGTGGCGACGCGGTCGAGGAACCACCGGTCGTGGGAGGTGACCACGGCACAGCCCGGGAAGTCGAGCAGCGCGTCCTCGAGCGAGGACAGGGTCTCGACGTCGAGGTCGTTGGTCGGCTCGTCGAGCAGCAGCAGGTTGCCACCCATCTTCAGCGTGAGCGCGAGGTTGAGACGGTTGCGCTCACCGCCGGACAGGACGCCGGCCTTCTTCTGCTGGTCCGGGCCCTTGAACCCGAACGACGCGACGTACGCACGGGAGTTCATCTCGAAGTTCGCGACCTTGATGAAGTCGAGCCCGTCGGAGACCACCTCCCAGACGTTCTTGATGGGGTCGATGCCGCCACGGCTCTGGTCGACGTACGAGATCTTCACGGTCTGCCCGACGGTGAGGTCGCCCTCGTCGGGCTGCTCCTGGTCGGTGATCATCCGGAACAGGGTCGTCTTGCCGACGCCGTTCGGGCCGATCACGCCGACGATGCCGGCGCGCGGCAGCGAGAACGACAGGTCGTGCATGAGCGTGCGGCCCTCGAAGCCCTTGCCGAGACCCTTCGCCTCGAGCACCACGTCACCGAGCCTCGGACCGGCCGGGATGTTGATCTCGGAGGTGTCGATCTTGCGCATCCGGTCGGCCTCGGCCGCCATCTCCTCGTAGCGCTGGAGGCGCGCCTTGCTCTTGGCCTGGCGTGCCTTCGGGTTCGACCGGACCCACTCCAGCTCCTTCTCGAGCATCCGGGCGCGCTTGGCGTCCTTCTGGCCCTCGATCTTGAGGCGGTCCTTCTTGGTCTCGAGGTACGTCGAGTAGTTGCCCTCGTACGGGTGCGTCTTGCCACGGTCGAGCTCGAGGATCCACTGCGCGACGTTGTCGAGGAAGTACCGGTCGTGGGTCACGGCGAGGACGGCGCCCGGGTACGACGCGAGGTGGCCCTCGAGCCACTGGACGGACTCGGCGTCGAGGTGGTTGGTGGGCTCGTCGAGCAGCAGCAGGTCGGGCTGCTGCAGCAGCAGCTTGCACAGCGCCACGCGGCGCCGCTCACCACCGGACAGGTTGTCGACCAGCACGTCGGCAGGCGGGCAGCGCAGCGCGTCCATGGCCTGGTCGAGCCGGCTGTCGAGGTCCCATGCGTTGGCGTGGTCGAGGTCGGTCTGCAGGTCGCCCATCTCGGCGAGGAGCTTGTCGTAGTCCGCGTCGGGGTCCGCGAGCTCCTCGGAGATCTTGTTGAAGCGATCGAGCTTCCCCTTGATCTCGTGGACCGCCTCCTCGACGTTCTCGAGGACGGTCTTGCCCTCGCTCAGCGGCGGCTCCTGCTGGAGCATGCCGACCGTGGCGTCGGGGTCGAGGATCGCGTCGCCGTTGTTGGCGTGGTCGAGCCCGGCCATGATCTTCAGCAGCGTCGACTTGCCCGTGCCGTTCGGACCGACGACGCCGATCTTGGCGCCGTGGAGGAAGGACAGGGTCACGTTGTCGAGGACAACCTTGTCGCCGTGCGCCTTGCGCACGTTGCGCAGTGTGAAGACATAGTCAGCCATGGCCGTGAGCCTACGGCGCGGCTGTCCGGTGGCTCCAATCGGGCGGGCTGCGCGGACCCCGCTCGGGACACCTCACGCCGCGGTGCCGTCGGTCGCGGGGTCGGGCGCAGCGCCCTCCTCCCGGGCGACCGCCTCCCCGTCGATGCTGCTGACCTGCGGCCCGGCGTTGCCGAGCGCGGCGTTGTGCTCGCGCAGCTCGGCGTCGTCGGGCTCGGCCGGGCGCACCTGCTTGGTGAACGCGCTGGTGCCGCGGGAGAGGTCGTGGCCGACGCTGACCGCCTCGATCACCAGCGTCACCCGCTCGTGGCCGTCCTGGTCCTTCCACACCTGGGAGGTGAGCCGGCCGTGCACCACGACCGGGTCGGCCCGGCGCAGCGAGGAGGCGCAGTGCTCCCCCAGCGCCCGCCACGCGTTGACGGTGAACCAGGTGGTGTCGCCGTCGGTCCAGGCGCGGTCGCGGCGGCTCCAGTAGCGCGGTGTCGACGCCACCCGGAACGTCGCCACCGGGGCCTCGCCCGCCTGCCTGAGCTCCACGTCGTTGCCCAGCCAGCCCTGCACGGTCACAAAGGTCTCGTTCATCGGCTTCTCACTCCTGTCGTCGGTGCCCTTGCGACGACAAGGCTGCGCGCGACCGCCGACGCCGGCGGCGCGCCGGCGTACGGCCTGTGGAGAACCGGCCGGCGACCCGTGCCTGTGCACGGAAACCGGGTCAGGAGAGGGCGTCGTTGAGCCCGTGGCGGACCTTGTTGTAGGCCTCGAGCTCGGCGTCGATCGGCTTGGTGACCAGGTCCGCGATCACGGAGCGGATGCCGGTCCGCAGCCGCCGGTCGGCGGCATGCGCGCGGGCCCGGGCGGTGAACGCCACCAGCACCCAGCAGAGCACGCCCAGCAGCACGCCCAGCAGCACGCCACCGAGCAGCATCAGCGTGGGCACCGGGACCCCGATCACCGACGGGGTCTCGGGCTCGGGCAGCTTGAGGTAGGACATCACCGCCAGCACCGCCAACCAGCCGGCTCCGGCCACCGCCGAGGTGATCAGCAGCCACTGGAGCACGCGCACGACGCCCGCCCAGACCGGGATCCGGGCGACGCCCAGGTCGGTGCCGGCGAGGGTGGAGTCGAGCCGGTCTCCGATGTCGTCGAGGTGCTGGACCGACGCCCTGCGCACCGCGTCCTGCCACGGCCGGTGGAGGTCCTTCGCGACGTCGTCGGCCAGACCGCGCACGGCGGCGTCGACGCGGGCCCGCTGCACCCTGGTCGGCTCGGGCACCGAGGTCCGCGCCGCCTTCGTCAGCGCCCTGCCCTCGCTGCCGAGGTCGAGGTGCAGCCGCCTGAGCGGGTCGGGTCGCAACCGGGAGAGCCACGACGTGACCGGCCAGCCGGTGGCCCGGCGGGCGCGCAGGCGGGTGGAGGCAGCCACGGCGTCGACCACGATCGGCACCCCGGCCGCGTCCGCGAACGACTCCTCGAGCTCGGCGGTGCGGTCACGGGCCGGCGTACCGGGCCGGCCGGTGCCGGACGCCGTCGCCATCGCGCCGGCAGCAGCGCGGACGTCGGCCTGGAGCCGGGTGCGCATCGCCTTCTTGGACGTGGCCCGCTCGACCATCTCGTCCTTGAGCCGGTCGAGGCCGATGCCGTGCCGGGCACTGATCGCCAGCACCGGGACGTCGGCCAGGCCGTCCTGGTCGAGCAGCCGGCGTACGTCGGCCAGCATCGCCTCGCGACGGTCCTCGGGCACGGTGTCGATGTGGTTGAGCACCACCATGGTCACGTCGCCGTAGCCGGAGAGCTTCTTGAGGTAGCGGTCGTGGATCGCGGCGTCGGCGTACTTCTGCGGGTCGAGGACCCACACCAGCAGGTCGGCGAGCTTCACCAGACGGTCGACCTCGAGGTGGTGGGAGACCTCGGTGGAGTCGTGGTCGGGCAGGTCGAGCAGCACGGTGCCGTCGAGGCGCCGGTCCTCGCGGCCGACGTCGAGCATCGAGTCGCGGGTGACCTGGTGCCGGGCCGGGATGCCCAGCCACTCCAGCAGCTCCGGGGCGCCCTCGGTGCCCCACACGCAGGCAGTGGCCCACGACGTGGTGGGGCGGCGTACGCCGACCGCGGAGAGCTCCAGCCCGGTGAGCGCGTTGAAGGTCGACGACTTGCCGGACCCGGTGGCGCCGGCGATCGCGATGATCGTGTGGTCGGCGGTGAGCAGGAGCCGGCCCGAGGCACGGTCGACGACCTCCTGCGCGGCGTCGACGAGCTCGTCGTCGAGGCGCCCGCGGGCGTTGGTCACCGCGGTCTCGAGCCCGGCGACCAGGGCACCGACGTCGGAGGACCGGGAGACCAGCTTCTTGGCTCCCTCCAGCAAGGTCGTCATCTGCTCCCTCTGAGCGCACACGGGTGGGGCAACAACTGTAGAGGTCGGGTAGTGCGGCCTTCTATTCGGCCGGTTGTTCGGCGTGGCCCTCCGCGTGGCCGTGGGGGTGCGCCGCCCGCTCCTCGCGGACGTCGACCGCGCGCCGCGCGAACCACTCGTCGTCGACGCGCCGCGCGGCGTTCCGCAGCCGGTCCGGGGCCGCCCGGTCGACGGCGAGGGAGTCGAGCAGCGCGGTCCAGCGGCCCCGCTCGCCTGCCATCAGCTCGACGACCCGGCGGTCGAGGTCCTCGCGGGCGCGGGCGGCGAGAGTGCGCACGGCCTGGTCGCCGAAGACCGCCTCGAGCAGCTTCTGCCCGAGCACCGCCGAGCCGCCGGCGATCCCGGCCTCGGCGCCGGTGAGGCCGGCGGTGTGGGCGAAGACCACCACCATGAGCGCCACCGACAGCCCGTTGACGCCGAACGCCAGGAACCGCGCGGTGGTGCGCTTCTCGGCGCCCTCCGTGCGGACCATGTCGAGCACGCCCTGCTGCCAGTCACGCACCGTGCGCTCGGCCTGGCGTCGGAACTCCCGCGACGCCCGGCCGATGTCCTGCGGGGCGCCCTCCAGGAGTGCGCGGCCCGGGCCGACGGAGTGCCAGGAGGCCTCGGCCCGCTCGGCGGCGGCCTCGGCGTGCTCGAGCAGCAGCGTCTCGAGGCCGCTCTCGACGGCGACGGTGACCCGCTCGACCTGGGCCGGCTTGCCGCGGACGGCGCCGACCACCCGGTCGCGCACCCGCCCGACCCGGGACTCCAGGGACTTGAGCAGCTCGCCGGTGCCGACGAACTCCTGCCAGCGGGCAAGCACCTCGCCGCGGAGCAGCGTGCCGTCGGCGCTGGCCTTGTTGACCGCCTCCAGCGCGCCGTCGTACGCCGCGTCCACCTGCTGGCGCAGCGACGTCGCGGCGGCGGTCTGCTCGTCGAGTGCGTCGGCGACGAGGTAGGCCCGCCGGGAGACCGAGCGGATGGCACCCTCGAGGGTCTGCTTGACGACCGCACCGCGGGCATCGGTGTCGGCGGCGAGCGACTGGAGCCAGCCGCGGATGTCGGCGACCGCCTCGGGGGGCAGCAGCCCCTCGTCGCTCACCTTCCCCTCGCGGACCACGAACAGCGGCGAGTCCTTGAGGCCTCGGCTCGCGAGCATCCGGGCGAGGTGCGACGAGACCGTCTCGACGGCCTCGTCGGGGGTGCGGTCGAGCACGATCGCCACGGCGGTGCTGCGCTCGGCGGCCTGGCGGAGGAAGCCCCACGGCACCTGGTCGGCGTACCGCGCCGCGGAGGTGACGAAGAGCCACAGGTCGGCGGCGGCGAGCAGCTGCGCGGCCAGCGTCCGGTTGCGCTCCTCGACCGAGTCGACGTCGGGGGCGTCCAGGATCGCCAGTCCCGACGGGACGGAGTCGGCGGGCACCAGCTGGAGGGCGTGGCTGTCGGTGGTGGGCCGGTCGGTGCGCTCGAGGTCGGGAAGCACCCGCTCCTGGCCGAACCACCTGCCGTCCTCCGGGTGGTGCACCAGGACCGGCGAGCGGGTGGTCGGACGCAGCAGCCCGGGCTCGGTGACCCGCCGGCCGACCAGGGAGTTCACCAGCGTCGACTTGCCGGCGCCCGTGGAGCCGCCGACGACCGTCAGCAGCGGCGCGTCGATCGTCATCAGCCGCGGGATGACGTAGTCCTCGAGCTGGTCGACCATCTCGGTGCGGGACTGCCGCTGGCCGTCGGCACCGGGCACCTCAAGCGGCAGCTCGGCCTGCTGGAGCGTGTGGTGGAGCTGCACCAGTGCGGTCAGCATCTCCTCGGACTGGATCTTCACCGGAGCACCCTTCCGTGCGCCCCCGGGAACGAGATGTACGGACGCGCGGCCTGCATGCGGTCCACGAATCCCTGGCCGCGGGCCGAGAAGTTGCGGGGAGCGGTGCCGCGCAGGAAGCGGTGGTGCAGGAACGCGAGCTCGATCGCGGCCTGCTGGTAGCTGCGCATGGCGGCCAGGCCGTCCGGGCCGCCGTGGACGCGTGCGAACTGGCGGGCCCGGCGACGGGCGCCGAGGTTCACGAGGTGCGGGATGTCGTCGTACGGCAGGAGGCCGCGCAGCGCCGCGTCCGCCAGCGCTCCCTGCAGGATCCGGGCCTCCCGGGAGCGGGCCCAGACCGCCAGGAACGTCAGCGTGACGAACACCGGGACCATGACGATGGCGTAGACGGCGAAGAAGCCTGCTCCGTCGGCGAGCAGCGTGGAGGAGTTCCAGAGGGCGTGGGCGAGCACCGCGACGCAGTACCCCAGGAACGGCGCGAGCACGCGTACGACGCGCGAACGGCTGGTGATCGCGATGCCGACCCCGATGCCGGTGAACGCCGTGAAGAGCGGGTGCGCGAACGGGCTGGCGATGCAGCGCAGGACGAACGTGAACCCGAGCTCCTCGATGCCGCCCGGGCCGGCCCCGTCGGTGCCGTTGTACGCCGCCGCGAGGTAGAGGATGTTCTCGGTGAAGGCGAAGCCGATGCCGACCATCCCGGCGTACACGATGCCGTCGAGGACGCCGTCGAGCTCGTTGCGGCGCCACACCAGCAACAGCACCAGGAACAGCCCCTTGGTGGCCTCCTCGGTGATCGGCGCGACCAGCGAGAGCCTCTCCGTGTCGGTGAAGCCGGCGACCAGCCCGCCGAGCCCCTGGAGCACCAGCGCCAGCAGGGTCGCGACGAAGGCGCCCCACGCGAGCCCGGTCACCAGCAGCGAGCGGGGTTCGGGCTCGTAGCGGTCCAGCCAGAGGTAGCAGGCCACCAGCGGACCCACCGGGACCAGCGCGAAGAGGGCCGCCAGGACGACCGTCGTACCCCCGCCGGAGAGGGCGATCACCAGCGCGATCGGCACCGCCGCAACGGCCGCGATCGACGACACGACGGCCGCGAACACGACGTTCTCGTTGCGGGGGGAAGGCATGGGGCGAAGCGTAACGTGGCTCGGAGAGGCCCCCGCGTATGGTGGAGCCGTGACCGAGAACGAACTCACCGAGGGCTCCCACGCCGAGTCCCTGCACACCTCCACCGAGCCCGAGGGGCACGACCCCAAGGTCCCCGAGGCCTGGTCGGCGTTCATGCGCCAGGGGTGGGGTGACCGCGAGCTCGACCTCCCGCCGCACCCGATCACGCCGTACGCCGCCGCCCGCCGGGCGAAGCTGGCCGACACGTTCCCGGGCGAACGGCTGGTGATCCCGGCCGGTGGCTACAAGGTGCGCGCCTACGACACCGACTACCGCTTCCGTGCGGACACCGCCCATGCCTACCTCTCCGGCAACCTGACCTCCGACGCGGTGCTGGTCGTCGACGGCGGCGAGGCGGTGCTCTACGCGCGTCCCCGCTCCGACCGCGACACCGACGAGTTCTTCCGCGACCGCCAGTACGGCGAGCTGTGGGCCGGTCGCCGCCCCTCCCTGAAGGAGATGTCCGACTCGCTCGGGCTCACCTGCCGGCACATCGACGACCTGCCCGGCGCCCTGCGCGCCTCCGGCAAGACCCGCGTGCTGCGCGGCGTGGACGACCGCGTCGACGCCCTGGTGACGGGAGACGAGGGTCTCGACCGCGAGTTCTCGCGGGTGCTCTCCGAGATGCGCCTGGTCAAGGACGAGTGGGAGCTCGGCGAGCTGCAGGCCGCCTGCGACGCCACCACGCTGGGTTTCGAGGACTCGGTCGCCGACTGGGCCAACGTCCTGAAGTACGGCGAGCGCTGGATCGAGGGCACGTTCTTCCGCCGGGCCCGCGCGATGGGCAACGACATCGGCTACGACTCGATCGTCGGCGGCGGCAAGCACGCCACCACGCTGCACTGGATCGAGAACTCCGGGTCGATCACACCCGGCGAGCTGGTGCTGCTCGACATGGGCGTCGAGGGCCACAACCTCTACACGGCGGACGTCACCCGAACGCTGCCGGTCAACGGCAGGTTCACGCCGCTGCAGCGCGACCTCTACTCCCTCGTCTACGCCGCCCAGGAGGCCGGCATCGCGGCCGTGCGTCCCGGCGTGGCCTTCCGCGAACCGCACAACGCCGCGATGACCGTGCTCGCGCACGGGCTCGGCGACCTCGGCCTGCTGCCGGTCTCGGTCGAGGAGGCGCTGGACCCGGACTCCAAGGTCTACTCCCGCTGGACCCTGCACGGCACCAGCCACATGCTCGGGATGGACGTGCACGACTGCGGGCAGGCCTCTCCCGAGGCGTACGCCGAGGGCACCCTCGACGCGGGCATGGTGCTGACCGTCGAGCCGGGGCTCTACTTCCAGGAGGACGACCTGCTCGTCCCCGAGGAGCTCCGCGGCATCGGCATCCGGATCGAGGACGACGTCGTGGTCACCGACACCGGCTGGACCAACCTCTCTGAGTCCCTGCCCCGCGAGCCGGGCGAGGTCGAGGCGTGGATGGGCCGCCTGAAGGGCTGACGGGGTCGCTCACGCGGCCGGCGGGTGCTGGTCGCGCTGGTCCGGTGGGGGCTCGTCGACGGAGTGGTCGAAACGGACCTGGCTCGCCCGCGCCCGCCAGGTGCTGATCGCCACCCAGACGAGCATCACGGCAACGACGACCGCGAGCGCAAGGAACCACAACCGCTCCACGGCGACCTCCCGTTTCGCATGGATGGTTGCTTCGACGGTAGGGCCGCCACCCCTCCAGCACCATGACCCACACGTGCCTGCCCGCGCGGGTCAGCCCCTGAGGGTGTCGAACATCAGGTCACCGGGTCCCGCGCCCGCGATACTTGGGCCGTGGCCAGGCATCGGAGGACGGTCGCGGTCGTCCTGGCGACGCTCGCGGCGCTGGCTGCTGCGAGCACCGGCCTGGTGGTCCTGCGCGGCATGTCCTCCGGCGGCGCCGACGGCGGGAGCTGGACCGGCACCTGCGCCGGGTCCGCGGAGCTGTGCGACCGCAGGCTCGACCAGGTGGCCTTCGCGACCACCCACAACTCGATGAACGCCGCCGCCGACGGGTTCGGCTACCCCGACCAGCAGAGCGGGATCGCGGCCCAGCTGGCCGCCGGGGTGCGCGGCTTCCTCGTCGACGCCTACCTCGGGTCGGTCCGCTCAGTCGACGGCAAGCAGGTGGTCTACACGGACATCACCACCACCTCGCGCGCCAACCTGCTGGTGCAGGCCACCCACAAGGAGTCCGTACGGCGTGCCGTCGACCTCCGCCGTCGGGCCGGGGCCCCGTCCGACGACGCCCCGCGCCAGGTCTACCTCTGTCACCAGTTCTGCGAGCTCGGCGCGCAGTCGATGACCAGCGTGGTCGCCACGTGGCGCCGGTTCCTCGACGAGCACCCGGACGAGGTCCTGGTGATCGTCATCCAGGACGAGATGCCGGCCGAACCGCTGCGGGATGCCCTCGACGACCTCGCGCCGTACCTCGCGACGCTGGATCCCGCGAAGCCGTTGCCCACGCTCGGCGAGATGCTCGCCTCCGGCCGGCGTGCCGTGGTCGGCCTGGAGAACGGCGACCTCGGCCCTGACCTGCCCAACGTCTTCACCGACGGCCTGGTGCAGGAGGTGCCGTACACGTATCGCCGCACGTCGTCCCTCGAGAGCCCCCTGTCCTGCCGCCGCCACCGGGGATCCACCAGCGCCCCGCTGTTCCTGCTCAACCACTGGATCACCCCGGCCTCCGAGAGCGCCGCGGCGAGCGTGAACGAGGCCGACGTGCTCGGCGACCGGATCGACATGTGCGCGCGACTGCGCCGGCAGCCGGTCAACCTGGTCGCGGTCGACTTCTACGAGTCCGGTGACCTGCTCCCCGTCGTCGCCGCCCTCAACGAGTGACCGCGTCTCGGCGCCTCTCGGATTCAGTGACGACCCGGTGCGAACCCGGTCGTCCGGGCGTAGAGTCGGTCCCGGCGGGGGCCGGCAACGTGGCGCCGCCCGGTGTCACGCACCTCCCGGGCGGCGCACCCGTCCAGGTGCCCGGCTCGATCGGGTCGGTCCCGCCGAGGTGTCGATGGGTCCGCGAAGGATCTCGTGGCGCCGACCCAGCATGACGCCGCTCACCGGCGGGAACAGGCGGCACGTGAACGTCGTACCTGACGGACCGAAGCCCTCCGTGGTCCTGGTCGACGACTCCCCGGAGGTGCGTTCGCTCGTACGCCGGCGGCTCGAGCTGTCAGGACTCTTCGAGGTCGTGGGCGAGGGAGCGGACGGCGACCAGGCGATCGGCCTCGTCTACCGGCACGAGCCGGCGCTGCTGCTGCTCGACGTGTCGATGCCCACCGCCGACGGTGTGGAGGCCTTGCCGGCGATCCTGGCCGTGAGCCCCGCGACGAAGGTGGTGATCTTCACCGGCTTCGAGGCGCAGGGGCTGGCGCAGCGTGCGCTCGAGTACGGCGCCACCGACTTCATCGAGAAGTCGATCGACCTCGACGAACTCCCGGCAAGGCTGATGCGGTCGCTCGACAGCGAGACCGGCCCGACCCCACGACAGAGGCTGAGCGTGGTGGAGGAGCTGTCGGACGACGAGCAGCGTGTCCTCGCCGGGGAGCAGCGCGTCCTCGACGAGCACCTCGAGCAGTTCCGGATGCTGTTCGACCAGGCGACGATCGGGATGGCGGTGCTGACGGTGACCGGGACGGTCGTGCGGGCCAACCGTGCCCTCGCCGACCTGATGTCCTGCAGCCCCTTCGACCTGGTGGGGGTCGACTATGGTCGGTTGACGGGCGGGGAGGGTGACGCGCTCGACCGCGGGTTGCGCACGATCTACCGCGCCGGCCGGGACCTGGCCACGTTCGAGCACCTGCTCCCCGTCCCCGAGGGCGAGGAGCCGTCCCGCGTCGTGCGGGTCACGCTCGCCCCGGTCCGTGACTCCCTGGGCCGGGCGCTCTACACCTTCGCGCAGGTCCAGGACATCACCGCCCAGCGCGCAGCCGAGGGCGACCTGCGACGCAGCGAGGCGACCTTCCGGCTGCTGGTGACCGCGGTCGCGGAGTACGCCATCTTCATGCTCGACGTCGACGGGAACATCGTCAGCTGGAACGCCGGCGCGCAACGCATCAAGGGGTACACCGCCGCGGAGATCGTGGGCCGCTCGTTCCGGGTCTTCTACCTGCCCGAGGAGCGGGCCAGTGGCCATCCCGAGCACAATCTCGAGGTCGCGCTGCGCGACGGGACGCTGGCCGAGGAGGGCTGGCGGGTCCGCAAGGACGGGAGCCGGTTCTGGGCGAGCGTCGTGATCAGTCCCGTGCACGACGACGCGGGGCGGCACATCGGTTTCGCCAAGGTCACCCGGGACCAGACCGAGCAGCTGGCGCACGAGGAGCACCGCAGGACCGCGATCGCCGACCAGGCCCATCTCCTCGCCGTCACCGCCCACGAGCTCCGCAGCCCCACGGCCGTCATAGACGGCGCGGCCGCCACCCTGCAGTCGTTCTGGGACCGGATGTCGGCGGACCAGCGCGCGGAGCTCCTCGACGGCATCCGTACCAGCGCGCACCGGCTCCGCCGCTTCGAGTCCGATCTCTCCGCCGCCTCCCGGGTGCACGTGGACGCGCTCGAGCTGCGACGCGACGACGTCTCCCTCAGGACGACCATCCAGGGCGCGACGACCCGTCGGAAGGTCGCCGACCCCGGCGCGCAGGTCGAGGTCGACGTCCCCCACGACATCGTCGTGTGCGTCGACCCCGAGCGGCTGGGCCAGGCGCTCGACAACCTGGTCGACAACGCCCTCCGCCACGGCCTCCCTCCGGTGGAGATCCTGGGCACGGCCGCCGGCGACGAGGTCAAGATCCGGGTGACCGACCGCGGCCCCGGCGTCCCCGCCGACCTCGTCCCGCGTCTGTTCGAGCGCTTCGTGGTCGGGGAGACCACGGGCGGCACCGGGCTCGGGCTCTACCTCGTGCGCGAGATCGCCCGCGCGCACGGCGGCGACGTGACCTACCTGCCACCCGCGGACGGCGAGCCGCCCACGTTCGAGATGCGGCTCCCGCGGGAGACCTGACGCGGAATCCTGCTGCGGTGCTGCTGCTGCGGTGCTGCGGTGCCCCCGACAGGATTCGAACCTGTGACCGGCGGATTAGAAGGCCGCTGCTCTGTCCAGCTGAGCTACGGAGGCGGGGGGTCGGAAGCACGGTCGGGACATGCATCGGATGACAGTCGTGTGGTTCCAACCGTGCTCTCGGCCCACGGCGTCATTGTGCCCCACCGTCTGGCGCCGGCCGAGGCTGGCCGTCGAGACATGCACGGGGACCTTGGGAGCCGGGGCAGTCATGGGCGACGAGCGGAGTCACACCGACCTGTCCGGGTAGCCGACTTCCGGCGACTCCGACCATGCCGTTCAGCCTGGGCGCCCCACTTCGCCCATCAAGACGCAGCGGAGACGCTAGCGTGAACGGCGCAGCGCGTGAATGGCCTTGGTCTTGGTGTTGAACGCCGCCTTGAGCGCTTTGTCGACTGCAGATCCGTCCGGTGGCATGAGGCCCACCTGACGGGCAAACGCCAGCTGGTCGAAGACGACGGTGTTGGTCACGACCCTCCCTTCACGCAGCACGAAGTGGTCGCTGCCGTCGAGCTCGAGCGGCTTCCCGGTTCCGGCGACTCCCAGCAGCGTGCCGGTGTGGCGACCTGTCACCCGCCAGTGCACGAGGACATCGTCGCCGGATTCGGCAATCGCCACGACCTCGAGGTGGAAGCCCTCGATGGCGGCGAACTTGTCCGAGAAGTAGGCGGCCACCTGATCTGCTCCGCGACACGTGGCATCAGGGAAGTACTCCACGGTCTCTTCGGTCCAGAAGGGACGCGGACTGACCACATCGTGAGCATTGATGCGTTCAAACACCCAACGCACGAGTTCGGTGGACGTCACATCGACCGGGAAGACGAGACCTGCCATCTGCCAACGATGGCACTCGGGCGATGCCACGACAACGGTCGCACCGGGTCAACGGTGGGTCGCACCGCCGCACGAGCGCGTGGCTCCACGGCGTCCCAAGCGAACTCCGGAAGTCGCGCGCCCGTCGACTCCAGGAACGAGTCCCCGACTGGCCCCAGCCAGAGCTGACTGACCGGGGTCAGCGGACGCCCTTGACCGGGAAGATGGAGGCCGCGCCGGCGACGGCACAGGCGCCGGCTACGCCGAAGAGCGTTCGGTAGCTGTCGCCGCCGACCGCGAGGATGGCGGGCGCGATGGCAGGGGCGAGCGAGAACGGGAGGGCGCCGGCGATGTTGAGGACACCGAGGTCCTTGGCTGCCTGGTGTGTGTCGGGGAGTACGTCGACGACGAGCGCCAGGTCGACGGCCATGTACATGCCGAACCCGACTCCCCCGAGCCCCATGCCGACCAGGTAGGTAGTGAGGTCATCGGCGCCGGCGATCACGAGCAGGGCGGTCCCGTACACCAGTGCGGCCCCGCACACGAAGGCCTTCCGCCGGCCGGTGTGGTCGGACAGCTTGCCGGTGACAAGAGCCGAGGCGACGAGAGCGGCGGACTGGATCAAGGTGCCCAGGTAGATCTGGTGTGGGACGTCGGCTTCGCTGGTGCCGAGATGTTCGAGCAGGTAGTAGGCCTGGTAGGTGACCAGGAACGCGTACGCCGTGACCAGCAGGAACCGGCTCGCGAACACCCAGGCGAAGTCGGGGTTGCGGCGGGGGTTGACGTAGAACGTGCTCAGGAGCTCCCGGATCGACCACGGCGGCCTGTGGCCGGGCTCGAGCCGGCGGTCGGTGAGTCGCGCGACGAACAGGAGAACCAGGGACGCGCCGACCGCACAGGGCACCATCAGCATCGTGAGGACGTTCTGGTCGAACAGCTGGACCAGGAAGGTTCCGAGCACGGACGCGACCGGGAGGCAGATCGCGATGATCCCGGAGACCATGCCGCGTTGGTCGGTGGGGACATGGTCCGGCATGACGGCGGCCATCGCGGCGAGCAGGGCGTTGAAGAACACCTGGGCGATGCACCAGCCGACGAGGACGACGGCGACGTTGGGCGCCAGGGCGACCGCGAGGATGCCGAGGCTGCCAGTGGTGAGGCCGACCAGCATCCACGGCCGGCGCATCCCCCACGCCGAGGAGGTGCGGTCGCTCAGTCGGCCGAAGAACGGGTTCGCGATCATCGCCAGCAAGGAGCCGACGCTGGTGACCAGCGCCAGCCGGCTCGGGGCAGCGCCGATGCCAACGAGGTCGTTGACCTTCAACGCCAGCGACACCAGCAGCGGAGCCAAGAACAGCAGCGACGTGCCGGTGTAGGCGAGCGCGTACAGGGTGATGAAGCCCCAGCCGACGCGAGCAGGCTCCGCGGGTGCGCCACAGAGCGCGACGTCGGCGCTGCGTTGGCCGGCGCTCGGCGTGCCTCCCTTCCGTGAGGTCGGACGGCCCATGCAGCACCCCCTGGGACGTGGCTGGTGCGGCCATTGCTCGAACGCGCTTCCCAGCGTGCCCCGGACTGGCGGTTCGGCGCACCTTCATCGCAAAGACTCGGGGACCTTCCGCAAAGGGGTGGTAGGCGAATGCCCCAGCAGGGGCTTGCGTCGCGGCAGCGCCTCCACCGATGACCACGACGTTGTACTCGTTCATGCCGGCCAGGTTCACCCATCCCCAGACAACGAATGTTGCTGTTTCCGGGAACGAGGCGGTGCAATGGATCCATGCCGCAGCGTGGGACGCAGGACTCGACGAGTATCGGCGCGGCGCTCGACGGCGTCGCTCCGAGGCTGCGTCAGGTGCGCGAGCACCGCGGTCTCACGCTGACGGAGATCTCGCAGCGCACCGGAATCTCCAAGAGCACGCTCTCGCGGCTCGAGAACGGTCAGCGCAAGCCCAGCCTCGAGCTGCTGCTACCACTGGCCCAGGCGTACCGGGTGCCCTTGGACGACCTGGTGGGCGCCCCGCATGTCGGGGACCCCAGGATTCGGCTCAAGCCTCGCAAGGTGAACGGCCGGACGGTGCTGCCGCTGACCCATCCCGGCGGCGTGCAGGCGTGGAAGATCGTCATCCCGGGGACCCAGTCCGAGCCGAACCCGCGCTCACACGACGGGTTCGAGTGGCTCTACGTCCTGTCCGGGCGGATGCGACTCGTCCTGGGCGACCGGGACCTGGTGCTCGAGGTCGGTGAGGCTGCGGAGTTCGACACGCAGGTACCGCACTGGTTCGGCAGCACCGGCGACGGACCGGCCGAGGTCCTGAGCATCTTCGGCCGCCCCGGCGAGCGGATGCACGTCCGGGCCCGACCCGATGACGACAGTGAGTGAGTGGCCCGTGGTGCACCGGGGGTGGTGGTCGTGAGCGGTCCCTTGGTGGAGTCGAAGCTGTTCGTGCCCGCCGCACGCTCGGGCATCGTGACCCGGCCCCGCATCACCGATCGGCTACCGCGCGCAGGTGGCCGCCTGGTGCTGGTCTCGGCTCCGGCCGGGTTCGGCAAGACGACCCTGCTCGCCGACTGGCTGGCCGGATCTGACCCCGACCGAGAGTTCGTCACCGCGTGGGTCTCCCTCGACGAGGGCGACCGATCCGCTTCCTCGTTCTGGACCTACGTGTTCGCCGCCCTGGACAGGGCGGTCCCCGGGGTCGGAGAGGGTGCGCTGCAGCAGGTCCGAGGAGGCCACGAGCCCACGCACGGGGTGCTGGCCGGGCTGGTGAACGAGCTGAGCGTGCTGCCCGGGGAGGTGAGGTTGGTCCTCGACGACTACCACTTGGCAGAGGGGCCGGGCGTCCGGTCCGGGATGACGTTCCTGGTCGACCATCTGCCGCCGCAGCTGTGCCTGGTCATCAGCACTCGAGCCGACCCGGCCCTGCCCCTGGCCCGTCTGCGCGTGCGCGGCGAGCTCTCCGAGGTCCGGGCAGCGGACCTCCGGTTCACCACCGAGGAGACGGACGCCTATCTCAACGACACCGGCGGCCTGGACCTGGCCGCGGGCGACATCGCGGCGCTCGAGGCGCGCACCGAGGGCTGGGTCGCCGCGCTCCAGCTGGCCGCCCTCTCCCTGCGGGGGCGCTCGGACCCGTCGGCGTTCGTGGCCGGATTCGCCGGAGATGACCGGTTCGTCGTCGACTACCTCCTCGAGGAGGTGCTCGACCGGCAGCCCGGCCCGGTGCGCCGGTTCCTGCTCGAGACTTCCGTGCTGGACCGGCTCAGCGGTCTGCTCTGCGATGCGGTCACCGGAGGGTCTGACGGCACGGTGATGCTCGAGCGCCTGGAGCGGGCGAACCTGTTCCTGGTCCCGTTGGACGACCAGCGCCGCTGGTACCGCTACCACCACCTGTTCGCAGACCTGCTCAGGTCGCGGCTGGTCCTCGATGACGGAGGAGCCGACGGAGTCGCGGAGCTGCATCGCCGCGCGAGTGCCTGGTACGACCAGACCGGGCACGCGGTGTCGGCGGTGCGGCACGCCCTGGCTGCCGGTGATGTGGACCGCGCCGCCGAGCTGGTGGAGCTGGCCGTGCCCGGCCTCCGCCGCGACCGGGAGGAAGCGACGCTACGCCGGTGGATCCGGGAGCTTCCCGACGCCGTCGTCCAGCGCCGTCCGGTGCTTGCGGCGGGGTTCATCGGTGCCCTGATGTCCACGAACGAGTTCGATGAGGCCGAACGCCGGCTCGCCGACCTCGAGCGGTTGCTCGGACCCTCCGCCGAGGAGCCGTCGGCGGTGGCGGAACGGCCCGGACTGGTGGTGGTCGACACGGCCGAGCTGGCCCGCGTGCCCGGCTGCCTCGAACTGTGGCGGGCCGGTCTCGCGCTGGTCGGCGGAGACCTCGCTGGCACGGTGCGCCACGCTCGCCGAGCCGTCGAGCTGGCACCTGTGTCCGACGACCTGACGCGTGCCTCCGCAGCTGCGCTCGCGGGGCTGGCGTCGTGGACAGTCGGCGACCTCGACGGTGCGCACCGCGGGTACACCGACGCCGCCGCTGGGCTGGGCCGCCTTGGGTACGTCGCGGACGTGCTGGGTTGTTCCACCACCCTCGCCGACCTCGAAACCACCCAAGGCAAGCTCCGCCAGGCGAAAGAAACCTGCGAGCAGGCCCTCCTCCTTGCGGCCGGGAACCCATCGCTGCGCGGCACCCGCGACATGCACACCTGTCTGGCAGAGCTGGCGGTGCAACGCAACGACCTGACCACCGCGGACGAGCACCTGCGGCGCGCCGAGGAGCTCGGCGAGCAGGCGGGCATGCCACGCAACCCCTACCGGTGGCGCGCGGCGATGGCGCTGCTCCGCGACGCCGAAGGCGACCGCGAGGCGGCACTCGGGCTGCTCGCGGAAGCCGAGCGGGTCTACGTCGGCGACTTCGCACCCGACGTACGGCCGGTGCCAGCCATGCGTGCCCGGCTGCTCGCGGCGCACGGCGACCTGCCCGCAGCCCGCGCATGGGCACGCGAGAGAGGTCTGGTGCCAGGCAACCGGCTGTCCTACCTGCGCGAGTACGAGCACGTCACCCTCGCCATGATCCTGCTCGCCGAGCACATCAGCGACGGAACCACGCAGGCACCGGAGGACGCGATCGGGCTGCTCGAACGGCTCCTGGCGGCGGCCGAAACCGGGGCCCGGGACGGCACCGTCATCGAGGTCCTGACCCTTCTGGCGCGCGCGCACCACGCAGCACACGACGAGACCTCGGCGCTCGAGGCCCTCGAACGCGCCCTCGACCTGGCCGAACCGGAGGGCTACGCCCGAGTCTTCCTCGACGGCGGTTCGTCGATGACCCAGCTGCTGTCGACACTGAACCGGCGACGGCCCGGCCGGCCCTACCTGCGCCAACTCCTCGACGCTGCCCGCCCAACGTTCCAGTCGAGCGATGCCGAGCCGGCGACCGGTGTCAGCAGCGCCAGCACGGATCAGCTGGTCGACCCACTGACCAGACGGGAACGTGACGTGCTGCGGATGCTGGCCAGCGAGCTCGATGGCCCGGGCATTGCCCGCGAGCTCGTCCTGTCACTCAACACGGTCCGCACCCACACCAAGAACCTGTACGCCAAGCTCGGCGTCACCAACCGGCGCGCCGCGGTCAACCGTGCCCACCAGCTCAACCTGATTTCGCGCACCAACGCCGACTGACCCGGCGCACATCGCCGCCGAACGGCCGAAATTCACCAACCGATCTCACCATTCGATGTGATCCGGTCTCACCACATCGGCTCCTAACGTGCGGACACGAGACAGACCCCGTCAGACGGACCCACTCGGCGGGCGACATCCGTGAAGTGCGACACGAGGAGCAGCCATGAACACGCCCGTCACCAGCCGACCCGATGGCAGCTGGTACGAGATCCGCCTTCGGGGGCGCCTCGACGCCCGGTGGTCGGCGTGGTTCGACGGCATGACCCTCACCTCCGGCGACGGCACCACCACCCTCACCGGCCCCGTCGTGGACCAGGCCGCCCTGCACGGCCTGCTGCAACAACTCAGGGACCTCGGGCTCCCCCTGATCTCGGTCACCCCGGTGGAGCCCGGCGCGACCACGTCACCAGCACGACAAGGGCATCCAGCACCAGATGCCACGAGCACCACGCGCCCCACCCGACAACTCTGAGAGGCATGATCATGAATCGACTCACCCGCGCCGTCGCCCAGGCCAGCGCGGGGCACCCGTGGCGCACCATCGCCAGCTGGGTGCTCGCCCTGGCCGCACTCTTCGCCCTCGCCGCCGGCGCGGGCGGCACGTTCGCCGACGACTTCGCCGCACCCGGCAGCCAGAGCGCCCGCGCACTGGACGTCCTCAACGAGAACTTCCCCGAAGCCGCCAAGGGCAAGGCCGTCGTCGTGTTCGAGGCCGAGGACGGCACCACCATCGGGGAGGAACGGGCCGACGTGACCGACGTACTGGACCAGGTCACCGGCCTCGCCCACGTCGCCTCCGTCACCGACCCCTATCGGGCCGACACCATCTCCGCCGACGGCCGCATCGCCTACGCCGAGCTCACCCTCGACGTCCCCGAACGCGACATGGGCAAGCCCGCGTTCACCGTCCTGTCGAACGGCGTCTCGAGCCTCGAAGGCGCCGACCTGCGCGTCGAGCTCGGCGGCGACGCCGTCTTCCTCAATTCCGAGGACAGCACCTCCGGCCACGTCGGCATCGGCCTGCTCGTGGCCCTCGTCGTCCTCCTGGTCGTGTTCGGCACCGCCGTCGCCGCCGTCCTGCCGATCGGCCTCTCCCTGGTCGCTGTCGGTGCCGGCATCGGCGCCATCACCTTGCTGGCCAACCCCATGACCGTGTCGGTGTCCGCCATTCCCGTCGCCGGCCTCGTCGGTCTCGGTGTCGGCGTCGACTACGCCCTCTTCGTCGTCGCCCGCTACCGGGAGAACCGAACCAACGGGCAGGACAACGGCCGGGCGCTGCGCAACGCCATGGGTTCCTCCGGCGCCGCAGTCGTCTTCGCCGGCGGCACCGTCGTCGTCGCGACCACGGCGCTGGCGATCACGGGGGTCGGCGTCCTCACCTCGATCGGCCTGGCCACTGCGCTGATGGTCGCCTCCGCGGTTGCCGCCGCGATCACCCTGCTGCCCGCGCTGCTCAGCCTGCTCGGTGACCGCATCGACAAGGGCCGCATCGGACGCCGGCACCACACCGCCAAGGCCGCCGAGGAGACCATCTGGTGGCGGTTCGGACACCGCGTCTCGGCCCGGCCCTGGCCCTACCTGGTCGCGTCCGTCGTCGCACTGCTCGCCGTCGCCGCACCGGCCGTGGCGATGCAGACCGCCTTCCCGGCCGCCGGCGACGCGCCGGAAGAGACCACCCACCGGCAGGCGTACGACCTGCTCACCGACGGGTTCGGCGAAGGCATCAACGCGCCCCTGACCCTGGTCGCCGACCTCGACGCCGCGGGTGTCGACGCCGACGGAATCGAGGCAGTGGCCGAGGACATCGCGGCGGTGCCCGGCATCGCGTCGGTCGGTCAGCCGCTGACCTCCGCCGACGGCGACACCGTCGTCTTCACCGCGACCCCGACCACCGGGCCGGCCGACCCCGACACCTCGACCACCATCGACCGCGTTCGCGAGATCATCCCCGGCAACGTCTACGTCTCCGGCATCACCGCCATCACCGACGACCTCAACGCCCAGCTCAGTCGCACGCTGCCGCTGCTCATCGGGGCCGTCATCGCCGTGTCCTTCCTGCTGCTGATGATGGTGTTCCGGTCCATCGCAGTCCCGCTCAAGGCCGCGGTCATGAACCTGCTCTCCATCGGCGCCGCCTACGGCGTCCTGGTCGCGGTCTTCCAGTGGGGCTGGGGCGCCAACCTCCTCGGCCTCCAGGGACCGACGCCGATCACCTCACTCATCATCGTCATCATGTTCCCGATCCTGTTCGGGCTCTCCATGGACTACGAGGTGTTCCTGCTCTCGCGAATCAAGGAGGAGTACGACGCCACCGGCGACAACGTCGAATCCGTCGCCCGCGGCCTCGCCGGCACCGGCCGGGTCGTCACCTCCGCCGCACTGATCATGGTCGCTGTCTTCCTCAGCTTCGTGGCCAGCCCAGTCCCGTCGCTCAAGATGCTCGGGCTCGGCCTCGCCACCGCGGTCCTGGTCGACGCCACCATCGTCCGCATGGTCCTCGTCCCGGCCACCATGGCCCTGCTCGGCAAGGCGAACTGGTGGCTGCCCGGCTGGCTCGACCGGGTCCTGCCCCACCTGTCCGTCGAACGGGACGCCCGGCTCGACAGCCATCCGGGCACTCCGACGGGCAGCGACCCTGTGAACGAGGAGCTCGTCGGTCGCTGACGCTCAGCGAAGACCAGCACGAAGCCGCTCGCCGGCCCCCGCACTCCCCGGGGGTCGGCGGAGGCGCGTTACCGGGAGCGGCCTCGCGGCACCGACCGCTTCAACGCGAGCTCGGTGCGGCCGTCGAGCTGCGCCATCGTCACCGTCGGCGGGGTCGAGCCCGTTTCGGCGGGGTCGATCGGGCTATGGACCGGGAGGCTCCATCTGTTCCACGCTGGTCGCGGGAGGGCGACGCCGAGACCGAGGGAGTCGCCATGATCCAGTCACCGCGTCTGTCCACCGTGGGAGCGATCTCCGCCATCTCCACGGTCGGGTGCTTCGTACTCGGCGGGGTCGCGCTGGGCTCGAGCGGGGTCGAGGACCTGCTTCCGGAGACCGGCCGGTCGGGCCGTCAGTGGATCGCGGACGTCGATGACGCCGGGGAGCTCTTCTTCACCGGCGCCTGGCTGATCATCCTGATGGGCTTCCTTGGCATCGTGGCGCTCTTCGGCTTCTACGACGTCCTCCAGGACGCCGGTCGTGTCATGATCCTCGCGCCGGTGCTCGGTGCCGTCGGCCTGACGCTGGTCACGTTCTCGCACCTGCTCCCGATCGCGATGGCCTACGAGCTGGTGCCGGCGTACGTCGACGCGGGCCCCGCCGGTCAGGCGACGATGGGCGCGACGTTCGACACGCTGGCGGCGACCGCCCTTGTCACGAACGGTGCCGGGAACTTCCTCGGCTGGGGGATCGCCCTGCCCATGCTGGGGATGGCGATCCTGAAGACGCACGCGGTGCGCGCGTGGATCGGGTGGCTCGCGCTCTTCGTCGGCTTCGTTGGCGGGTGGCTCAGCCTGCTGAGCCCGCTGTCGGGAGTGATCGAGGGCCTGTCGGTGCTGGGGTTCCTCGGGTTCTTCGTGTTCATGGCCAGCATGGGCATCTCCATCCTGCGGCGCCGAGGCGCACCGAACCGGGTCGACGTGGACGAGGGCGAGGTCGCACGCCCCACGGGCGACTGACCGAGCCGACGCCGCCGGGTGATCGACGCGGACTCCCCACCGCAGCTGGGAACGATCCACGCTGGTCCTCGCCGTCTGGCGCGCGTCTACAGTCGAGCCATGGCGAACAAGACGATCGGCATCTCCGACGAGTTGGCGGCGTACGTCGTCCACGTCGGCACGCGGGAACCCGCCGTGCTTGCTCGGCTGCGCGCGGAGACCGCAGCGCTTCCCCAACACGGCATGCAGATCGCGCCGGAGCAGGGAGCCTTTCTCGCCCTGCTGGTCAAGCTCATGGAGGCGCGCCGGTGCATCGAGGTCGGCACCTTCACGGGGTACTCGTCGACGGCCGTCGCGCTCGCTCTTCCCGAGGACGGTCAGATCGTCTGCTGCGACATTTCTGAGGAGTGGACAGCGCTGGCCGGCAAGTACTGGAACGAGGCAGGCGTCGCGGGCAAGATCGACCTCCGCATCGCGCCCGCCAACGAGACGCTCGACCAGCTGCTCGCTGCCGGCGAGGAGGACTCGTTCGACTTCGCCTTCATCGATGCCGACAAGGCCGGCTATGACGGGTACTACGAGCGGTTGCTTCGACTGGTGCGGCCCGGCGGGCTGATCGCCCTGGACAACACCCTCTGGGACGGAAAGGTGCTCCAGCAGGACGCCGATGACAAGGACACCCGGGCGATCCAGGCGCTGAACGCAAAGCTCGCCCAGGACGACCGGATCACCCTCTGCCTGCTGCCGATCGCAGATGGCGTGACCCTGGCTCGACGACGATGACTGGCCTGACAACGATGATCGACCCGACGATGGTGACCGGCTCGAGGCCGATGAAGGGGGTGCCCGATGAGCGGACGTGCAGCGTTGCGGTCTCCGGCCTGCCGCAGCTGGAGGATCACCGGCTCGTCGTCGAGGTCCTCGAGGCAATTCTGGCCACGGGCCTCTGACGGATCGGAGCACGCCAGCTCGGGCGACGGCGACACGTCCCCGGATTTGCTGCAGTCAATCCGCGAGCAGCACAGGGATCGTCCCGCTGAGCGACTCGTCGCACCCCGGCATTTCCGACACCAAGGTGGAAGGGTGGAGGTGATGAGACGACACCAGCGCGTCACGGCTGGCGGCGTGCGCAAGCCGCAGAGCGAGCGCCTGCGCCGGCGGCAGCGATGGTACTTCGCCCTGATGGGCGTCTGCCTGGTGCTGATCCTGCTGGCCTGGAACGTGGTCCGCTTGTGGTCGACGTCGGCGGCCGTGGCCATGTCGGTCGTGGCCGCCCTGCTCCCACCGATCGCCGCGATCGTCGCCAACTGGGGTGAGGACCGTTGACGACCACGGTGGCGGTGGTTCTGTAAGGGGCGCTGACCGCGCGACGGCTCAGGCGGCGCCCGGCGTGTCGACACGCTGTCGCGTGCGTTGCTCCATCCGGAATTCATCTGATGCTTTCGCCATCGTGTCCCATTCCGGCTCCCATTCCGTGCCGGGCGCTACGAGACACATGCACGTGGCGGATGAGCGGCCGCGAATGCGGCTCACATGGTGTCATCGGTTCGCGTGTCATGATGCGGTGATGGCCGCTCGTGCTGGCCCGGTACTGCAGACCGCCGAGGCTGTTCGGACGAGGCGGGTTCGAGCAGTGGACGCCGTCGAGGAGGCGCTGCGGCGGATCGAACGGCTCGACCCGGCCCTCAACGCGGTCGTGGATCTTCGCGCTGAGCAAGCCATCGCCGAGGCCCGAGCGATGGATGGATCCACACCGTTGGGACGGCTCTGCGGTGTTCCCGTGCTTGTGAAGGACCTGGAGGATGTCGCGGGCATGCCGACCCGCAAGGGTTCCGTCCTGCTCGCCGATGCTGCCCCCGCCCAACGCGATGGACTTGCTCCTGCGCGCCTTCGGGCGGAGGGCGCGATCGTGGTCGGCAAGACTGCTCTGCCGGAGTTTGCGTGCGAGGGCTTCACGGCGAATCTGCTCACGGGCGTGACACGCAATCCTTGGGCGCTTGACTATTCTCCGGGGGGTTCCAGCGGCGGATCTGCTGCCGCCGTGGCCGCCGGGATGGTGCCGATCGCGACGGCGACCGACGGTGCTGGGTCGATCAGGGAGCCGGCTGCGTTCTGTGGGCTCGTCGGCATCAAGCCCACCCACAACATGGTGGCGCGACGGCCGCTACCGGACTGGATCGACCTGTCCACCGACGGTCCGTTGGCCACTACCGTCGCCGATCTGCGACTGCTACTTGACATCCTCGCCGGACATGAGCCCGGCGACCCCGACGTCGCGCCCGGGCAGGGCATCCGGGGCGGTGGCACGCACCCCGCCCTGCCGACTCGGCTCCTCGTGGGGACAGGATTCAGCGACGGGATCCCGCTGCCGGCACTGGTGGCAGCAGCGTTCGAGCAGGCTTCGGCGGAGTTCGCTGAGCTCTGTCGGTGCCCGGTCGAACGACTTGGCGTTGGCCAGCCAGTCGAACGCGACGAGCTGGTCGATGTCTGGTTCACCCTCGCATCGGCCGAGCACGTTTCCGCTCTAGGCCGCGACTGGGTGACGGAGGGCCTTGACCGGATGCATCCAAGTGCCCACAGCTTCCTGGCCGATGCACTCACCATCGGGATCGACGAATACCTCGCGGCCAGACGACGACGTTTCGACTTGTCCAGGGCCGTCGACGACCTCCTCGGTGCAGACCGGCTCCTTGCTACCCCGACAGTCGGCGTGGCGGGGTTGCTCGCGGAGGGAGGACCCCACCCCGACGATCCCGATGGGAAGATCCGGGACAACGTCTACGTGAATTTCCTCCAAAGCGTCACGGGCCACCCGGCCATCACCCTCCCAGCAGGTATGTGCGGGGCGGTGCCGTTCGGCCTTCAGATCACGGGCCCTCGGTACTGCGATGGCTGGCTGCTCGACCTCGCTGCCCACTGGGAGAGAGAGCACCCCTGGCCCCAGGCGGCCGCCGGCTACGAGCCCTTCCGCCTCTGACGGCGTGCCCGGCTCGGCATGTCGAGCCATGGCAACGGTTCAAGCATGAGCCGTGGCTGCGCGTCGTTGGTCAGATCGGGCTATGGCCCTACGGGCAACCGGGCAACAATGTGGATTGACAGGCCTTCGCATTCGAGAGGGGTGGGGACCATGCCCACCGTCGAAGAGTCCATCGACATCGACCGCAGCCCTGAAGATGTGTTCGCGTTCCTGACTGCCACCGAGACCATCCCGGCGTTCGAGAGCCAGATCAGCCACATCGAGCAGGTCACCGCCGGCGACGTCGGGATCGGCACGCAGTGGAGGGGCGCGACCAACGTCCTCGGGCGGAAGTTCGACTGGGTCACCGAGGTCGTCGAGTACGACCCACCGGCCCGGTCGCACACCAAGAGCGTGGAAGGGAAGCTGCCGTTCGAGATCTACTACACGCTCGAACCCACCGCCAGCGGCACCAGGTTCACCTACCGGATCGACGCCGAGTCCGGACTCGGCGGTATCTTCGGCAAGCTGGGCGACCCGATCGTGACCCGAGCCCAGGCTCGGACGGTGCGTACCAACCTGGCGAATCTGAAGGAGATGCTCGAGGCCGACACCTGACCCCGAACCCTCGATGACGCACTTCGTCCTGATCCACGGCGGCTGGGGTGGCGGCTGGCAGTGGCGCGCAGTGGCGCAACTGCTCAGGAAGGCGGGCCACGACTCCACAGCGCCGACCCTGACCGGCCTCGGAGAGCGCGCCCACGCTGCACCGCCCGACATCACACTGCTCACGCACATCGAGGACGTGGTCCAGCACCTGTGGTTCGAGGATCTCCACGACGTCGTCCTCGTCGGCTGGTCCTATGGCGCGGTCGTCGCCGACGGAGCAGCCGACCGAGTCCCGGAACGGCTGGGCCGTGTGGTCAGCCTCGACGGCTTGGTCCCTGAAGAAGGACAGCCCATCGAGTGGGAGCCGACCGTCGAGCAGCTCGCGGCGGGGTGGTTGCCGCCGCCTACCGCCGACGATCTGTCTGACACCCTGTCGGACCCGGCACTGCGGGCATTCGTGGCGGAACGCGAGAGGCCGCAACCGCTCGCCCAAGCCGACGTCTACCCGGACACCGGGGGCCAGCGCTGGCAGGTCCCGCACACCTACCTGCTCTGCATCGAACCGCCCGAAGGAGAAGACGTCGACGACGAGGACCGGGAGCTGATCGACACGATCCGCCATGACGCCCGCTGGGACCTGCGGGAACTGGCCCTGAACCACCTGGGCTTGCTCTACGCACCCGACATCGTCGCGGCAGCCTTGATCGACCTGGCCGAGTAGCCGCACCATCGCCAGGTCAGGCTGATGAGTCGGATCCATCGCCCAAGACGGCGAATCTTCGCGAAGCCGTCTCGGTCGCTTGGTGCGCGACATTCCGCGTGTTGCCTATCGGAAGCATCCGCCTGGCTCGGGTGAGGCCTGAGCCGGCTGGAGCAGCCACCGAGACCTCCGGTGATCCGTCCGGGTCCTGTCTGCGCGACACCCGGGCCCAACCCCCGGGACCCATACGCCGAAGCCGATTCGCGCTCGTGCGTGGATCGACACACTCACGTCAAGTGAGGTGCGTCATTGGCTACGTGCCGGATGTCGGCTCAGGCCGTTCGGGCGGTTGCCCGAATCGACGATGCGGTGGGCCTGTGTGCGCATCCGGGGACCTGACCTGCCGGTAGGGCCTTGGAGGGCCAGGACGGGGACTGCTCTTGGGTTCACGCTTGCTGCCGGGCGCGAACGGCTTCACGGTCCGGGCTGGTCGCCATGGTCGCCGACGGTGCGGTGCGGGGCCAGGTCCAGGCGAACCGCACGATGAGGGCGAGAAGGATCAATTCCAATACGATGCCAAGGCCGTAGAAGTACAGCCAGGACTCGCCCACCGCGTTGAATGCCGTGACGGGAACGTAGAGCGAGGCCACGATCAGGTTCGTGATGCGGTTCGCCCGGGCGGGCAGCGTCATCGACGACACGACCATGAGGATCGGGATGGCCACGAGGGTCAGGGCCGTGGTCGAAAAGGTCTGGGAGAGGTCGAACTCGAAGACCTTGCCGTCGAGGATGTCTTCGATGACGCCGGGCGTGAAGAAGTTGAGAATGTCCACGTAGGCATAGAGGAACATGAAGCTTGTCCACGTTGCGGCGAGCTTGGCTCTCACCGGGATCCGCTGGTCTTCCAGTGTGGCGGTGGTGGGTTGACGTGTTCTCATCATGGGCTCCGTTGTTGTGGTGAGGATCGGAAGGTCCACGATCGCTGGGTCCGGCGGCGGGCGCCTCGGCCCGGAGGCTGGGGTTCGCCTGGCCGATGGCATGGTCTCTCTCTCGTTCTTTCGGCGGGTACGCCGAGGCGCACCGATCCCTAGGCTGGAGCCGTGGTCACTGTCCGGCGCTCCATCTGGCATGAGCCGCGGCCTGCTGACGCCCCACCCATCGGTCGTCTCGACTGGCTGCTGGTGGGCGTGTTCGCGGCCGCCGCCCTGGTCGAGGGCATCGTGCGGCCGGGCTTGGCCTGGCGACCCCTTGTGACGGTGCTCGCCCTGGCGCTGATGCCTGCCCTGCTCTGGCGGCGGGGCCGCCCCCTGATGGCCGCCCTGGTCGGGTGGGGCGTCGCCGGGCTGCTCTCGGTCCTCCAGCTGACTGCGCACGCCGGGGACCTCGGCCTCTACTCCATGATGGCCGTCCTGATCCTGCTCTACTCCCTGGTGCGGTGGGGCTCGGGACGGGAGATGGTCTTGGGGACGGTGTTCGTGACAGTCGTCGTCGCGCTGGGCATGTACGCCTCCTCTGCGGGCTGGGCCGACGTTTTCGGCGGGAGCGTCCTCTTGCTGTTGTTCGTCGCCCTCGCGGCGGTGTTCCGCTACCGCGCGGACCTCTGGCATCGCCAGCAGCGCGAGATCCGCAACCAGGAGCGGGTGGCGCTGGCGCGCGAGCTGCACGACACCGTGGCCCACCACGTCTCGGCCATCGCGGTGCAGGCGCAGGCCGGTGGCGTGGTCGCCGGCATCCAGCCAGAGAAGGCTGCCGAGGTCCTGGCCGCGATCGAGTCTGAAGCGTCGCGAACCCTGGCGGAGATGAGATCCATGGTGCGGGTGCTGCGTGAGGAGGAAGCCGTCGCCTACTCACCGCAGCCGGGTGTCGCGGACCTGCCTGCTCTGGCGCGCGCCGACGCGACGCCCACCGTCGAGGTCTCGCTGGACGGTTCGTTGACCCGGCTGGCACGGCCCGTGGATGCCGCGCTCTACCGGCTCGCGCAGGAGTCGCTGACCAACGCCGTACGGCACGCCCGGAGCGCGACCCGCGTCGGGATCGACGTACGCCGGGAGGGCGACGCCGTCAGGCTGCGTGTCAGCGACGATGGACAGACCGAGCCGGGGCCTGCCCCGGAGCCTGGGTTCGGCCTGCTGGGCATGGCCGAACGCGCCCAGCTCCTCGGCGGATCGCTCTCCGCGGGGCCGGGGCCCGAGGGTGGCTGGGTGGTCGAGGCCGTGCTGCCGGTGGAGGCGCTGGCATGAGCATCCGCGTCGTCGTAGCCGACGACCAGGACTTGGTCCGGACCGGGCTGGTGATGATCCTCGGCGCGCAACCCGACCTCGAGGTCGTGGGAGAAGCAGCAGACGGGCTCGCAGCGCTCGACATGGCGAACCGGCTGCGTCCCGATGTCCTCCTCGTCGACATCCGGATGCCCGGGCTCGACGGCGTCGAGGTGACGCGCCACCTGGCCGGGCCAGACGTGACGGACCCGATGGCGGTCGTCGTGATCACCACCTTCGACCTCGATGAGTACGTCCTCGGCGCCCTACGCGCCGGCGCCCGCGGCTTCCTGCTCAAAGACGCCGGGCCGGAGCTCCTCGTGCAGGCCATCCACGCGGCGGCCAACGGGGACGCGCTGATCGCCCCCAACGTCACCCGCCGGCTGCTGGCGACCTTCGCCGACCAGGCGCCGGTGGTACCGGTCCAGCCCATCGACCCGCTCACCGAGCGCGAGGAGGAGGTGCTCGCGCTGGTGGCACGGGGCCGGACCAACGCCGAGATCGCCACAGAGCTCTTCGTCGGCCTGAGCACGGTCAAGACCCACGTCGCATCGTTGATGACCAAGCTCGGCGCCCGCAACCGCGTCGAGATCGCGATGTGGGCATACGACACCAGACGCGTGAGAGCCGACTAGTGGGGGATCTTGACCGGCCGACCATCGGTGGTCGAGTCGAGCTGGAAGTCGATGGCCCACACCATGTTCGGGCCGGTCGCGGACGGCACCGGCCGCACCGTGGAGGACCCGACCCGCGTGCGGCGACGCTTCAAGACCACACGGAGGCCTTCCTCGCGCCGCAGCCGCTGGATCCCAGGTCTGCTCGCTGACGCCCAACTGGCGCGCGACCTCGGCGGTATTGGCGCCCTGGGCGAGCAGCCGGTCAGCCTCGGTCAGCTTCCGGACCACCTGCTCAGGCAGTGTGCCGCTTCCTCTTCGTCGACAGGGTGTAAGCCTTCCCGCCCGCTCCCGCAGGCTGCAAGGACTCTCACAATCGATGGACCGACTAACCGGGGTCACGCCATGAGCATGCGAGTCGACGCGCACTGGACGACGTCGATGGTGTGGACCCGTCCGGCGTTGTTCCTCCCGTTCAAGACCCGGGTGTGGGTGCCGGCCAACTTGGCCGTGGTGCTTCAGTCGGGCCGCTGCTCGGCGACCCACACGGCGCCGTCGGATCCCTTCCAAGCCACGTGCATGAGGTCGTTGGTGTCGAGGTAGGTGCCCGCGAATCGTCGGGTACCGGCTCCCATCGGGGCGAGTGTCGTGGCTTCGGACCAGGTGCCGTCGGTGCCGCGCGTGCGCAGGGTGGGATCCCAGTGTTCGAAGTTGTAGGACGGGGTTTCCTGCCAGTGGACGACGACGCGTCGGTCGGAGGTGATGTGTGCCCCTGGCCACGCTGCCTGACGGTTTCGCGGCGAAAGGCGGGTTGCGGGACTCCAGCCGCTGCTGCCGCGGACCCGGATGCCGATGTAGCGCCGGTGCTCGGGCCACGGAAGCAGGGAGCCGGCGGGTGCGGTCCAGGTCAGGGTTCGCAGGCCGGCTGCGGCGGCGAGGTCGTAGGAGTCGATGTGGCGTCCCTTCGTCATGACCGTTGGCTTGGTCCAGCGGCCTGCGCTGCTCCGGGACGCCACCGTGACCGGCCCGTAGCCTGCGTAGTCCCACGCGATGCTGGCCCGCCCGCCCGGGACGGCGGCCACGTCGGCGCGGTTGGCCTCCTCCGTGGGGGCCGTGATCCGCTCGACCTCAGACCAGCCGGTGCCGGGGATGTGGGTGCGGGCGCGCAGCGCCTGCAGGCGGGGGTGACCGGGTCGGGTGAAGATCCCGGTCCAGGCGACGGTGACCTCGCCTGTGGGTGCCGCGTCGAGGGCGACGGATCGGACGCGGGTGCCGGTACCGGTCAGGAAGCGGGGTTGCGACCAGGTTCCGCCGGCGGGGCGATGGGCGATCACCAACCGCAACGGTTCGCCGGCGCCGACGCGGCGCTGCACCCAGGCGGCCGTGATGTTGCCTGCTCCGTCGATCGTCAGGCCGAAGTCGTAGGTGTGGCTCCCGGGCGGGTTGACCCTCACGGGCGTGTCCCAGATGCCGTCCGGGCTGCGGGTGACGGTCCACAGGTCTGGCAGGTACATCGGGTCACGCCACCGCCAGTAGCCGACGGTCAGCTCGCCTGATTCGGCCAACAGCAGTGTTGGGCTGGGGTCTGACTCCAGACTTGCGGACGCGTTGGGGTCCAACGCGAGCGGGTCGTTCCAGACGCCAGTGTCTGGATCCTTCGTGCTGGCGTACAGGCCGGTGCCGCCGTCTGGGAACCAGGTGACCGTGGTACGGCCGCTGGGCTCGGCAAAGACCTGGGCTTCCTCAGGGCGGAGATCCGCCGGCACGACCAGTTCGGGTGTTGCCCAGATCGGATCGGCCGCGGTGACCCGAAGGGACCGGCTGGCGGTGATGCCGGTCGCTGGTGTGATGTCCAGGCACCCGGGCAGCAGAGCGGTACAGGTGACGAACGCAGCGGCGGCGTTGACCGTCAGCAGTCGCAGCGGCATCGGCCCTCCCGCGCGTCAGCGAGGCTCGAGCTTCGAGCACATCCAGAATGCCCGGGCTGCTCAGCCCGGTCCATCCGCAGAGTTGCGGATGGACCGGGCTGAGCAGCCCACTTGAGAAATGATCACAGCAGCACCGGTCCGGGCCGGGTGCGCCGGACCGCAGCGTCCGTGCAGCCACGGGGCCGACCACGGGGCCGACCACGGGGCCGACCATCGGTGGTCCAGGTGGTCTCCGGATCGCAGGGCGACGCCAGCAGCCCGCAGCTTCTGCCCGGGCTGCCTGTCCAGATGGGCCCCGCCCAGGGGTTGACCGGGCATCTGCCTTGCGCTGGCGCACCGCCCGACGTACGCTCACGATATATCGCGACAGTGCGACGACAGTCACCAATCGTCGTCCACGCGCCCCGGCAGACACATGGGAGTACGGACGTGGGATCCAAGGGATACAACCGACAGTGGGCGCGCCACGGCGAGCAGCAGTGGCACCAGCACGGCCGTCGCGGCGGGGCGGGCGGCCCGTGGGGTGGCTGGGGACCGGGCGGCTTCGGCCGGCCGGGCAATCCGGGACCGCCGCCGTGGGTGGCCGGCCTGTTCGGCCTGGCCCAGGCCGAGCCCGGGCGGGGGCCGCGGGTCCGCCGCGGCGACGTGCGGTCCGCGATCCTCGACGTGGTGCACACGGCGCAGCAGAACGGCGAGGAGATCAACGGCTACCAGGTCATCCAGAAGATCAGCGAACGCAGCAATGGCGCCTGGCGGCCGAGTCCGGGCTCGGTGTATCCGACCATCCAGCAGCTCGAGGACGAGGAGCTGCTCCAGACCGTCGAGCTGAGCAGCCGCCGCAGCCTCAAGCTGACGGCCGCGGGCGAGCAGTACGTCACCGACCACGCCGACCAGCTGACGGCGGTGTGGGCGCCGTTCGCGGATCCGGACGGAGCGGACACGGGCGGCTTCGGCGACCTACGCCCCGAGATCGGCCAGCTCATGGGGGCGGTGTGGCAGATCGTCAGCACCGGCAGTGACGCCCAGCGGCGGGCTGCCGTCGGGATCCTCGTCGAGACCCGCCGCAAGCTGTACGGCGTGCTCGCCGATGGCGACCCCGACCAGGACACGGCCGAGGACGCATGATGGACGACGACCAGCTGCGGATCAGTGACGCGGAGCGAGAGAGAGCCGCCGCCGACCTCGCCGAGCACTACACCCAGGGACGGCTCTCGACCGAGGAGCACGCCGAGCGGTCGGACCGGGTCTGGGCCGCACGCACCAAGGGCGACCTGCTCCCGATCTTCCGCGACCTGCCCGGTCCCTACGGCCCGCCCCGGGAAGCCGAACCCTGGGCACGGCCAACGGAACGCGCCCACTGGTCGACCGGCCCGCGCCCGTGCGCCGGACGGCGCGACGCATCGGCTCCCGTAGTGGTCGTCCTCGTGGTCCTGCTCGGGATCACTGTGGCCATGCATGTGCCGGTGTTCCTGGCCGGGCTCCTGGTCGTGGCGTTCGTCCTGAGCCGGCACCGCCGGCGAGCCATGTGGGGTCGCCCCTCGCCGCGTTGACGGGCGGAACCCCAACCCAACAGACGTCGCCACGTCCGAGAGAGGCCCAGACCGGCGCCAGCACATCCACAACCTGCCGACCAACAGGTGCCGGAGGACCGGCGCGTGACTGCGCGCCGAACCGGTGCGACGCTTCGACTTCGACTCGCCGAGCGGGAGCGAGACCCTGGCGGGTGAGGTCCAGAGTCCGAGGGCGTCGACGTCTGCCGCCGAACGTCTGCAGGGACACCTACGAGGCGGACACGCCCGTGCCCGGACTGAGCTGTCCCAACACTTCCAGGATCCGACTTGCATCGGCAGCAAAGGTCTCGGGGCTCATCCGAAGCGCATTACGCCTCGAAAGCCCGGCCAACGATGGTGGGAGTTGGCCCGGGCTCGGCATTGGTGCCCCGTCGATGAGGATCGGGACCACGCGCTTTCCGAGTTCCAACGCAAGCTCGACTTCCTGTCGAACGTGGTCGGCGGGGTCATCGAGTCGCCGCCGTCCAGAGCCGGACTCGAAATCCAGCCACTGCGGCCCGATCAGGACGAGCACCGCCATGGCGTGCTCGATCCCGGTCCGGAGAGCGTCGGGGTATGTATCGCCGACCTTGATGCTGTCGACGTCGAGAAACACTTGACCGGAACCCAATGCGTTGCGCAGGAAGTCTCCGAGTCGGGCCGCCACATGCGCGGCATCGGACCGTCGATACGAGATGTAGACACGTCCGCCTCCACTCCCTTCGGTCGGTATTGGTGCTTCACGTGGGAGCTCGCTGGGCTCGGTCGCAAGGGGTAGTCCAGCCGTCGACCAGCGCAGCTCCAGCTTCTGCAGCAACCTCTCGCGCTCGGGCCCTGCTCCGATGTTGCGAGCCAGTTCGACGAACTCCTGGTCATTGGAGCACTTGAGGACTATCGATGGAACCTCCTCCTGCAGAACGCGCAGTGTCTCCTCCGCAGGAGCTTTCCCGACCATCTCGGTATTGAGGTTGTAAGAGATGAACACCGCCTTGATGACGGCGAGTTCCTCGTCGTCCAGATTCGCCCCACCTCCGCGCAGCAGTCGCCGTGCTTCAACGAAGTCGAGGCACTCCTGGAAGAGGTCGGCGCCTCTTCGACGCCAGATCGACTCCATGGCGTCGGGGTAGTACATCTGCAGGATCAAGGCGCGCAGAAGACTCTCGGCGCCTATGTCGCGCCATTCTTGGTCGAGCTGGTAGGCAAGAACGAAGTTGTTGATGAAGCGTTTGATCCTGCGCGGGTTTCGTCCGCTCCTGTCGATGACAAAGTTGCGCTCGGAGGACTCAACGAGTCCTCCGATGTTGGCCGTCGTCAGGTAGTCATCGATGAGGGCCTGGGCAAGGTCGTCGGTGGGGGGAGTTATTCCGTAGGAGAACTGGACGATCTTCTCGAGGTAGTCGAGGGCCGTCACCTCGTCCTCGTAGCCCAGTTCTCCGGAGATGGCTCGAGAGATGATCTGCTTGTCGTATCCGATGACAAAGATGAACCCGGTCGCGTTCAAGTAGAGCTTCATGCCTTCGAAGACCTGCAGGACGCTGGCGGGCGAACACCGATCCAGGTCATCGATGAAGACCACAAGCAGCCGACGACCGACCCCCGAATCCCTGGACATCCAGTCATCCATCGTCGACTGCACAAGCGCCTGGATCTCGTTTCGAGTTTCCACATTGACTTGCATCTGACGCCAGAGCTCGTCGGCGAGGGACCTCACCCTGAGGACGTCCAGTACGAACATCACGGCCACACGGGAGACGGTCAACAGCCGTTTCCGCTTCATCGCCCGGCGCAGGATGTTGGTGTCGATCCTGTTCAACACCGACTTGATGAGGCTCTCAAGCACGTCCTTTCCTTCTGCGGTCCACGCGTTGAACCAGACAGTCTCGACATCGTCCCGGCGATCCAGCTCAAGCTTGAGGCGCATCATCAACGAGCTCTTGCCCGACCCCCACCCGCCGTCCACACCGACGGTGAAAGGGGACGACTGGCGCGAGGTGATGACCAGCTCGCTGAGACGCTGGCTGACATCATGGAACCCGAGCGCGTCGGAGCCAGACGTGCTGGGTTGGTCTCCGAGGAGTCGATACTCCTGACTCTCCACGCGACCAGTCTGGCCTCGCCCGTCAGAACACGACAACCTGCGACTGGGCATACAGCGGCCGGACCGACACCTCCTCCACCAACAGGGCGAGCGCCTGGGTGGCGACGCCGCGGCCCCACCACTCGCGAACGTCCCGACGAGCCGGGACGGGGGCGCGAGACTAGCCGACGGCCTGGATGACCGTCGCGCAGAAGTCAGCCGGATTGCCGACGTCCTTGATGATCACCTCCTCGAGGAACTCGTCGTCGTACGGGTCCGTCGGAGTACCACCGTTGTCCCACAACGCCTCGAAGCGGACGAGGGTCGCGCCGCGCGCAATCACCCGGCCGTCCTGGAGGTACACGACGCGCGCTGGTCTTTGCGAAATGATGGTCGAGGTGCCATCCCCGTTGTCCGTCACCTTCAGGTCCGCGAACCTGAGGTCGATCACCTGGGTCACGGACTCGCCGGTTGCCACGTTGGTCACCGTGCGAGCAACCTGCTCCAACGCCGCGTAGTAGTGCATACCGTCGGGGCCATGGACGGTGACCTTCGACCTGCCGTCCACCACGAAGACTTGCTCCAGCGTCAGGCCGGGCACGCCGCAGCTGTCCTCCTCGACAAAGCTGAACTCGTTGTGGAACGCCTCCCACTCTCCAGGCGCCGCGGAGGCGGTGGCCTCGACGCCGAGCGCGGGGATGGCCAATCCTGCAAGCAATGCCGCGAAACTGGTGAGCGAACGAAGTCGGATCATCAGAGACTCCTCTGCTTCGCGAGACATGGTTGTCCCGGCTGTCTTGACCGTTCTCGCAGGACCCGGTGCCTCTGCGGTGTCCGCGCGGTATCCCGTCGTCGCCACGCCGGTACCTCGGTTGCGCTCCGCTGGTATCTCTGCGGTACATGCGCCATTGACGGCCCGTGGCGGGGGCGCGGACTGTGAGGAGATGGGTATCGCCCTGTTGGGGCCGTTGGTCGTGAACGATGGCGCCGTCCGGCTCGGTTCACGTGATCGGATCGTGCTGACGGCCCTCGCGATGCACCCCGGCGAGGTACTCAGTGCGGAGCGTCTGGCCGATGCGGTGTGGCCGGGCATCCCGCCGGCGTCGTGGCACAAGAACCTGCAGGGGTGCGTGGTCCGGCTGCGCAAGGCGCTCGGTCCCCAGTCCATCGTGACGTCGCCGGGTGGCTACCGGCTGGCCCTTCCCGCCGACGCCGTCGACGGCCAGGTGTTCGAGCGAGCGGTGGAACGAGGCCGCGAGCTACTGACGTTGGGAAGCCACGAGCTCGCCGCGTTCACGCTCCGCGACGCACTCTCGCTGTGGCGCGGACCCGCCCTGGTGGACCTGGAGGAGTGGGAGCCCGGCAACCAGTACGCCGAGCGCCTCGAGGAGCTGAGACGGGAGGCAGAGGAGCTGTGGCTCGAGGCCGCGTTGAAGGCCGGACATCACCGCGAGGTGCTGGCCGAGGCACAGGCGATGGTCCGTGCGGCGCCGCTCCGGGAACGACGATGGCAGCTGCTGGCGCTGGCGCAGTACCAGTCGGGTCGGCAGGGTGAGGCGTTGCGGACTCTGCATCGGCTGCGGCAGGTGCTGGTCCGCGAGCTCGGGTTGGACCCGGGCCCCGACCTGGTGGCCTTCGAGCAGGCCATCCTGCGGCAGGAACCGGGCCTTCTCGTCGAACCCGCGCGGGCTTCTCCCGAGGAACGGTGCCCCTACCGCGGACTGACGCCCTATGACGTGACCGACGCAGAGAGCTTCTTCGGTCGCGACGGCGACGTGGCCGCGTGTCTGGAGCTGCTGGCCGCGGAGGGTGTCCTGGCCGTCGTCGGCCCGTCCGGCAGCGGGAAGTCGTCGTTGGTGCGAGCCGGGGTCGCGGCCGCGCTGGAACGAGACGGCCGATCGGTCGTGACCATCGTTCCCGGCGCGCACCCCCTGGAAAGATCGTCAGCGCTCCCGGCCCGCCGGTCCCGGCCCGCGACCCTGGTCGTGGACCAGTGCGAGGAGGTCTTCTCGCTGTGCCACGACGCCGCCGAGCAACGTGCGTTCCTGGACTGGCTGGTCGAACATGCGCGGGCCGCTCCCGTGGTTGTCGCGCTGCGCGCGGACCGCATGGGCGACGTGTCGGGACATCCCGGCTTCGCCAAGCTGGTACAGCGGGGACTGTACGTGCTCGCCGCGATGGCCCCCCAGGACCTCGAGGCCGCGATCGAAGGCCCCGCACGGCAGGTCGGGCTCATCGTCGAACCAGGGCTGGTGGACCTCCTGGTCCGCGAGGTCGAGGGCGAACCGGGCGCCCTGCCGATGCTCTCCCACGTGCTGCAGGAGACCTGGCTGCGCCGGGAGGGCCGGACCCTGACAGTGGCCGGCTACCAGGCTTCCGGGGGCATCAGAGGGGCCGTGGCCCAGTCGGCGGAGGACGTCTACGGAAAGGTGGACGAGGACGAGCGTCGCGCGCTCCGCGACCTGTTGCTGCGGCTGGTGATCCCGGGGCTGGACGGTCAGCCGGTGCGCAGCCGGGTCCCGAGGAGACTCGTGGTCGGCGACCCCGCCCACGACCACCTCATCGACCTGCTCGTGGGGACGCGGCTCGTCACCAGCGACGACGGCGTCGTGGAACTGGCCCACGAGGCACTGGCCCGCGCATGGCCCCGACTCGGAGCCTGGCTGCAGGAGGACGTCGACGGTCAACGCATCCTCCACCACCTCACGGGCGCCGCAGACGCGTGGAACTCGTTGGGACGCCCCGACAGCGAGCTCTACCGCGGCACGCGTCTCGCTAAAGCGCTCGAGTGGCGCGGCAGGAGCGGTTCTGTGCTGACTCCGGACGAGGCGGCGTTCCTGGATCGTGCCGAGGCGGTGGCCCTCGGCGAGCAGCGCGCCGCACGGGACCGGGCCCGCGCCCAGGCGCGACTGATCCAGCGGCTCAGGGTGGCCCTCACGGGCGCAGTCGTCTTCCTGGCGCTCGCCGCAGTCGCAGGCGCGTTCGCCGTCGTACAGAAGAGGTCGGCCGACGACAACGCCGCCGGCGCCCTCCGGGCGGCCACTGCCGCCGAAGCCCGTCGAGCCGGTGCCCGAGCACTGGTCTCGGAGGACACAGACGAGTCGATGCTGCTTGCCGTCGCGGGGGTCAAGCTCGACGACTCACCGGAAACCCGCAGCAGCCTGCTCGGTGCGCTCGCGAGACGCCCCGGGCTGATCGAGTCCACCCAGCTGACCGGCCCCCACATCATCTCCTTCGACATGAGTCCTGACGGCCGTACCGTCGCCACCTACGACAAGACCAACCACGTGCGCCTCTACGCGACGGGGACCGGGCGGCAACTCGGGGAGTACCAGGCCGGGTCGAAGGCACAGCTCTCGTGGTGGAGTGGCCAGGCCTCGTTCAGCCCCGACGGTGACACGCTTGCCGTCGTGATCGCGGCGCCGGCCCGGCAGCCGGTGATGCTCCTCGATGTCCGCACCCTGAAAGCCCGGCGCCTGCAGCCCGAGGCCCCTCCCCGGAGGCGCTGGCAGGTCAACGACCTGGCGTGGAGCCGCGACGGACGCCATCTGGCAGCCACGCTGTGGCGCGTCCGGGGCAAGGGCGCCACCCTCCGGAGGACCTCGCCCCAGGCGGTCGTGTGGGACCTGGACGCTCCCTCGCGACCCACCAGGATCGGGCTGCACGAGGCCGTCAGTGTCGCCCTCAGCGTCGATGGTCGCCGCCTCTACACGACCGCCCCCTCCGACCCGATCGAGCAACTCACGATTCACGACCTCCCCACCGGGACGTCCGTCGGGGTGCACCTGGCCGAGCCGGTCGAGGAACTGACCATGAGCCCGAACGGGCGGTTCCTGGCCGGATCCGACGACGCAGGGCTGGTGCTGCTCGACGCCGAGACCGGCGACCTGCGACGGCACCTCAGGGGAGCCGGGGAGAGCGGGTGGATTCCGAGCTTCTCCCCCGACGGAAGCAGGGTCGCGACGGTGACCTTCAACCGGGAAGCCGTCGCCTGGGACGTCGCCACCGGCGAGCTGTTGGACCGGTTCCCCCTCGGGGAGGCCGGGGATGTCGTCGACTTCGGTGCAGATCGCTCAACCCTCTACACGGCCGGGGGACACAGCGCGCTGCGGCACTGGGACCTGGACGGGCAGCGACGGTTCATCCGCCAGGTCACCGTTGCCCCACCGGAGCTCGGTGGTGGAGAGGTCGGCGTCCAGCCCGCTCCCGGTGGCAAGCTCATCGCCTACTCGAACGTCTCCGACGAGGGCACGCGGACCACCGCCCCCACCCAGAGCCACGTGAGCTTCCTCGACGTCGATTCCGGACGCGTCGGGACGAGGCTGGACCGCGGCCACGGCTACCGCCCCGCCCGGGGCGGGGGAAGCTGGCATCCTGACGGCATCCACTACGCCCTGGCGACCGGCGGCGAGATCCGGATCTGGAATGCGCAGTCCGGCCGGCTGACCGGGATGGGCCGATCGTCGGGCCCCTACGTCAGCGCGATCGACTACAGCACCGACGGCAGCCGCCTCGCGATGGCCGAGCTGTCCGGGCGGGTGAGCATGCTCGATCCGACCTCCCTGACCCCGGTGGGTCGCTCGGTGGAGCTCGATGAACCCGTCTGTTGCGTCTCGGCCGGGCCGGACAACCACACGGCCCTGGCACTCACCGGACCTCTGGACCCAGCAGGTTTCTGGGCCGAGTCGATCACGGGCTGGGCCCTGGTCGACCTCGAGTCGGGCGACGTTCTCGACCACGATCACGTCGACATGGACCTGGGAAGGGTCGCCTTCTCCCCAGACGGCCGCCATGCCGCCATCGGCGGAGCCCGGAGCGGGCGTGGTGAGGTGCTGGTGCTGGACACCGAATCCGGTGAGCCGGTCCGGCCGCCGGTGGTCGGCCACGACGGTGTTGTCGACTCCCTCGCCTACTCGACCGATGGCGAGCGCATCCTGACCACCGGTGCCGACGGATCTGTCAGCCTCTGGAACGGCGAGACAGGTCTCCAGCTCGCCCATGTCGCCACACCGCAGCACCCCATCGCTGCAGAGTTCGGCGAAGGTACGGACTCGGTCATCATCGCACCGCTGTGGGAGGGGCCCGTGTACGAGTGGGACACCAGCACCGACTACGCGATCACGTTCGCCTGTCGCCTGGCGGGTCGTGACTTCACCAAGGCCGAGTGGGAGGAGCACTTTCCTGGCCGGAGGTACCAGGAGACCTGTCCGTCCTGAACCACCACCGACCTTGCGGTACCGCGCGATTCGCGACCTTGCCGGAGCGTCCGGAAGGGGACGCCATCAGCCGGCCTTCGGGTCTGGCACCGAGGACGCGTGCACCCACACATGGCCGCGCCCGTCGCATTCCTCACGTTCACAGATCAGGGTCCCACCCGGGGACGTAGCGGTGCACATCGCGGACTCCTTCGCTCCACGGCCGAGAACTGCTCTCGGGCCAACCCCGACCGTGGCGGTGCCGCTGTGATCCTCACACTCCCCGAACACCTACCTACCCGAAAGGGCGTACCCGACGCCGGAATCTGCAAACTCCCGCCCGTCGGCACTGGGACCAGCCGCAAGGACAGGTCGCAGCGGCCCAGCAAGACCACCCGCAGGGGTGAACCGCAGGCCGCGGCATGCTTCGTACCCTCGAATCGCCCCTAGACCGTGGAGTCCCCGGCCCGGTCGGGGCGCCCGTCGCTCAGCTGGGTGGGACCAGGCCGAGCGATGTGGCCCAGGCACCGTCGCATGCGCAGTCAGGGGGACCAGCATGACCTTGTACACCTACGATCCGGCCACGCCGGAGAAGCCGGGCGGCACCCGGGTCTGGGCCTTCGTCGGCGGGGCGCTCGCCGGAGCGCTGGTCGTGGCGATCGTCTGGTGGGGCGCAACCGCGCTGGACCCCGAGGCGGTCTCCACGCCGCCGGCGGGGGACCAGCAGCGCGCGGCGCTCTCGGGAGACCACCCGGACGACGCGGCGGCCTCGCCGGCCTCCTCGCGCGACACCGGCGGCACGACGTACCTGACGCGGTGTCGCGAGGTCTTCGCGGCGCAGGAACGGCCGCTGAAGGCGGCGGCGGCCTCGCTCGCCCAGTGGCAGGTGCACATCGGCGCCATGAACAAGCTCGTGACCGGTGTGATCACCCTCGACCAGGCCACCCAGTTCTGGGACCAGACCCGGGTCGGAGCCTCGCGACGGCTGGAGCGCGCCGCGGCCGGCCGGCGGCACTTCGACCGGCGCACCGCCCGTTGCCCGGCACCACCGGCGTCGGCGCGGCGGGACCCGGAGGAGCGCACGTGCCACCGGGCCGTGGCAGCACGCAACCAGACGATGCGCCTGGCGACGACCGCTCTGGGGACCTGGCAGGAGCACGTCCACCACATGGAGATGCTCCGGCGCGGGGAGATGACCCCGGAGGAGGCGACACAGATGTGGCTGCAGAGCTGGCACACCGGCAACGACCAGGTTCGCGCCTACCGGGCGGCGGCCGCAGCGACCCGGTCCCGCTGCTGACGGCCGCGCCCGCGCGCTCCGAGACCTCGAGGGCAGGGACGCAATGTCGAGCGGACGGCCCGGAAGTACGACGAACTGTCCCTACGTGACGTCCGCGGCTCGGCTCTAACGTTCCCGCGGCGTCTGTGACACCCGTCACGGGCGTGGCTCGTTCCCAAGGAGAGCTCGTGACGGTCACCAGCACGGATCCACACCACCATGACGACGACGCGCACCTCGCGTCGCTCGGTTACACCTCGGACTTCAAGCGCGACATGAACCTGTGGGGGAACTTCTCCCTCGGGTTCACCTACCTGTCCCCGGTGGTGGGCGTCTACAGCCTGTTCGCCTTCGCGTTGGGCACCGGCGGCCCGCCGATGATCTGGGCCGTCGTGCTGGCCGCCGTCGGGCAGCTGCTGGTCGCTCTCGTGTTCGGCGAGGTGGTCGCGCAGTTCCCGGTCTCGGGTGGCATCTACCCCTGGGCCCGTCGGCTCTGGGGGCGCCGCTGGGCGTGGATGACCGGCTGGGTCTACATGATCGCGCTGGTGGTGACCATCGCGAGCGTCTCGTACGGCGCGGGGCCGTTCGTCGCGATGCTTCTCGGCATCGACCCGACGGTGAACATCACGATCGCCTGCGCGCTGGCCGTGATCGCCCTGGCGACCGTGCTCAACCTCGGCGGCACCCGGCTGCTGGCCAAGGTCGCGTTCTTCGGCTTCGCGGCCGAGCTGGCCGGGGCCCTGGTGGTCGGCGGCTGGCTGCTCCTGGCCCATCGTGAGCACGGGCTCGGCGTCCTGTTCGACTCCTTCGGCGCCGGCGGCTCCGGCTCCTACCTGCCGGCGTTCCTGGCCTCCGCCCTGATCGGCGTCTACCTCTACTACGGCTTCGAGGCCTGCGGCGACGTCGCCGAGGAGGTCCGCGACCCGGGTCGCCAGATCCCGAAGTCCATGCGGATGACGATCTACATCGGTGGCGCCGCGTCGTTCTTCATCACCCTGGCGCTGGTGCTGGCGGTGCCGGACTTCGGCGCCGTGATCTCGGGCGCCGACCCGGACCCGGTCACCACGGTCCTGAAGGACGCGTTCGGTCCGGTCGGCTTCCGGCTGGTGCTCGCCGTGGTGCTGATCTCGTTCGTGTCCTGTGCGCTCAGCCTCCAGGCCGCCGCCAGCCGCCTGATCTACGCCTACGCGCGCGACGAGATGATGCCCGCCAGCCGGCTCTTCGCCACGTTCAACACGAAGGCCGCGGTGCCGCCGTACGCGCTGGCGCTGGCCGCGGTGCTGCCGGCCGTGATCATCATCGGTTCGAAGGTGTCCGCGGACGCCCTCACCAAGATCGTGTCCTTCGCCGCGCTCGGCATCTACATCGGCTTCATGATGGTCGTGCTCGCGGCGCTGCGCGCCCGCCTCCGGGGCTGGACGCCGTCGGGGAAGTTCACCCTCGGCCGGTGGGGCCTCGCCGTCAACGTCGCCGCACTGGTCTACCAGGTCGGCGCGGCGCTCAACATGGCGTGGCCGCGCACGCCGGACGCCGCGTGGTACGACAACTACATCGTGCTGCTCTCCGCGACCATCGTGGTCGGCGTGGGGCTGGTCTACATGACGCTCCTCAAGCCGCACCTCCGTTCCGAGGCCCCGCACGGCGACGCCACCCCACGCGTGGACGAGGTCGCGTCGAGCTGAGCGGCCGCGGCGCGAGCCGCAGGCCGACCGCGACCGGTCCGGTCCGTCCCGGAGGGGGCGGGCCGGGCCGGCTCACGCGCGCGGCGGGACGGCCGAGCCGTCGGCCACCCAGGCGGCGATCTCCCCCGCGGTCCACGCCCCGGCGGCACCGGGCACTCCGGCGAGGTAGGCCCCGATCCGGGCCGCGGTCCAGCCGTGCGCCTCGCGCAGCCCGCAGGCGATCGACCACAGGTACGGCGCCGTCGGGGCCGTCGGCTCCAGGCCGGCGACGTCGTCGTGGGTCACCGTGAACATCGGCGCACCGTCCTGCTCGCCGAGCCGGGCCACCGTCTCGTAGCGGCCCGGCCCCATGGCGTGCACGAGGTCGACGTCCGGGAGCAGTCCCGCGAGGTCCCGCGCGAACTCCCCGCCGGGCGGCCGCCGCATCTCCTGCGCCGCAACGTCCGCGAACTGCTCGGCGGTGACCAGGTAGGCACGGCAGGCCACCCGGCCCGCGCCGTCGGCGTCGTAGAAGGCCATGCCCCCGCCCCACACCCCCGACTCCCCACCGAAGACCAGACGGCCCGGTACGTCGAGGACGGTGATCCGGTCGGGGACGCTCGGGTCCCGGCAGCCGGCGTACTCGCGCTGGCCCCCGGCGGGCGTGCCCCCGGACAGGTAGCACTGGAACCGTGCCCGGCCCAGGTTGGACCCGTACGCGACGTACCAGACGCGCTGCACGGTGCCCCTCACACCGGGAGCGGGCGTTCCTCGACGGCGGCCCGCGCCTCCTCCAGCAGGATTCGCTCGGCGGTGCGATAGCGCTGCTGCGCCTCCGCGGGAGAGTCGCCGACCGCGGTGAGCCCGACCCGCCCGTGCTCGGTCAGACAGCTGATCATGTGGAACACGACGCCGGACTGGAGCGCGTGGTCGAAGTGGAGGCCGTGCCGCGCCACGATGTCGAACAGGTCGGTCGGGACCAGCCCCCGCAGGACGTGGGACTCGAGGTGGTCCGTGGCGACCAGGTGCTTCTCCCGGCCGAGCCGGGTGACGAACAGCCCGGTCGACGCGTCGTACCGGCCGTCGGTCAGGAACTGCAGGGTGAGGAACGGGTGCGTCGTCCCACCTTTGCGCAGGTTGAGCTCGATCGCGTACGGCGTCCAGGCGCCGGTGGCGTCGCGGACGACCACGAAGTCGACGGCGAACCGGCCCAGCGCCCCGTCCCGGGCGAGCCGCTCGCCGATCGTCCGGGCGTGCTCGGTGATCGCGCGGGCGTACTCCGGGGCGGCCGGGAACGTGCACCCGAGGTAGCTCTGGCCGCTGGCCCCGCCCAGTAGCTGGTCGTGCGTCGAGAGCAGCTCGACCTCCCCGCCGGGCAGCACCCGGAGCTGGACGCTGGGGCTGCGCAGCTCCTCCCCCATGATCCGCTCCTCCACGATGCCGGCGCCCTCGGCGAACTTGGCGAGGTAGACGTCGAGCGGCGTGGTCTCGGACTCCAGCTCCATCTCCTTCAGCCGGACCAGCACGGCCGGCCGCTCGTCAGAGGACCCAGGGGCCGGCAGTCCCTCCAGCCGTACGACGGCGTTGCCGGCGCCTGAGACCCCCTCGTTGAGCTTGACGATGACACTGCGCATCGGGCGCCGGGCACGCATGGCGACCACGGCATCGGCCATCTGGTCGAGGGTGCGCACGTCCTCGGTACCGAGGGGGTGCGGGACGCCGACCTCGGCGAACATCCGGCGGCAGCCGCTCTTGGACCCGAGCGGAGCCAGCCGCGGGTCCGCGCCGTACATCGGCACGCCCAGGCTGAGCGCCACGTCCCGTTCGAGCTCCGTCGTGTTGTACGGCACGAGGTGCGCGCGCTCGGGGTTCGGGATCAGCGACGCGATCCGGGCCATCAGGGCCGGCCGCTCGAGGAGCTTCTCGCTCAGCGACCGCGGCGAGAGGTCGTGCACCGCGACCAGCGACAGCCGGGCGCGGGCATGGCTCGGGATGACCCCGGGCAGCAGGGCCAGGTAGTAGTCGACGATCTCGGGCGCGATCGGCACCGACGTCACGTAGACCATCCGCAGCCGGGGCTGGCGCAGCAGCATCAGCAGGAAGAGGAACCTCTCCTCGTAGGACTGGGTCAGGCTTCCGCTCGACGCGACCGCACGGTCCAGGGTGATCGAGGGGATGACGACGACCGACTCGTCGTCGAGGTTGAGCCGCATCGCGTCCCAGACGCCGTCCATCCGGGCCTGCAGGCGGTCGAACCGCTGGTAGCGCTCCTCCTCGGTCAGCGTCGACAGTGCCCGGTCCGCACTGACCGGCGGCGTCCAGAGGTCCCCGCTCACGAGACGGCCCTCGCACTGTCGACGCCCTTGACGTCGTACGCGTGGATGCTCCGGCTGAGGCCGCGCAGCTCGCGGGTCCCCGCGTCGTCGGCCACCACGGACGCGCCGGCGGAGGAGTACACGCGCTCGGTCACCAGGATCTGCCAGGCCGACGCGTCGTCGCACAGCCGGGACGCCAGGTTGGTCACCGTGCCGATCGCGGCGTAGTCGAGGCGCGCGTCGAAGCCGACCTTGCCGAGCGTGGCGTAGCCCTGGGCGATGCCGATGCCCAGCGAGAGGTCGTGTCCCTGGCGGGCCCAGCCCTCGGCGAGCGCGCGCACCCGGGTCCGCATCGCGATGCCCATCCGGATCGCGCGCAACGGCGCGTCCTCGACCGGCACCGGGTCGTTGAAGAACACCATCAGGCCGTCGCCGGCGAAGCGCTCCAGAGTGCCCTCGAACCGGAAGATCAGGTCGCCGAGCGCCTCGTGGTACTGCCCGAGGACGCCCATCACCTCCTCCGGCTCGCTCGACTCCGCGAACGCCGTGAACCCCCGCAGGTCGCAGAAGACGACCACGATCTCGCGGCGGTGGCTCTCCAGGAACGACTCGTCGCCGGTGTCGACGATCAGCTCGGCCAGCTGCGGGGACAGGAAGCGGCGGAGGCGTCCCATCCGCTCGAGCTGGGCGACCTGGGTCTCGACCCGGGTCTCGAGCTCGCGGTTCCAGTCGGCGAGCTCGGAGGCCTGGCGCTTGATCGTGTCCTGGTAGCGCTTGATCCGGGCCAGCGACGCGACGCGGGCCAGCAGCTCGCTCTGGTTGATCGGCTTGGTCAGGAAGTCGTCGGCCCCCGCCTCGAGCGCCTTCACCTTCTGCTCGTCGCCGCTGGCGGTGACCATGACCACCGGCAGGTACGCCGTCTCGGTGCGCTCGCGGATCTTCCGGCAGACCTCGTAGCCGTCCATGCCGGGCATCACGATGTCGAGCAGGACCAGGTCAGGCTCGGACCCGGCGATCATCGCCAGCGCCTCCTCGCCGGACGACGCGCTCGAGACGTCGTACCCGCGCGGGGTCAGGATCGCCTCCAGCAGCCGCACGTTCGGGGCCTGGTCGTCGACGACCAGGACTCGGGCACCCGCAGCGGGCCCGTCCGTCATGACGCACCCCCCAGCCTGAGGAAGTCCTCGACCTGCTGCGGCAGGCCCCGGACGCTGATCGGCTTCTCGACGTACCCGTTGAAGCCCCACTCGAAGGCGCGGTCACGGTCGTCGTTCATCGCGAACGCGGTCACCGCCACCACGGTGACCTGTGAGTTGGTCCTCCCCACCCGGATCTGCCGCAGCGCCTCCGCGCCGTCGATGCCCGGCAGCTGCAGGTCCATGAGGATCAGGTCCGGGGCCATCTCCCCGGCCAGGCGCACACCGTCCTCCCCGGTCGTCGCCTCGATCACCTCGTACCCGCAGAACGTGAGGACGTCCCTGACGAGCTTGAGGTTCTTCGGGTTGTCCTCGACCACGAGGATGCGGCTGGGGGTCATGTCGTCACCTCTGTTCCCTCTCCCTGCGACGGGGCCGGCACCGGCGCCCCCGCGTCCCGCAGCGCGGCCAGCAGGTCGTCGCGCCCCACCGGCTTCACCAGGTACGCCGCTGCGCCCAGCGCGACGCCCCGCGCCTGCTCGTCCACGATCGAGACGACGATCACCGGGATCGCCCGGGTCTCCTCGTCCGACTTCAGCGCCTGCAGCACCGCCCACCCGTCGATGCCCGGGAGGCGGATGTCCAGCAGCACCGCGTCCGGCCGCACCCGGCGTACGGCGTCGAGCCCGGTCTGCCCGTCGCGGGCCGCGGTCACCCGCAGCGCCGCACCCGCCAGGTAGGCGGTCATCAGGTCGAGCGACGGCCGGTCGTCCTCGATCACCACGATCTCGCCGGCCGTGGTGGCGTCCGCGCCGACCGGGGGCTCGGCGGGCCGACCGACCGGCAGAGAGAAGCCGAAGGTGCTGCCCACCCCCACCTCGGTCTGCAGCCACATCCGCCCGCCCAGCAGCTCCACGAGGCGCCGGGACAGGGTCAGACCGAGGCCGGTGCCCTCCTCGCGCGAGCTGCCCCGGCCACCTTGCTGGAAGGACTCGAAGATGCGCTCGCGGTCCGCCTCCGGGATGCCGATGCCCGTGTCGGCCACGGTGATCTCGACCTCCGTCCCGGTACGCCGGGCGGTCACGGTGACCGACCCGCCGTCGCCGGTGAACTTCACCGCGTTGGTCATCAGGTTGATCAGGACCTGCTTGAGCCGCAGCTCGTCGGAGTACACCTGGTCGACGTCCCCGGCGACCTCGGCCCGCAGGCCGATCCCGTGGGCGGCCGCGCGCTCCCGCAGCATCGACGTGGCGTCGACGACCAGGGCGCCCAGGTCGAACCAGGAGTAGGCCAGCTCCATCCGGCCGGCCTCCACCTTCGACAGGTCGAGGATCTCGTTGAGCAGCTCCAGGAGGTGCTTCCCGGAGCCGTGGATGTCGCGGAGGTACTCCTCCTGGCGCTCGTTGATGTCGCCGAACATCCGCTCCAGCAGCACCTCGGAGAAACCGAGCACGGCGTTCAGCGGGGTGCGCAGCTCGTGCGACATGCTGGCCAGGAACTCCGACTTGTGCCGGCTCGCCAGCTCGAGCTCCCTGCTCTGCTCCTTCAGCTCGCGGAACAGCTGGGCGTTGAGCAGGGCGATGGCGGACTGGCTGGCGAAGGTCTCGAGCAGGTCGACGGTCTCCTCGGTGAAGTCGCCGGGTCGCTTGCGGCGCACGATCAGCGACCCGACGATCTGCTCGTCGCGCAGCATGGGGACGGCGACGATCGACCGCCAGCCCGCGTCGTAGAGGATCCGCAGGTGCGGGTCGAGCTCGGTCTCGGCAAGGTCGGGCACGGCGATCGGGCGGCGCTGCCGGGCGGCGCGGCCGACCAGGGTCTCGTCCAGGTCGATCCGGATCGCGTGCAGCCGGTCCACGACGTGCTGCTCGGTGCGGTAGACGCTGCGGACCAGGAAGCAGTGGTCCTGCTCGGCGTACTCCATCATCGAGCCGCCGTCCGTCCCGGACAGCTCGACCGCATGCGTGACGATGGTGGTGAGCACGTCGTCGACGTCGAGGCTGGAGCTGACCGCCTCGCCGACCTCGCTCAGGGCCTCGAGCTCGTCGACCTTCCTCGCGAGCTCGGCTCCGCGGGCCTCGAGCTGCTGGACGAGCCGCACGCTGTTCACGGCCATCGCGGCCTGGGCGGCGAACGCGGTCACGATGGCCATCTCCCGGTCGTCGAGCGGGCTGACCTCGTTCCGCCACACGCAGAGCGCCCCCACGACCCTCTCGTCGACGAGCAGCGGCGCGCCCATGGTGGTCCGGAAGCCCGCGGTCTGCTGGAGGTCCAGCCGGCGGTACTCCGGGTCGGCCAGCACGTCCGCGATCTGCCCGGCACGACGGTCGAGCCCGACCCGTCCGATCAGGGTGTCGCGGTTCACCGGGATCGGGCGCTCGGCGATCAGCCGGATCGACTCGTCGGACAGCCCGACGGACGTGATCACCCGGTACTGCCCGCCCTCGAGGAGGTAGAGGATGGCTGCCTGCGCCCGGCACAGCCGGCAGGCGCTCTCGATGATCGTGGCGAGGACGGCGTCCGGGTCACCCGCCGACCGGCCCAGGGCGGTCAGGACCTCGTCGGCGGCATCGAACTGCCCCTTCAGGGCCGCGAAGTCCCGGCGGAGCCGCTCGTGCTCCGCGGCGCTGACTGTTCCCTGCGCAGGAAGTGGAGTCCGCTCGGCCATCGCCTTCCTCCGCACCGCCGGTGACCACGGCGCACCCGGCGATGTCCCTTCGAGTCTCGCGAAGAACGAGCGGGTCGGCAATCGCCCCTTGGGGCCATCGGGGGTGGGTCGTCATGCCCCTCGGGAACGGCCGGGATCAGCGACCCTCGTGGGTCATGCTGTCCACGGCCGCCGTGACTGCCAGGACCAGCACCGGGTCCTCGCCGCCGCGGACCTCGACGCCGTACGTGTCGGCGACCCGGAACCACTTCTTCGAGACCTCGGCGATCGTGTCGCCGTCGCGGTCCACGTGGTACTCGTGGTCGACGATGTTGCCCTTCACCTCGAGGTCCTCGCCGTGCTCGACGTGGACGTCGAAGCGCTCCCGCAGCGGCGTGATCAGGGCCTTCTTGACGGTGGCGACGGTGCGGCCGTCGGCGTCCTCGATCTCCACCGTGTCGCGCACCCGGAGCTTGCGCTCCTGGATCTTGAGCAGCTCGCGGCCGGACGCGTCCTCGAACACCATGGTGTCCCGGATCCGCATCGCCTTGCCGTTGACCTTGAAGACCCGGTTGCCCTGATCGTCCTCGATCCAGAAGTCGTCACCGATCGCCACCAGCTTCTGGCGCATCCGGTACGTCGTGGCGCTCCGTCGTTCCTCGCGGCGCTCCTGGCGCCGATCCCGCAGTCCCATGCCAGTCTTCCTCTCTCAGGCCTTCCTTCATCCAAGGCGGGGCGTCCGGGCGGCGTCAGGGTCGAAGGTCCCCCGGCCGCGCACGTCAGACCCCCGGTACGGCGACGTCCCGACCACCCTCCTGGGTCAGGCGCTGGCCCATCCGGACGATGCTCGGCCGGGCCGCGAACGTGCCCGCGACCAGCGCCTCGCCCTGCGTGAACGACGGCGAGGTGGCCAGCAGGGCCGGTGGCGCGAAGCCGAACATCTCGGTCAGCTCGGCCACGTCGCCCGGCGAGTTCATCCGCATCAGCACCAGGTTGTCGCACTGCGAGAGCACCTGCGGGTGGATCTTCGACGGCCGCTGGCTCGACAGGAAGAGCCACAGGCCGTACTTCCGGCCCTCGGCGGCGATCTGGATCAGCCGCTCGACCAGCAGCGTCTGGATCGGCCCCTGCGGGACAGCGGGGCACAGGTTGTGCGCCTCGTCGACCACGATCAGCGTCGGTGTGCGCGACCCGCGCTGGAGCCACAGCTGCTCGATCAGGTCCAGCGCGACCGCGACCGGCTCGTGCGGGTCCATGAACCCGCTCAGGTCGGCGACCGTGACCCGGGCCCCGGAGCCGACTACCTCCGAGGCCGACGGCAGGTCGCCTGCCCACACCTCCCAGGACCCCAGCCCGAGGTTCTCGATCCGCTTGGCCAGCGCGCGGGCCGCGTCGTCGCCTTCGCGGAGCCGGCGTACGACGTCGACGATGTCGGTGTCCCCCGACCGCACCTCGATGTTGAGGTAGGCGTTGTACTCGTCCCGGTCCCTGATCGGGTCCAGCCGCAGCACGGCGGCCTGGGCGGCCCGCGGCATCGCGGTGAACCGCAGCCGGAGCGGGGTGGCCCCGGTGGCGTCGGCCCCGAGCACGCGTACGTCGAGGCCCCGCAGCTTCGCGGACTGGTCGGCCGATGCCTCGTCCCGGACGTCGCCGAGCCCGACGAAGTCGGCGTTCGGGTCGAGGATCACCATCCGCAGGCCGGTGCCGATGAGCACCTGCTCGAGGATCACGCCGAGCGCGTAGGTCTTGCCGGACCCGCTCTGCCCGCAGAGGAACGTGTGCCGCCCGAAGCCCTGGGACCGCAGTCGGGCCGGGACCGTGACGTCGCCGCAGGTCCAGGTGCCGATCGGCAGGTCCGCGCCTCGGGCAGCCTGGAGCGCCTCGAGGTCGGCGGCCTGCGCCGCGCCGACCTCGGCGGAGGCGAACCGGCGCCCGACGGCGTTCGGGCCGGGGTCGGCGAGCAGCACGCCGTTGCCGACGCCGTCGAGGACCTGGACCGCGATCGGGTCGGTTTCACCCGGGGGGCGGACCAGCACCACGTCACCCGCGGCGATGCCCCCACCCGGCGGACTGCTGACCGTCACCGTCCGGCCGTCGGCCGAGCTCGCGAACGCTCCCGTCATCGTCTCCATCGCGCCCTCCGTCCCTCACCCTGGTCAGCCCGAGGCTGGCGCGGATCCCGGGGCGTGCGCATCCCCCCTTCCGGGTGGGCGTGCCGGCCGGACCAGACCGGCTCGGGTCACCGGCAACGGATCGGTTGCGCCCGACCCACAGGACGGTACGGACCTGGCAACGCGACGGTATCGACCTCTTTGTCCGGGTCCGCGGCGGGCGGGGGGCGACCTAGCGTTCGTCGTACTGGAAGCGGACCGGTCGGGGGGCCGGTTCGCGGGGTAGGGCGCGGAGGCGCACTCCGGGCTCGTGTCTGTGGGGTGAGGACATGGGGAACGCAGCAGCACTGGTGGACCGCTGGCCGATCAGGGAGAGCCGGTCGGCCCGGGTGCAGACGATGGCCGGCGCCTGGATGTGGGCCGAGGTCCGGGGGCGGAACACGGAGTCCGAGGAACCGGACTCCCTGGTCGCCGATCCGACCGTGCCCCTGCCACGCGCCGACGTCGAGCACCTGCTCGTCCTCCAGTCCGTCGACGGTGGACCGGCTGTGGGGGTGCCGGTCCAGGCGGTGGTCGGGCGCTTCCTGCGGGTCGCCCCGCACGGCGCCCGTCCCGGGATGGAGTTCGGCCCGGTCGACGTGGCCGTGCTGCGTCGGCTCGTGGTCGAGGCCGCGCCCGACCTGCTGGACCGCGGGGGTGCCCGGCAGGCCAGGCGCGGCGCCTGACGCCGGGCCGACGTCGCGCGCCGGATCGTGGGGGCGGCGCGCGGCGTCGCACGCCCGCGCGCGCGTGGACCGGTGTGTCATGGTTTCCCCCATGGTGGGAGGCAAGGCCGCCAAGCGGCTGGGGCTGGAGATTCTCGGGTGGACGCTGGTCGTCCTCGGCCTGGCCGCGCTGGTGCTGCCCGGCCCCGGCCTGCTCATGCTGTTCGCGGGGCTCTACGTCCTCTCCCAGCAGTACGAATGGGCCGAGCGGAAGGTCGAGCCGGTCAAGGTCGCAGCGTTCCGGGCCGCCGCCGAGGGCGTCCAGACGTGGCCGCGGATCCTGGCCTCGTTCTGCGGCGTGCTGGTGATGGTCGCGATCGGCATCACCTGGGGCCTGCGGCCCGAGGTGCCGGGCTGGTGGCCGATCGCCGAGCACTGGTGGCTGCCGGGCGGGTGGGGCACGGGGATCTCGCTGATCGTGTCCGCGGCCGTCGCGTTGACGCTGATCGTGTTCAGCTACCGCAAGTTCCACGGGGTCGAGAACCCGCTGGAGGTCGCCGAGGCCGCGGCCCGGGACGACTGACCGCTGTCGACCGCCGCCCGGCTCACCCGTCGTACGCCGCGATCTCCGCGCGCAGCCGCGTCTTGACGTCGTCGGGGGCGAAGGACACCTCGACCGCCGTGGTCGCCAGCGCCCGGAGGCCGTCGCGGTCGAGGTCGAGCAGGTCGGCCGCGATCTCGTACTCCCGGTTGAGGGTGGTGCCGAACATCGGCGGGTCGTCGGAGTTCACGGTGATCGTCACGCCGGCATCGCGGAACGCGCGGATCGGGTGCTCCTCGAGCGTGGCCACCGCCCGGGTCGCGATGTTGGACGACGGGCAGACCTCCAGCGGGATCCCTGCGTCCGCGAGGTGCTCGAGCAGCCCCGGATCGGCCGCCGACGAGGTGCCGTGGCCGATCCGCTCCGCCCCGAGCAGGCGTACGGCGTCCCAGACGGTCTCCGGGCCGGTGGTCTCGCCCGCGTGGGGGACGCTGCGCAACCCCGCCGCGCGGGCCGCGTCGAAGTGTGGCTGGAACTGCGGCCGCGGCACGCCGATCTCGGGCCCGCCGAGCCCGAACGCGACCAGCGCGTCGGGGGCGTGCTCGAGGGCGTACTCCAGGGTCGCGTCGGCGGCCGGCAGCCCGGACTCCCCCGGGATGTCGTAGATCCAGCGCAGCACCAGCCCGAAGTCGCGCTCGGCGTGCACCCGTGCCTGCTCGATCGCCTCGGTGTAGGCCTGGATCGGGATGCCCCGGAGCACGGAGGTGTACGGCGTGCAGGTGAGCTCGGCGTACCGCAGGTTCTGGCCCTCGGCCATCTCGCGCGCGACCTCGTAGGTCAGCAGGTGGATGTCCTCCGGCGTCCGGATCAGGTCCACCACCGCGAGGTAGACCTCGACGAAGTGCGCGAAGTCCCGGAACGCGAAGAAGTCCGCCAGCGCCTGCGGGTCGGCCGGCACCACGCCGGGGTGCCGCTCGGCGAGCTCGGACACGATCCGCGCGGACGCGGACCCGACGTGGTGGACGTGCAGCTCGGCCTTCGGCAGGCCGGCGACGAACGAGGAGAGGTCGGTGGGTTCGGTCACAACGGGGAGTCTGCCAGCGTGTCCTCCCCGGAACCGAAACCGCGACGCCGTTGAATGGCACTGGCCCCGCAACGTATGAGGTTGCGGGGCCTGATGCTTCTCCCGGGTCAGCTGCCGTTCTGGATGCGCTGCATGACCTGCGTGTCGAGGTCCTCGATCGAGGTCGCGCTGACCGACTCGCCGTTGACGAAGACGGTCGGCGTGGAGTTCACGCCGCGGCGGGAGGCGTCGTCGTTGGCGTTGACGGTCCACTGCTGGAACGAGCCGTCCTCGATGCCCTTGCGGACCGCGGCCTCGTCGGCGCCGGCGGCGACCGCCTTCCGCACCAGCCAGTCGTCGTCGGGCATGGCGCCGCCCTCGCTCGGCTGGTCGGCGTACAGCTCGTTGTGGAAGCGGAGCGCGGCCTCTCCCCCGGCCTCGTCGAGGACGACGCCGAAGGCGTTGAAGGCGCGGGTGGAGTAGTCGCCGAGGAACGCCATCGGGCGGTAGACGACGTACACCTTGCCGTCGGCGGCGGCCTGCTGGAGCTTCTCGTGCGAGATCGCCTCGAGCTGGCCACAGTACGGGCAGAGGAAGTCCTCGAAGATCTCGACCTTGACCGGCGCGTTCGGGTCACCGACGCCGAGGCCGTACTTCTCGGCGAGGCCCGCCTGCACGGCCCCGTTGCCGGTGGTCGACCCGTCGGGCGTGCTCGACGACGACGAGCCGCCGGGGGTCGCTCCGTCGTTGCCGGTGGTGTCGCGGCTGGCCTGCACGGCGACCCCGACGCCGACGACGATGGCGAGCACCACCACCACCGCCAACGCCACCAGTCCGTTGCGCGGCTTCGTCTTCATCAGGTCGTCTCCTCGATCGGTTGGGTCCGTCCGGCCGGCGCCTTCTCGGCGGACGGGAAGAGCAGGGTGTCCAGGGCGAGCTTCGTGCGCGGCCGCCACACGAGGTACGCCGAGAGCAGCAGCAGGCCGGCGTCGCGGGCGATCTCCCACGGGTACTCCGACGACGCGCCCTCGCGGTAGCCGCCCCCGCCGAAGCAGCCGCACTCGATCTGGAGGCCGCGCGACCACGCCGACGCGATCCCCGCCACGAACGCCGCGAACAGCACCGCGGAGGCCACCGCCATCACGCGGGTGAGGAGGCCGAGCACGAGGCAGACGCCGACGACCACCTCGAGGACCGGCAGCACGTGGCCGACGGTCGGCACCACGGCCTCGGGCAGCAGGTCGTAGGCGCGGACCGCGCGCACGCTCGCGGCGGGGTCGGGCAGCTTCAGCAGGCCCGCGACGATCCAGACGCCGCCGACCACGAGACGGGCGGCCAGCCCGAACCAGACCTGCATGGCCGCCACGGTACGTCGCCCGGCTGAGACGAACCTGAGCCGGACGGCACGCATCGAGGGGACCAACGACCCGACGAGTAGGGTGGCGAACCGTGAAGGAACGCCTGGTGTGGATCGACTGCGAGATGACCGGACTCGACCTCGGGGCAGACGCCCTCATCGAGGTGGCGGCGCTGGTCACGGACTTCGACCTGAACGTGCTCGGTGACGGAGTGGACCTCATCATCAAGCCACCCGCCGGGGCGATCGAGCAGATGAACGACTACGTCCGCGAGATGCACACGACCTCCGGCCTGCTCGACGCGCTCGCCGACGGCATCTCGATGGCCGAGGCCGAGAGCCAGGTCATGGACTACGTCCGCGAGCACTGCCCCGACGGCAGCCGCCCCCCACTGGCCGGCAACACCGTCGCCACCGACCGCTCGTTCCTCGCCCGCGACATGCCCACGCTCGAGGCGTTCCTCCACTACCGCAATGTGGACGTCTCCTCGATCAAGGAGCTGGCCCGCCGCTGGTACCCCCGCGCGTACTACGCGTCCCCGCCCAAGCGCGGCAACCACCGGGCCCTGGCGGACATCCAGGAGAGCATCGAGGAGCTCCGCTACTACCGCGAGGCGGTGTTCGTCCCGGCCCCCGGACCCGACTCCGAGACGGTGCGCGCGATCGCCGCCCGGCACGGCGGTTCGCTGACCGGGATCAGCGACGACCCCGATTCGCCGGACACCCCCTGAGTGCCGTTACACTCGTCCCCGGTCCGACGCCCTGCGTCGGCCCGTGGTGGGTATAGCTCAGCTGGTAGAGCGCTGCGTTGTGGTCGCAGATGTCGCGGGTTCGAGTCCCGTTACTCACCCCAACACGATCGAGCCCCTGACCTGCGGCAACGCGGTCAGGGGCTCGACGCTTTCCGGGAGTGCCCCCCAGATTGGGGGGCACTCTGGGGGGCAGTGGCGGGGTGATTGCACAGCGGGAACGCCCGCGCACCGTCAGGCCGGTCAACCCAACCGACCGACACGACGGAGCACCCACCATGTGGATCGAGAAGCGCGGCCAGCAGCACCGGGTCTACTGGCGCAACCGCAGCCAGGACGGCCCCAGGAAGCCGTATGAGCCGTTCGGTACCCAGGCGCAGGCCGAGACGTTCATGACCTTGGCCCGGGCCAGCAGCCTGCTGGGGGCGCTGGAGTACCTGCAGAACCCGACGCCCGAGGGCCTCCTCCGACTGCTGGGCAAGCCGGTCCGCCCGGCCGCTGCCCCCTCGACGACGGACCTGGCCGTCACCGGGATCACGCCACCCCCGCCCGGGGCCGGCGCCCGGCTCGAAGCCCGGGTCGACGTCACCTTCGAGCACCTGTGGATGACCTTCCTCAAGCAGCAGCGCCACCTCGAGGAGACCACCATCGACCTCTACGAGGAGTACGGCAAAAACCACTTCCTGCCGTTCTTCGAGGGCCTGGACATCGGGCTCATCCAACGCACTCCCCCACTCCGCCCCTCGGACGCGATCCCCGGGGCCGTCTACGTGGACGACTGGGTGCAGGAGATGCTGAAGAAGGAGAAGCGGAACAACGCCGGTCGCCCGCGCCCGGGCACGGTGCTGTCCATCAAGTTCATCACGAACGCCCTCACGGTGCTCGCTCAGGCGTTCGACGTGGCGTTGCAGGCGCGTCCCGCGGCGCTGCTTCAGGTGAACCCCGCGCGAGAGATCCGGCTCCCGAAGCAGGACCGCCGCGAGATGTTCTTCCTCGAGGACGGGGCCACCTACGACCGGCTCCGCTCGGCCATCCACGAGCACTTCCGCCCGCTGCTGGACTTCCTCGTCGGGACCGGTGCCCGGTTCGGCGAGGCGGCCGGACTCCTCGCGCGACACGTCCACCTCGACGTCGAACGCCCCTACATCGAGATCCGCCTGGTGTTGAAGTGGGCCCGCAAGCGCTGGAAGCTCGGACGCCCCAAGACGCGCTCGTCCGTCCGGCGCATCTCGCTCTCGCCCAAGCTGGTTGCCTTGCTGCGCCCGCTGGTGGCGGAGAAGACCGGGGACGACCACGTGTTCACCATGGTCGAGGGCGGGCCCATGCACCACGGCAACTTCACGAACCGATACTTCAGGCCGGCCGTGAAGGCGGCCGGCGGGAAGGTGCCCAGCCGCCTGCGGATCCACGACCTTCGGCACACGCACGCAGCCTGGCTGCTCAGTGACGGCGTTCCGGTGTTCGTCGTGCAGCGGCGACTCGGGCACAGCAACAGCGGCACGACCCAGGACATCTACGGCCACCTGACCCCGGAGGCAGACGACCACACGCTGGCCCTGGTGGACCGGCGGCTCCCGGACGTGCTGTGCCGCGACGAGGATGAAGCACGAGTCATCAAGCTCACCAAGAGGGAGAGCGCCCTCCCCGAGTTCGACGTCGATGACGACGACGATCTGGCGGCATGAGCTGCCACCGGGCACTGGCGCGGCCGGGCGCCGGCCGGCCGGCCGCAAGGCTACCGGCTGCCCGGGAAGTTCCATCCGAAGTGGCTGCGCATCCCCTCACCGAGGCTCCACAGTGAGCGCCCGAAGATGCGCTGGCTGGGGTCGGTCGAGCTGGCGCAGCTGTCCAGAAGCACCGCCGTCAGAAGCCAGCGGGCGGACAGTTCGAGGTACCCCATGTCCTCGACGGAGAACTCGGCGGCCGGGTCGTGTTTGAGCCGGTTGTTGCAGTCCCAGACCCGGTCAGCCCACTGGTCTCGGTCCCCGACCCAGTCCTCGAATGCGTCGCTGACCCGGTCCGCCAGGGCAACGGGTACCGCGAAGCCCTTGATTCCCTCGGCCCACGGGTGCGCCCGGGCCTGGGAGGAGACCCAGTACTCCATGGCAGCACATGTGGCCAGCAGACGGGACTCCTGGGTCTGGCCGTCGAACAGCCGGTGGTTGACGATGGGGGCCGCGGCGCGTCGATGGCGCAGGCACAGGGTTATCCAGTGGCCAACCCCCTCGGGCCCGCCGATGTCACCGAGCTCGAACACGGCCGGTTCCCATGCTGGAGGTTCGCGACCGTCAGCGACGGTTACCGCGTCCCAGAGTTCCGCCCAGTCGCCGTCGACCACCAGGCGGGCGCGCCCGGACACAGCCTTGAGGTCATGCCTGTGTGCGAGTGACAGCAGCGCGTGCGCGGCCCCTTCTCGCGCAGCGCGACGAGTTGGGACTCGACCCAGTCGGGGTCGGCCAGAGCACGGTCGAGTGCGGCCTCGCCGAAGCCACTGACCGCACCCTTGCCGGTGCGGTAGACGTTGAGCCGGCCGTAGAGACCCTGCGGTCGGCCGGACCCGGCACGCGATGGGCCATGCCGACGTACCGGATGACCCCAGTGTCCGGCTCTCGAAGCAGGTACACCCCAGGCTCGCGGGGAGCCTGTGCGAGCGCGGTGGCGAACGGCGCCCACCCCGACCACTCGGCGAGGTCTGCCACCGCGCGGTAGGCGTCGACCAGTGCAGGCTCGCGTACGGAGAGGTGCAACCACGTCATACGACCAGTCTGTGACGCACCACCCTCAATGCAGGTGACAGTCCGCCCCGCACGGTGACTGGCATGACAAGACACCTTGACGGACAACCCACCCTGACGGACTTGGCACGACAGTTCGAGACGGCGTCGGATCCCCTCGAGCGGCTCGGCTGCATCCGGCTCCTCCGGGAGGCGCTGAAGGGCGCTGAGGAGACGACGGTGCAGGCGGCCCGGACTGCCGACGCGTCGTGGGCAGCAATCGGTGAGTGCCTTGGCGTCTCCAAGCAGGCAGCGGCCCAGCGGTTCGCGATCCGGCCCGAGCCCACCGCGACGTTGGCGGGCGAGACTCCCGAGTCCCCTCGTCGACGGACGGGGAGCAACGTCTGGGAGGTCACGTCGCCCGGTGGGCGCACGCTGCTCCGCATCCGTCGAGTAGCCCGATGATCCTGCCTGCACAAGAAGGTGAGGAGGAGCGCAACTGCGCTCCTCCTCACCGTTCACGGGTGTAGCAGGGTGATGCCTTCGGTGAGGGTGTCCCTCACCTTCTGCTGGGTCTGGCGACCGACGGCGATCAGCTTCTCGAGCGCCTTCTGCGCCTGGACCGCCAGTCGACCGACTTCGTCGAGCTCGGCGATGCCAGCCAACGCGATGCTCAACCGCGCCTCGATCTGCGCAAGGTCGATCTCGGCGTCGTCGTCCTGGCGGACGGTCAACATGGCTACCTGCTCGCGGAGCAGCAGATAGATGAGCGAGACGGTCTCCGGGTCCTCAGCAGCCACGACGTAGGCGCAACTGTCGACCCGGGCGAACACGCCGCCTCCGGGAACCTCGGCACGGGTGGGCACGAGAACGAGTCCGCCGGCGGCGTCTCGCACTCGGCACCCAGTGGCCACTTCGTCGCGGTAGGCCTTTGCCGAGAGCGATCTTGAGCGCAGCTTGGCCTCCAGGACGATGCGCACTCTGCGGCCGTGTCCGGTTATCGAGGGCGACAGGGTGGCAACCCCATCGCCCGTTCGGCGGGTGGTTCCGACGCCGGGCTGGCCGCCGGTCGGCTCGAACATGTCCCCGGCGGCGGTGACAACCTCCTGGCACAGGGCCATGGCTTCGTCCTCGTTCGCGGCCCCGATTGCTCGGCTGCTCTTCGCGCCGGCTGTCTTGGCCACCTGAGCAGCCTCGACCAGGCTGCGTACGAGTGCGAGCTGTTCGCCCAGCTCTCGGCGGGTGCCGTTGAGCTCCTCGAGCAGGTCCTGGCGCAGCATCCGCACCGGGCCTTCGCGGTCGAGGGAGAGCGCGTCTCGAACGGAGTCCGAGTGCCGGGCCAGGGCTGTAGTGAGCTCCTGCATCCCGGCCGCCTGGACCGCACGAGCGGCCTCGACCACGGTGGCTCGGACGTTCCCGGCCTGGCCACTGAGGGCGGCTTCAACCTGCGCGGGCAGGTTCTCCAGGACCAAGCTCGCGGTGCGAGCGACGGTCTCCTCGCCGGCCTTCAGCCGGGTCAGGGTCTGGTCGAGGCTCGCAAGGGCCGCTTCGGACTTGGCGTCCACCCGGTCCGCGAACGTGTCCAAGGTGCGGGTGAGAGAGCCGGTGTCGATCCCGGCGGTGCCCATGGACAACGCCACGAGACCGACCGGGAGCGCACGGCGTACCAGGTCCGCCGCTGCCTCGGGGCCATGGTCGGTCAGCTGGCTTCGGACGAAGGACGCGGCCTCGCCGTGGGTGACGGTGAGGTCGTGGATGACCAAGATCTCCCCGGTCACGGTGACCGGGGTGGCCCCGTTGGGGATCTGGGAGACACTCACCGTGCACCTCCGACGGCCGCCGGGAGCGGCAGGTCGGCGGGGAGGCCCAGGCGAGCCTTTCGGCAGATCAGGCAGGTCTCTGGTGGTGTCTCGGACTGGTGGAGCAGGCCGGCCTCCCAGACCCACAGCTCGGCCAGGAGGGCGTCGCTGTTGGGGAGTCGGTCGGTGATGGTGTCCTCGACCTGGAGCTGCAGGTTGCGCAGCGCTTCTTCGTCGGTGCTTCGGTGAGCGGCCGCGGACGCGAGGCGCTGGGTGAGCTCCACCCACAGTCGCAGGAGGCGTGCTGCCTCCCGGTCGTACGGCGGGGTGGGGTTGGCAGCCTGTGCGGGCACGGGCTGCGGCTGGGTTGTTGATGTCACGGGGACCCTCCAGCGGGTTCGGCCGCAGCGGTAGGGGCCGGATGCCCCCACCGTCAGCGGGGGCTCTGTTGTGTGGCCCACCACCCACCTTCGAGGCGCTGCCCTGTCCCCCAAGCGGATTACCCCGCCAGATCTTTCGAGGCCCATTGCCGTACGGCGGGCACCACGGACGGTTCGAGATCGCCGCGCTAGCGGTCCGATCACATCCGCCAACAGAAGGATCCGCCTTGAACACCGAACCGGCCCCCAACGAGATCGCCGTCGTCGTACGTCTCCCCCGGGAGCTGCGCGACGCCCTGAAGGAGCGCGCCGCGCTCGAGGACCGTTCGGTCGCCTCGCTCCTTCGCCGCGCCGCACGCACCTACCTGCAGGACGCGGAGTCCATCCCATGAGCACCGAGCCAGGTCCCCAAGGACTCGAGGACGCACGGGTCGAACGCGTGCCGACCGGTGCGGAGGTCGACGTCGCGGACCCGGCGCTGCTCACCGAAGAGCAGTACACCGCGGTGGCACTCACGACCTCGGGCTATCGGCCCACGGAGTACGGGAACGCGCAGCGGCTGGCCGTCCTCTTCGGCGGTGACGTTCGCTGGGTTCCGGAGGAGAAGCGCTGGTACGTGTGGACCGGCCGGCACTGGGCCCCAGACGCGACCGGGGAGCTGATGCGACGGGCGAAGACCGTGGCACGACTCCTGTGGCACGAGGTGCCGCATGTCAGCTTCGATGACCGTCGCGTATGGCTCCTCCACGGCCGCAAGTCGGAGACCAAGCGCGGGCTCCAGGCCATGATCGACCTGGCGGCGTCAGAGAAGCTCCACACCGAGGACGAGCAGGAGCTCACCCTGACCTGCACGGCGGCCAGCTTCGACCAGGACCGACACCTGCTCAACTGCACGAACGGCACGTTGAACCTCGAGACCGGCGTGCTCTCGCCACATCGACGCACCGACATGCAGCGCCGCATCACCCTGGTGCCGTACGAGGCAGACGCCCGCTCAGCGGATTGGGAGGCCTTTCTCCGACAGACCACAGGGGGAGACCAGGAGCTCATCGACTACCTCCAGTTGCTTGCGGGAGCGACGCTGCTCGGGAGCAACCGCTACGACATCCTCCCCGTCATCTTCGGGCCCCAAGGGAGCGGCAAGAGCACGTTCATCCAGGCGCTGGTCGCCCCGCTCGGACGGCAGTTCGCCGGCACCGCCAGCCTGGAGACGTTCGCGGAGCGTCGCGCGACGAGCGCCGCCCGGGATGACCTCGCCCGGCTCGAAGGGCTGCGCATGGTCGCCTGTGTGGAAGGGGAACGCAACCACACGCTCGCGGCCGGGCTGGTCAAGCAGATCACCGGCGGCGATGAGGTCGCGGCGCGCCGCCTCTACGCCAGCACCACCACCTGGACGCCGGAGTTCACCCTCTGGATGGCAGTGAACGAGCGGCCCCGGTTGCACGAGGACGAGGAAGGGATGTTCCGGCGTGTGAAGGCTATCCCCTTCGAGAACCAGGTCATCCACATGGACCCCACGCTCCGCGAGCGCCTCAGCGACCCGCACAATGCTGGTCCAGCTGTTCTCGCCTGGGCGGTCGCCGGCGCCCTCCAGCTCGCGCGGGATGGGCACCTCATCGACCCTCAGGTCGTGGTGGAGGCGACCGAGGAGTACCGCGACGAACGGGCGCCCACGGCCTTCGATGCCTGGCTCGAGGAGTGCTGCCGGCGTGTACCGGATGACGTCAGGACGCCCAACCCTGACCTCCGCGCTTCCTACATGAAGTGGTGTCACGAGTCCGGCACGACACCGGTCAGCGCCAAAGCGTGGGGCACCAACATGGGACGGCACTTCACGGTCGCCCGCACCAGCACGACCCGGTTCTACCGGGGCGTGACATTGCTCGAGGGCGAACCGGCTGATGACAGCTCCACGCCGTAGGCGCGAGCTGCGTCTAGCAGGCGCACGAGGTATCGGTGTGTCTCCATGATGAGGATGAGGCAACCGCTCTCGGTGAACGCCCCCTCCCGGGCCGGTCCAGACGACGACCGCGGGTGCAGGCCGTAGTTGCGCAGGTCCCGCAGGTAGGAAGCATGTGCGAACAGCTCGTCGGCGGTGGTCGCCATCCGGGGGGCTCCTCGCAGTCTCTCGACCACGCGCTTGATCAGGCGCCCAGCGGCATCTTCGCCGAGAGCCTTTGCAACCGAGGTGTCGTCCTGCATCGCCTCCCCGAGCGTGAACCAGGCCGCTTCGCTGGCCGCGCCGGCCATGTTCACCGCCGCCAGGTACAGCCCTCGTCGGTGCGCCTCAAGGACCTCCCTGAAGCACCTCTCTCCCCTGTCGCCGAGCAGGAGGGCTAAGTCCACCGACGTCAGGCTGAATCGGACTGCACGCCAGGCCGGATCGTCCAGAAGGCGCCGGCCCAGCCGGTATGCCTCGGCGATCCGCGGCCGTGCCAGGGCAACTGCTCCCCGCCCCGGGTTCCCCCTCCGCCGGGGGCCAGGTCAACGATGCTGAGAACGACGTCGTTGGCCGCTCCCGTCGGGCGTGTTCATCGGGACGATGGTGCCCGCGGCCTCGAGGTCGGCGAGCTCCTCGTGGACGGCTCCCAGCAACCGGTGCCGACGAAGTGCCGGTTGGTCTGCGTCCACTTCCTGGTCAGGATCCCGCTGTGCGGCGAACACGTCGATCTCGGCGCCCTCCGCTGCCGGCAAGCCGGCTTGCTCGTAGACCCGAGCCTCGATCTCGGCGCAACGTAGCCGCGCGCCCGTCGACAACAGCTCGACGATCACCTCGCGGGCGATCGCCAGGTCAGCAGGGCCGGGCACCAGGGCGGCCGCGAGCTGCGCACGTACTCGGTCGTTCACCATCGACATGCCGACCAGTCTGCAGGGATCCAGCCACACCCGCTGGGAACCCCGGCCGACGCGCCACCACGCCCTACTCGCTCGTGACGGGTGACGCTTGGTGACGCATTCCTCGGCACTTCCTCGACACAACTCCGTTTTCGCGACTTGTCGCGGATCTGCCGTCACCATCCGTCATCCGTCACGATCCGGCCGGCTGAACCAGGGTCCCGCTTCACCACTTGGGTTCGTTGAACACGCGGCGACGGTGCGCCGCATGCCCACGACAACGCCCCCGAACGCCCCGGCAGAGTGCCCCATCACTGACCACGTAGCGGCCGCTCTCTACCGCGCTCAGGTGTCCCGACTCGACGCGATGACGGAGCCGGAGTTCGCTGCCGTCGAGTGGCGCTGCCTGGACGTTCTGCCGAGGGAAGTTCGACCGGTTCCAGGGTTGTACCCGTCGGCGAAGGGAGTCAGCTGACCTCACGAAGCCCGGCGCTTTGTATCGGTGCGACTGCACCAACGGTGACCGGCGGCACGGTGAACGCCATCGCGTCCCCGACCACAGGAGCCAAAGTGTCCATCCAGATCCAACCCCGCGTCGTCCTCGCAGACGACTTCACCCCGCAGCGCGTCTACGTGCCGCTTGCCGCCAAGTTCGACGCCGCCGGTGCGGCCGAGTGCACTCTCTGCCACGTTGACCGCTACTCCACCGGTGAGGCCGGAGGCATCGGCTCCCAGGTCGGCAGGTCCACACGCCTGCACGCCGAAGATCCCGACGTCCGGCAGTACCTCGCCATCCCCCAGGAGGCATTCGACCCCGCCCGCCCCGAGGTCGGAGCGCAGCACGGCGTAGTGCACCTCTATCTGACCGACATCCACCCGTCGGTCGTGGTCGACGAGTACGTCGGTGCCATCGTGAGGTGCGGCAAGACGCTCTTCCTGCGACTGAGCACGAGCTCCACTCAGCGCCAGATCAAGCGCTACGACTCCGCCGACTCCAACGCGTTCACCGTGCTCGTGGTCGCCCTGCTCAACCACACTGCCGCCAACCTGACGGGCCTGCGATGGAGCGACGACCCCCGTCGCGCCGGCCGTGAGACCCCAAACTGGCAGGAGATCACCTCCCGGGCGGCGGAGCTCGGCAAGCACCTGACCTTCGGCCAGAAGACCTACGACCCCCAAAGCGAACACCTGCTGCTCTCGCTCCTGGGCAGCATGAACCAGCAGGACGACATCACGCGGATCCACTCCCTCACCGGCGGACGCGTCCAGAAACTCCTGACCAGCGCCTGCCCGATCAGCGAAGGCCAGCTCCCACATGGAATCCGGCACAAGCGCCGCGACGACGGCCGGGTATTCCTGGGAAACAAGAAGACGAAGTACGCCGAGATCGACGCCGAGTGGCATCCCGCCATCGTCGAAGCCCTGCGACTCCACGCCGCCGGACACCCCTACGTGCAGATCGGCCTGGACGTGTTGGTCAAGCACCGGGTCCCCCGCCGTGGCCAGTTCAGCACTCCGGGGGCGACCTACGCAGACCTGGCCGATCTCCGAGCAGACCTCAGCGACGCCACCAAGACGTTCTTCGTCAACAGCAACCGCACCAAGCCCGACGAGGAGCACCTCTACCTCGGGAAGCTCGCGGTGTGGGAGACCGGCCGCTACCCGCACCGCGTCGCCAACAACCTCAAGCAGCGCGGCATCCCCGTGGGCGGCCTGGTGCCCACCTACACGGGACCGGACGACGTCACCGGCTACTTCGACGTGGAGCTGGACTGGGGCACGGCCCTCATCGGGTTCAAGGACGAGGAGGAACGTGCGGCCGTGCTCGGCGCGTGCCGTGACCGCCTCCGCGCCGAGCGGCGGGCACCCCGCGCGGTCGCTGGGCGGGAGGCCGCCGGTGGGGACGTACGGGCGCTGGGCGGCCCGTACGACCGCTGGGAGGCCATCGAACCTGCGGACCAGCACTGGCCCGGCGAAGTCACCATGTACGGCGTCACCACCCGCACCCACAACAGCGGCAAGAACACGTTCATCCTCGTGCGCTACCCGGGCTCGACCAGCACGGACGCCAACGGCCGGCCCCACGGGCTCATGCGCTACGCCAGCAAGCCCGCTGAGCACGTCGCGGGAACCTGGTCCTCCGAGGCGTACTGCGCCAGCGTCGCCACCGAGATCCAGCGCGTCGTAGAGGACCGCATCCTCGATCCCGCCGCAGTAGTGCCGGTCCTGGCCGTCGCCAAGAACGCCGGCAGCCCGGAGGGAGATCGACGCCGGCGCAACCTGGTCGCAAGGCTCGACGCCGCAGCAGCCAAGGCAGCGCAGCTCCGTGAGGACGCCGAAGGCCTGGAGCTGCTCGCCGCCCGGAAGGAGAGGGCCGGTGACCAGGAGGCTGCCGACCGCTACGACGAACGCGCTGCGCAAGCCACAGCCGAGGCCGCCAAGCAGGACGCCATCGGGGCCGACGCCGCGGCGGCACTCGAACGCCTGGCGAGGGAGCCCGCCACCGGACCCGAGCCACTCGAAGCGAACCTCTCGCTCGCGGCGTACCTCCAGTCCGGGTTGAACCGGGCCAGCCTCAACAACGGACGCAGCAGCTCCGCGTTCAGCGCCGTGGCCCGCAACCACCTCGTCCAGCGCCGCTTCAAGATCCGCGACGAACAGGTGGTCTGGAGTGCCGACCTGCTGCTGCCGCTCGTCGCGGGTGGGGAGCTTCGAATCCCCCTGACCGGTGCGGTGCAGAACATCCGCCACCGCAAGGGCAAGGAGCTGGTCCGCGCCGAAGTCGTCGCCGAATACGTCCTCCGCGACGGCCGCACCCTCGACGAGGTCGCCATTCAGCAGACAGCCACCCGCAAGACGGTACTCGTGAAGCGCCTGATGCCCTGGCTCGTCGAGTACGGCGTCACGGCCCGCGGCGCCAAGAACGCCTTGGTCGACCACCCGCTCCGGCTCGTCCAGCGCATCATGCACGAGCAGCTGACCGAAGGACCGAACGCCTTCTCGTCGCGATGGTCGGCCGGATTCGTTGGCCTGCTGCGGGAGGTCTACTGCGACTCTGACCTCCAGTGGGGCGACGCTGCGTGCCCGGATGACACGACCTGGATCGCGACCGCGGTCGCCACCGTCACCCAGTCCACCGGGACGCGGAAGTACGGCGTTCCCATCCTCGACCTGGCGCTCGCGCTCGGCCGAACCGAGGACGAGGTCCGCGAACTCGTCACGCCCCAGAAGCGAACCGGCGGCTTCACGCGGCCCCGCTACCTGACCTACGCCGACAAGGCCAAGACCAAGGTGAAGGCGATCGGGTGCCCGCACGGACGCTGTCGCGGCCGACGGCACGCCGACCATGTCGCCCTGCTGCCTGAGGTGGCCGCCAGCGGCTATGGCGTCATCTGCTCGTATTGCCGGCGAGTCCCTTCCGACTCAAGACGGTGGGTGAGTCTCCAGTTCCCGGTCGAGTACCTGGAGCACTGGACGAACCGCGGTCCGGCCGGAAGCCTCCGCGCGAAGGCACAGACCGTCCCGGCGCAGCCGCCGACGACCCTCGCGCTCGGAGTGCGCTGCCCCGAGGGCATCTCACCCAGCGGGGACACCGATGCGCTGCTGTCAAACCACGACTGCCGCCGCTGACGACGTTCGGCTCGCCTAGCCCGTAGTGGGCCGGGCAAAGCGGCGGGGCACGGAGTACCGTGGGTGCCGGAGCGCCGGGAAGGCTGGTCGGCACGTTGCGACGTCGACCCCAAGGACACGACATGACGTGGACTCCGGCACTCACCCAGACCGTTCCGGCACCATGGTCTCGCGAGTCCTGGGCGGCCTGCCGCAACACTGGCGGCAACCGCTCCGAACCGAACTGGCAAGTGATCCGCCAGGACGTGGAGGGGAAGTCGACGGCGGCGGACATGGACGCGTCCTGGTTCCGTACTGCGGCGGTCGGGTCGCGCAGGCGGCGCTGGACGTGGCCGCGTCCTGGGCGTTGTCGCACGCGGCCGACGCGTGCGTTCTCTACGTGCGCCCGTGCGACCTGAGCCGCGGCGGGTACTACTACGTCGAGACCGTGGCGGACGCGATGGCCGTCGCCGAGGCTGGAGCCATACGGTTGCGGGCTCGCGGCGTGACCACCTGCTCGCGGGTGGTGGACTCCGACCGGCGGTTGCTGTCCGCGGCGATCGTCAACTACGCGGCCTGCACCGAGGCGCGGGTTGTCGTTCTCGGGACCCGGGCGCGAGGCCTGCTGCACGCAACCTTGGTGGGCAGCACCTCCTGGCAAGTGGCTCGCCGCGCGGACCGCCCCGTCATCCTCGTCAACGCAGGTCGCGAGGCCCATCGCCCCCGGCCAGCCCGACCCGGATGGCCGCTTGGCCCGGGGTGGCTGCAACAACCGGGGGCTCCGGACGACTGGTAGCCGGGGTGGTCGTGCGCCCGTTCCGTGAAGGGGTCCGAGCCGGGTCAATCGCTGCGTCGTCCGACCTCAACTGGGGCCCCGCTCTCGTGCTGGCAGTTCTCGAGACAGTGAACGACCGACCCAGACTGGCTCGGGAAGGCCGTCCGGATGCAAGGTAGCTGGCATGAGCTCGCCCGAAGCAGAGACTGCGGACATAGCCGTGATCGGTGGCAGCGGCTTCTACTCGTTCATCGACCAGCCGGTGCAGGTGTCGGTGGACACGCCGTACGGCGCCCCCTCGGCGCCGGTGTCCGTCGGCACCGTGGCCGGACGCCGGGTGGCGTTCCTGCCCCGTCACGGCGCCCGTCACGAGTTCCCGCCGCACGCGATCAACTACCGCGCAAACATCTGGGCGCTTCGATCGCTCGGCGTTCGGCAGGTACTCGCGCCTTGCGCAGTCGGCGGCCTGCGTGCCGAGGTCGAACCCGGCGACGTCGTGGTCCCGGACCAGCTGGTCGACCGCAGCTGGGGTCGGGACCAGAGCTATGTCGAGACCGGCGCCTGTCACGTGCCGTTCGCCGACCCCTACTGTGCCCGGATGTCCGAGGCCGTGGCTGCCGCGGACGCGTCCGTCAAGCGGGGCGGCACGATGGTGGTCGTCCAGGGCCCGCGGTTCTCCACCCGCGCCGAGTCCGTCCACTACGCCGACCAGGGATGGTCGCTGGTCAACATGACCGGGCAGCCCGAGGCCGTCCTCGCCCGCGAGATGCGCCAGTGCTACACCGCGATTGCACTGGTCACGGACATGGACGCCGGCATCGAGACCGGCTCCGGTGTCGGACAGGAAGAGGTGTTCGCGCTGTTCGCCGAGAACCTCAACCGCCTGCGGACGCTGCTCGCCGACACCATCGCCTCACTCCCGGACCCGGACGGCTGCCCCTGCAACACGTGGGCTGCCGACGTCGAACTCACCTACGAGGTGCCGTGAACGTCACCGACCCCGGCGACCAGGCCCGACGAGCGTCTGACCCACCTGGCGCCTGATCGGCTGCCTTCGTGCAAGCGCTGGTCGGGAAGGTCAGCGGATCTCCGATCGCACCTCCCGGGCCTGCGCCAGCGACCTACCGGTCGGTGAACAGTCGGTCCGGCAGGTGTTCGTTGCCCCGGACGTCCGCGAGCGCCTCTCGCCTCAGGGGCGTTCCGTCGACCAGCAGGGTGACGACCCCGCTGGGTTCGAGCAGTGCGAGGGCCAGGTCGTCCAGCGAGCCTCGCCCGGCTTGCCGGAGCCGGCTCCACACGTCGCCCTCGGTCAGCCCGAGCCGGCGTAGCGTCTCGCCCTGCATCACCCCTTCGAGCACGATCACCTCGGCACGATCGCGTTGATGACGCCGCAGCCTGCTGAGCACCGCCATCACGACCAGCACCGTCGCCAGGGCCAGCACCCCTGCCTCCAGGTTCGGGGACAGCCCCAGGCTTGCCCGCCCCACGATTGCCCCGAGCACGACCATGGTCGCCGTGGTGTGGCTGGACGGGTTGGCCAGCAAGCGAGGCCCCCAGGTGTGGAGAAGCCAGACCAGCAACAGGTACATGACCGCGGTGGTGAGGATCACGGCGAGAGCGGGGTACGACGCCAGGTGCAGGTAGTGGCCGAAGTCGTTCATGCGTCGATCCTCCCGCTTGCGGGCGCTCCGGCGGACCGCCGGTCACTCGACTGCGTCGGCGTGTTCGCGCTGGGCCAGCAGGGTGACCTCGCAGACACCCGCCCTGAGGGGTGAGCTCCCGCTGATCGGGTCGCTGGGCGTCTGACGCAGCACCAGGTTGAGGTTCGCACTGTCGGGCCCGTACGGCGCGTAGCCCGGCGCCCCCAGCTCGTCGCAGGCCTGCCACCAGCCGTGCTGACCGAAGACCACCTGCGGGTCGAGGCTGGCGTTGAGCTTCGCCCGGGCGCGGACGCTGCCGTGAGGCGTGTCCAGGGAGACCCAGTCCCCTGCCCCGATCCCACGGCTGGCCGCCGTGGAGGGGTGTATCTCGACCTGCGGGTCACGGGCACTCTTGCGCAGTGCTGCGACCTGGCGATGCTGGGTCTCGCAGAAGAACAGGGACTTCGCACAGCTCAGGACCAGCGGATAGCGGTCGGCCAGGTCCGCGCGTGATCGGGGGCTCAGGGGTTCCACGAACGTCGGCAGCGGGTCGTAGCCGTGCCGTTCGAGCGTCTGCGAGTACAGCTCCACCTTGCCGGACGGGGTCGCGAACCCGGCTTCGGTGTACTTGCGGTACCGGGTGGTCAGGGGCACCCGCACGCCTTCCGGGTGGGCGCGCAGCTCCTCGAGGGTGATCCCGCTCGGGGCCAGCTGATGGCGGAACGCCGCGTCGATGTCGCCGTCCCAGAAGTACTCCCCCAGGCCCAGCCGGGTGGCGAGATCGAACACGACGCGCAGGTCGGAGCGAGCCTCTCCCCGGGGCGGCACGAGCGGCCGCCGGAGCTGGACGAGCGACTGTGCCTCCTCGCTGTACTCGAACCCGATCTTCAGGGCCTCGGACTCGAACGGAGTCGTGACCGGCAGGACGATGTCGGCGATCTCGGCCGTGGGCGACATGAAGAGGTCGGTCTGCACGAAGAAGTCGAGGCTGCGCAGGGCCTCCCGGCCGCGAGCGCTGTCCCCGTGCGCCATCACCATGTTGCCGCCGAAGCTGACCAGTGCCCTGATCCGACGGTCGAGGGCGGCGGTGTAGAAGTCCTCCCCCGTGACGAAACCGAACCTGGCCGGCCCGAGCGGGCGCTCGTCGACGCCGACGGCGGGCGGGTCCGCCTCAGAGACGAACTCCATCCCGTCGATCGGGTTGGAGGGGACGGCGGGGAACAGCACGTTCCCACCCGGAACGTCCAGACTCCCCGTCAGGGCGTAGAGGACGTCGATGGCGCGCAGGGTCTGCGTGGCGTTGCTGTGCTGCTCCAGTCCACTCCACGTGTAGAACGCGACGGGCCGGGTCTCCCAGAGGGTCCGAGCCGTAGCGACGATGTCATCCGCAGGCACGCCGGTGATGTCCGCGGCGAAGTCGGGCGGGAACTCTGCGCAACGGGTGGCGAGCAGGTCCCAGACGCTCCGACCGCCGACCAGGTCGGCCGCGTTGGTCCACTCACGCACGAAGTCGGCGTCGTACCAGCCGTTCTCGATCATGACGTGCGTGAGGGAGAGGGCAAGCGCCGCGTCGGTGCCGGGCCTCACCCGCAGCCAGTGGTCGGCCCTCGCGGCGAGGCCTGCCTTGCGGGGATCCACGACGACCAGCTTCGCCCCACGCCGCACCGCGGCCACGGTGCTCGTCGCGTGCGCGAGGCGGGCCACCGACGGGTTGTAGCCCCAGAACAGGATGCAGCCGGCGCTCTCGAGGTCCGGCAGGTAGGAGCCGGGCACCGAGGCGCCGAACGTGTAGAGCGGCGCCAGATACCGGCCCCACCCGCACAGCTCCATGTAGTTGCAGTAGTTCGGGCTGCCGAAGCACCGGATGAGCCGCTGCACCCAGTCGACGGCGTCGCTGATCGCCGACGTGGACGGCGAGCTCGAGCTGAAGCCGACCGACTGCGGTCCGTGCGCTGATCTCATCGCCAACAGCCGTTCGGCGACCGTGTCCAGCGCGTCGTCCCACGAGACCTCTTCCCAGCCCGGGTCGGGGGCGTCCTTGGGGCTGGTCCGCCGGAGCGGGTGGAGCAGACGGGAGGGGTGGTAGAGGATCTCCGGGGCTGCCTTCCCCTTCAGGCACAGTGCCTGGCCGGTCGGGTGCGACGGGTCCGGAAGCAGGGCCCGGAACGTACCGTCCGCGACCTCGGCACGCGCTCCGCACCGCGACACGCACAGCGGGCAGTACGTCGGAACCGGGTCCCCGCCCATCAGACGATTGTGCGCCCGCGCCCACTGAGGCGACAACGACCGGGTGCATGATCGAGGCCTGAGCCAGCTCGACCAGATCCGGCGCGCGGAACCCCTGGCGCTGAACCGCGGTGACTGGGCGGGGCTGCTGCGGCGGCGTCTACCCGGTCACCGGCCGGCTCGACGCCGCCGAGGAGCAGCTGATCCGTGGCGCATCGCGAATGACGGCAACCGGTCAACGATCACGCTGCCTCCATCCGTGGCATTCGGGGGGAGCGGTGGGGATTACCCTGTCGGCATGGTGGCCTCGACGGAGACGGCGCTGATCGCTCGGTCACCGGCTGACGTCTTCGCCTACACCAGCGACCTGGACAACGAGCCGAGCTGGGATGTCGAGGTCGTGAGTATCGCTGCCGGTGCTGACGAGGCTGGTCTCGAGGTCGGCCGTCGGTACGAGATCAGGTTCGTGCCGTTCCTGGCGGAGGCGGAAGGCACTCTCACCGTGCTGGAGGTGGAGCCGGGCACCCGCATGGTCCTGCAGACCGACTTCGCCGGGCTGACCTCGCGGATCACCTACTCCTACGCGGCCCACGGAGCCGGAACACGCTTCACCCGCCATGTGGAGGTGCATCCGGTGGGGATGTTGCGTGTGGTTGCTCCGTTCGTCACCCGGCGGGTGCGGCGGGCCAATCGTCGCGACGTTGCCAACCTCAAGCGCCTGCTCGAGGCAGACTGATGCGCGCCGCCGAACTGGCCGAGAACCTCCCGACCGTCGACCTGGACACGGACGCGATGGAGGCCGCCCGGACGTTGGCCCGGCACCGGATTCCCGGCCTGGTGGTGATGGACGAGAGCGGTTCCCCCTACACGGTGCTACCGGGGTCGCAGGTGCTTCGGTTCGTCATTCCTTCCTACGTCCAGGACGACCCGCAGCTGGCGGCCGTGTACGACGAGCGGGCGGCCGACGAGCTGTGCGGGCAGCTGTCCGGGCGTCCCGTGCGCGACCTGCTGCCCAGGCGCCCGGATCCCGATGACCTGCCGGTGGTCGATGCCGACGCGAACTCGATGGAGGTGGCCGCGCTGATGGCCCGGTTGCGGAGCCCGATCGTCGCCGTCGTCGACCACGGCGTCTACCTCGGAGCGGTCACGGTCAGCCGACTCCTGACTCATCTGCTGCCTGAGCAGTCACGGTGACGACCGCGCTGGTCGTCGTCGCGTTCGTCGCGGCGTACGTGCTCATCGCCACCGAGCGGATCCATCGCACGGCCGCCGCCCTGACGGGGGCTGCGGCCATGGTGATGCTGGGTGTGGTCTCCGCCGAGTCGGCGTTCTTCAGTGAGGACACCGGGATCGACTGGAACGTCATCTTCCTGCTGTTGGGGATGATGGTGATCGTCAGCATCATCCGGAGGACTGGCCTGTTCGAGTACCTCGCCGTCTGGGCCGCGAAGCGGGCGGGTGGTCGCCCGTTCCGGCTGATGGTGATGCTGGTGGTGCTCACCGCGGTGGCCTCGGCCGCGCTGGACAACGTCACGACCGTTCTGCTGGTGGCGCCCGTGACCATGCTGGTGTGCGAGCGGCTGGGAGTCCCGGCGGCGCCGTACCTCATCGCCGAGGTGATGGCCTCCAACATCGGTGGGACCTCGACGCTGATCGGGGACCCTCCGAACATCATCATCGCCAGCAGAGGCGGGCTGACGTTCGTCGACTTCCTGATCAACCTGGCTCCCCTCGTGGTGCTGCTGATGGTCGTCTTCATCGGACTGTGCTGGCTGATGTGGGGCAGGACGCTGCCCTCACACCCGGAGCGGGTGGAGGCGGTGATGCGCCTGGACGAGCGGGAGGCGATCAGGGATCGGGGGCTGCTCGTGAAGAGCCTGGTGGTCCTGGCCGTGGTGCTGTGTGCGTTCATCGCCCACGGGGCTCTTGATCTCGACCCGGCGATCGTCGCCCTGCTCGGCGCCGGGGCACTGGTCGCCTGGTCGCGCCTGGACCCACCGGAGTACCTCGAGGAGGTGGAGTGGTCCACCCTCGTGTTCTTCATGGGACTGTTCGTCATGGTCGGGTCGCTGGTCGAGGTCGGCGTGATCGACACCCTCGCCGAGGCGATGACCGATGCCGTCGGAGGCCGGTACCTCGCCGCCGGCACGATCCTGATCTGGGCCTCGGGACTGATGTCGGGGGTCGTGGACAACATCCCGTACGTCGCGACGATGAGCCCGCTGGTCGCCGACCTCGTCGCGGCCGGCGGTCACTCCGACCAGGCGGAGTCACTGTGGTGGGCGCTGGCCATCGGGTCCGACCTCGGGGGGAACGCGACCGCCGTCGGGGCCAGCGCGAACGTGGTCGTCCTCGGCGTCGCCGCCCGCAACGGGCATCCCATCTCGTTCTGGCAGTTCACCCGGTACGGCCTCGTCGTGGCCAGCGTGACCATTGCCGTCAGCTGGGTCTACTACGCAGCGCGCTACTTCCTGTTCTCGTGACACCTGCGCACTTGCTCCGAGCAGCGCATGCTGGACGGCAACCCCCCTCGATGGCGAAGGCCGGACCCGCCGCACGTCATCCTGACCCGGCGAGCTCGCGCAGGACGAGGTCCGCGTGTGCGCGAACCGGCGCCAGATCGGCTGGTTGCACGATGGCCCGCTCGGCGTCGGCGATGACGAGCTCGACCTGATCGGCGACAAGCCTCCGGTCGCCGGGGTCGTCGCAGAACCGGCCCGTGGTGGCAAGCACCCGGAGCAGCGCGCGGTCCACCCGGGGCTCGGCGCACCCGTAGCGGCGGATCTGACCCGTGGCGAGGTCGAGGTAGTAGGACAGGTCTCGCCCCGGAATCACGACACGCAGCGCCCCGGAGGCGTCGGACAGGCACTGGCTGCCCAACGGGCGGCGGACCAGGGTGGCGAGCAGGACACCCAGGTGCTCCAGCGACTGGATCGCCGTGTAGGGGTCGTTGATGGCGGGAGACAACGCCTTGACGGCAATGTCGGCGAGCTGCCGCACGCCGAAGGCCACGTCCTGCTCGGCGGTGCGCTCGAAGCCCACCCTGACCGCCCCGGGCAGGTGGGCACGAAACGGCGCAGGGTCCGGTGCGCGTGCGTCTGGCGTGGGACCCCACAACCAGAGCAACGGCGCTCCCTGGACGACGTACTCGCCGACCATGACGGCCACAGCAGCCACGACGTCACGCTCCCGCGACAGCCGAAGCAGCATCTCGGGATGCACGGCCTGGACGTAGCCCGAGTCGTACGCCGGCACCATCACTGACCCCGCGGGCGGCCACGGGGCGGGCTCGGCCGTCACCCCCTCCGAGGGCAGGTCGTGCTCGATCACCCGGAGCGTGCTGCGTTCCACGCTTCGCATGACCTCGTCGATCTGGATGGAGTGCGCCAGGTGGTGCACGAAGAACACCAGCATCAGCAGGCTGACGAACAGCAGGACCAGCGCGAAGCTGACCGCGAGTCGTGGATAGTCCTGAACCCGCCGCCCCGCCTCGACCCCCACCGTGAACAGGCCGGCCGTGCTGTAGGTGAAGGTGGCGACGAAGATGCTCAGCACGACCTGGTTGATCCGGTCCCGGAGGAAGTTCCGCAGCAGCCGGGGCGAGAACTGGGTCGAGGCGAGCTGCAGCGCCACCACCGTCAGGCCCAGGACGAGGGCGATCACCGTGGCCAGGGTGCTCGCGATGGCGATCAGCAGCGTCCGCGCGTCGTCCGGGGTCCCCTGGAAGACGAACCGGCTGGTCGAGGACACCTCGACCTGCGACAGTGCGAAGCCGACGGCGAGCGCCACCACGACAGCGATCGTGGGGAACACCCAGAGCGCCCCACGCAGGTACTCCCACACCGCCTCGCGCCGCACGAAACCACAGTGGCCGCGGCGCCCCGAGGGGTCAACCGGCCTGGTCGGTGGCGGCGGCCCCGGCAGGGATCCGCGACAGCTCGACGAGGTCGTCGACGATGCGGACCATCCGCTCGACCTCGGCCCGGACCTGACGGTGGTACCCGTCAGGGTCGTGGTCCAGTACATCGTCCCGCGTCTCGGTCAACGCGCACAGCGCTGCCAGCGGGCTGCGCAGGTCGTCGGACACCCAGGACACCAGCACGCGGCGGGACTCCTTCAGCTGCTCCTCACCCGTCCGAGACTCCGCAAGGCGCGTACTGATCGCCTCGAGCCGGCTGGCCAGCGCCCGGAGCTCGGTTGGCAGCGTCGCCCCGAAACCGGCGTCGAACCGGCCGCCGTCACCGAACCGCCGCACACCCCGAGACGGTCGAGCCCCTGACTGCGGAACGCGGTCAGGGGCTCGGCGCTCTTCCGGGGTTGGTCGTCGTCGTTGCCGCTCGTCAGGGTTCCGGCGTGGTCGTGCTGGGCCTCCGTGGGATCAGGCGGTGGTGTCGAACCAGAGCTCTGCGCGGTCGAACGGGTTGCCGGACCTGTCGGTGATGGCCAGCGTGAACTCCGGGTTGAGGGTCAGCTGGTAGGTGCGCCGGGCGAGCAGCCGGGCGTCGGGGACGAACGTGGCCCGAGCCACCCTGCCGGACTCGCAGCTCACCACCGCGGCACTCGCACTCCGGCATCGCCACCCTCCAGCGACCGGGGGCCCGAAGGTCGGGTTCTCGCTGTGGGGTGCGAAGACCCGGCGCACAGTGGCGCTCTCGGCCGTGACTCCGGACACGATCTCGGAGAAGCGGACCGTCACCGGCCCGGCCGGCGTCACCCGCCACCGCAGCAGGCGGGCCCGCGGTCGCCGGTGGTCTGCCGCGGTGATGGCCACCCGGTCTGGCCAGCCCCGCGCCGCGAGGGCCGAGGGCGGGTAGTACGTCTGGTTCAGGGCGCCGTCTGTGACGGTGATGGCCACCCTTCTGTCACTCGCGTTCGAGGTGCACCGTGGCAGCGTCACGACTCCCGTCCACACGCCATCTCGCCGCGTTCCAGCGACCCGTTCGAGCGCGAGGAACCGGTGGCCCACGTAGACATTCACCGCGTGGACACCCGATCGGCCGTCCACGGCGCGGGTCCTCACGACCAGCCGTCCGTCCTCCGTCCGTACGTCGACATGGCTGGGCCTCAGCGCCAACCGGGCCAGCTCGGGGGGGCGGATGTCGTCGCGGCTGAGGATCGTCAGCTGTCGCCTGAACCCGAGCTCACCGAGCCTCTTGTGGGAGTAGGACCGGAAGTTGCCGACCTTGTCCATGACGAAGACGCTGCTGATCTTCCAGGTTCCGCTGCCCACCCACTGACGAACGCGCATGCTGCCCTGGAAGGTGTCCGGGCTGTCGGCGGGGCTGAGGTCGACGAAGTCGCCGTCGTAGGAGCCCTCGCTGATCGACTCGCCGCCCATGCTGCCGACCAGGTACAGCTCGCCGACGCCGGGGACCGGGTCGGCCACCGTGGCCGTGAACGTGACCACCCTGCTTGCTCGCCGGGTGTCGACGGGGCCGGGGGTGGACCGGAAGTCGACGATGCGGGGTCGACTGGTGTCGCGGATGGAGATGACGTCGACCGTGGTCGGGAAGCCTGCCTGCTCGAGGTCCTCGGTCCACAGGGCACGGGAGTTCCTGGCTCCGTCCCTGAGGAAGACGCCGTTGATGGTCCAGCGGCCCGGACTGCTGCCGGGTTGGACGGTGACCGAGCCGGTCCATGCGCCCGTGGCGTCCTTGTGCAGCGCGTGGTAGGTGTCGAACGGGTCGTCGACCAGGGGGTCGCCGAAGGAGATCTCGACCCGACGGAGCCCGCTGGCCGGACCCGGACCGCCCAGATCCTCGGCGGTCAGGGAGAAGGTCACCTCGTGGGCGACGTCGGTGACGTCGACGGCCGGGGTGACGGTGAGCCCGGTGAGCACCGGATCGCCGTTGTCGCTGCTGACGCAGTCGTTGAGCGGGACGGCGGGCGAACCGACGGCTGCGCCTCCGCCGCCGGACACGACGACGGCCCCCACCATCAAGAGACCGGCGATCACGCGCGTCAGAGCCGCCATGGCAGCCTCCTGCCTTCAGGTCGACGGTACGCCCGATCGATGAGCCGCACGCGGTCCCGGCGCCAGCGCTAGACCAGCGGTGCGGCCGGCTCCCGGTGCGACCTGGTCGGGGCAGGAACAAATCGCCCCCGACGCCGGGTTGAGTCCAGCACACTCAACTTTGTTCAAGGGGTACCCATGACATCGAAGAAGCTCCCCGTCCTGTTCCTCGACGACCTGGTGCTGCTGCCCGGCATGGTGGTGCCGATCGAGCTGGGGGACAGCGCCCGAGCGGCGGTGGACGCGGCGCGGGCCGCGGTCGAGGCCGAGTCTGCTCCCGAGATCCTCGTGGCCCCGCGGCTCGACGGCGCCTACGCGTCGTACGGCGTGGTGGCCGAGGTCGAGAAGGTCGGCCGGTTCCGCGGCGGCGCGCCCGCGGCCGTCCTGCGGACCGGAGCACGCGCACGGATCGGCAGCGGGGTGACCGGCCCGGGCGCCGCGCTGTGGGTCGAGGCCGAGACCGTCGAGGCGGTCCCGGTGACCGACGAGGCCCGGTCCCTCGCGGAGGACTACCGGAAGCTCGTGGTCGCGGTGCTGCAGCGTCGGGAGGCCTGGCAGATCATCGACTCCGTCAGCGCCATCGACGACCCCGACGCCCTGGCCGACTCGGCCGGGTGGGCGCCGTACCTCTCCGTGGAGCGCAAGCAGCAGCTGCTCGAGACGCCGGACACGGCGAAGCGGCTGCGGCTGCTGGTCGAGTGGACCCAGGCCCACCTCGCGGAGACCGAGGTGAACGACAAGATCGAGGCCGACGTCCGCGACTCGCTGGAGAAGGACCAGCGCGAGTTCCTGCTGCGCCAGCAGCTCGCGGCGATCCGCAAGGAGCTCGGCGAGGGCGAGCCCGACGGGTCCGACGACTACCGCGCCCGGGTCGAGGCGGCCGACCTGCCGGACCACGTGCGCGACGCGGCGCTGCGCGAGGTGGACAAGCTCGAGCGCTCCAGCGACCAGAATCCCGAAGCGGGGTGGATCCGGACCTGGCTCGACACGGTGCTCGACCTCCCCTGGCGGGTGACCACGGACGACAACACCGACATTGCGGCTGCGCGCGCGGTGCTCGACGCCGACCACCACGGCCTGACCGAGGTGAAGGACCGGATCGTGGAGTACCTCGCGGTCCGGGCCCGCCGTACCGAGCGCGGCCTGTCCGTGGTCGGCGGCCGGGGCTCCGGCGCCGTCGTGCTGCTCGCCGGCCCTCCCGGCGTCGGCAAGACCTCGCTCGGCGAGTCGGTCGCACGTTCGCTGGGCCGGACGTTCGTGCGGGTCGCCCTCGGCGGCGTCCGTGACGAGGCGGAGATCCGTGGCCACCGGCGCACGTACGTCGGCGCGCTGCCCGGCCGGATCGTCCGGGCCGTCAAGGAGGCCGGATCCATGAACCCGGTCGTCCTGCTCGACGAGGTCGACAAGGTCGGCTCGGACTTCCGGGGCGACCCGGCGTCCGCGCTGCTCGAGGTGCTCGACCCGGCCCAGAACCACACGTTCCGCGACCACTACCTCGAGCTCGACCTCGACCTGTCCGACGTGCTGTTCATCGCGACCGCCAACGTGCTGGAGACCATCCCGCCCGCTCTCCTGGACCGGATGGAGCTGGTCACGATCGACGGGTACACCGAGGACGAGAAGGTGGCGATCGCCCGGGACTTCCTGGTCCCCCGCCAGCTCGAGCGCGCCGCCCTCACCACCGAGGACGTCACGATCACCGACCGAGCACTGCGCGACATCGCGGCCAACTACACCCGCGAGGCCGGCGTCCGGTCCCTCGAGCGGCTGCTCGCCAAGGCCTTCCGCAAGGCCGCCCTGGGCGAGACCCCGGCGGTCGTCGACGTCGACGACCTCACCGACCTGGTCGGGCGGCCGCGGTTCACCCCCGAGTCGCGCGAACGTACGGCGGTGCCGGGCGTGGCCACCGGCCTCGCGGTGACCGGCGCGGGTGGCGACGTGCTGTTCGTCGAGGCGTCCCTGCTGCCCGGCGACAGCCCTGGGCTGACGCTGACCGGGCAGCTCGGCGACGTGATGAAGGAGTCCGGGCAGATCGCGCTGACCTGGGTGCGCTCGCACGCCGACCAGCTGGGCATCGAGCCCGCACTGCTGGACCGGCCCGTGCACGTCCACTTCCCGGCGGGTGCCGTCCCCAAGGACGGGCCGTCGGCCGGCGTCACGATGACGACCGCGCTCGTCTCGCTGCTCACCGGGCGTCCGGTGCGGGCCGAGGTCGGCATGACCGGCGAGGTCTCCCTGACCGGTCGGGCCCTCCCGATCGGCGGCGTGAAGCAGAAGCTGCTCGCCGCCCAGCGCGCCGGACTGACCGAGGTGTTCCTGCCGCAGCGCAACGGGCCCGACCTCGACGACGTACCTGCCGAGGTGCTCGAGGCGCTCACCGTGCACCTGGTCTCCGAGGTCAGCGAGATCCTGGAGAAGGCGATCGAGCCGGCCGGACGAGCGGCGGACGCGGCGGCCTGACCTGGCAGAGGAAGCGGGCTGCGGGATCGCCGCTCTGGCGTCCATCGTCATCGTGTGGAACGACGAACACAAGAAGGTGCCGACGCCCCGCTGGGCGCGGCATGGACGGGCGCGTCGTGGGACTCCGGCGACGTCGAACCCGAGGGGCGTGCCCGGGAGCAGGTGAGGTGCGCTGCCTCGGGCACGCGTTGGGGGACTGGGCCCGAGGCAGCGCCGACGTCGACCGAGGCCTGGCGAGCCCGTGGCGGGGGAACCCGAGACACGCCCGTCGGCCAACGCCTCGTCAAGGCTAGGCACTCGTCGGGCCGCACCGCAGACGATCAGCGACGCGTCCCCGACACGCCTAGACCGCCGAGCTCGACGTGCTGACGTTGCCCCGACCCCGCCCCCTCCGGCAGAGCCCCGCTGGTCCGTCGGGCGTCCCCGGTGGTCCAGCACCGCCTTCCCGGGGGCCGGGAGCGGCGGGATACTCGCGGCGTGGGCGGCAGGTGGGACCTCCCCGCGACGGGGGACCCGGAGGCGCAGGACCGGGCAGCGATCGACGCGCTGCTCGACCGCGCCCGCGCGGGTCTCGACCGGGTGCTCCCCTCCGACCTGGCCGCGGAGATGGCGGCGGGGGCCGTCGTCGTCGACATCCGGCCGGTCGACCAGCGGATGAGGGACGGCTCTCTGCCGGGCGCGGTGGTGGTGGACCGCAACGTGCTGGAGTGGCGGCTGGACCCGACCTGCCCGCACCGCCTGCCGCTGGCCACCGGTGCCGACGTGCGCTACGTGCTCGTCTGCAACGAGGGGTACGGCTCCAGCCTGGCCGCCGCCACCCTTCGCGAGCTCGGACTGCGGCGCGCGACCGACCTGGTCGGCGGCTACCAGGCCTGGCTGGCCCTGGCGGCCGGGACTCGGCCCGGGGCCGCCCAGGTGCGGATCTGACGGGCGCCACGCGGATCAGGCCGCCAGCCCCTCGAGCGCGGCCAGGAGGCGGGCCCTTGCGTCGGAGGCCACCTCGTGCACGGGGCTATACCCCCGGGGGTGTTTTGCATTCATTCGCCATACCCCCTAGGGTATGCGTCGAACCCCTCCCCGACCGCAACGGAAGAGAGCGCCCATGTCCACGACGACCACCGGTCGCCACCCCCTGTCGACACCCGACGTCGACCCCGAGATCGGCTACCGTCCCGGTCCGCTGGGGCGGCTCGGGCTGCTCGTCACCCGGCACGCCCGGACCACCACGATCGTGTGGCTGCTCGTCATCGCCGGACTCGGAGCCTTCGCACCCCGGGTCGAGCACGCCCTCTCGGGTGCGGGCTGGCAGGCGGACGGGTCCGAGTCGGTCGCGGTCCGCGAGCTCGCCCAGGAGCACTTCGGCGGCAACGCCAGCTCCGCGATCCAGGTGGTCGTGAAGAGCACCGACGGTCCGGTCACCGAGGGTTCCGGCAAGCAGGTCCTCGCCGAGGTCACGCGGACCCTCGAGGCCGACCCCCGGATCGCCGACGTGGTCGCACCGCAGCCCGGCGCCACGCTCAGCGAGGACGGCTCCACGGCCGTCGTGCTCGCCGGTGCCGGCGCCGACCCGAACGAGATGGTGCGGGTCGCCGACGACCTCAAGGGACCGCTGCAGGACCTCTCCACGTCGGGCGTGCAGGTCAACCCGACCGGCGCCAGCCTGCTCTGGTCGGACTTCAACGCCGCCAACCTCGACGCGATGATGACGTCGGAGATGTTCTCCTGGCCGGTGACCCTGGCGATCCTGGTGCTCGCCTTCGGCGCCCTCGTCGCGGCCGGACTCCCGCTGGTCCTCACCCTCGCCGGCCTGGTCGCCTCCGCCGGGTCGCTGGTCCTGATCAACCAGCTGGTGCCGGTGTCGATCTGGGCGATGAACTTCGCGATGATGTTCTCGCTGGCCCTCGGCATCGACTACGCGCTCTTCATGGTCGTCCGCTACCGGGCCGCCCGGATGGGCGACCACTCGACCCGCCGTACGTCCATCGCCGAGACCATGGACACGGCCGGCAAGGCGGTGCTGCTGTCGGGCGCCACCGTGCTGGTCTCGCTGTCCGCGGTGATGCTGGTCCCGTCGCCGTCGTTCCGTTCGATGGCCGGCGGCATCATGCTCTCGGTGGTCTTCGTCCTCGCCGCGACGCTCACGCTGCTGCCGCTGGTGCTGTTCAAGCTCGACCACCGCATCAACCGGCTGGCCCTGCGCTGGGTGCACTCCGGGGAGCACCGCTCGCCCCGGTTCGCCGCCTGGGGCGAGCGCCTGTGGAAGCGGCCGGTCGCCTTCGGCCTCGGCTCGCTCGTCGTCCTCGTCGCCCTGGCTGCGCCGATCCTGGGCCTGAAGACCGCGATGCCCTCGATCAAGGTGCTGCCCGAGGACGCCAGCGCCCGCGTCGGCTACGACCTCGTCCAGGAGTCCTTCGGCGAGGGCGCCCCCGGCACCCTCCAGGTGGTCGTGGGCAAGGCGGACGCCCAGCGCGCCGCCCGTGTCCTCTCCGAGGACCCCGGCATCGCCGGGGCGATGCCGGCGACGCCCGCCGCGGACGGCAGCGACCACGCCCTGATCCAGGCCGTGCCCACCGTCGACCCCTCGGACCCGGCCCTGGCCGACACCGTGGACCGGCTGCGTGCCGACCTGCCCGGCTCCGCCCTGGTCGGCGGGGCTGCGGTCGAGAACCTCGACCTCAAGACGCAGCTGGACGAGTCCACCCCGTTGGTGATCGGGGTGGTCCTCGCCCTTGGCTTCCTCCTGTTGCTGGTCGCCCTCCAGGCACCGCTCATCGCGCTGCTGGGCACCCTGGCCAGCCTGCTGTCGACCGCCGCCGCGTTCGGCGTCGCCCGCCTGGTCTTCCAGGACGGTTGGGGGTCGGGCTTCCTCGGCTTCGAGCACCAGGGCTTCCTGGACGCGTGGGCGCCGGTGTTCTTCTTCGCGATGATCTTCGCGATCGCGATGGACTACACGGTCTTCCTGCTCGCCTCCGCCAAGGAGCACTTCGAGCACAGCGGTGACCCGAAGGAGGCGATGGTCGGGGCGCTCGCGCACTCCGGGCGCGTGATCTTCGCGGCAGGCGCGGTGATGGTGGCGGTGTTCTTCACCTTCGCCTTGTCCGGCCCGCTGCCGCCCAAGGAGATGGGCATCATCCTCGGCATCGCGGTGCTGCTGGACGCCTTCCTGGTCCGCCTGGTCCTGCTGCCCGTGCTGCTCCGGCTCACCGGCCGGGCCGCCTGGTACGTCCCGCGCTGGCTGCGCCGGGTGCTGCCCGACATCCGCTTCTCGCACGGATGAGGCGCCCCGTGCCCACGCCGTACGCTGACCCACGAGACGAAGAGAGAACCATGAACGTCGACCGCGCCGTCCTCGCCCTGGCCGGCACCATCGTCCTGCTGAGCGTCCTCCTCGGTGTGCTCCTGTCACCGTGGTGGCTGGCCCTGACCGCCTTCGTCGGCCTCAACCTGCTGCAGTCGAGCGTCACGGGCTCCTGCCCGGCCGCGGTCGTGCTCCGGAGGTTCGGCGTCTCCTCGGGGTGCGCGTTCCGATGACCGCCGAGAGCCCTCGCGAGCACTGGGACGCGGTCTACGGCAACAAGGACTCCCGCGAGGTCTCGTGGTTCCAGCCGAGCGCCGACGTGTCGGCCCGGCTGGTCGGCGGTCAGCCGGGCTCGGTCGTCGACGTCGGCGCCGGGGCGTCGGTGCTGGTCGACGAGCTGCTGGCTGCCGGCCGGTCGGACCTCACGCTCCTGGACGTGTCCCGCGCCGCGCTGGCCGAGACCCGGCGGCGCCTGGGCACCCGGGCCGACGAGGTGGCGTTCGTGGTCGGCGACGTCCTCGACTGGGATCCCGGTCGCACCTACGACTGCTGGCACGACCGGGCGGTCTTCCACTTCCTCACCGACCCCGTCCGGCAACAGCAGTACGTCGCCACCGCGGCCCGTGCGGTGCGTCCCGGCGGGGCACTGGTGCTGGGCACGTTCGGACCCGACGGCCCGACCAGCTGCTCCGGGCTGCCCACCGCCCGGTGGGCCCCGGAGGAGCTGGCTGCGGTGTTCGCGGAGCACGCCTCGCTCGAGCACGCCGAGACCGAGGTCCACCGCACGCCGTGGGGCTCCGAGCAGCAGTTCACGTGGGTCGTGCTGCGGCGCACGTCCGCCTGAGCGGGGCGGACCACCGGTATTCAATTGGGTCGCCGGCAACCCCCGTCGCTAGCATCGAGGGGTGGGCAGGCCCCGTGCCACGAGCACCGAGGAGCGGCTCCAGGCGTCCGCGCCCGCATCCGTGCGGGTCCGCGGACCCGAGGAGGACGCACCGACGCGCCGTGAGGCAACCAGGCTGACCGTCACCCTGTGGGTCGTGACGGCACTGTTCGCTGCCGTCACGCTGATCCGGTCCGTGGCGCTGGACATCCCGCTGCGCGACCCCGAGGGCAAGATGTTCCGCAATCGCCTCGGCGCGGCCGTGGTGCTCCTCGTCCTGCTCGCGCTCGCCGACGCGCTGGTCCGTGCCTGGCGGTCCCGTACGCCGGGTGGCCGAGGCCTCGGGCACGGGGTGCTCCGGGCCCTGCAGGGGCGCTGGACCACCCGCCGTACGTTCCTCGTCGCCTCCGGGGTGCTCGCCTACCACGTCGTCTACGTCTGCTACCGCAACCTCAAGAGCTGGAACGCCTTCAACGGGGAGCGGGACGGGCAGCTGCTCGATCTCGACAAGGCCCTCTTCCTCGGCCACTCCCCCGCGGAACTGCTGCACGACCTGTTCGGCCAGGGCGACGCAGCCGTGTTCTTCTCGGTCGTCTACCGCTCGTTCACCTACCTCATCCCGCTGTCGGTGGTGGGCACCCTCGCGGTGCTGCGGGTGCGCAACTCCTACGTGATGCTCTGGTCGGGGATCTGGGTGTGGATCCTCGGCGTCGCCTCCTACTACCTGGTGCCGTCGGTCGGGCCGTTCGCCGCGGCGCCCGCCGAGTTCGCCGGGCTGCGGCCGACCGCGATCACCGACACCCAGCTGGAGTACGTCACCGAGCGCAACCACCTGCTGGCCACCCCCGCGTCCCCGGACGCGTTCGCCAGCATCGGTGCCTTCGCCAGCCTGCACGTCGCGTTCACCTGCGTCATCCTGCTGGTCTCGGCGTACTACCGGTGGCGGGTCCTGACCGCGGTCCTCGCCGTCTACCTCGTCGGCGTCATCCTCTCGACGGTCTACTTCGGCTGGCACTTCGTCGCCGACGACATCGCCGGCGTGGTCATCGCGGTGCTCTCGGTGCTGCTGGCCCTGCTCATCGTCAACGGTCCGCGCCTGTGGCGCGACGAGCCGGCGGCCGAGCCCGGGAGCGCCCCGTGAGCACGACGCGGGAGTCCCCGACCGTGCCGGCCACCGCGACCCGGACCGGCTCCGGGACGACCAGCCTCCCCACCCGGTCCCCGGGCCCCTCCTGGGCCCGGGTCCCTCCCCGGTGGCGGGCCCCGGCCGTGGTCCTCCTCGCGATGGTGGTGGCCGGCGTCCTGCACCTGCTCTGGTGGCGGTTCATGGCCGGGAACGGCGGCGACATCGCCGCCCAGGACGCGTGGGCCGAGTTCGCACGCAAGCACCCGGGCAGCGCCTACAACCTCGGCTGGTACGGCGGCATGCACCCGATCTCCTACAGCGTGCTCTCGCCGTACGTCATGGCTGCACTCGGGGTGCGCCTGACCATGGTGATCGCCGGCACCATCTCCGCCGGCCTGCTCGCCTGGCTCCTGGTCGGGCGGATCGGCCAGGCCCACCGCTGGCAGCCTGCCGTGTACGGCGCGGTCGCCCTGGTCGGCAACGCGATCTCCGGGCGGGTCACGTTCGCGCTCGGCACGATGTTCGGGCTGGCGGCGCTCTGCGTTGTCTTCGCGTGGCCGTGGCCGGCCGCCCGCACCCGGTGGCGCTGGGTGCGGGGCGTGCTCGCCGCCCTCTGCTCCGGGCTGGCGACCGCGATGAGCCCGGTCGCGGGCCTCTTCCTGGGCGTGATCGCCGCCGCCTGCTGGCTCCAGCGCCGCCGGGCCGCCGCGCTGGCGATCGGCCTGCCTCCCGTGGTCGTGGTGGCGGTGTCCACCCTGCTGTTCCCGTTCGAGGGCTGGCAGCCGATGTCGTGGAACTCCACGATCCTCCCGATCGCGACCGGCCTCGGCGTGGTCCTGCTGGTGCCGGCCGGCTGGCACGTCGTCCGCATGGCCGGCGCACTGTACGTCGTCGCGGTGGTCCTCGCGTGGGCGGTGCCCTCGCCGATCGGGTCCAACATCACCCGGCTCGGGCTGCTGTTCGGCGGGGTGGCGCTCGTCGCCGCCGCGACCGTCGAGATCCGGTCGTCGCTGGCCGCCCGCCGGCTCGGCGAGCGCGCCGCGCAGGTGCTGCTGATCCTGGCGCTGGCCACGGCCACCACCTGGCAGGTCTCGACCGTGGCCAGGGACTCCGCGAACTCCGCGCTGCCCGAGGCGGTCACCCGCGACATCGACCCGCTGCTCGCCCAGCTCGCGGCCCGCGGCGCCGACCGGGCCCGGGTCGAGGTGGTGCCGACGCACAACCACAGCGAGAGCACCATGATCGCTCCGCACGTGCCGCTGGCCCGCGGCTGGAACCGGCAGGCCGACGCCCGCCGCAACCCGATCTTCTACGGCGACCGGCCGCTGACCCGTCAGTCGTACCGCCGCTGGCTGCACCGCTGGGCCGTCGCGTACGTCGTGCTGTCGACCGGCAAGCCGGACCCGGCTGCGGAGGACGAGGCCGCGCTGGTCGCCGGCGGGCTGCCCTACCTGCGGCGGGTGTGGGCGGACTCGGCCTGGACGCTCTACGCGGTGCGCAAGCCGACCCCGCTGGTCTCGGAGCCGGGCCGGGTCCTCGCGTACGACGCCGCGCAGCTCACCATCACCACCCCGCGCGCGGCCCGCATCACCATCCGGATCGCCGACTCCCCGTGGCTGAGCCTCGTCGACGAGACCGGCGAGGCTCTGCCCGCCGACGCCGGCGCCTGCCTCACCCATCTCTCCGCCGACCTGCCCGAGGACTCTCCTCCGCCACCCGACGACTGGCTGGTGCTCGACGCGCCGGGCGCCGGCACCTACCGCATCGCGGCGCCGTACAAGCTGCCCCGGGGGACGGCCTGCCCGTAGAGCCGGTGACCCCGCAGGGCCGCGCCACGTGGTCGCCGTGGCGCGGCGTGCTGGCGTTCGGCCTGGTCAGCCTGTCCGCGGACATGGTCTACGAGGGCATGCGGTCCATCGCGGGCCCGTTCCTCGCGTCCCTCGGCGCGTCCGCGCTCACGGTCGGCGTGGTCACCGGCGCCGGCGAGGGCATCGCGCTGGTGCTGCGCCTGGTCGCCGGGCCGATCGCGGACCGGACCCAGAGGCACTGGGCGCTGACCATCCTCGGCTACGCGATGACCGCGGTCTGCGTGCCGCTGCTCGCGGTCGCCCCGGCGCTCGGCTCGCTCGGGCTCGGGGTGGCCGCCGCGCTGATCCTGCTGGAGCGCACCGGCAAGGCGCTGCGCAGTCCCTCGAAGTCGGTGCTGCTGGCCGCCGCCGCGCACGCGGTCGGCCGGGGCAAGGGGTTCGGTGTGCACAAGGCGCTCGACCAGGTCGGCGCCTTCGCCGGGCCGCTGGTGGTCGCCGGCGTGGTCGCGGTGTCCGGGACGATCTGGCCGGCGTTCGCGCTCCTGGCGATCCCGGGGGCGGTGTCCCTCGTGCTGCTGGCGGTGCTGCGGACCCGGCTCGCGGTCTCCTCGGTCGAGCCCGCGCCCGCCGCTCCCGCACCCCGCGTCGCCCCGGGTGGCCGGCCGCGGCTGCCCGGCACGTTCCACGCGTTCGCGACCGCGGTGGCGGTCAGCACCGCCGGGCTGATGACGTTCGGGATCTTCGGCTACCACCTCGTCGACGCCGGACTGGTCTCCGACGCCGGGGTGCCGGTCGTGTACGCCGGCGCGATGGCCGCCGGCGCCGTGTCCGCACTCGCAGCCGGGGCGGCGTACGACCGCTGGAACCACGCAGTGCTGCTCCTGCTGCCGGCGCTCGTCGCGCCGGTGCCGGCGCTCGCCCTCGCCGGGAGCCTCGGCCCCGTCCTGGCCGGCATCGGCCTGTGGGGCGCAGCCACCGGCATCCAGGACTCGACGGTCAAGGCACTGGTCGCGGACCTGGTGGCGCCGGCCGGGCGGGCCACGGCGTACGGCGTGTTCGCGGCGTACCAGGGGGTGGCGGCGCTGGTCGGCGGCACGGTCGCGGGAGCCCTCTACCGCGACCACGCGACGCTTCTCGCCACCGGCATCGCCGTGCTGCAGGTGGCGGCGTACCTCCCGCTGGTGCGGGCGCTCCGGGCGGCCAGGCTCCACTGATGGGTCCTTGGTCCCCCGGGCTCGGTCTGTTGAGCCCTGACCCGTGCCGGACCTCCGACCGCATCGTGGAGGTGAGCCCGAGACGGAGGGAGCAGCGCCGTGCAGACCAACAGCGCCGGAACGATCGTGGTCGGCCTCGACGGGTCGAGGTCCTCGGAGCTCGCCCTCGCGTGGGCGATCGAGCAGTCGCGGCTGGAGCACCGCGACCTGACGCTGGTGCACGCCGCCGCGCACGAGGATCCGGAGACCGGGCCCGCCCTCATGGTCCGTGCCCGCCAGGTGATCGAGCACAAGGCACCGGGGCTCCCGGCGTACGAGCGGATCGAGGCGGGTGACGCCCGCGACGTGCTGATCGGCGCCGCCACCGGCGCCGCGATGCTGGTGATCGGCTCGCGCGGCCGCGGACCGGTGCACAGCGCGCTGCTCGGGTCGGTCGGCGTGGCCGTCGCCCGGCACGCCCCCTGCCCCGCCGTCGTGCTGCGGCCCGGCAACCCGGGGCTGGTGCGTGACGGGATCCTGGTCGGCATCGACGCCACCGAGCACTCGCGCGCGCCGCTGGAGTTCGCCTACCGGCAGGCCTCCCTGCGGCGGCTGCCGCTCACGGTGCTGCACGCGACGCCGGCCGCCGTACCGGTGAGCTCGGTGCCGTACATCGTGCCCGGCGAGGCCGAGAGCCTCGACGACGCCCGCCTGCTGCTGGCCGAGGCGACCTCCGGGATGGGCGAGAAGTACCCCGACGTCAACGTCCGCACCCGCGTCGTCACCGGCCCCGCCCGCAGCGCGCTGCTGCGGATCTCGCAGCGGATGAACATGGTGGTGATCGGCTCGCACCAGGGCCCGGCCGCCGCGGACGTCGTACCCGGCGGGACCGTGCCGACCTCGGTCCTCGGCCACGCCACCTGCGCCGTCGCCGTCGTCCCCAGCGACCTCTGACGCGCGAGGACACGAACCGCGGACCGCTGGCGCTCGCTCCTCGACCAAGGGGACCGTCAGTCGAGGAGGACGCGCTCGCCGAGGGTGGGGACGGCGGAGGTCCAGCCGAGCTCGTCGGTGATCCGGCGGGACAGGGCGGCGGCAGCGGAGTGCTCGCCGTGCACCACGTACGTCGTCGTGGGCGGGGAGGCGGCCGAGCGCAGCCAGGCAAGGGTCTCGTCGGCGTCGGAGTGCACCGAGAAGTCCTCGACGGAGACGACCTCGGCGTGCACCGGCACGTAGCGGCCGTGGATCTTCACCTCGCGGGCGCCCTCGAGCAGGCGCCGACCGCGGGTGCCCTCGGCCTGGTAGCCGGTGAGCACGACCGTGTTGCGCGGGTTCGGCAGCTGGTGACGGAGGTGGTGCACGACCCGGCCGCCGGAGCCCATGCCGGAGGCGGAGATCACGATGCACGGGTACGGCGGCTCGTTGAGGTCGCGCGACTCGTCCGGGTCGCGGACCACCCGCAGGTCGCCGGGGTCGAACGGGTCGGGGCCGCGCTGCCGGCGGGTCCCGGCACCGTCGCGGCCGAGCGCACGCCGGTAGACCGCGAGCGCGGCCAGAGCCATCGGGCTGTCGACGAACACCGGCACCTTCGGGATCTCGCCGGCCCGGGTCAGCCGGGCCAGCTCCATGAGCACCAGCTCGGTCCGGTCGACCGCGAAAGCCGGGATGAGGACGGTCCCACCGCGCTTGACCGTGCGGCGGACCGCCTCGGCCAGCAGCCCGGGGTCGGGGTCGGGGTGCGCGCGGTCGCCGTACGTGGCCTCCACCAGCAGCGTGTCCGCGGCCGGCGGTGCGTGCCGGGGCGCGAGCAGGGGGTGGTGCGGCCGCCCGAGGTCGCCGCTGAACACCACGCGGTGCCCGTCGGCCTCGAGCGCCACGATCGCCGAGCCCAGGATGTGCCCTGCCGGGAGCAGCACGGCCTTGGGTCCACCGTGCAGCGCGACCGGCTCGCCGTACGACGTCGGGGCCAGCAGCGGGAGGGTCCGCTCGACGTCCTCGCCGTCGTAGAGCGGCAGCGCGGGATGGTGCTTGGAGAACCCCATGGCGTTGGCGTACGCCGCGTCCTCCTCCTGGAGGTGGGCACTGTCACGAAGCACGATGGTGGCCAGCTCGGCGGTCTCGGGGGTGCACACGATCCGGCCGCGGAACCCGTCCCGGACCAGGCGCGGAAGGTATCCGGTGTGGTCGAGGTGGGCGTGCGTGACCAGCACGTCACCGATCGTCGAGGGGTCCACCGGGAACGGGTCCCAGTTGCGCCGGCGCAGCTCGGCCAGCCCCTGGTAGAGGCCGGCGTCGACGAGCGCTCGCGCGGTGGCTGTCTCGACCAGGAAGCGGCTGCCGGTCACGGTGCCGGCACCGCCGAGGAAGGTGAGCGACGGCCGGGTCATGCCGGACGCCTAGGTCGCGGTGACGCGCCCGAAGCGCAGGCCGATCACGCCGGGCACCGACGACACGAGCACCTCGGCCAGCCGCTCCTCGGAGACGTCGACAGGACCCTCCACGGTGACGATCCCGTCCGCGACCTCCACCATCCAGTCGCGCCCGTCCTGCCGGATCAGCTCGTCGATCTCGGCCTCGATCCGCTCGTCCTGGCGCGACAGCAGCCGGACGATGTCGCGCCGGCTGACGATGCCGACCACCTTGCCGTGGTCGACCACCGGGAGGCTCTTCACCACCGTGCTGGTGAGCAGGTCGGCGGCCTTCGCCAGCTCGGTGTCGCCGGTGACCGTGAGCGGGTGGTTGCTCATCACGTCGGCGACCCGGGCCAGGAACGGGGCGGTCGTGAGCCGCACCGGGAGCTCGTGCACCCGCGGGTCGGGCACGACCATCTCGCGGATCACGTCGGCCTCGCTGACCACGCCGACCAGGAACCCGTTCGTGTCGACGACGGGCAGGGCAGCGACGTCGTGGCGGTCGAGGAGCCCGATGGCCTCCTTGACCGTGGCCCGCTCGGAGACCGTCACGGCCGGAGCGGTCATCACCTCACGTACCAGCATCGGACTCTCCTCGCCTCGTGCGCCCCGACGGGGCGCGCCCTCCTTGTGCACTTCCACTCTTGACCGGCACCGGGCACCGGAGCAGGGTCGTTGGGGCCGGGCGCAGGGGCACAAGGGCCCTCCCGGCGCGGGAGGGCGGACGGAGAGAGTGTCCGCAGGAGGTGCCATGCCCGAGACACTGCCTGGATCGAACCTGTCCGACGCGACGCCCGCGTCCCTGACCGCGGACAGGCGGCCACCACGCGCCGCCGACGTGCTGCTCACCGACGGCCGGATCGCGTCGATCCGCCCGCTGGTCCCGGCGGACAGGGAGGGCCTCGACGCACTGCACGACGCGGTCTCCGACGAGTTCCTGCGCCTGCGGTTCTTCGCCTACGACCGCAGCGCGGGGCACCGGTACGTCGAGCACCTGATGTCGGAGGACGAGGGCACGGTCGCGACCCTGGTGGCCACCCTGGCCGGCCGGATCGTGGCCGTCGCCACCGCCGAGCGGGAGTCGACGGACGCCGCCGAGGTGGCGTTCCTGGTCGCCGACGACGAGCACGGTCACGGGCTCGGCAGCCTGCTCCTCGAGCACCTCGCCGCGGCCTGCCGCGACCGGGGCATCCGCCGCTTCGTCGCGGACGTGCTGCCCGAGAACGCGCTCATGATCCGGGTCTTCCGGGACGCCGGGTTCACGGTCTCCCGGCGGACCGAGCTCGGCGTGGTCGGCGTGGAGATGAGCACCGAGGCCTCGGCCCGGGCGATCGAGGCCGCCGACGCCCGCGAGTGCGCGTCCGAGGCGGCGTCGCTGGCGCCGCTGCTGCGGCCCTCGACCGTCGCCGTGGTCGGCGTACGACGCGAGGGCGCCGGCCTGGGGCACGCGGTCCTGACCTCGATCCGGGAGGGGGGCTTCACCGGCGAGGTGTACGTCGTGCACCCGGCGGTCAGCGAGATCGACGGCGTGCCGGCCTACCCCTCGCTGCGGGACGTGCCCGCGCGTGTCGACCTGGCGCTGGTCACCGTGCCTGCCGCGCGGGTGCTGGCCGCCGTCGAGGACGCGGCGGCGGCCGACGTCGGCTCCGTGGTGGTCATCTCGTCCGGCCTCGGCGAGCTCGGCGTGGAGGGCGCCGCGATCCAGGACCGGATGCTGCGCACCGCCCGCAGCCACGACATGCGGCTGGTCGGACCGAACTGCCTCGGGGTGATGGCCAACGACCCCGGCATCCGTCTCAACGCCACCTTCTCCCCCGCCGTGCCACCGCCCGGCGGACTGGCCGTCGCCTCGCAGTCCGGCGGGGTCGGCATCGCCCTGCTCGACCTCGCCCGCGAGCTCGGCCTCGGCGTGCAGGCCTTCGTCTCGCTGGGCAACAAGGCCGACGTGTCCGGCAACGACCTCCTCGCGGCCTGGATGGACGACCCGGACGTCACCGGCGCCGCGCTCTACCTCGAGTCCTTCGGCAACGCCGCCAAGTTCGCGCGGATGGCGCGGCGGTTCTCCGAGCGCAAGCCGCTGCTGGCCGTCGTGGGCGGCCGGTCCGCCAGCGGGCGCCGGGCCGGCGCCTCCCACACCGCGGCGGCCGCGACCCCCGCGGTCGGCATCGACGCCCTGTTCGCGCAGGCCGGCGTGATCGCCAGCCCGACCGCCGAGGCGATGGGCCGGACCGCCCTGCTGCTCGCCGAGCAGCCGCTGCCCGCCGGGCGCCGGCTCGCTGTGGTCAGCAACGCCGGCGGGCTGGGCGTGCTCGCCGCGGACGCGGCGGAGGCGGCCGGACTGCTGGTGCCCTCGCTCACCGACGACCTCCGGACCCGGGTGGGCGCGCACGTCTCCGTCACCACCGGCACCAGCAACCCGGTCGACCTGGGCGCCGGCGCATCCGCCGAGAACCTCACCGCGGTCCTCGGGCCGCTGCTCGACTCCGACGAGACCGACGTGGTGCTGGTGGTCGTGGTCCCCACCCGGGTCGCGCCCGCCGGTCCCCTGGTCGACGCCGTCGCCCGCGCCCGCGGGGCCCGGCCGGACAAGCCCGTCGTCCTGGTCGCGCTCGGCGACCTGGCCACGGAGGTCCCCGGCGTGACCGTGTTCCGGGCCACCGACCACGCGATCGACGCGGTCGCCGATGCCGTGCGGTACGCCGAGTGGCGGCGCATCCCCGCCGACGACCCGGAGCCCCGCGACGCCGCCCGGGCCGACTCGGCACGCGCCACCGCGCGGGCCGCGCTCGACGTCAATGACGGCGCGCCCCGCTGGCTCGGTGCCGCCGACGTGTCACACCTGCTCGAGCCCTACGCCCTGGCTCCGGCCGGCGCGGTCGTCCACGACCCGCTGCGGGCCGCGGAGGTCGCCACCGGGCTCGGCTTCCCGGTCGCGGTCAAGGTCGCCGACCCCGACGTCGTGCACAAGACCGACCGCGGGCTGGTCCGGGTCGGGCTCGGGACGGCGCCGGAGGTGCTGGCCGCGGTGCGCGCGTTCGGCGAGGAGCTGGGACACGACGTACCGACGCTGGTGCAACCGGTGGTGGCCGGCGTCGAGGTGGCGCTCGGGATCACGCGTGACCCGCAGTTCGGGCCGCTGGTGATGGTCGCCGCCGGTGGCGTGGCCACCAACATCCTCGACGACCGGACGTTCCTGATGCCGCCCTTCTCCCGCCGCGACGCAGCCGCCGCGATCCGGTCGCTGCGGATCTGGCCGCTGCTCGACGGCTATCGGGGTGCTCCACGGACCGACGTGGCCGGCCTGGAGGCGACGCTGGTCGCCCTGGGCAGCCTCGCCGTCGAGGTGCCCGAGGTCGCCGAGCTGGACCTGAACCCGGTGATGTGCACGCCGGACGGCCCGGTCCTGGTGGACGTGAAGGTGCGGCTGGCGGCCGCCATCCCGGTCGACGCCGGGGTACCCCGGCGGCTGCGCGACCCGGCAGGTCCGGGCTCCATCGGGTGACCTGCCGCCGGCGTCAGCCGAGCACCGCGGTCGCGACCGCGAAGTAGATCACCAGCGAGAGCAGGTCCTGGACGACGGTCGCGAGCGGGCCGCTGCCGAAAGCCGGGTCGACACCGCGCCGGGCCATCGCGATCGGCAGGCCGGCCGCGACCACCGTGGCCACGCTGCAGGCCGCGAGCAGCGCCACGGACACGGCCACCGCAAGCGCCGGGTCCCCCAGCGCCAGCCAGACCGCCGGCAGCGTCACGCCGGCGAGGAGCAGGCCGAGTGCCGGCCCGGTGATCGCCTCCAGCCGCAGGGAGCGGCGTACCGGCGCACCGACCGAGAGCCCGCGCACCACCAGTGCCTCGGTCTGGGTGCCGACCGCGTCCGCGAGGTACACCACGCCCGGGATGAAGAACGCCAGCCGCACGTCCTCCTCGAGACGGGTGTCGAACAACCCGACCAGCCAGGCCGAGGCCGCCGCCCCGGCGAGTCCCAGGGCGAGCCAGGGAAGCCGGTGCCAGAGCCGGCGGCCGACCCGCTCCTCGGCTGCCAGCCGCGCGGCCTGGGTGGAGGCCAGGTAGCCGCCGAGGCGGGCGAAGTCGTCGTCGTGGGCCTGGAGCAGGACCTCGAGCAGGTGCTGGGCGGGGACGATGCCGAGGAACGAGCCGGCGTCGTCGAGGACCGCCAGGCCGGACTCGCCGTGCCGGACCGCCTTCCAGGCCGCCTCCTCGCGGTCGATGCCCAGCGTCACCGTCGGCGGGTCCGCGTCCATCAGGACCTCCACCGGGAGGTCGGGATCGGCCGCGAGCAGGGCGACCAGCGGGACCAGGCCGACCAGCCGGTGCGGCGTGTCCGGACCGTCGCAGACGGCGACCGCGTCGACGCTCTCGTGCCGTCGCCCCACCAGGGCGGCACGGACGTCGCCGACGCGGTCGCCGGGCGCGCACACCGGGACCCGGTGCGTGAGGTGGCGGTCGACCGCACCGGGCAGGAGGCGTTCCTCCGGCCCGGGGTCGTCGGCCTCACGGTCGCGCGGTGCGCCGGACCGCAGGCGCATGGTGGTCAGCCGCTCGCGGAGTGCTCGGCCTCGCGCTCGCGACGCCGGGCCGTGGGCACCGGGTCGGCGAGCAGCACCGGGCAGGCGGAGGCGGTGAGGACCGCCCGGGCCACCGGACCCAGGTGCGAGCCGACCGGCATCACCGAGTCGTGGCGGCCGACCACGACCAGCGTGGACTCCTTGCTGGCCTCGATCAGGGCGTCCGCGGGACGGGCGTGCCTGGCCTCGATGTCGACCTTGACGCCGGTGGCCGCGTCGCCGAGCCCGGCCAGGACCTGCTCGATCTCGCCGCGGGCGCGGGCCGCCCACTGGCGGTTCTCGTCGGGAGAGATCAGCGCCTCGTCGTAGGCCACCGGGAAGCTCCAGGTGTGCAGGACGTGCAGGGTGGCCCCGCGGCGCTTCGCCACGTCGAGGGCGGCGCGGAGGACGTGCTCGGACTTGTCCGGTACGTCGACCCCGACGGTGATCCGCTCGTCGGTCCCGTCGAAGGGGTTCCAGTCGGCGGGGACCGAGACCACGGGCACCCGGGCATGGGCGGCGACGCCGCTGGCCACGGAGCGGGTGACGACCCGCTGCAGCTTGGTGAGGTCCCGGTGCTCCAGCACCACCATCCGGGCGTCGCTGGCGATGTCGACCAGCGCCGGGACGACCCGCCCGATCTGCAGGTCGGTCGTGACGGTGGTGCCCGGCTCGACCAGGTCCTCGAGCCGCTCGACGGCGGCGTTCAGCGCCATCCGTCCGACCTGCTCCTGGTCGGTGACCTCGACGAGCAGGCCGTCCGGGCCCTGCACCAGCAGGTGGACGACGTGGACGAGGTGGATGCCACAGCCGGCCGCCGCCGCCTCCCGGGCGGCGTACGCCAGCGCGGCGTCGATGTCGTCGGTTCCGACGGCGACCACGACGGGGGTGGGGTTCAGCTCGGTCATGACGGACCTCCTGCTCGTTGCCCTATGCCTCCACCGTCTCGCCGTGCGGACCCCCGGGACAGGGACCAACGGCCCGGCGCGGTCGGTCCGACGGCCCTGAACCCGCGCCCGCGCGCGGAGCAGGGTGAGGACCGGAGGAGACACCACCCGGCTCACCCCTGCGGAGGAAGAGATGAAGGCACTGCGGCTCCCGTCCTGGAAGAGCGACCCGGTCCTCGAGGACGTCGAGGTCCCCAGCCCCGGACCCGGTGAGGTGCTGGTGCAGGTGGGTGCCGCCGGCGCCTGCCACTCGGACCTGCACCTGATGCACGACTTCGAGCCCGGCGGCCTTCCCTGGAACCCGCCGTTCACGCTCGGCCACGAGAACGCCGGCTGGATCCACGCACTCGGGGCCGGGGTGACCGGGTTCGAGCCCGGGCAGCCCGTGGCCGTCGTCGGCGCGTGGGGCTGCGGCACCTGCGAGCGCTGCCTGGACGGGGTGGAGACCTACTGCGACCGGCCGGACCTGGCCCCGGTGCCGGGCGGCGGTGGCGGGCTCGGGCTCGACGGCGGCATGGCGGAGTACCTCCTGGTGCCCGCAGCCCGGCACCTGGTCCCGCTCCCCGACGGCCTCGACCCGGTCGACGCCGCCCCGCTGACCGACGCCGGCCTCACGCCGTACCACGCGATCCGGCGCTCGGCCCACAAGCTCGGCCCCACCGCCACCGCCGTCGTGATCGGCGTCGGCGGCCTGGGCCACCTGGGGATCCAGGTCCTCAAGGCGACCACCGCCGCCCGCGTCGTCGCGGTCGACGTGCGCGAGGGCGCCCGCGACCTGGCCGCCCGGTGCGGCGCCGACCTGGCGCTGCCGCCCGGCGCCGACCTCGCCGCGCAGATCCGCGAGTTCACGGGCGGTCGGGGCGCCGACGTGGTCGTGGACATGGTGGGCGCCGACGCGACCCTCGCCACGGCCGCCGCGTGCGCCCGCCCGCTGGCCGACATCACCGTGGTCGGCATCGCCGGCGGCACCCTGCCGGTGTCGTTCTTCGGCCTGCCCTACGAGGCGAGCGTGCAGACGACGTACTGGGGCAACCGGCGCGAGCTGGTCGAGGTGCTCGACCTCGGTGCCCGCGGGCTGCTGCGCGCGGAGACCACGATCTACACGCTGGACGACGCCGTCCTGGCGTACAAGGACCTCGCGCACGGCACTGTCGAGGGCCGGGCGGTGGTCGTGCCCAACGACACCTACCGGCCGTGACGGGAGACCCGCTGTGATCACTCCGGGCGGCACGGGTCCGGCGCCCCGCCTGGCCGACCAGCAGGACGACGTACGGCGGCGCGTGGTCGCGCTGGCCTGCCGCGCGCCGAGCGTCCACAACACGCAGCCGTGGCTGTGGCGCGTGAGCGGCACCCGGATCCGCCTGTGGGCCGACCGGAGCCGTCAGCTGTCGGCGAGTGATCCGCAGGGCCGCAACCTCCTGATCAGCGTCGGCGCGGCGCTGCACCACGCCACGGTGGCCGCGGCGGCCCTGGGCCGGTCGGCGCGGGTCACCCGGTTCCCGAGCCCGCGCGACCCCGACCTGGTTGCGGAGATCGACCTGGCCGAGGCCCGGGTGCCGTTCGCGGAGGAGCTCGAGCTGGCCGCGGCGATCGAGCGACGTCGTACCGACCGGCGCCGGTTCACCTCCTGGCCGGTCCCGCCCGAGCGCCTTGCCGCACTCGCCGCAGCCGCCGAGCGGCCCGGAACCCGGGTGCTGCCGGTCGACGATCCCGGCGCCCGGGCCGTGGTCGAGCGGCTGGTGGCCCGGGCGATCGAGGCCGAGGACGAGGACCCGCTGCTGCGCGAGGAACAGCGCCGGTGGATTGCCCACGGGCCGGACGACGGCATCCCCCTGTCGTCGCTGCCGGCGCACGAGCGCGCGACGGAGCGGCCGGACAGGTTCGACCGCGACGGGGCCTACGACCTCAACAGCTTCTCGGTCGACGTCTCGGACGCGGTGCTCGCGCTGTGCACCGAGACCGACGACGCGGCCGCGTGGCTCGACGCCGGCGAGGCGCTGAGCGCGGTCTGGCTCCGGGCGACCGTCGGCGGCCTCTCGGTGGTGCCGTTGAGCCAGGTGGTCGAGGTGACCGAGACCCGCGCCGCGCTGCAGCTCGACGTGCTCGCCGGCTCCGGGGTCCCGCAGCTGATGCTCCGGATCGGCTGGCAGGAGGTCTACCGGCCGGAGCTGCCGCCGACCCCGCGGCGGTCCCTCGACGAGGTCATGAAGCGCTGACCGTTGTCCGGCGCCAATTCTCTGACTAGAGTCAGAGAATGGCCAGCGACGTCGACGTCCTCCGTCACTTCAACCGGGCCTGGACCCAGCGGATCGGCGCGCTCGACGAGTCGTTCCTGGGCTCAGGGCGCCCGCTCGGCCCGTCCCGGCTGCTGTTCGAGATCGGCAGCACCCCCGACAGCGCGGTGGTGCGCGAGCTGCGTGACCGGCTCGGGATCGACAGCGGCTACCTGAGCCGGCTGCTGCGCCAGCTCGAGTCCGACGGGCTGGTCCGGGTCGGCCCCGACCCGGCGGACCGACGCCGCCGCGTCGCCACCCTCACCGCGGCCGGCCGGAAGGCCTGGACCCGGCTCGAGGACAGATCCGAACGGCTGGCCGAGCGGCTGGTCGAGCCGCTCACCCCTCGGCAGCGCACCCGGCTCACCGAGGCCCTGGCGACCGCCGACCTGCTGGTCCGGGCCGCCACCGTCGACCTGTCCCCCACCGACCCGGCCGGGCGTGACGGCCGCGCGGCCATCGCGGCGTACGTCACCGAGCTGGACCGGCGCTTCGAGAACGGCTTCGACCCGGGCGACGGCCTCGACGAGGAGGCGGCCGCCATGAGCGCGCCGTACGGCATGTTCCTGGTGGCCCGCAGCGAGGGCACCGTCGTCGCCTGCGGCGGGGTCCGCGACCTCGGCGACGGGGCCGTCGAGATCAAGCGGATGTGGGTGCACGACGACTGGCGCGGCGCCGGCCTCGGCACCCGCGTGCTCCGCGCACTCGAGGACGAGGCCCGGAGGCTCGGCCACCGCAGGGTGCGGCTCGACACGAACGGCGCGCTGCTCGAGGCGATCGCGATGTACGAGCGCGCCGGCTACCGGCACATCGGTCGCTACAACGACAACCCCTACGCGCAGGCGTGGTTCGAGAAGGACCTTTGAGGACGGGCCGTCGGCCCCTACCGCCGCCTACGTCGCTCGCCCGATGCTGGAGCAGCACAAGGGTGGTGCCATGGAGAACAGAGCCGTCACGAGGAAGGCCGCGATCGGAGCCACGGTCGGGTTCGCGGGCCTGGCGGCCTTCCAGCTGCTGCTCGCGGCGGGCGTTCCCTGGGGCGATGCTGCCTGGGGCGGGACCGACGAGGGTCGCCTCGCGGTGCGCCTGCGCATCGGCAGCGGCCTCTCTGTTGCCGTCTACGCCGTCGCGGTGTCGCTGGTCCTGCGACGGGCCGGCTTCCCGGTCCGCGGGGTCTCCGCCGCCGCCGCCGGGATCGGGACCTGGGCGCTGGTGGTGCTGATGACCCTCGGGACGGTGGCCAACCTCCTGTCGGAGAGTCCGTGGGAACGGTTCGTGCTGGGCCCGGTCACCCTCGTGCTGGTCGGCCTGTGCCTGGTCGTCGCCCGCGCGGAGGAGAGCGACTCCGTCGCGGCTCCCTGAGACCGCAGACGCACCTCCCAGCTCGCGCCAGTCCGCGTGTCGCACGTTCCGGTCGTGGCGCGGCCCTCCCGGCACCCGGAACGTGCGACAGCCCGGCGCGGGACTCGAGGCCTCAGCCGGCGGGGATGTGCCCGAACCGGCCCTTCTGGAAGTCCTCGTAGGCCTGCATGACCTCGGACTTGGTGTTCATCACGAACGGCCCGGCCCAGGCCAGCGGCTCGCGGATCGGCTTCCCGCCGACCACGATCACGTCGAGCGCCGGCGTCCGGCCGTCCTGCTTCGGGTCGGCCGCCAGGGTGAGGAAGTCGCCGGAGCCGAGCACCGCGGCCTGGCCCATCGCGATCGGGTGCTTGTCGGTGCCGACGCTTCCGCGACCGGCGAGGGCGTAGACCAGCGCGTTGTACTCGACCGGCCAGGGCAGCTCGAGCTGCGCGCCGGGCTCGACGGTGGCGTGCACCAGCGTCATCGGGGTGTACGTCGCCCCGGGACCGCCGAGCGTCCCGTCCTGCGCGTCGAGCTCGCCCGCGATCACCCGGACCAGCGCACCCGCGTCCGGGGACGTCGCGAGCGCGACCTCGCCGGCCCGGATGTCCTGGTAGCGCGGGTCGTTGAGCTTGGCGTCGCGCGGGAGGTTGACCCAGAGCTGGATGCCGTGGAACAGACCGCCCTTCTGGACCAGCCACTCCGGCGGCGCCTCGATGTGGAGGATGCCGCTGCCGGCCGTCATCCACTGGGTGTCGCCGTTGGTGATGGTGCCGCCCCCGCCATGGCTGTCCTGGTGGTCGAACTGCCCGTCGATGATGTAGGTGACGGTCTCGAAGCCACGGTGCGGGTGCCAGGGCGTGCCCTTCGGCTCGCCGGGCGCGTAGTCCACCTCGCCCATCTGGTCCATCATGATGAACGGGTCGAGCAGGCTCAGGTCGATCCCGGCGAAGGCCCGGCGGACCGGGAACCCCTCTCCCTCGAACCCGGACGGAGCGGTGCTCACCTGCCACACGGGGCGGGGCTGGTCGCCGAGTCCCGGCGACTTGATGCGACGCAGGACGCTCAGGTCCTCCACGGTCACGGCGGGCATGTCTGATCCAACCACAGGCGGGTCCCCGCCATTCCGGACCTCACCCGATACCGTCGCCCCCATGAGTCACGGCAGTGCACCCGGCCGGTCGTCGTACGACGTGGTCGTCGTCGGCGGCGGGCACAACGGCCTGACGGCGGCGGCGTACCTCGCCCGCGCCGGGGTCTCGACGCTGGTCCTCGAACGCCTCCCCGCCACCGGCGGCGCCGCGGTGTCCGGTCAGGCCTTCCCGGGCACGGGTGCCCTGCTCCCGCGCTACGCCTCGCTGGTCTCGCTGATGCCGGAGGCACTGGTCAAGGAGCTCGACCTCGACGTCGAGCTCCGCCCCCGCGCCGCCGCGTCGTACACGCCGTACGTCCGCGACGGCCGGGCCGGCGGGCTGCTGGTCGCTCGCCCCGGGGCCGGGGCGAGCGCGGAGCCGTTCCGGGAGCTGACCGGCGGGGACGTGGAGCACGCCGCGTGGCAGCAGCTCTACACCGAGGTCGGTGAGCTGGCGCGCGTCGTCGCGCCGACCCTGCTCGACCCGCTCCCCACCGAGTCCACGCTGTCCGCGCAGGTCGACGCCGACCTCTGGCGGGAGCTCGTGCGCGAGCCGATCGGGCACACGATCGAGCGGCGCTTCTCCGACGACACCGTCCGCGGCCTGGTCGCGACCGACGCCCTGGCCGGCACCTTCGCCGACCTCGACGACCCGTCCCTGGCCCAGAACCGCACCTTCCTCTACCACCACCTCGGCAACGGCACCGGCGAGTGGAAGGTGCCGGTCGGTGGCATGGGGGCGCTGACCGACGCGCTGCTCAGGGCGGCGGTCGACGCCGGGGCCGAGGTGGTCACCGGCGCCGGCGTGAGCTCGATCCACGCCGGCAACGACGGCGCCGAGGTCACCTGGCACGACGGCAGCGAGTCCCGCACCGTCGCGTGCGGGAAGGTCCTCGCGAACGTCGCCCCCTGGGTGCTGCGGATCCTCCTCGGCGACGAGCCCGACGACGAGACCAAGCCCGCGGGCGCCCAGGTCATGGTCAACCTGCTCCTCGACCGGCTCCCGGCGCTGCGGTCGGGGCTCGACCCCGAGGTCGCCTTCGCCGGCACCCTGCACCTGAACTCCGGCTACGCGCAGCTGCGCACGGCCTACGCCGACGCCGCGGCGGGCCGGTTCCCGACCGTCCTGCCCGGCGAGCTCCACTGTCCCTCGCTCACCGACCCCTCCGTCCTCGGCGGTCACGCGGGACACACGATGACGTACGTCGGGCTGCACACCCCCGCCTCGCTGTTCGACGACCCCGCCGCCCGCGACCTCGTGGTGACGCGGGCGCTGGAGTCGATCAACGCGGTGGTCGCCGAGCCGATCGAGAGGTGCCTGTCCATCGACGCCGAGGGCAGCCGCTGCCTGGCGACGACGGTGCCGCAGGACATCGAGCGGGACCTGGCGATGCCGGGCGGCCACATGTTCCATGGCGACCTCGAGTGGCCCTGGGCCTCCAACCGGGCCCGCCTCGACACCCCCGCCCAGCAGTGGGGCGTCGCGACCGACGTCGCCAGCGTGCTGCTGTGCGGCTCCGGCGCCCGCCGCGGCGGCGCGGTCTCCGGCATCGGCGGCCACAACGCGGCCCAGGCGGTGCTCGCCGACCGCTGACCCGGTCCGGCCCGGTGGTTTCGAGACGCTCGCCGGCGCTCGCTCCTCAACCACCTAGCAGGACCCCGGTGGTCGAGGAGGGCGCGGAACGAGCCCGTGTCGAAACCACCCCGCGGTCGCTCCCGCAGGCAGCCGAGGTCAGCCGGCGGCGGGGATGCCGGCGGCGCGGGCGATCATCGCGACGTGCGAGCGGAACAGCGCGTCGCGGGCCTCGTCGCCGAGCCAGTCGAGGTGCCCGTAGGCCTCGAGGCAGACGAAGCCGTGCAGGCTGGCCCACGCCTGGAGCATCGCCTGGAAGCTCTCGGCCGGGACGATGCCGTCGAGCTCGGGGTGCTTCTCGTGGGCGCACTCGGCGACCGCCGCCGGCGCCTCGGTGACCAGCGGCTCCTCGAGGATGCCGGCGTGCGCGGCCGCCACGAACAGCGCCGAGAGCTGCGACATCGCCCGCTTGGCGGCCTCGGTGGTCGGCCCGTCCTCGGAGGCGACGAAGCCGGGCACCGGCTGGCCGAAGATCAGCGCGAACCGGTGCGACTCCTTGCGCGCCCACGAGCGGTACGCCGCGGCGACGGCGTGCCAGCGACCCGGGATGTCGTCGGGGTCGAGCGCGTCGCGTGCGTCGGCGACGCTGTCGCCGAGGTGCTCGTAGGAGTCGGTGATCAGGTCCTCGAGGAGCTCGTCACGGTCGGCGTAGTAGCGGTACATCGCGGGCGGCGTCATCCCCATGATCCGCGCGATGTCGGTGAACCGGACGTCGGTGGCCCCGCTCTCGGCCATCAGCCCGAGGGCGGCCTCCTTGATCTCGGCGATCGTTGCGGCGCGGGCACGTTCGCGCCTGCTGACGGCCGGCTCGGCCATGGGACACCTCCAGGGGAACAACTTCGTTACGCAACGTAACAAAGGTTAATCCCCTTGACAAGTGACGCGGCATAGTTCACGTTAAGAGTCGTAACTCTCGTTTCGATCCTTTCCGAATCAGCCACCACCGGTCTCCACCGCGAGGCTCGAACCGTCAGCGAAAGTCAGCCCGATGTCTCCAGCCACCACCGCCCCGACCCGCCCCCAGACCCCCGCCGCCGAGGCTGCCCGGCCCGGCATCCTCGGCCGGATCGCCGACGTCACGTACCGTCGGCGCGGCCGCACCGTGCTCGCCTGGGTCGCCGTCCTCCTGATCGCGGTCGGCCTGTCCGCCGCCTTCGGCGGCGACTTCAAGGCCGACTACTCCGCCCCCGGCTCCGACTCCAGCGAGGCCCAGGACCTCCTCGAGTCGCGCTTCCCGTCCCAGTCCGGCGACACCGTCGACATCGTGGTCAAGGCCGACGGCGGGTTCACCGACCCGGCGACCCAGGCCGACGTACGTGCCCTGCTCGACAAGCTCGGCAACGTCGACCACGTCGCGTCCGTCGAGGACCCGTTCCAGACTCCCGGCGCCGTCTCGCCCGACGGCACCACGCTGGTCGCCACCGCGCGCCTCGACGTGACCAACCCCGTCGACATGCCGGTCCCCGACAGCGAGAAGATGATCACGATCGCCGAGGACGCCGACCATGCCGGGTTCGACGTCGCCCTCGGCGGGCAGTCGATCACGCAGGGCGAGGCCGCGGAGATCGGCTCGGAGATGCTCGGCCTGATCGCGGCCGCGATCATCCTGCTGCTGATGTTCGGCTCCGTGGTGGCGGCCGGACTGCCACTGATGGTCGCGATCGCCGGGCTGGCCGTGAGCAGCACGCTGACCGGGGTGCTGATCGCCCTGATCGCCGCCCCCGACTGGTCGACCTCGCTGGCGACCATGATGGGCATCGGCATCGGCGTCGACTACACGCTGCTCATGGTCACCCGGTTCCGGGAGTGGCGCGCGGCCGGGCTCGACCCGCACCGCGCCACGGTCGCCACCCTCGACACCGCGGGTCGCTCGGTGCTGGTCGCCGGCACCACCGTCGTGATCTCGATGCTCGGCCTGTTCGCGATGGGCCTGTCGTTCATGCGCGGCGCCGCCCTGGTCACGATCCTCGCGGTGCTCGTCGTGATGGCGGCCAGCGTGACCCTGTTCCCCGCGCTGCTCGGCTACCTCGGCAAGCACGTCGACCGGTGGCGGCTCCCGCTCGGCAAGCGCGCCGAGACCGTCGTCGCCGTCGGCGGCCACGTCGAGCCGTCCCGCGGCTGGATGGCGTGGAGCAAGCTCATCGACCGGCACAGCTGGATCGCCGCGCTCGCCGGCGTGGCCGCCCTGCTCGCGCTGGCCTCGCCGTACCTCGGGGTGCGCTACGGATTCCCGGACGCCGGCAACAACGCCGAGCACACGCAGACCCGCCGGGCCTACGACATGCTGGCCGAGGGCTTCGGGCCGGGCATGAACGGCCCGCTGCTCGTCGTTGCCGAGCTGCCCGGTGACGACCCGGCGGCCGCGCAGCCGATCGCCGACGCGATCGGCGCCACCGACGGCGTCGCCCAGGTCGCGCCGCCGACGGTGAACCAGGCCGGCGACACCGCCGTGATCACGGTGTTCCCGACCACCGGTCCGCAGGACCCCGCGACCGAGGACCTGGTGCAGCAGCTGCGCGACACCACGCTCCCCGACGCCGTCTCCGGCACCGGCATCGAGGCGCACGTCGGCGGGGTCACCGCGATCTCGATCGACAGCACCGAGAACATCGCCAAGCGGATCCCGCTGCTCATCGGCGGCGTGGTGCTCCTGTCCATGCTGCTGCTGCTGATCTCGTTCCGGTCGATCGCCGTCGCCCTCAAGGCGGCCGCGATGAACCTGCTCTCGGTCGCCGCGGCGTACGGCGTGGTGGCGCTCGTCCTACAGGGCGGCTGGGCCGGGCACCTGGTCGGCATCGACACCGAGACCCCGCTCCCGGCGTTCGTCCCGGTGCTGATGTTCGCGGTCCTGTTCGGGCTGTCGATGGACTACGAGGTGTTCCTGGTCAGCCGGATGCGCGAGGCCTGGCTGCGGACCCGCGACAACGAGCGGGCCGTGCTCGAAGGCCTGGCGTCGACCGGCCGCGTGATCACGGCCGCGGCCGCGATCATGGTGGCGGTGTTCGCCGCGTTCATCCCGAGCCACGACGTGGTGCTCAAGGTGATCGGTGTCGGCATGGCCTCGGCGATCTTCATCGACGCCACGCTGGTCCGGCTGCTGCTGGTGCCCGCGGTCATGCACCTGCTCGGCCGCTCGAACTGGTGGCTGCCGGCCTGGCTCGACCGCCGGCTCCCGCAGCTGCACATCGAGGGTCACCCGGAGATGTACCTCCCCCGGCCCGACGCGCCGGCCCAGCCGGCCGCCGAGCCCCAGCCCGCGACCTGACCCGTCGCACCCGCGCACCGGCCCGGTCCGGGTGTCGCGGTCGAGGTTCCGTCCCGCGGGACCGTCGACCCCGGCGGCCCGGCCGGGCCGGTCCGACGTGAGGACCGGGCACGGTGGGGTGAGCCGACGGCAGGCCGGATATCACACGTCGCGGGTGACCCCGCGGTGTCCGGTCATCGGCGACCGTGTGAGCCGTGAACCTCGTCGTCGGCCTGGTGGTGACCGTCCTCGTCACCGCGCTCACCGTCACGGCCATGCTGCTGGTGCGCCGCCGGGCGCCGGAGGGCAGCTACTTCACCGACGGCGACCGGGCCTCCGGCGTGTTCGGGGTGCTGGCGACCGGGTTCTCGGTCCTGCTCGGGTTCATCATCTTCCTGGCGTTCTCGTCGTACGACGACTCGCGGTCGGGCGCGGAGGACGAGGCGGTCATCGTGGTGCAGCAGGTCGAGACCGCCCAGTTCCTGCCCGCCGGAGCCGGCGACGAGCTCACGGGGCAGCTGGTCTGCTACGCCCGGTCGGTCGTCGCGACCGAGTGGCCGGCCATGGCGGACGGGACGCAAGGCGACAAGATCAGCCCGTGGGGAGCCGTCATGTTCCGCACGTTGAAGGGCGTCGACGCAACGACGTCCGCGGAGCAGTCGGCGTACGACCGGTGGATGGACCAGACCGGCGACCGCCAGCAGGCCCGGCAGGCGCGGGTGCACGGGGCGGAGGGCATCATCCCGTCGCCCCTCTGGCTGGTGCTGTTCATCGTCGCGGGCGTGATCTTCGGCTACCTGCTGCTCTTCGCCGATCCCGCCGAGGGCGCCGTGACGCAGGGGGTCCTCATGGGCAGTGTGACCGTCGTCCTCACCCTGCTCCTGCTCCTGCTGGTCTTCTTCGACCATCCACACGGCGACGGCGTGGGCAGGCTGCACCCCACCGCGATGGAGCGCACCCTGCACCAGATCGACGACGAGATCGCCGCGACGGGGATCACCGTCGACCCACCGTGTGACGCCGATGGCAACCCCGAGTGAGCAGCGGCCCGCCCGGGTCGGGTGGCAGGAGGTGCTGGTCACCGGTCTCCTGGTGCTGGCGGCTGTCGCGACGTCGTGGAGCAGCTACCAGGCGACCCGGTGGAACGGCGAGCAGGCCCTCGCGGCCGGGCGGACCAGCGGCATCCGGATCGAGGCCGCCCGGACCGCGAGCCTGGGCGAGGCGCAGACGCAGGTCGACGTCGCCACGTTCATCGCCTGGTCCGAGGCCGACCGGACCGGAGACCGGGACCTCGCCGACTACTTCGTCGACCGGTTCCGCCCCGAGTTCAAGACGGCGTTCGACGCGTGGGTCGCGACCGACCCGCTGACCGACAGCACCGCCCCGGCCACGCCGTTTGCCATGCCGGAGTACCAGGTCGCGGCGCGCAACGCCGCCCTCCGGCTCGACGCGCAGGCGGACGTCTCGGCGGCCACGGTGCAGCGGAACGTCCTGCGGGCCAGCAACTACGTGCTCAGCGTGGTGCTCTACGCGACCGCGCTGTTCTTCGCCGGCATCAGCACCAAGATCGGCTCCCGCCGACTGCGCACCGTGCTGGTCGCGTGCGGGTGGGCGGTGTTCCTCGGCACCGTGGTGTGGGTGGCCACCTTCCCGGTCAGCGTCCAGGTCTGACGCGGGGCTGCCATTGCGCCCGGAGGACAGGGAATGGCGCCCTGGACGTGTCTTACGGCTGCAATTGCGGGGTTAGGGCGGTCGGCCGGCCCGGCTCAGCAGATGCGGGGCAGCTGCTCGCCGAGCGGCAGGTCGACCACCCGGGACGCGCCGAAGCCGGTGGTGGCGGCCACCAGGCCGGGGTGATCGGCGACGCATCGCCCGATCACGGACGCCCCGAGGCCCGCCGGGTGCGCCCGCATCGCAGCGAGCACCGCCTCGGCGTGCGCCGGCGGGACGAACGCGAGCAGCTTGCCCTCGTTGGCGACCTGCAGCGGGTCGAGGCCGAGGAACGCGCACGCGTTCGCGACCACGTCGGGGATCGGCAGGGCACGCTCGTCGAGCTCGATGCCGACCCGGGCGGCGCGCGCGATCTCGTTGAGGCTGGCGGCCACGCCACCGCGGGTCGGGTCACGGAGGACGTGCACGTCCCGGGTGACCCCGAGGATCGCGTCGACCAGGCCGTTCAGCGGCTGGCAGTCGCTCTCCAGCGCCGTACCGAACTCCAGGCCCTCGCGGACGCTCATGATCGCGATGCCGTGCACCCCGATCTCCCCGCTGACGATGACGACGTCGCCCGGTGCGGCCCGGTCCGGGCGGACGTCGACGCCGTCGGGCACCAGCCCGATCCCTGCGGTGTTGACGTAGATCCCGTCGCCGTGGCCGCTCTCGACGACCTTGGTGTCGCCGGTGACCACGCGTACGCCGGCCCGCTCGGCCGCCGCCCCGACCCGCTCGGCCACCGCACCCACCACGGTCACGTCGGTGCCCTCCTCGAGGATGAACGCGGTCGAGAGGAACAACGGTCGGGCCCCGCTCATCGCGAGGTCGTTGACGGTGCCGTTGACCGCGAGCTCCCCGATGCTGCCGCCGGGGAAGAACAGCGGCCGCACCACGAACGAGTCGGTGGTGAAGGCCAGCCGGTCGCCCCCGAGCCCGGCCAGGTCGAGGACCGCCGAGTCCCCCAGCCGGGCCAGCGCCTCGTCGCGGAAGCTGGGCAGGAAGACGTGCTCGACCAGCTCGGACGACAGCGCGCCCCCGCCGCCGTGCCCCATCACGATCGTCGGGCTGTCACGCAGCGGGAGCGGGCAGGTCCAGCCCTCGAAGCTCGGCAGGTCGGACCCGCCGACGGACGTCGGGTCAGCCAACGGTGCTCGCCTCCCGGGCCGGCGGCGGCTGGAGCCGCCGGTAGAGGAAGTACGCCGCGCACGCGCCCTCGCTGGACACCATGGTGGCGCCGAGCGGGTTGCGCGGCGTGCACTGCGTGCCGAAGGCGGCGCACTCGTGCGGCTTGATCAGGCCCTGCAGCACTTCGCCGCTGCGGCAGACGCTCGACTCCTGCGTGCGGATGTCGGCCACCCGGAACCGTTCCTCCGCGTCGTACTCCCGGTAGCGCTCGGAGAGCCGCCAGCCGCTCTGCGGGATCATCCCGATCCCCCGCCAGGACCGGTCGACGACCTCGAACACGTCCTCCAGCATCCGGATCGCGACCGGGTTGCCGTCGGCGGCCACCGCGCGCGGGTAGGCGTTCTCGACCTCGTGCCGGCCCTCCTCGAGCTGGTGCACCGCGCGCCGGATGCCCTCGAGGATGTCCAGCGGCTCGAAGCCGGTGACCACGATCGGAACCCCGAACCGCTCGGCCAGCGGCGGGTACTCCCCGGTCCCCATCACGGTGCACACGTGCCCGGCGGCGAGGAACGCCTGCACCCGGCACACCGGGGCGGTCATGATCGCCTCGATCGCGGGCGGCACCCGGACGTGGCTGACCAGCAGGCTGAAGTTGTCGATGCCCAGCTTCCGCGCCTGGTGGACGGTCATCGCGTTGGGCGGTGCCGTGGTCTCGAACCCGATGCCGAAGAACACCACCTCGCGGTCGGGGTTATCACGGGCCAGGGTGAGCGCGTCCAGCGGCGAGTAGACGACGCGTACGTCGCCCCCTGCGCTCTTCACCCGGAACAGGTCCCCGTCGCTGCCCGGGACCCGGAGCATGTCGCCGAACGAGCAGAAGATCACCTCGGGCCGGGCGGCGATCTCGAGCGCCTTGTCGATCACCTCGAGCGGGGTCACACAGACCGGGCAGCCGGGACCGTGGATCAGCTCGATGCCGTCCGGCAGCAGCTGGTCGAGGCCGTGCCGGATGATCGAGTGGGTCTGGCCGCCGCAGACCTCCATCATCGCCCAGGGCCTGGTGACGGTGGCGTGGATGTCGTCGAGGAGCCGGCGGGCCAGCGCCGGGTCCTGGAACTCGTCGAGGTACTTCACGACGGGCCTCCTGACTGGTCGGGGTCGGTGTCAGGGTCGGGGTCGGGATGGGTGGGGTCGGGATGGGCGGGGTCGGCCCGGTCCGGCCGGGGCATCCCGGCCTGGTCGGCGGCCCGGCCCCAGTGGTCGCCGAACTCGGCGTCGAGCTCGCCGAGCTGCCGGAAGACCTCCAGCGTCTCCAGCGCCGACTGCTCGTCGAGCCGCTGCAGGGCGAAGCCGACGTGGACGATGGTGTACTCCCCCACCTGCAGGTCGGGGACGTACTCCAGGCACACCTCCTTGGTCACCCCACCGAAGTCGACCTGGGCCATCAGGGTCCCGTCGCGCTCGGTGATCTCCAGGACCCGGCCCGGGACCGCTAGGCACATGGCGTCTCCTCCTCCGGCGGGCCGGGCCGCCTGTTGGGTGGCATCCGGTGCGCGAGCACCGCGAGCTGTCCGAGGGCCAGCCCGGCGTCGCTGGCCGGGACCCGCCGGTGGCGCAGCACCTCGAACCCGGCGTCGCCGAGCGCGGCCGCGCAGGCCGAGGTGAGGTAGGCGTTGAGGAACACGCCGCCGCTGAGCGTCACCGCGCCCAGGCCGGTCCCGTCGCGGAGCCGGGACGAGACGGCCAGCACCAGGTCCACGACGGCCGCCTGGAACCGGGCCGCGACCAGCTCCGGTGGCCGCCCGGCGAGCACGTCCTCCACGACGGCAGCGACGACCGGCGCCGGGTCCGCGTCCGGGCCGAAGCGGTAGCCGCCCGCACCGGGGGCCGAGCGGGCCCGGGACTCGAGCTCCATCGCTGCCTGCGCGTCGTGGTCCACCCGGTGCCGGATGCCGGCCAGCGACGCGACCGCGTCGAAGAGCCGGCCCATGCTCGAGGTCGGGACGCAGCGTACGCCGGTCGCGAGCTGCCGGGCGAGCAGGGCGAGCTCGTCGTCGGCGCAGGCCCGGACCGACGGGAGCCGGGGATCCCAGTCGAGACCGGCCGCGGTCAGGTGCGAGAGGGCCATGCGGCACGGGTTCCGAACGCCGGCGTCGCCGCCCGGCAGCGCGACGTACGCCAGGTGCCCGGCGCGGTCGTACGACGCGTAGTCGGCGACCAGGAACTCGCCGCCCCAGACCGCGCCGTCGTCGCCGTACCCGGTGCCGTCGAAGGCGACGCCGAGCACCCGCCGACCGCCGCCGACGCCGTTGTCCGCCATCGTCGAGGCGACGTGCGCGTGGTGGTGCTGCACCCCCACGACCGGGCGTCCGGCGGCGTGCTCGCGGGCCCAGCGCCGCGAGCGGTACGCCGGGTGGCGGTCCGCCGCGACCGCCTCCGGCGTCACCCCGGTCAGCATCTCGAGGTGCGGCTCGGCGACGCCGAACGCGGTCAGCGTGGCGAGGTCGTCCATGTCGCCGACGTGCCCGGAGAGCCAGGCCAGGCGTCCTTCCCCGAGGCAGAAGGTGTTCTTGAGGTCGCCGCCGACGGCCAGCGCCGGCGGGGTCTCGAAGGGCAGGTCGACCGGCAGCGGCGCCTGCCCGCGAGACCTGCGGACCGGCGCCTCGGCACCGTCGACCGCCCGGGAGACCGAGTCGTCGCACGGCACGTGGATGCGACGGTCGTGGGTGAGCCAGGCGTCGGCGATGCCGGCCAGCCGGCGCAGCGCGTCGGCGTCGTCGGTGACGATCGGCTCCCCTGCGACGTTGCCGCTGGTGAGCACCAGGACCGGCGGGCCGGACGGGTCGCCGGGGAGTCCGAGCAGCAGGTGGTGCAGCGGCGCGGACGGCAGCATGACGCCGAGGTCGGCGAGGCCCGGGGCGACCGACTGCGCCAGGGCCGGGGCGCCGGCGCGCCGTGGCGCGAGCACGATCGGCCGGGTCCGCGAGCTGAGCAGGTCGGCGGCGCCGGGCGGCAGGTCGACCAGAGCCTCGGCCGTCACCAGGTCGGCGACCAGCACCGCGAACGGCTTGCCGCCGCGGCGCTTGCGGGCCCGCAGCGTGGCCACCGCGGGCTCGGCGGTGGCGTCACACGCCAGGTGGTAACCGCCGATCCCCTTGACCGCGACGACCCCGCCCTCGGCGAGCAACCGTCGCGCGCCGGCCAGCGCCTCCTCGCCCGCGGCCGCGGGCAGGCCGGGCCTCACGAGCGAGAGGCGCGGGCCGCAGTCGGGGCAGCAGACGGTCTGCGCGTGGAAGCGTCGGTCGGCCGGGTCGGCGTACTCCCGGGCGCACGCCGCGCACATCGGGAAGCCGGCCATGGTGGTGGTGGCCCGGTCGTAGGGCAGTCCCGTGGTGACCGTGAACCGCGGACCGCAGTTGGTGCAGGTGACGAACGGATGGCGGTGGCGCCGGTCGGTGGGGTCGGTCAGGTCGGCGAGGCAGTCGTCGCAGATCGTGACGTCGGCGGAGACGAACGTGCGCCCGGCCGCGTGCTCGGAGGGCCGGATCGCGAAGCCGGTGCCCCCCAGGGGAGGCACCTCCTCGACCCGGACCTCGTCCACCCGCGCCAGCGGCGGCGCCTCCTCTCCGACTCGCCGGCAGAAGCACGACACCTCGTCCGGTCCCCCCTCCACCTCGGCGACCACGCCGCTGCCGGTGTTCCAGACCGCGCCCGCCAGGTCGAGGGACCGGGCGAGTGCGTAGACGTGGGGTCGGAAGCCGACACCCTGCACCAGCCCGGCGACGTGCAGGCGCCGACGGACCCTGGTCCGTTGGTCGGTCACGCCCGTGGGCAACGTCGCACCCCTGTGGAGGCCGTCGGTCGGCCGGAGCCGCATCGGTTGATCTGGATCCGTCAATCTTGGACCCGGGGCGAATCGGGCAGCAAGGGACCTTCGGGCCGGTCTCCGGCGCTCAGTCGCAGCCGATCGGGCGAGCCTCCCGCGGCCACACCTCGACGCCCCGCCGGGTCCCGACGTACGCCGCGCGGCCGTCCGCGGCGAGCCACAGGTGGTCACGGCCGCGCCGGAAGCCGGTCTCCCGGGCATCGGCCGGCAGCGGCGCGGAGGCGACGTACCTGCCGTCGAGGCGGCTGGCCAGGTAGTCCGGCGGCTTCCGCCAGTAGCGCGCCGCGCCCATCCCGAGCACGGTCGAGTCCTGCCAGTCGCAGTGCTCGGGACCGGGCCAGGACACCACCCTCGTGGTCGGCACCGGGCGGCCGTCGGCGTCGGTCCACACCAGGACGCCGGCCCGGTCGGTGACCGTCCTGGGGAGCTCGGAGAGGTCGCACTGGGCCCAGGACTCGACGTACCACCCGCCACCGGAGACCGTCTCGCCGTCGTGGACGACCACCGCCTGCTTCACCACGCCGTCGACCGGAAAGGTGAACAGCACCCGGTCGCCGTCGCGACGCTCGAGCCGCCAGCCCGCGGTCGGCCAGCTCCAGGTGAGGTCGTCGATCCAGCCGAGCAGGGCACTCTCCGGTGTCGCCCCGGCCTCGCGGTCGTCGAAGCCGTGCCGGTTGAAGCCGAGGTCGGTGCCCAGGGTGTCGCACTCGACCACGGGACCCGCGGCGCCGGCCCGGTCGATCCGGGTCCCGGTGTGCGGCTCGGCGTACAGCGGCCCGGCGTAGGGCTCGGCTGGCGGGGTGAGGTCGATCCGGCCCCCTGCCGCCTCGATGGAGGCGTCCGGACCCGGGCCCGGGTCACGCCCGGCACAGGCAGTCAGAGCCGGGAGGGACAGGAGCGCGACGACCAGCGCCGGCAGCAGGTGAGCACGCATGGTGCTCGGACGCACCGCGGGCCCCGACGGTTCCCTCAGTCAACGCGGGTGGTCGCGGCTGCCCACCCACAGCGCCGCGCCGTACGCCGCGAGGGCGCCCGGCAGCGCCGCCCAGCGCTCGTGCAGGGCGAGCAGGGTGACGGTGAGGAACGCCAGCACGAGCAGCGCGTGCGCCCAGGGGTCGGTGACCACCAGGCGGCGCAGCTCGTCCATGTGATCAATGTAGATCATGTTACTGAACATTGGCGATCGGCCGTCGACCGGCAGGCCGCGACCGGCCTCAGTCAGTCTCCTCGCGGCGACCGGAGGCCACGAGCGCGGCCCCGGCCAGGAGTGCCGCCAGACCGGCGACCGCCCAGGCCGCCGACGGACCGCCGGTGTCGGGCAGGACGCCGGCGGACGACGGCGCGGCCCCGCCGCTGGTCGGCAGGATCGCGGGCTCGACGGTCTCGGTGGGCGACGAAGCGGCACCCCGGTCGTCGTTCACGATCGTGCAGGTCACACGGGCGCCCCGCGGGATCGTCAGGACGTCGCCGGACAGGCTGCCACGGTCGCAGCGCCACGGTCCCGCGACGTACCCCCCGGGGCCGTCGGACTCCGCCAGCGTCCACCGGCCCGGCGTCACGCCGACGTCCTCGAACTGGCCGGTCACGCCGCTCACGACGCGCCCGCCGCGGGTTGCGGACAGGGTCCAGTCCGTGGGCTCGGCCCTGCCGCGGTCGTCGTTGACCACCCGTTTGACCAGGGTCAGCCAGGCACCGGGCTCGGGCCCGGGGCCGTCGTCGTCGTTGACGACCGTGCAGGTGACGTCGTCGCCGTCGGCAAGCGTGACGACACCGTCGGCGACGTCCCCGCCGTCGCAGGTCCACGTCCCCGCGACGTACCCGTCCGGCCCGTCGGCCTCCGCGAGCGTCCAGTCCCCCGGCGCCACCGCGGCACCGGTGATCGACGCGTCCCCGGTCACGCCGCTGAGCGCTTCGTTCGGGTCCGACGGGGTCGCGGACAGGGTCCAGTCGCCCGGCCCGGCGGTGCCCCCGTCGTCGTTGACGACCTCCTTGACCAGGGTCAGGTGCGCCTCCGGCTGGGGCTCGGGCTCGCCGCACTCCAGCGTGGTCGCGAACGCGAAGTCGTGGATCTCGCGCGGCGTCCCGGGCGGGAAGACCTGAGGACCGTGCGTGAAGCTCGCCGCGATCACGTTGCCCTCGATGTTCTGGGTCGGCGCCCACACGACGTCGGCGTCGGGGGCGTAGATCGTGCCCTCGAGGCTCGCTCCGCCGGTCACGGTGACGGAGGAGGCGTCCGGGAAGTTCCACAGGATGTACGGCGCCTGCGCGCCGCCGATCCCGGCGAGGTTGGGCACGGTGCCGTCGAACGAGCTGCCGGTGACGTTGACCAGCAGCGGCGTGCTCGCCGTCGGCTGGTCGACGAAGGTCAGCTCCGCGAGGTTGTCAAGCTCGGTCGCGGAGAGCATCAGCACGTTGGTCTGGCCTTCCGCCAGCTCGAACCGGGCAGAGGTGCCGGGTGGCACGGGTCGGGGTGTCGGGTTGCCGTTGGCGTCGGTCAGGCTGACCGTCGCCGGGCAGGCCGCCATCTGCTGGGTGAGGTCGCGGTAGAGCGCGAAGGCCCCGTCCATGTCGATCAGGTTGCTCGGCACCGGCGTCTCGATCGAGGTCGGCGTCTGCTGGTTCGTGGTGCCCTCGACGAACTGGCTCGACAGGTACGACTGCCCCTCCGGCACGATCCGGTAGGTGACCTGGGCGTTGTTGTTGTCGGTGTTGTACGCGGTGTACGTCGAGGTGTCGCCGATCTTCGTGTAGCCGCCACCGAGCACCCGCATCTGGATCGCGGCGGAGCCGGAGAACGCCAGCCCGCCGCCGACGTAGAGGTACGTCGGCCCGGCGTCGCCCGGCGCGGTGAACGTCGCGGCCGAGGTCGGGCCGGGCGAGATGTTGTAGTTGCGGGCGACCGTGAGGTCGCCGCCGACGGCCATCGTCCCCTCGGCCTCGTCATTGTCGAGCAGGACGTCGCCCTCGACGAACACGAGGAAGCCACTGTTCGCCGCATGACCGTCGAGATCCACCCGAACCGGGTTCACGGGATCGAGGGCCGAGGCGGGCGTCGGCTGGAGGACGACCGCCACGCCGAGCGCGGCGAGCGAGGACGAGGCGGCCAGTGCCAGCCACCTCGCACGCGATCGAGCCCCTCCCCGCAGGTGCACCCGCCACACGCTAGACCGGTCGACGGACCCTGTCAGGGAAACGGACAAAGACGGCGTAACGGACACCGGGACTCGCCAATCGCGGCGTCGCGCTCGAGCGCGGCGGGGCGGAGGTCCCGGTCCACGTGGTCGAGCGGCCCTGCCGCCGTGGCTGGCACCGCGACACGATGAAGGTGCGGGACACGTTCCGTCCTGCACGCGTCCCCTGGAGGTCGCCATGAGGAGTCGAACCATCCACCACCCGCAGCCACCACGGTCGCTCACCGACCTTCTCGAGGAGTGGGTCGACGCGGGACTCATCTCGGACGAGCAGTCGCGCACGATCCGTCAGCACGAGGCCGGACCCCGTGAGCGGCGCGCCGCCATCGCACTGGCCCCCGCGCCCGCGACGGGACTCTCGTTGGTCGTCGAGGCGCTCGGCTACCTCGGCGGCATCATCATGCTGGTCGGGGCCACCCTCCTGGTCAGCTTGTTCTGGACCGACCTGTCGGTGGCACTGCGCCTGGTCCTCATCGGGGCGACCGCCCTGGCCCTGATCGGCGCCGGGCTCGCCGTACCCGAGCGACTCGGCGAGGCCGCAGGCCGCCTGCGTAGCGTGCTCTGGGCGGCCGGCGTCGTCGCGACGGGCGCCTTCCTGGTCGTGCTGTCTGCCGACGTGCTCGACCGGTACGACGAGCACCAGCTGTGGATCGTCGGTGCCGGGACCGCTGCCGTGGCCGCGGTGCTGTGGTGGTTGCGGCGCACCTGGCTGCAACAGCTGGCGTTGTTCGTGCCGTTGATGCTGGCCGCCGTCGGCGTCGCCATGGAGCTGACCTCGACCGACTCCGCCTGGGCGGGCGCCGCGATGTGGGGCGTCGCCGTGCTCTGGGCGTCGGCCGCCTGGCTCGGGTGGATCGACCCGCGGGTCACGGGCGTCGCGTTCGGCGTGCTCGGGGCGGTGCTCGGCTCGTTGACCATGGACAACGACATCGGCATCGCGCTCGGGCTGGCGACGGCGTTGGCCACCGTGGCGCTGGCCCTGTGGGAGCGCAGCCTCCCCTGGCTCGGCGTTGCGGCCCTCGCGCTGCTCTACACGACCCCACGTGCGGCCAGCGAGTGGTTCCCCGGCCGGCTCTCCGCGGCCCTGACGTTCATCATCACCGGCGGCCTCCTCGTGGGCGCAGCCGTCTGGGTGGCACGTCAGCGGCAGCCTGACGGGCCGACCAGTACCTGACCCCCGGACGACCGGGAACGACGCGGGTCAGGCCACGTGATCGTCTGACCTGCGGTTCGTACGCCATCTGGGACTCGGGCTGGCCCGCCGGAAGCGGGGGCGACGTGCCCGCGGGTTCACCACTCCGGCACGATGTTGACTGTTCCGGTTGACTTTGGGCAGGATGAAACCGTGGTTCCACCTTCCGGGCACCTCGCGGGAGGACACGTAGCCGGTCGAGACGTCATCCCCCTGCGTGACGCGACGAGGGTCTGGTTCGCCATCTCCTTGCAGACCTTCGGTGGTCCTGCCGGGCAGATCGCGGTCATGCAGCACAAGCTCGTCGACGAGAAGCGCTGGATCGGCCAGCGCAGGTTCCTGCACGCCCTGAACTACTGCATGCTGCTGCCCGGCCCCGAGGCGCAGCAGCTGGCCATCTACACCGGCTGGCTGCTCAACGGCACCCTCGGCGGACTCATCGCCGGCATCCTGTTCGTCCTGCCCGGCATGATCGCCCTGCTGGCGCTGACCATCCTGTACCTGGCCGCCGGCGACACGAACCTGGTCATCGGCCTGTTCGCCGGGCTCGCGCCCGCCGTCATCGCCATCGTCATCCAGGCCGTCTACCGGGTCGGGAAGCGGGCCTTGACCCACGGCGTGCTCGTCGCCCTCGCGGTCGCCTCGTTCCTCGCGCTGGCGGTGTTCGCCGTCCCGTTCCCGGTCGTGGTCATCGGTGCCGGAGCGCTCGGGTGGGTGCTGTCGCGCTGGGTGCCAGCGCTCCGCACCCTCAAGGGACACGGCGACACCGAGGACGGCCCGCCGCCGCTCATCAGCGACGACGCCCTGCACGCCGACCGGCCGTCAGCCCGTCGTACCGTCCGCTACCTCGCAGTCGGCCTGGTGCTGTGGTTCTTCCCGGTCCTGCTGGTGGTCGCCGCCCTCGGCGCGTCGAGCACGTACGCCGACATCAGCAGGCTGTTCAGCGTCACCGCGCTGATCAGCTTCGGCGGCGCGTACGCCGTGCTGGCCTACGTGGCCCAGCAAGCCGTGCAGGTCTACGGCTGGCTGTTGCCCGGGGAGATGGTCAAGGGCCTCGCGCTCGCGGAGACCACCCCCGGACCGCTGATCATGGTCGTGCAGTGGGTGGCCGGCGTGGCCGCCTACCGCAACCCCGGTCCGCTGGACCCGTGGGCGGCGATGCTGCTCGGATCGCTGCTGGCCACCTGGGTGACGTTCGTGCCGTGCTTCCTGTTCATCTTCCTGGGCGCGCCGTACGTCGAACGGCTGCGGCACAACACCCACCTGACCGCCGCCCTGACCGGCATCACCGCAGCAGTGGTGGGGGTCATTGCCAGCCTCGCGCTGTTCTTCTCCCTCCACACTCTCTTCGACAGCACGCTCGTGCACGACTGGGGCCCGATCCACCTCGAGCTACCGGTGCTCGACACCTGGGACCCGCTGGCGTTCGCGCTCACCGGCGTGGCGCTGGCGCTGATGTTCTGGCGAGGTTGGAGCCCCCTGCGCACGCTCGGGCTCTGCGCGACCCTCGGCCTGGTGGCCACCCTCGTCAGCTGACGGTCACGAGGTCACCTTCACCACGGCCCGGACGAGATCGGTGCGACTCCCGTCGGCGGGCCAGCTCGCGCCGACGGCCGGGATAAAAAGATGCCGCTGCTGCAGGTGACTGCGAATCTCGGCGCATGGGCAACCAGACAGCGCCGCTCTCCGGATCGCGGGTGCGTGCATGAGCGTCGCGCCGTCCGACCTGTCCGGTGTCGAGGGGCAGCGATTCCGAGACGCGCTGCGCCGCCTGCCCGGTCGGGTCTGGATCATCAGCTTCGGCATCCTGGTCAACAAGGTCGGCAACTTCCTGCCGGTCTTCATCGTGCTATACCTGACCGAACGCGGCTACTCCGCCGGCGCGGCCGGGCTGGTGCTGGGCGTGGCCGGGCTGGGCAACGTGCTCGGCAACGCGGTCGGCGGGTACCTCACCGACCGGATCGGTCGCCGAGCGAGCATCGTGCTCTCTGCGGTGACCACCGCCGGGCTGACCGCGGTCGTGCCGTTCCTCGGGCAGCTCCCGGCCATCGTGGCCGTGGTCGGGCTCATCGGCCTGACCTCCCAGGTCTACCGACCCGCGGCGGCCGCCGTGCTGCTCGACTCGGTGAGCACCAACCAGGAACGGCTTGCCGCATTCGCGGTGTTCCGGTTCGCGATGAATGTCGGCGCGGCCCTGGGCGGCGTGGTCGGCGGAGTGCTGGCCGGCAGCTCCTACACCGAGCTGTTCGTGGGCAACGCCGTCGCGTGCCTGCTGTTCGGTGTGGTGGTGGCGGTCCTGCTGCGAGAACAGCCCCGGCCGCGACCCGACCAGGTCGAGGCGGACACCCAGGCAGACAACCAGCCCGACCGGGCGACCGGGTACCGGCAGGCGCTCGCCGACCGCGCCCTGGTGCGGTTCCTGCTGATGACCCTGGTCGCCGAGTTCGTCTACATCCAGGCCACCGTCGGCCTGCCGCTGCACGTCGCCGACATCGGTCTGAGTGCCCGCGACTTCGGTCTCCTCATCGGCCTCAACGGGCTGCTGGTGCTCTCGTTGGAGCTGCCCGTCACCGGTGTGGTCTCCCGGTACCGGCCGGAGCACGTGATGGCTGTCGGCAACCTGCTCATCGGCGGTGGTCTCGCCCTGACCGGCTTCATGACCGGCCTGGGCCCCCTCGCGTTGACGGTGGTGATCTGGACGTTCGAGGAGATGGTGGCCACCTCCGTCTCCGCGGCCTACCTGGGCACCCTGTCCCCGCCACGGATGGTCGGGCGCTACCAGGGCCTGTACGGCGTGGCCTACACGGTCGGGACCGGCACCGGCCCGCTGCTGGGCGGCGCCGCGTACGCGATCGGCCCATGGGCGCTGTGGGCCACGGTCGGCACGGCCGGGCTGCTGTCCGCCCAGCTGTGCCTGCCGCCGCGCGGCGCCCGCCGCCGGTCGAAGCGGCCCTAGACGGAGGGACAGGTCCGCGGCCAGCGCTGGAAACGCGTCGTGTATCACCCGCCGTACTGGGCCCTCCTCAGGGTCACCACTCTTGGGAAGGACCGGCCATGACCGACGACACCACCATCGAGATCGAGGAGGTCGGCGGCCACCGGGTCGACGCCGACCGCCTCCGTGACCTGCTCACCGAAAACGCCCGGATCCGCGAGATCTTCGCCGACTCCGACGTGGCGGGCCTTCGCGTCCTCGGGCCACAGGTGCCGGTCCGCGACCAGGACGGGCCGCCGTTCACGGCCACCGTCGTCGACGCCACCGGGAACGTCGCGGCCACGGTGCGCGGTGACCTGGACCGGCCCGACGCCTTCGAGGTCGCCTCCACTGCGGTCGTGCCGAACCCGACCCATGAGGAGCTCCGGGGAGCGCTCGAGGTGCTGCACGCGGACGAGCGGTACGCGCCGTTCGCCGGCCGCGACGACGTCATCGTCTACCAGCCGATGCCGCCCACCTCCGATGTGGAGCAGGACGACGGCACCGTGGTACGGCGGATCACCCTGGGCATCTTCGACCCCGACGGCAGCCCCGTGCACCGCTTCGTCGCCGTCGACCTGCGCGACCGGCTGGTCGACTGGGACCTGCACGGCGTCGAGCACCTCGACGACCACGACTGCGAGGACCACCTCCCGGTCGGCGTCGGCGGCCTGCCCGGCGGCGACACCGGACTCGGCCAGGTCCGGGTCAGGGTCGTCAAGGGCGGCCAGGAGCTGTGGAGCTTCACCGTCGTCCGGCCCCGGGACTCCGCTCCGACGCACCTGGGCAAGGGCAGCGGCGTCGAGCTGCGGCAGGTCCGCTACCGCGGCCGCCTCGTGCTCTGGCAGGCGCACGTCCCGATCCTCAACGTGCTCTACGACGACGGCGTGACCTACCGGGACTGGCAGAACTCCGAGACCCAGTTCCAGGCGGTCGGCAGCGATCCGGTCGGACCGGGCTGGCGGGTGTGCTCCGGGCCGCCGGCGACCATCCTCGAGTCGGGCACCGACGTCGGGAACTTCCAGGGCGTCGCGTTCTGGTACGACGACGGGGAGCTGCAGATCGTCAGCGAGATGCAGGCCGGCTGGTACCGCTACATCTCCGAGTGGCGGCTCCGCGACGACGGCACCATCCAGCCGCGGTTCGGGTTCGCCGGCACCCGCAACCCGCGCACCTGCATGCGCCACCAGCACCACGTCTACTGGCGGCTCGACTTCGACATCGAGGGCGCCGGCCGCGACATCATCGAACAGCGCGGCCTGATCCTGCCCGGGCAGCCGGTCTGGCACCGGATCGTCCGCGAGACCAAGCGGATCCGGTCCCCGTTCGCCCGCGAGTGGCGGGTCCTCGACGCCGACTCCGGGCGCGGCTACCGGATCACGCCCGGAGCCGCGGACTCCTCAGCCGACGCCTACGGAGTCGCCGACCTGTGGTTCCTGCGCTACCGCGGGACCGAGCTCGACGACGGCGTCGGGGTGGTCGGCGGCCCTCCGTCGGCCACCCAGGTCAAGCTCGACCAGTACCTCACCGGCGAGTCCATCGACCGCACCGACGTCGTGGTCTGGTACGCCGGTCACTTCCTGCACGACGAGGAGCACCCGTCCCCGCACCAGGGGCACGTCGTCGGACCGGAGCTGCGGCCCGTGAGGTGGTGACGCCGGGCGACGGACCCGAGGTTGGAAGTCGCCACCCGTGGCGGCCACGGCGCCTCGTGGACGAGGTGGGCTGCCGCGCGCTCGAGGCCGCATCGACCGATGCACGGTCCGCGGCCGAGCGAAGATGCCGCAGGCCAGGACGTGTGATGCGTCCTGGCCTGCGGTTTTGTACGCCATCAGGGACTCGAACCCCGAACCCGCTGATTAAGAGTCAGCTGCTCTGCCAATTGAGCTAATGGCGCGCGGAGCGAGAGCAACTCTAACAGCGAGTGGCGTCCCGGAAAAATCGGGATGGACCCCTGCCGTCGGCGGTCGGGTCAGCGTGCCCGGCGCTGCCGCGGGACCCGGTGCGTGGTGGCCACGGGGACGTCCTGGCGGGCGAACATCTCCTCCAGGACCGCGGGCATCTCGGAGTCGCCGCGGGACGCCCGGACGGGTTCGCGATCGGGCCCCTGCTCGACGTCGACGACGGGTTCCGTGACCGGCCGGACGACCCGCTCGGGCTCCGGCGCGGGGACCGGGACGGCCGGGTGCGCGAGCTCGTCGAGCGGCGGCGCGGACGCGGCGTACGACGGGTCCTCGGTGACCTCGATCGTCACCCGGGGCCACCACCGGTTGCGGTCCCTGCGCGAGAGCACGATCGGGTCGGTGAAGCGTTCGCGGGCGTAGGCCAGCGCCGCCTCGAAGGAGCCTGCCGTGACCTGCCAGGTCCCGCCGCCTTCTCCTCCGTGCCCACCGGCGTGCCACGCGACCTCCACCCGGTCACGGACCGCCTCGACCATCCCCCCGATGCCACGCCCGAGCTGCACGACGAACTCCACCTTCCCATCGGTCCCCCGACCGTAGACCGGTCGCGGAGCAGACGTGAAGAGGCTCGCCGCGGTCTGGACAGGGACCGGGTCGGTGACCCCCCTCGCGCCACCGACCCGCAGGGACGACCGGGTCGTCCACGGTGTTCAACGAGCCGGTGCCGGCACGGCTTACGCGGGCCCGCCCGCCCTGCGATGCTCGGCGGGTGGCTGAGGACACGGCTGGGCGCACGGCCGGGGAGTACGCCGACGAACGGGTAGCGCGCGTCGCCGACGACCCGCGGGCCCGGCTGGCGCTCCTCCGCGAGCTGTACGACGTCCCGCCCGACGTGGACCGCGGCTACCTGCCCTACCGGCGCGCCGCCTCGGCGTTCCTGGGCTGGCAGCTGCGACGGGGGCTGCTGGCCCCGCTGTCGGGTCCGGCGCCGGGCAGCCCGTGGTGGCGAGCGGTGAACGACGCCCTGCTGCGGGACACCTGCGAGGCGTCGGCGCTGGCGTTCGGCCGGGCCGGCGCGCCCCGGGCGCCGGGCGTCACCGCGACCCTCGACTTCATCCAGCACCCGACCGCACGCACGTGGTACCGCGCGCACAACCTGACCATCGCCTCGGCGTTCCTCGCCCACGAGGACCTGGCCCGCCGGGAGAACCGGGTCGAGCGGTTCTTCCTCAACCTCGTGCTGGTCCGGGTGCTCTACGCCCACGCGCTGGTCGCCGCCCCGCGGCTGGCGCTGGGCCCGCTGGCTCCGCTCGGCAGGCTGCTCGGCGACCCGCGTCTGGGCATGGCCGGCATCTTCTTGTCACTGTCGCGGGTGCTGCCGGCGCTGTACCCGCTCGACGACGACCTCGGCCGGTACGTCGACGCCGAGCACAGCATCGGCCACCTGCTCGACGTCGGGGTGATCGTGCCGCGGCTCGGCGGGCTCTACGACTGGTCGGCCGCCGAGCTCGGGCTGCCGGCCCTGGCGCTGCTGCTGGACCGCCGGGGCCCGGTGCCGGCGTACGCGTGGGACCCGGAGGACGCCGCGGTCTGGCACCCAGCGCCGTCCCGGCTGGCGCGTGCGGCCCGGCGCGCGCTCCCCGACCGGAGGTAGCGGGGGGGGCGCGTCAGAGGTAGAGGCCGGTGGTCTCGTCCGCCACCCGGTCGGCGGCGACCGCGTGGATGTCGCGCTCGCGCATCACGACGTACACCTCGCCCTGGACCTCGACCTCGGCCTTGTCCTCGGGGTCGAACAGCACCCGGTCGCCGACCTCGACGGCGCGGGCGTGGGGGCCGGCGGCGACCACCCGCGACCAGGCGAGACGACGCCCGCCCATGGCGGCGGTGGCCGGGATGACGATGCCGCCGGCGGACCGCCGCTCCCCCGCCTCCTTGTCCAGCTCCACGAGGAGCCGGTCGTGGAGCATCTTGATCGGGGTCTTGTCAGTCACGGACGATCTTGCGGATCACGCCGAGCAGCACGACGACGCCGACGACACTGCCGACGACCTTGAGGATGTTGTCGGTGCGGGGCTGGCCGGTGGCCGGGTCCACGAAGTGCGCCTTCATCGAGGCGACCTCGCGGCTGACGATGGTCTTGGGGTGCGAGCGGTAGAGGAGCTCGTCGATGGTGCCCGCGAGCCGCTCGCGCGTCTCCTCGATCTCGCGCTCGAGTGCGCTCATGTCGCCGCTCACGGTCAGTCTCCTGGGGTCGCCGTAACTCCTGCCTGAGGAAGGCTACCAACCGCGCGGGGGTCGAATCCGAACGGGAGCTCCAAGCGGTTCGCCCGCATGAGGACGTCGTCGGTGAGGAGGTCGTACGTCGCGCCGTCGGCCACCACGACCCCGTCGTGCAGCACCACCGAACGCGGGCACAGCTCGAGCGCGTAGGGCAGGTCGTGGGTGACCATCAGCACGGTCACGTCGAGCGAGCGCAGGATGTCCGCGAGCTCGCGGCGGGAGGCCGGGTCCAGGTTGGACGACGGCTCGTCGAGCACCAGGATCTCGGGCTCCATCGCGAGCACGGTCGCGACCGCGACCCGGCGCCGCTGGCCGAAGGAGAGGTGGTGCGGCGGGCGGTCGACGAAGTCGGCCATGCCGACCTTGTCGAGGGCCTCCAGCACCCGCCGCTCGAGCGCGGCGCCCCGGAGGCCGAGGTTGGCCGGGCCGAACGCGACGTCCTGGCGGACGGTGGCCATGAACAGCTGGTCGTCGGGGTCCTGGAAGACCACGCCGACCCGGCGGCGTACCTCGGCGAGGTTCTTCTTCTCGACGGCCAGGCCGCTGACGGCGACTGAGCCGGCGCCCGGGGTGAGGATGCCGTTGAGGTGCAGCACCAGCGTGGTCTTGCCGGCGCCGTTGGGGCCG
>NZ_SDKM01000010.1 GCF_004519545.1 Nocardioides guangzhouensis
TGGTGACCCGGCACAAGATGTGCCGGGTCGGTGATGAGGAAGTCTGGGATCCGAGACAGGGGTGCGCCGGGGCGCGTTGACCGGCGGTCCCCGGGGCGATGGACTGGCGAGGTGCCGCCCGTCCCGTCGCCCTCCTCACCAGCCGCCGCGGTGCACCACCTCGTCGACGCCGCGCCGGCCTCGTCCGGCCGAGCCGCGCAGCCCGGGGTCGTCGGTCCGGTGGCCCACGGTGATCGCGCCGATCGGGGTGTACGCAGCGGGCACCCCGAACTCCGCCCGGAAGGCAGCGGTCCGCGCCGGCGGGATGCCGAAGAAGCATGCCCCCAAGCCCTCGTCGACCGCGGTCTGGAGGATCAGCAGCGCGGCCATGCCGGTGTCGATGTGCCAGTACGGAACCGGCCAGCGGGCCTCGTCCCGGTCGGTCCAGCCCTTGTCGGGTTCGGCGTACCGGTCGAGGTAGGCGTCGCGGTGAGACAGCGGCACGATCACCACCGGCGCGGTCCGCATGCCGCGCAGCCAGGATCCGTCCGGGTCGGCGTCTTCCGGCATGGACGACGTCCAGAACCGGCCGACGTCCTCCGGGGTGTCCAGCCGCAGGAACGCCCAGCCCTGGCTGAAACCGGCCGACGGTGCCCGGACCGCGTGCTCGAGCATCCGATCCACCACCTCCTCCGCGACCGGGGCGTCGGCGTAGGTGCGGACCATGCGGCGGCGGCGTACGACCTCGGCGAACTCCATGGAGCACAGCATGACCTTTGAGCGGATGTGGCAGGACCTCCACCCGGTGGGGAGGTCGGCGACCAGCGGTGGCTACTTCCGGCAGCCCTTCGGGAGCGCCGAGCGCGAGTGCCACGCGTGGTTCCTCGAGGAGTGCGCGCGCCGCGACCTCACGGTCCGCCACGACGGCAACGGCAACACGGTCGCCTGGTGGGGCGACCCGGACGGCGACGGCGTGCTCACCGGGTCGCACCTCGACTCGGTCCTCGACGGCGGCGCGTACGACGGCCCGCTCGGCGTGGTCTCCGCCCTCGCCGCCGTGGACCTGCTGCGCGAGCGGGGCTTCCTGCCGCGCCGCGCGATCGGGGTCGGCGCGTTCGCCGAGGAGGAGGGCTCGCGGTTCGGGCTGGCCTGCCTGGGCTCGCGCCTGGCCACCGGCGCCACCACCCCGGCGGCGGCCCGAGAGCTGCGGGACCGGGACGGCGTACCTCTCCTCGACGCGATGGCCGCAGCCGGCCTCGAGCCCGAGCTCGGCCGGTCGACGCTCCTCGACGACGTCGCCGTCTTCGTCGAGCTGCACGTCGAGCAGGGCCGCGACCTCGTCGACCGTGGGCACGCGATCGGGGTGGCCAGCGAGATCTGGCCGCACGGCCGCTACCGGTTCGACTTCGCCGGCGAGGCCAACCACGCCGGCACCACGCGCATGGAGGACCGGCACGACCCGATGCTGACCTACGCGATGACCGCGCTGGCGGCCGCCAAGCAGGCGCGGCTGGCCGGGCAGCGGGCCACGTTCGGCCGGATCGACGTCGCCCCCAACGGCACCAACGCGGTGCCGTCCCGGGTCACCGGCTGGCTCGACGCCCGCTGCGCCACCGACGCCGACCTGGCCGCACTGCTCGGCGAGATCGAGCGTCAGGCGCAGGGCCGGGCCGAGCGGGACGGCACCCACCTCGTCGTCACCGCCGAGTCGGTCTCGGGCGCGGTGGTCTTCGACCCCGACCTGGCCGCCCGGATCGCCCGCGACCACGAGACGGGGGACTGGCCGGTCATCCCGACCATGGCCGGCCACGACGCCGGCATCCTCTCCGCGGCCGGCGTCCCGACCGCGATGATCTTCGTCCGCAACCCCACTGGCGTCTCCCACTCGCCCGACGAGTTCGCGCCGATGGCCGACTGCCTGGCCGGCGTCGACGCGCTCGCCGACACCCTCGAGAGGCTGGCCGGATGAGCACCTACCTGCTCGAGCGGGCCCTGGTCGGCGGCACCGTCCACGACGACGTGCTGGTCACCGTCGAGGACGGCCGGTTCACCCGCGTCGAGTCCGCGGTGGGCCCGGCCGGGCCGTCGGACGGGGGCCCGTCCGACGACGCGGCCGCTTCCGGGAGCGGCGGCGGGAGGACGTTGGAGGCCGTCGAACGCGTGCCGGGGCTGACGATCCCGGGCATCGCGAACTGCCACAGCCACGCCTTCCACCGCGCCCTGCGCGGCCGCACCCAGGCCGAGCGCGGCACGTTCTGGACCTGGCGGGAGCAGATGTACGCCGTCGCCGAGCGGCTCGACCCGGACTCCTACTTCGACCTCGCCCGCGCGACGTACCGCGAGATGCTGGCGGCCGGGATCACCGCCGTGGGCGAGTTCCACTACCTTCACCACCAGCCCGACGGCACGCCGTACGCCGATCCGAACGCGATGGGGACCGCGCTGGTCGCGGCGGCCCGGGAGGCGGGGATCCGGATCGCCCTGCTCGACACCTGCTACCTCGCCGCCGGGGTCGGGCGCGCGCCCGAGGGCGTGCAGCGGCGCTACTCCGACGGCGACGTCGACGCCTGGGCGAAGCGGGTCTCGGCACTGGAGGAGGTCGACGGCGTGGTGGTCGGCGCGGCGATCCACTCGGTGCGGGCGGTCCCGCGGGACGCGCTGCCGACCGTCGCGACGGCGCGCCCGGAAGCCCCGCTGCACGTGCACCTCTCCGAGCAGGTCGCGGAGAACGCCGAGTGCGTCGACGCCTACGGCCTCACCCCGACCCAGCTGCTCGCCGACGCCGGCGCCCTGGGCGCGCGGACCAGCGCGGTCCACGCCACCCACCTCAGCGACACCGACATCCGGCTGCTCGGCGGCAGCGCGACGTACTCCTGCTTCTGCCCGACCACCGAGCGCGACCTCGGCGACGGCATCGGCCCCAGCCGCCGGCTGCACGAGGCCGGCTCGCCGCTCACGATCGGCAGCGACAGCCACGCGGTCGTCGACCCGTTCGAGGAGATGCGTGCGGTCGAGCTCGACGAGCGGCTGGCCACGCAGTCCCGCGGGCACTGGTCCGCCGAGGAGCTGCTGTTCGCCGCCACGGGCGCAGGCCAGGCGTCGCTCGGGTTCCCCGACGCCGGCCGGATCGAGGTCGGCGCCCGAGCGGACCTGGTGGTCCTCGACACCGCCACCGCGCGCACGGCGGGGACCGGCGCCGGCACCGGGACCGCGGTGTTCGCCGCGGTCGCCGAGGACGTACGTGGCGTCATGGTCGACGGCCGCTGGCACGACGCCCGCGCGGTCCGCGACGAGGTGGGTGGCGAGCTGGCCACCGCGATCGACAGGATGCACCAATGAGCACCACCGTCCTCACCAACATCGGCGAGCTGGTCACCTGGGACCCCGGGCAACCGGTCCTCACCGGCGCTGCCCTCGTCGTCGACGGCGGCACCGTCGCCTGGACCGGGCCCGCGGCCGACGCGCCCGCGGCCGACGCGGCGTACGACGTCGGCGGGCGGGCCGTGATCCCCGGCTTCGTCGACAGCCACAGCCACCTGGTCTTCGGCGGAGACCGGGCCGAGGAGTTCGCGGCCCGGATGGCCGGCCAGTCCTACAGCGCCGGCGGCATCCGCACGACGGTCCGCGCCACCCGCGCCGCCTCCGACGAGCAGCTCACCGCCCACGTCGCCCGGCTGGTCGACGAGATGCGCCGGCAGGGCACCACCACGGTCGAGATCAAGAGCGGCTACGGCCTGTCGGTGGCCGACGAGGCGCGCTCGCTCGCCGTGGCCCGACAGTTCACCGAGGAGACCACCTTCCTCGGCGCGCACGTCGTGCCCGAGGGCAGCGAGCCCGAGGAGTACGTCGCGCTGGTCACCGGCCCGATGCTGGCCGCGGCCGCGCCACACGCCCGGTGGATCGACGTGTTCTGCGAGCGCGGCGCCTTCGACGGCGACCAGGCCCGCACCATCCTCGCCGCCGGCGCCGCCGCCGGCCTGCGCGGACGGCTGCACGCCAACCAGCTGGGCCCGGGACCCGGCGTACGCCTGGCCTGCGAGCTCGGGCTGACCGCCGTCGACCACTGCACCTACCTCGACGACGCCGACGTCGACGCGCTCGCCTCGTCCGGGACCGTCGCCACCCTGCTCCCCGGGGTCGAGTTCTCGACCCGCCAGCCCTGGCCCGATGCACGCCGGCTGCTCGACGCCGGCGTCCGGGTGGCGCTGGCCTCCGACTGCAACCCCGGGTCGTGCTACACCAGCTCTCTCCCGTTCTGCATCGCAATGGCGGTCCGGGACATGGGGATGACGCCGACCGAGGCGCTGCGTGCGGCCACCGAGACCGGGGCGGCCGCGCTGGACCGGGACGACGTCGGTCGCCTGACGCCCGGGGCGCGAGCCGATCTCGCGGTGCTGGACGCGCCCAGTCACCTGCACCTCGCCTACCGGCCGGGGGTGCCGCTGGTCACCGAGACCTGGCTGGCCGGGCGCCGTACCTGACCCGTCTGAGGTGGTCTGAGCCGTTCTCCCGCGTCTGAGGGGGCCACCTCAGGCAGAGATAAGGCGCTCGCCCGATGTCCGTGCCTACCTCAGGGGCGCACTCTCGGTACAACGACGAGAGATGAGGAAGACCATGGACATCACCTACGAGATCGCCCGGGCCGAGTTCGACTACCGGGCCTCCCGTGCCCGCGACGAGCGCCGCCCGAAGCTGGCGGCCAGGCCCCACCTCCGGATCCCGCGCGTACGCCGCCCGCTGCACCAGGAGCAGGTCGCCTGACGTGACCGCGCAGGTCTCCGGACCCGGTACGACGCACCGTGTGACGCACGACGTACGCACCGGACCGGAATCGGCGAGCGGACTGTCGGTGCAACCCGGCAAGATGGGTGACGTGGCCCCCGCAGGAACTCGACTGACGCTGGTCGGACGGGACGCCGAGCTGTCCGAGCTGAGCTCGCTGCTCGGTGTCCGTCCGCCGCGGCTCGAGGCACGCCTCGTGCCGAACGCCGTGCTCCTGGCCGGCGACGCCGGCGTCGGCAAGACCCGCCTGCTCACCGAGCTCCGCGACCTGGCCGTGGCAGACGGCTGGCAGGTCGTCGCGGGGCACTGCCTCGACTTCGGCGACAGCGCCCTTCCCTACCTCCCGTTCTCCGAGGTCATCGGCCGGCTGGCCACGGACCTCCCCGACGTCGTCGAGACCGTCTCCGGCGTCCACCCCGCGCTCGGCCGGCTCCAGCCCGGCCGCCGCATGCTCTCCGGCGACACCCAGGACGCCGGCTCGGTCGACCGGGGCGACCTGTTCGAGGCGATGCACGCGCTGCTCGGCGCGGCCGCCGCCAAGGCCCCGCTGCTGCTGGTCATCGAGGACGCGCACTGGGCCGACCAGTCCACGCGCGACATGGTCAGCTTCCTCTTCTCCCGTCCCTTCGCCGATCCGGTCGGCATCGTCGTCAGCTACCGCGCGGAGGACCTCCACCGCCGTCACCCCCTGCGCAGCCAGGTCGCCGAGTGGTCGCGCGTGCGTGGTGTCGAGCGGCTCCAGCTCAACCCGCTCGGCGACAGCGACGTCCGTGCGCTGGTCCGCGAGCTGCACCCCGACCCGATCACCGAGGCCGACCTGGCCGACATCGTCGACCGGGCCGAGGGCAACGCGTTCTTCGTCGAGGAGCTGGTGGGTGCCTCGTGGGGTGGCCGGGTCCCCGAGGACCTCGCCGAGGTGCTGCTGGTCCGGCTCGACCGGCTCGACGACACCGCCCGCCGCGTGGTCCGCGCGATGTCGGTGGCCGGCCGGCGGGTGTCCCACGGCTTGCTAGCCGAGGCCAGCGGGGTGGCCGCCGACCAGCTCGACCAGGCGATGCGCGCTGCGGTCGAGTCGCACGTCGTGGTGACCTCCCACGACGACCGCTACTCCTTCCGGCACGCGCTGCTCGCCGAGGCGATCTACGACGACCTCCTGCCGGGCGAGCGGGTGCGCCTGCACGCGGCGTACGCCGAGGCGCTGCGCGACGGCCGTGGCCGGGGCACGGCCGCGGAGCTGGCCCGCCACGCGCTTGCCGCCCGCGACCTCCGCACCGCCCTCGAGGCCAGCGTCCGCGCCGGCGACGAGGCGATGGCCGTCGGCGGTCCCGACGAGGCCGCGCAGCACTTCCAGCAGGCGCTCGAGCTCGTGGTCGACCCGTCGCTCGCCGACGAGGTCGACGTCTCCTCGCTGGTGCTCAAGACCGCCGACGCGCTGGTGGCCACCGGCATGCCGCACCGGGCCACCCAGCTGGTCGAGAAGCACATCGCCGTCGTCGACGAGGACGAGGACCCGGTCACCCGGTCCCGGCTGCACGCCTACGTCGCGCACACCGCCTCGCTCTACGACAACGACTTCGACTGGCGCACCCACCTCACCCGTGCGCAGGAGCTGACCCCCGAGGAGCCGACCGCCGACCGGGCCCGGCTGCTCGCGATCCACGCCCGGGTGCTGTGGATGCAGGGCCAGCCCGAGGCCAAGGAGATCGCGATGGAGGCGCTCGCCCTGGCCGAGACGCACGCGCTGCCGCGGGTGGCCAGCGACGCCACCACGACCCTGGTCGGCCTCGACCGCAAGGTGCCGATGGAGCAGCTGGCCGCCGCGCTCGGCGACGCCGCCCAGCGGGCCCGCGCGACCGGTGCGGTCAACTCCGAGCTGCGGGCGCTCTACCTCCTCGGCCGCGGCTACCAGGACCGCGGCCACCTCGCCGAGGCCGCCGAGACCTTCGTGCGGGCCTACGAGCGGGCCGTCGAGACCGGCATCCCCTGGGCGCCGTGGGCCTTCGACGCCCGGTTCCAGCAGGCCCAGATCGCGCACATGGACGGCCGCTGGGACGACGTGCTCGCGCTCACCAACGTCGACGGCCAGTCGCCGCCGCCGCTGGCCGAGGCGCTGCTCGCCGCGCTGCGCAGCGCGGTGCTGGTCGGGCGCGGCGAGGACCAGGCGACGCTGTTCAAGCGGCTGCGCCGGTTCTGGCCCAAGGACGGCCTGACCGCGATCTTCGCCGCCCCGGTCGAGATCGCCGCGCACGGCCGCGCCGGCAACCCGACCGTCGCCCTCGGCGTGCTCGACGACATGGTCCGCACCCTGACCACCAACAACTGGCCCGAGCTCTTCCAGGCCCGGCTGCGGGTGTCCGCGGTCGGCATCGGCGCGCTCGTGGACTCCGTGGCCGGCATGAGCACCGAGGAGCGCGAGCGGTTCCACGCCGACGCCGACCGGCTGCACGCGGACGGTCAGCGCGTGGTCGACAAGCAGGTCGAGAAGGGCGTCTTCTGGGGACCCGAGGGCAAGGGCTGGGGCCGCCGGCTCGAGGCCGAGCACCTGCACTGGCGCTGGGTGACCGGCCAGGACTCCCCGAGCTGCGAGGAGCTGGTGACCGCGTGGCGCGAGACCATCGCACTGTTCGAGGAGCTCGGGCACGTGCCGGAGATCGCGCGCTGCCGGCTCCGGCTGGCCTCGGTGCTCCGGTCCTCCGGCGACACCGCCGCGGCCCGTGAGCTCACCGACCTCGCCCGTGATGCGGCGCACCGGCTCGGCTCCCAGCCGCTCCTCGACGACCTCAAGGCGCTCGGCTCGTCGCCGACGCGAGCCGAGTCCGGCGGCACCGACACCCTCACCCCGCGCGAGACCGAGATCCTCACCCTGGTCGCTGCCGGTCGCTCCAACGGCGAGATCGGCAAGCAGCTGTTCATCAGCGCCAAGACGGTCTCGGTGCACGTCTCCAACATCCTTGCCAAGCTGGGCGCCTCCGGGCGCACCGAGGCGGCCGCCATCGCCCGTCGCCGCGGCCTGCTCCCCGACTGACCCGCCCCGCCGAGGTGCCCCGAATTGCGCCTCGAGGTGCCCGGTCTTGCGCGCCGCGCGGCCAGGTCTTGCGGGCGATTCGTCCGAAATACAGGTCATGGAGGTCGATCCGGATGCCTTCTGCACGGCTCGCCGTGCGCCGCGTGCAAGCGACTCCTCGGTGGTTTCGAGACGCTCGCTGGCGCTCGCTCCTCAACAGCGGGGGCTGCGCGGCCCGACGGCTGGCGGCCCTCCTCAACCACCGGCGGCCGGGCCCCTCGTCGATCCGGCTCAGGCTGCGTGCGCGACACTCTCCGGGTGACCGCCGAGCCCCTCTCCGACGACCGTGCCTTCCGGTGCTCCGTCGGGGCGCTCGACGAGCCGATGGCCGGCAGCGCTGCGGTCGCGGCGGCGTACCTCCTGGTCGAGCACCCCGGCCCCTGGGGCCGCAAGGCGCTGGCCGAGAGCCGGTTCGCCGAGCACGTCCGGCGCGGGCTTGGTGAGGCGTCCGACGCCGCCGGCGTCCGGGTGCAGCTGATCCGGCGCCCCGGACGAACCGATCCGTCGGAGTCGTTCCGGGTGTTCGCGTCGTACGCCGATCCGGCCGGGCCGTGGACCGCCACCGCGCTCCTCCACGACCCCGAGCGGCTGCTCGACCTCGACCTCGCGGCGCTGGCGCTCGGCCAGGTGCCGACCGGCTTCACGCCGTACGACGGGCCTCTCCACCTGGTCTGCACGAACGGACGGCGCGACCTCTGCTGCGCCGAGCAGGGCCGGCCGATCGTCACTGCGCTCGCCGAGGCCTACGCCCACGCGACCTGGGAGACCACTCATGTCGGCGGCCACCGGTTCGCCGGCGCGATGGTGCTGCTCCCGCACGGTCTGTCCTACGGCCGGCTCGAGCCGGGTTCGGCGCTCGACGTGGTCGCTCGTTCGAACGACGGCGACCTGGTGCCCTCGCTGCTGCGCGGCCGCTCGGCTTACCCGGGAGCTGTCCAGGCCGCCGAGCTCGCCGCCCTCGATCGTCTCGGCACCACCCGGATCGACGCGCTCACCCTGGTCTCCGCGATCGATCAACCCGTCCCGGACGCCGATGCCCGTCGCGTCGTCGACGTCACCTTCGCCCACGCTGCCGGCGAGACAACCGTCCGGGTCGCGGAGGTCCCCACCCCGGCCGCCCGACAGTCCTGCGCCGACCTCACCACCAAGCCGGGGATCCGCTACCAGGTGCTCTGACTCCGGTCGACCGGCCCGCTGGTGCGCCCTTGTTCGAGACGCTCGCTGGCGCTCCCCTCTCAACCCCAGAGCGAGCCGGGTTCGGGTGGCCGTGGTTTCGAGACGCTCGCTGACGTTCGCTCCTCGACCACCGGGCAGGGGACTCCCCGTTCGACCTGCGGGCGCCGCAAGAGCTGGCCGCTCGGGCCGCGAGAGCTGGCCGCTCGGCGGAATCGGACACCCTGTTACACATCCGGTTACGTGACTACCATCGAGGCATGGCACTGACGGACGAGCAGGTCGCCCGACTGACCGACGAGCGGTTCGCACACACCAGGCCGGACCTGGCCGGCGTGCCCGACGTACCCCGCGAGCAGCTGCCGCCCGGGCTGCGCTGGCCAGCGTTCTTCCAGACCGCGGGGCTGCTCCGGTTCCGGCACCGGTTCGTGCCCTACCTGCACCGCCGGTTCGGGGACGTCTTCACGGTGCGGATGATCCCCGGCGGGCGACCGTTGGTGCTCTTCACCAGGCCCGAACACACCAGGGAGATCTTCGCCGGCGACCCGGAGGTCTTCCACGCCGGCAAGGGCAACGCGATCCTCGGGCCGATCATGGGCGAGCACTCGCTGCTGCTGCAGGACTCTGCCGAGCACAAGCGCGCCCGCAAGCTGCTGATGCCGGCGTTCAACGGCGCGGCCCTGCGCAGCTACCAGTCCCTGGTCACCGAGCTGGCCGGGGCGGAGGTCGCCACCTGGCGGGACGGCACCACGTTCCGGTCGCTGGACCGCATGAACGCGCTCACGCTCGAGGTGATCCTGCGCGTGGTCTTCGGCGTGACGGACGAACGCCGGCTCGCCGAGCTGCGGCCGCGGGTCAACCGGACCGTCAACATCAGCCCGGCGATCCTGCTCGGCTGGGGCTGGCCGCGGCTGCAGCGGATCAGGCCCTGGAAGGGCCAGGTCGACAACCAGCGCGAGCTCGACCGCCTCATGTACGCCGAGATCGCCGAGCGCCGCGAGGCTCCCGACCTCGCCGAGCGCACCGACGTCCTCTCCCAGCTGATCCGGATGCAGGAGGACGGGGACGCCTTGAGCGATGCCGAGCTGCGCGACCAGCTGGTCACGCTGCTGCTCGCCGGCCACGAGACCACCGCGACCGCGCTGGCCCTGGGCGCTGTTCGAGATCGGCCGTGACCCGCAGCAGCTCGACCGGGCCCGGACCGCCGCGCTCGAGGGAGACGACGACTGGCTGGAGGCCGTGCTCAAGGAGTCCATGCGGCTGCACCCGGTGATCCCGATGGTGGTCCGCACCCTGATGCGCCCGGCCACGATCGCGGGGATCGACCTGCCGGCCGGGGTCACCATCGGGCCGTCGATCATCATCACCCACCACCGTGACGACCTGCATCCCGATCCCGAGGCGTTCCGCCCCGAACGGTTCCTCGAGGAGCACGGCAACCGGGTCGGCCCGGCCGCCAACACGTGGATCCCGTTCGGCGGAGGGGTGCGTCGCTGCATCGGCGCCGGGTTCTCGCTCATGGAGGGAGTCGCGGTGCTGCGCGAGGTGGTGGCGTCGTACGACGTCGAGGCGGTGGGCGACGACGAGCCCAAGGTCCGCAACATCACGAGCGTGCCGCGACGCGGCGCCCGGATCCGGGTCACCACCCGCTGACGAGACCGCCCCAACCCGGGTGGACCGACCCCGGCGCCGGACCACCCGAAATGGGCATGCGCCGTCACGACCGGCGCGGGATGATCCTGCCTTGTGACCTGGACCGACCGGCTGCGCGCGCTGCGCATGGACACCACCCCGCTGCGTGAGTCCCGTGACTTCCGGCTGCTGTTCCTGGCCGGGACCGTCTTCTACTTCGGGCAGATGGTCACCTACGTCGCGATCCCGTTCCAGATCTACACGCTGACCGGTTCGAACTTCATGGTCGGTGCGGTCGCGCTCGTCGAGCTGCTGCCGCTGGTCGTGTTCGGCCTGTACGGCGGCGCGCTGGCCGACCACGTCGACCGCCGCAGGCTGCTGATCGCGTGCGGGTTCGCCCAGGTGGCGCTGAGCGCAGTGCTGGCGGCGAACGCGTTCGCCGGTGATCCGCGGGTGTGGGTGATCTTTGTGATTGCCGGGTTCCTCGCCGCCGCCCAGTCCCTGCAGCGGCCGTCGCGGGAGGCGCTCGAGCCGCGCACCGTCCGCCACGACCAGATCACCGCCGCGAACGCCCTGACCAGCTTCGGCATGCAGGCCGGGCTGCTGGTCGGACCGGCTATCGGCGGCCTGCTGATCGCCTACGTCGGGATCGGCTGGTGCTACCTCGTCGACGTCGCCGGGCTGCTGACCGCGACCGCCCTGTTCTGGCTGATGCGTCCCTACCCGCACGAGGGCGAGACCACGCCGCCCAGCCTGCGCGGCATCGGCGAGGGCCTGCAGTACGCCCTCAACCGCCGCGACCTGCTCGGCACCTACCTGGTCGACCTGGCCGCGATGCTGCTCGCGATCCCGGTCGTGCTGTTCCCCGCGCTGGCCGACGAGGTCTTCGCCCGTCCCGAGCTGCTCGGCCTGCTCTACACGGCCGAGACCGTCGGCGCCATGCTCGCGACGGCGCTGAGCGGGTGGACCTCCCGCGTGCACCACCACGGGCGGGCGATCGTGATCGCCGCCGCGATGTACGGCGCGTTCATCGCCCTCGCCGGCCTCGCCCCGTCGATCTGGGTGGCGCTCGCCTTCTTCACGCTCGCCGGAGCCGCCGACATGGTCTCGGCGGTGTTCCGGTCGACGGTCTGGAACCAGACCATCCCGGACCACATGCGCGGCCGGCTGGCCGGCATCGAGATGTTGTCGTACTCCCTCGGCCCGCTCGGCGGCCAGGTCCGCGCCGGCTTCGTCGCCGATGCGTGGAGCGTGCGGGGCGCGATCGTCAGCGGTGGCTTCGCCTGCGTGGGCGGGGTGGTGCTCACCGCGGCCCTGCTCGGCGACTTCTGGTCCTACGACAGCCAGACCGACGAGCACGCGATCGCCGAGCGCGCGGCCCGCGCGGAACGGGCCACGGGTGGCGCCGAGCCCGCCGACGGCTGAGCCGCGGCCTGGCTGGTCACGCCGCCGAGGCCTCGGGATCGAACGTGGCGGCCACCCCCTCGAACACCTCGCACCAGGCGCCGTACTCCGAGCGCTCGATCGTGCCCGAGACCGACCAGGCGCGGCCCTCGCACAGCCACACCCAGACCTCGCTGACCAGCTCGCGGCCACCGTCGCGGTGCGCGAGCCGGAGGTAGTCGACGTCGAAACCGTCGAGGTCGAAGGAGTCCTCGTCCTCGACGTCGAACCCCGCCAGGGAGGACGCGAGCTCCGCCCGGAACCGTTCCAGCCAGCCGGTGCGGCTCCAGCCGGGCTCCAGGTCGGCCACCGACACCGCCATCGACGGGCACGCCTCGCCGACGGGCCGCCGGGGTGCGGCCAGCAGCAGCACCCCGGGTGCCGGATCGGCGACCCGCTCCCACCCGGCCGGGACCGCGATGCGCACCGTGCGCCGGGGGTCCTCAGTGCGCATCAGCCACCTCCAGGGCCTTGCGCCCGGCCTTGGTGCCCACCCACGCGCCGACCTTGCCGCACACCGGCGCGGACCTGCGGGTCGCGCTGATCCGGGCACAGAGCGCGATGGCACCGACCGCGCCGACCGCCGTGGTGGCACCGACCAGGCTGCCCCGGCCGACCCGCTCGAGCAGGCTGAGGTCGTCGCGCTCGAGGTCGTCCTCGATCTGCCCGGTGGTCGCCGTGATCGCCGGTCGCAGCACGTCGGTGTAGCCCACGAAGGGTCTCCGGAGCGCTGGCGGCAGCAACGGGAGCGCGACCGGGAGCTCGAAGTCGAGAGCCCGGTCAGCACCGGTCAGGTCGGGCCACGTGCGCACGTTGTCGCGCACCATCGCCGGCACCGGGTGGTCGAGGCGCGAGACCTCCAGCGGCGGGAACGCGTCGTCGAGGACCGCCAACCAGTCGGCCTGGGCCTGTGCTTCGCGGTCCCTCGCCCGCGCCACGATCGCGGTCGCCCGCGCGAGCGCCTCGCCCTGCTCCGGACGCACGTCCGCGGCGTGCGGCAGCGCGTCACCGGCAACCGGGACTCCGCCGGCACGAGCCGTCCGCCGGGCCTCATCCATCATCGCCTGCACCCCGTCGAGCCGGGAGGCGAGGACGCGGAGCGCCGGACCCACCAGGCGGAGCCGGGCGACCTGGTCGTCGGCCAGCACCAGGGCGGACCTGACCTGCGCCCGGAACGACTCCCCGGCCGCACCGCGCCACGAGCCGCCCGACGTGGTCCGCACCGACGCGAGGTGCTCGGCGACGGCCGCGGTGCGGGCCTCGAGCCGGCGCAGCTCGCGGGCCGCCGTCCGGCATCCCGGGGACGACCCGTCGACCACGAGGCTGGTCATCCGAACCACCCCGGCGTCCACGCGAAGGAGCGCTCGACGACGCCGTCGGAGTCGGCGTACGTCGTGAGGCTGGCGTCGACGGCATCGGCCAGGTCGCCGAGCCGGCCGGACAGTCCGAGGGCCTGCCCGGAGAGACCGCGCACCGCGTCGGCGGTGGCGGCCGTGGAGGCCCCGGTGTCCGGGGACGGCAGCGTGGTGGCGGCCGCCAGGTCTGCCTGTCGCTCGCGCAACCCGGCCGGCAGCGGTCCGATCACCTCGGGGTCGAACTCGAGATCGCTCATGACCGGGACGCTAGGCACGGAGGTGCCGGTCATGCAGCGGCCGGCGCGGAGCCTGTGGACACGAGCGGGGACGACTCGCAGCCAGCCGCTTCGGCCTGCCTGCAACAATGGCCACCGTCATTCGACGTCGAGCCCGGGGGGAACCTGTGTCGCAGTCCGAGGACCGGCCGGTCCTGACCGGCCTGGTGGCGCTGGTCGGCGTCGCCGTGGTCGTCGGGCTGCTGGCTGGGGTCGGCGCAATCGTCGGCAGCAGGGTGCTCGGGTTGACCGGTGACGGCGGCGGTGGCAACGACGAGGCACAGGGCCAGGCGTCGCTCTACCTCCCCGACCCGGTGAAGACCAAGGACACCGGCGGGCCCGAGATCACGCTCGACGCCACTCCTTCCGAACGGGCGACCGAGGAGAGCCCTTCGGAGGAGCCCTCGATCGAGAAGCCGAAGAACGCGATCACGCTGAGCGCGGGGGCGACCACGGTCGGCGGCGAGAACCTCTACCTCTCCGGGGTGTACCCGGGCGGCGAGGGCGCGATCCTCGACATCGAGTACAAGGTCAACGACCAGCCCTGGCGCGAGTTCAACCTCGACGTCAACGTGTCCGGGCAGCAGTTCGCGACGTACGTCTACACCTCCAACACCGGCACCATCCAGTGGCGGGTCTGGGACAAGTCGACGAACAAGCGCTCCAACGCGGTGACCGTCAAGCACACCGGCTGAGACTTGGTGGAGCGCGATCAGCGCACCCCCGCCACCTCCGGTACGCCGGTCGTCACGCGGTCGCGGTCCAGCCGCCGGGTCCAGTAGCCCACCCACCCGGTGCCGACCAGCCCGACCAGGCCGAGCACGACGCACGCTGCGGGGAGGGCGAGGACCGAGGCCAGCGCGCTGACCGCGAGCGGGCCGGACGTGCCGCCGATGTCGCCGCACAGCCGCCACCCGCCGAGGAACTGCGAGCGGCCCACCACCGGCGCCGTGTCCGCACCGAGCGTCATCACGATGCCGGACCCCAGGCCGTTGCCGGCGGCGATGACCAGCGCCACCGCGACCAGTGCCGGGGCTGCCGTCGCCAGCGGCATCGCCAGCGCACCGAGCGCGACGGTGAGCACCACCGGCACCGCGACCACCGCCCGACCGCGGTGGTCGAGCAGCCATCCCCCGGGCAGGAAGAACGCGATGTCGACCGCGCCCGCCGCCGCGAACAGCAGGGACGTCGCCTCCGCCGACAAGCCGATGTGGTCGGCCCACAGCGGCAGCAGCGTGGTGCGCATCGACCGGGATGCGCCGATCACGACGACGGCGACTCCCAGCGTCAGCAGGGTGTGCCGGTGCGACAGCAGCACCGAGAGCACGCTCGCGTGGCCGGCCGCGGCCTGCTCGTGCCGGGACTCGGCGCCGAGGTCGGGCATCGCCAGCGCGACCAGCGCGGCCGCGGCGGACATGGCGGCTCCGAGCACGAACACCGCGGTGAGCCCCTGCCAGGCGATCAGGCCGGCGCCGATCAGCGGTCCGACCAGGAGTCCGAGGCGGGCGCTCGCGCCCAGGGCGGAGAGTGCCCGGGCGCGGTGCCCGGCCGGGACCGCCTCGATGATGAACCCCTGCCGGGCCAGCAGGAACCCGGTCCAGGTGGCGCCACTGACCAGCACCGCGCCGGCCAGCACCGGGACCGAGTCGGTCAGGGCGGCCACGGCCATGGCCAGCACGTCGACCGCGCCGCAGACCAGGAGCATCCGGCGCTCGCCGATCCTCGCGACCAGGGCGCCGGCCGGCAGGCTGGTCAGGAGCTGGCCGACCCCCATGAGGCCGACCACGAGCGCGGCGAGCTGGACGTCGGCGCCGAGCTCGCGGGCCCGGAGCGCGAGGACCGGGATGATCGCGCCGTACCCGACAGAGCTGACGACGGTCGGGCCGTACGCCGCGAACGCGATGTCACGCAGCCGAGAGCTGCCGGTCTCCCCGAGCGTCCGCACCCGACCCATTCTCGTCCACGGGTGCCTGGACCGGAGCGGCGGCCCGGCGGCGCCGCAGCGTCGCGGCGACCACAGGCTGGCCGGCGAGCACGCCACCGAGGACCAGCACCATGCCCAACGCCTGCGCCCAGCCGAACAGCTCACCGGCGAACGCGACCCCCAGCGCGGTGCCCACGACCGGGTTGACCAGGCCGATCAGCGAGACCGCTCCGGCGGGCATGCGGACGAGGCCCTTGAACCAGCAGTAGTAGGCGATGCCGGTGCCGACGACGGCCAGCCACACGAAGCCGGCCGCGGCGGGCAGGTCGGTCACGGGCGGCGGTCCCTCGACGAGAAGGCCGACCGGCAGCAGCACCAGGCCCCCGACCACCAGCTGCCAGGAGATCAGGGTGAGCATGTCGACCGGGGCCGGCCACCGCTTGATCAGCACGAAGCCGAGCGCGGAGACCACCACGGAGCCGAACGCGCCGACCAGACCCAGGGTGTCGACGGCGCCGGGTGAGCGGAGCACCAGGAGCGCGACGCCGACCAGGCCGACCAGCGCGGCACCGATCCGGATCGCGCCCGGGCGCTCGCCGATGATCGGCAGCGCCAGCGCCATCACGGCCAGCGGGGACGCGGCCTGCACGGTCGCGGCCAGGCCTCCGGGCAGGTGGTAGGCCGCGAGGAAGATCAGCGGGAAGAACAACCCGATGTTGCAGACGCCCAGCAGCAGCGCGCGCCACCACCAGACGCCGCGCGGGAGCTGGCGACGCATCGCGAGCAGCACGAGACCGACGGGGAGCGCCCGGACCGTGGCCGCGAACAGCGGACGGTCGGGGGGCAGGAACTGCTCGGTGACGATGTACGTCGTGCCCCAGGCGGCGGGGGCGACCATGGTCAGGAAGACGAAGCGCCAGCGGATAGTTTCCACGGAAGATACTTTACCTTCCGAGGAAGATATAGTCGAGGCATGGCAGCGGAGCTGGACCACGTCGGTCGGATCATGGAGCAGTGGCGGCGCGAGCGGCCCGACGTCGACCCGTCGCCGATGGGCGTCATCGGTCGGCTGCACCGGCTCGCGCAGGCCCTGGACGCCGAGCTGCGGGTCGTGTTCGCCGAGGCCGGCCTCTCCGACGGGGACTTCGACGTGCTCGCGTCGCTGCGACGGGCGGGCACGCCGTACGAGCTGACGCCGGGGGAGCTGGCCGCCACCACGATGGTGACCTCGGGGGCGATCACCAAGCGCATCGACCGGCTCGAGGACCGGGGTTACGTGACGCGGTCGGTCTGCGCGGACGACGCCCGCTCGCGCAAGATCCGGCTCACCCGGCGCGGGGTGACCCTCATCGACGACCTCGTGCCCAAGCACCTGGCCAACGAGCGCCGGCTGCTGTCCGGGCTGACCGACCTCGAGCGGACCCGGCTGGCCGGCCTGCTGGAGGCGTGGGGGCGCGACCTCGGCGTCTGACGCCGCCATCCCGGACGGTTCGACCGCATGATGTGGCCGCGCGGCGCGCAAGACATGGCCGCTCGACGGGGGAGTGGTCAGAAGTACGGCGTGAGCTCGGCGAGGGAGGCAGCGGCGCCGGTGCCGTCGAAGCGGTCGATGCGCACGGCGGCGATGCCGAGCGCGGTCGCGGCGTCGCAGTAGCGCTGCTGGTCGTCGACGAAGAGGGCCTGCTCCGGCGCGACGTCCAGCCGGCGGAGGGCCTCGTGGAAGATCACCGGGTCCGGCTTGGCGGCCTGCACCTCGCAGGAGAGGACCAGCTCGTCGACCAGCGCGGCCAGCCCGAGGTGGTCGAGCAGCGGGCGGGTGTTGTCGGCGCAGTTGCTGACGAACGCGGTGCGCACGCCGGACGCGCGCAGCGACTGCAGGAACGGGATGGTGTCGTCGTGGAGGACGGCCAGCTCGTGGAGGAGCTCGAGGTCGGCGGCGACGAGGTCGTCGATGAGGGTGGCGTCCGCCGGGCTCCCGAGGGTGCGGAGGACGTCGTCGAGGGCCTCCGCGATCGTCACCCGACCTACGCTGACCGGAACCTCCCAGGAGGAGACACCGATGGCGAGGTCGTCGGCACTCACGCCGGCCCGCTCGGCGAGGGACGTCACAAAGCGCGAGAAGTCGACGCTGACGACGGTGTCGTAGACGTCGATCAGGCACGCGGCGTACCGGGTCACCCCAGCGAGGCTAGCGGGAGCTGCCTGTCGCCCGCCCCGGGAGAGGCCGCCAGAGGGCGTGCCCGGAGCCGGCCCCGGGGGCGACGGCTCCGGGCCGGGACCTCAGTCGGGGATGTAGTCGAACGTGTTCGGGTTCGGCCCGGTGCGTCCGGCCTCGCCCCGGTCGAGCGCGGAGATCGCCTCGACCTCCTCGGGCGAGAGGGAGAAGTCGAAGATCTCGATGTTCTCCTGCATGCGCTCGCGCCGCACCGACTTCGGGAAGACCACGTCGCCGCGCTCCACGTGCCAGCGCAGCGCGACCTGGGACTCGGTCTTGCCGTGGTTCGCGCCGATCTTGGCCAGCACCTCGTTGCCGACGACCTGTCCCTTGGCGATCGGGGACCACGCCTCCGTGACGATCCGGTGCTCGGCGCCGGCCGCACGGGCCGCCTCGTTGCCGAAGAACGGGTGCACCTCGATCTGGTTCACGGCCGGCACCACTCCGGTCTCGTCGATGATCCGGGCCAGGTGCTCGGGCTCGAAGTTGGAGACGCCGATCGACCGGGCGCGGCCGTCCTGGGCGAGCCCGGCCAGCGTCCGCCACGTGGAGACGTAGTCGCCGTCGTAGCGGGTCGGCAGCGGCCAGTGGATGAGGAACAGGTCGACGTGGTCGAGCCCGAGCCGGTCCAGCGAGGCGGCGAACTCGCGCCGGGCGTCGTCCGGCCGGTGGAAGCCGTTGTTGAGCTTGGTGGTGACGTACAGCTCGTCGCGGGCGATGCCGGAGGCGGCGATCGCCTCGCCGACGCCCTTCTCGTTGCCGTACATCTGAGCGGTGTCGAGGTGGCGGTAGCCGACCTCGAGGGCCTGCGTCACGGTCTCCGCGGTCTCGGCCGGCGGGACCTGGAAGACGCCGAAGCCGAGCTGGGGGATGGAGGTTCCGTCGTTCAGGGTGATCGTGGGGACAGTCATGTGTGTCTCGTACACATTCCGGCGGTGACTATTCCCGGGCTCGCCCCGCGCCCGGGCGCGTCGTTCGCCCGCACCGCTCGCGGCGACCTAGCCTGATCGGGAGGGCACGGCCGCGCACGTCTGCGGACGTGCCACGAGGACGAAGGGGTCCGTCATGGGCGTGGGCTGGGGTGCAGCGGCACTGGTCGCCGGCATGGCCATCGTGGTCCTGCTCGCGCTGGACATGGTCGCCGCGTCCAGCCGCGAAGGCCCGGTGCGGGTCCGCGCCGCCCTGCTGCTGGGCTGCATGGTGGTCGTCGGCTGGACGTCGTGGCTGGTCTTCCAGCCGATCACGTACGACGCGCCCGGCGGTCCGATCAGCTGTCACACCGCCACCACCGACGACGCCGACACCGGCGGCGAGGACACCGCCTGCCACGACCCCGCAGTGCGACGGCGCTGGGAGGTCTTCGGCCCGCTCGCGCTCGTGGGCCTGGTCGCGGTGGGCGCGCTCGTGGTCCCGGCCGTCCGCCGCCGCGACGGCGGGGAGGGCGACCGGGACCGGGCGGGGGAGGCCGGGGAGATCGGGGCGGCTCACGCGACTAGCGCCACCGACGAGGCCTCGACAGCCTCGGCAGCCTCGACGGAGCGCGGCGACAGCCGGCCGCGCCAGGCCAGCACGGCCAGGCAGAGCAGCCAGAGCGACCAGCCGACGTAGCCGAGGAAGTTCGCGAGGTCGGTGCCGGGAACGCCGAACGGGATCAGGATGCCGGAGAGCACGGCCAGGGCGGAGCTGGTCCCGAGGGCGGTGAACCAGACCGGCGGACGTCGCACCAGCGAGCGCAGCACGAGCAGGGTCCAGAGGCCCGTCAGCAGGTAGCCGAACGACTCCCCGATCACCTCCCCCATCCAGAAGCCGGCCCGCTCGTAGACGTCGACCGCGTGCGCCTCGCGGCTCGGGTCGGCCGCCTGCCAGGCGACGGTCGGGATCACCAGCAGCCAGCGGGACAGCCCGATCACCTGGACCACCGCTGCGGCCACGCCGGCCACCAGCGCGGCGGTGGCGACCCGCCCGGTCCCGAGTCGGCGTACGCCGACCGCGATCGGGCCCATGAGAGCCGCTCCGGCGACCAGCACCGCGAACCAGCCCATGACGCCGGCCTGGTGGTCGCGGAACGAGGCGAGGACGTCGGCCCCCGGCTGCTGCAGGACGTCGGGGTAGTCGAAGAGCGCGCCGAGCCCGAAGAACGCCGCGTTGACCGCAACGGCGCCGGTGACGAGGAGGGCGGAGGTGATGCGGACGTTCATGGGGCTGACCTTTCGTTGTACGGCGTACAGAGTTTGTACGATGTACAGTGAAGTCCGTGACCGAGCAGATGTCAACCCCCGGGAAGCGCGGCCCCAAGCGGACCCTGTCGGAGGAGCGCGTCACCGCGGCCGCGCTCGACCTCGTCGACCGGGAGGGTGGAGCCGCCCTGTCGGTGCGCCGGGTCGCGGCCGAGCTCGGGGTCCGACCGAACGCGCTCTACACCTACGTCCCCGACCGGGCCGGCCTCGAGCGCGCCCTCGTGGAGTGGGCGATGGGCCAGGCCGACCTCGGTCTCCTCGACGGACCGGCCCGGTCCTGGCGCGGGCGGATCCGCGACTACGCGCTGGCGCTGCGTGCCGCGCTCCTCGACCACCCCGCCGTGGCGCCGCTCATGATGACCGCCCCGATGGACGGGCCGGCCGCGCTCGAGGCCGGCGAGCGGCTGCTGGGCGCCTTCGCCGACGGCGGGCTGACCGGGAAGGCGCCGGCCCGGGCCTGCTGGGTGCTCATCGTGTACGTCGTGGGGTCGGTCGCGCTCGACGTCGCGGAGACCGACGGCACCCGCCCGATCGCGGCCGAGGACGATCGGGTGGCCACCCGTCGCGCGCGGCTGGCCCAGGTGTCGGCCGCGCCGTGGCCGCGCACCGCCGCCAGCGTCGACACGATGGCCGAGTGGATCACCGAGCGGCAGTTCAGCTGGGGGCTGGACCGCGTGCTGGTCGGGCTCGTCGGCTGACGGCGCCGGGAATCGACCGCCGGGACCGGCGTCACCAGGCCGCGGCGCCGTACACCTCGTCCTCGGAGCCGACCGGCTCGAACGCGGACAGGTCGACGTCCTCGTCGAACTCGGCGACGGGTGCGTCGGCCGGCTTGTTCACGTTGGCGACCGCGACCACGCCGATCGCGGGCGAGACGTACGCGTAAAGCTCGAGTGCCCGGGTCAGCGAGATCGGCCCGATGTCGGAGACGCCGAACGCGACCAGCGTCGCCAGCAGCGCGCCGAGCAGGGCCAGAGCGGAGTAGATCGTCTTGCGCAGCCCCTGAGGGAGGCGGCGCAGGAGGTCGGTCAGGGCCTGGAGGGGAGACATGGGTTCACCTTTCCGGGAGCCGGTCGAGGGCGGCCAGGAGCTGCTGGGCCGCGGTCTGGAGCTGGACCCGCGCGACGGCGAGGTCGATCAGGGCGTCGAGGTCGGCGGAGGCGGGCAGGCCGTCCGTCGAGGCGCCGGGGAGGGCCACGGCGGTCGACGACGCGGACGGGACGGACGGGACGGCGGGCAGGGCGGGCGCCTCGGCCTGATCGAGGACGGGTGCCTCGGCGGGTGCCTCGACCACGACCGGCTCCACCACTACCGGCGGTTCGGGCTCGGGGTCGTGCCGGCGCGGCGGCCGGTCCGGGACGGGCGCCGGGGTGGGCGCGGGGGTGGGCGCCGGGGTGGCTGGGCGCCGTACCTTCGTCACCCGGAGCGCCGACATGGGGACGTCGGGGTGCACGGCGTTGACGTCGACCGGCCCGAACCCCGGCACGTGCTTGACCGGCCCGTACGTCCCGTTCGAGTGCTGCCAGATCGCGGCCTTCCGCCACGGCCTCGGGATCCGCGGCGCGCGGTAGTCGTTGCTGTACCGCGCCACCCACAGCAGGCAGCCGAAACCACTGCCGAGGTCGAACGGCGTGTAGATGATCGGCCTCGCCACCAGTCCGCGCCGCCGCAGGTCCCGGGTCACCGTCGCCACCCACTGGCCGGTCCACCGGGTCACCTCGGCGAGCGTCATGCCCTCCAGTGACTCGAGGTCGAGCATCGGCAGCATGTCGCCGGCCCGGATGTCGGCGTTCGCGAGGAAGAACCGCGCCTCCCTCGCCGCGTCCCCGGGATCGGGGCGCGCGAAGTGGTAGGCGCCGACCGGGATCCCGGCGCTGCGGGCCTGCCGCACCCGCTTGCGGTACGTCGCGTCCCGGACCGAGTCGCCCTCGGTGGCCTTGAGGTACCACCAGCGCAGCCCGGCCGCCTGGGCCGCCTTGACGTCGATCCGCCCGCCCTGGTGATGGCTGGTGTCGACCCCGTCCAGGGTTCGCTGGGGAGGGAAGGCCCGGGCGACGACCGCCGGGCCGGGTGGCGGGGTCGGCCGCTCGGGCTCTCCGGGCCGCCGTCTCGGCGGGTACTGGAACACCGGGATCGTGCTCGGCCGCCAGAACCGGTCCGGGTTGTTGCTCCTCAGGCCGTCCCGGCCCGCGCGGTACGCAGCGACCTGGCGGGCCGCGACCGGGGCCAGGCGGCCGTGGTCGATGAGCACCGCATGGATGTGCGGTCCCCAGAGACCGCGGACCGGCGGCCGGTACCAAGCCGCGAAGCCGATCGACCGGAGCACCCGGACCTTGCGCTGCCAGTCCCAGGCCAGCAGGTCGACGACTCCGCCACCGTCGTGGGTCCCGGCGGAGGCCGAGACGCCACCCCGGTTGTAGGAGCCTTGCACCAGCGTCAGCCGGTAGCCGAGCCGGCGCTCGGCCTCCTCCAGCGCGGCCCGGGTCTTCCAGTCGACACGCTTGGGGGTGCCGTCGCCGAAGCTGGTCAGCTCGAAGGGGCCGGGCATCGCTGCCTCCTGGGCCGGCCGCGCGGGCCGGGCTGGTCGGGGCCGGTGCGGACGGACGGCGGGCCGTGCGTCGTCGCGGGGCGGCGCCGGACCGGTCGCACGGGACGGGGTCAGGGCGACGGTCGCGCGCCGCATCCCGTGGTCGCTGTTGCGCTGCGGGCTCTTCGCGCGCCGGCCGGGGAACAGCCGGGTCGCGCGGACGCCCCACGACGCCCCGTCGCCGTCGACGAACCAGAGCAGGTCGATCGACGCCGCGTCGACGGCGTACCGCACCTTCTTGCCGGCGACCTCGTCGCCGAGCGGCTTCATGCTCCGCAGCTGCCGGTTGTAGTCGCCGCCGCCGACCACCGGCAGCCCCGTGCGCACCAGTCCCTCGACGAAGCGGCGGTGGCCGGCCACCCCCTCGTTCCACTCGCGCAGCCGCAGCGCCTGGTCCGGCTCGTCGACGCCGTTGAACGCGCCGGCGACCAGGTGCAGGTTCGTCACGTGCAGCTCGAGCCCGAGCGGGCGGTACCGCAGCCGCAGGTACGTCGCGTAGCGGCGCGTGTGGAGGTGCTTGCGTGCCGGGTGCAGCAGGTCGACCCGGCCCTCCACCTTCGTGAACAGGGACCGCCGGAACGCGATCGGGTCGGCGTTGTCGCCGCGGCCGTAGTAGACGACCCACTCCGGGGACGGGAACGCCGACTGCACCAGCGGCCGGTAGCGCACGGCGATCTCCTGGAGCAGCACCAGGTCGCCGTCCGCGGCGTTGTGCTGGAGGTCCTCGAGCGCCTGTGCGGGTGTGATCGCGTCCTCGGGGAACGACTGGACGTTCGCGGTGACCACCCGGAAAGGACCCACCGGCGGTGTCGTCGCTGCCGGCCGCCTCGCCGCGCGCGCCGGGACCCCGTCGCGCGGGGTCCCCACCGGCCCGTCGGCAGCGCTGTCGACGGCACCGGGAACGTGCGTGTCTCCAGTCATCGCGGCCTCACCGGACGTCCGCGGGCGCCGCGCCTCACCCGCGGCCCCCTCTACCGACGGTCCGCCGCGCGTCCGGTGCGGTCAATGGCGACCATGGGTCATTGCCCGCGGGTGGGAGGGGGAGGCCGCCCGCGGTCCCGCGGCCGCGGGACCGGCGGAAGATTCCGGTCCGGATCGGGAACAGACCCCGGGGTCGCCTCGTTGGAACGGATGCAGCAAAGTTGAGTTGATCCGACTCAACTTATTTGTCAGACTCGCCGCCGTCGCGGCAGGATGGCCGCACCACCCGGGACCGGCCCCGAGCATCATGCCGGGAGCACGGCCCCGGTACCCCAGACCTGAACACAGAACCACGAAGCACAACCCGGAGGTAATCCATGGCACGCGCGGTCGGTATCGACCTCGGAACGACGAACTCCGTCGTCGCCGTCCTCGAAGGTGGCGAGCCCACCGTCATCGCGAACGCCGAAGGCGCCCGCACGACCCCGTCGGTCGTCGCCTTCGCCAAGTCCGGCGAGGTCCTCGTCGGCGAGGTCGCCAAGCGGCAGGCCGTCACGAACGTCGACCGGACCATCCGGTCGGTCAAGCGCCACATGGGCAGCGACTGGTCGCAGACCGTCGACGACAAGACGTTCACGCCCCAGCAGATCAGCGCGTTCGTGCTGCAGAAGCTCAAGCGCGACGCCGAGTCCTACCTCGGCGAGCCGGTGACCGACGCGGTGATCACCGTGCCGGCGTACTTCTCCGACGCGCAGCGTCAGGCCACCAAGGAGGCGGGCGAGATCGCCGGCCTCAACGTGAGCCGCATCGTCAACGAGCCGACCGCGGCCGCGCTGGCCTACGGCCTCGACAAGGGCGACGACCAGACCATCCTCGTCTTCGACCTCGGTGGCGGCACGTTCGACGTGTCCCTGCTCGAGATCGGTGAGGGCGTCGTCGAGGTCAAGGCGACCTCCGGCGACAACCACCTCGGTGGCGACGACTGGGACAACCGGGTCGTCGAGTGGATGGTCAAGAAGTTCAAGGACAACAACGGCGTCGACCTCGGCTCCGACAAGATCGCCAAGCAGCGCCTCCAGGAGGCCGCGGAGAAGGCGAAGATCGAGCTGTCGTCGTCCTCGGAGACCACGATCCACCTGCCGTACATCACCCACGGCGAGTCCGGGCCGCTGCACTTCGAGGAGAAGCTGACCCGCAGCGAGTTCCAGAAGATGACCGCCGACCTGCTCGACCGCACCCGCGAGCCGTTCAAGTCCGTGCTCAAGGACGGCGGCGTCGACGTCGGCAAGATCGACCACGTCGTGCTCGTCGGTGGCTCCACCCGCATGCCCGCGGTGACCGAGCTGGTCAAGGAGCTGCTCGGCGGCAAGGAGCCCAACAAGGGCGTCAACCCGGACGAGGTCGTCGCCGTCGGCGCGGCCCTCCAGGCCGGTGTGCTCAAGGGTGAGGTCAAGGACGTCCTGCTGCTCGACGTCACTCCGCTCTCGCTCGGCATCGAGACCAAGGGCGGCGTGATGACCAACCTCATCGAGCGCAACACCACGATCCCGACCAAGCGCTCCGAGATCTTCACCACCGCCGACGACAACCAGCCGTCGGTCGAGATCAAGGTCGCCCAGGGCGAGCGCCAGATGTGGGCGCAGAACCAGCCTCTCGGCAACTTCGAGCTGACCGGTCTCCCGCCGGCCCCGCGCGGCGTGCCGAAGATCGAGGTCACCTTCGACATCGACGCCAACGGCATCGTCCACGTCTCCGCCAAGGACCACGCGTCCGGCCGCGAGCAGTCGATGACGATCTCCGGCGGCTCCGCGCTGTCGAAGGACGAGATCGACCGCATGGTCAAGGAGGCCGAGCAGTACGCCGAGGAGGACGCCAGGCGTCGCGAGGCCGTCGAGGCCCGCAACCAGGCCGACGGCCTCGTCTACACGACCGAGAAGTTCCTGACCGACAACGCCGACAAGCTGCCCGAGGACGTGAAGACCGAGGTCCAGGCCGACGTCGACGCGCTCAAGGCGACGCTGGAGAACAGCGAGGCGTCCGTGGAGGAGCTCCAGGCCGGCATCCACAAGCTCGGCGAGTCCAGCCAGAAGATGGGCGCCGCGATGTACGCCGCCGCCGAGGCCGACCAGTCCGCGGCCGGTGGGGCCACCGGCAGCACCGGCGAGGCCGACGACGACGTGGTCGACGCCGAGATCGTCGACGACGCCCCGGCCGACGACACCACCGGTGGCGACACCGAGGGTGAGAGCAAGTGACCGAGGAGCCCCAGCGGAACCCGCAGGACCAGCCGGAGGGGCCCTTCGAGACGCCTCGCCCCTCGGGTCCTCAGGACGAGGAGCGGGCGGCCGACGAGTCGCCCGCTCCCTCGCCGGAGCCCGGCGCCACGTCCGCCGCGGCGGGACGGGGGTCCCACACCTTCGGCGAGGCGGCCGGTGAGATGGCCAACGAGACCGAGGTGGAGGGCGTCCGCGCCGCCGACGAGCTGGCAGTGACCCGGATGGAGCTGGAGGAGCGCACGCTCGACCTCCAGCGGCTCCAGGCCGAGTACCTCAACTACAAGCGCCGGGTCGACCGTGACCGGGAGCTGATCCGCGAGAACGCGACGTACCAGGCGCTGGCCCCGATCACCGAGGTACTCGACACCATCGACCGGGCGCGCGACCACGGGCCGCTCGACGACGGCTTCCGGGCCGTCGCCGACCAGCTCGAGCGGGTCGTCGCCGGGCTCGGTCTCACCCGCTTCGGCGCGGTGGGTGATGCGTTCGACCCGACGCTGCACGAGGCGTTGAGCCACATCGGGGAGGATCCCGACGTGGAGGTGACCACCTGCAAGGTGATCGCCAAGGCCGGCTACCGGATCGGCGACCGCGTGGTGCGCGCGGCGCAGGTGCTGGTGGTCGACCCGGCGACGCCGACGGGCGACGGGACCGAGGACTGAAGCACGGACTGACAGGAGACGGCGTGGTTTCGAGACGGTCGCAGGACGACCTCCTCAACCACCGAGGGGGACGGTCGCAGGACGACCTCCTCAACCACCGAGGGGGACGCTCGCAGAGCGACCTCCTCAACCACCGGAACGCACGGAGGGAGGTGCGCGCATGACCGGCAAGGCCGATTGGGCCGGCAAGGACTTCTACGCCGAGCTCGGGGTGTCCAAGGACGCGTCCGCGGAGGAGATCAAGAAGGCATACCGCAAGCTGGCGCGCGCCAACCACCCCGACTCCAACCCCGGCGACACGGTCAAGCACGACAAGTTCAAGGCGGTCGCCGAGGCGTACGACGTCGTCGGCGACCCCGAGAAACGCCAGCAGTACGACGAGATCCGCTCGATGCCGCTCGGCGGGTTCGGGCGGGCTCCGGGCGGGGGCGCCGGCGGGTTCGACTTCAGCGACCTGCTGCGCGACCGGATGGCTGGTGGCGGGGCCGGTGGCGGCTTCGGCGACATGTTCGGCGACATCTTCGGCGGGACCCGCACCCGCGCGGGCAGGCCGCAGAAGGGCGCCGACATCGAGACCACCGCGACGGTGAGCTTCACCGACGCGCTCGAGGGCGTCACGATCTCGCTGCGGCTGACCTCCGACGCCCCCTGCCCCGACTGCCACGGCACCGGCGGCAAGCCCGGCACCAAGCCGCACATCTGTCCGGAGTGCGACGGCGCCGGCATGGTGGCCTCCACCGTGGGCGGTGCGTTCACGCTCAACGAGACCTGCCCGGTCTGCGGTGGCCGCCAGCTGCTGTACGACGAGCCGTGCCCCACCTGCCGCGGCACCGGCCGGGGGATGAACGCCCGGTCGATCCAGGCCCGCATCCCGGCCGGCGTGAAGGACGGCCAGCGGATCCGGATCCGCGGCAAGGGCGCGGTCGGCGAGCACGGTGGTCCGGCCGGCGATCTCTACGTCGTGGTCAAGGTGAGCCCGCACCGGCTGTTCGGCCGCAAGGCCGACAACCTCACGCTCGAGGTGCCGGTCTCGTTCGACGAGGCCGCCCTGGGCGCCGACATCAAGGTGCCCACGCTGACCGGTGTCCCGGTCACGCTGAAGATCCCGGCAGGCACCCCCAACGGCCGCACGTTCCGGGTGCGGGGCAAGGGCGCGCGCAGGTCCGACGGCACCATGGGCGACCTGCTGGTCACCGTCGAGGTGCAGGTGCCCGCCGTGCTCGACGCGGCGACCCGCGACGCCGTCGAGGCCTACCGGGCGGCGACCGCCGGGAAGCCGCTGCGCAGCAAGCTGTTCGAGGGAGCCTGACGTGGCGGCGCCGCAGGGTCCCGGTGCGCAGATGCCCGCGCCCGACGTCGGCGTCTACGTCATCAGCGTGGCCGCGCAGCTGACCGGCCTGCACCCGCAGACACTGCGCACCTACGAGCGGATGGGCCTGATCCTCCCCGACCGCACCGGCGGCGGCGGCCGCCGCTACTCCCACCGCGACATCGAGATGCTCCGCGTGATCGCCGATCTGACCGCGAGCGGCATCGGCATCGAGGGCGTGCGCCGCATCCTCGACCTCGAGAACCGGCTGGCCGCCCTCTCGGCCCGCAACGAGGAGCTGGTCGTCGAGCTCGAGGCCACCCGCGAGGCGCTCCGCCAGGCGCTGGCCGCCCGCCGTACGCCCGAGCAGGCGAGCCGGCTGCCGGTCCTCCGGCGGCCCGACCCCGGCCAGTCGGTCGTGGTCTGGCGCCGCAACCGCTGACCCACTCCCGGGACGTCATACGTCCTGGCTGCCCGGGCGACTGCTGCCCGTTCGACCATCTCGGATGACGTCCCGCCCGCGCTCACGCCCAGTGGGCGGGTGCTGGCAGGTCCGGCGGCAGCACGGTCGCGCGGTCGCCGCGCGCGGTCGCCACCTGGGGCCGGGTGAGGAACAGCACCGACGCGAGGTCGGCGCCGCGCAGGTCGGCGTCGCGGAGGTCGGCACCGAGCAGGTCCGCGGACCCCAGGCGTACGCCGCGCAGGTCGGCCGCGATCAGCAGCGCGCCGCGGAGCGATGCGTCGTGGAGGTCCCGCTCGCGGAGGTCGTGCCCGGCCAGGTCCGCCCGGGACAGGTCGGGGGCGCCGGCGTCGCGCAGCCGGGCGCTCGCCGCGGCCAGCAGGTCGCCGACCTCCTCCTGGAGCGCGTCGAGGTCGAACGTGAGCAGCTCGACCGGCGTCCGGTCGCGCACCTCCAGCACCCGGCGCCGTACCGCCTCCGCGTCCGGATCCGGCGAGCGGCGGGCCACCTCGGCCAGGTACCGCAGCATCTCGTGGAGCAGCCGCACCACCGACAGCACCGCGGCCATCTCGCCGAGGTCGTCGTGGTCGCGCCAGGAGGTGCCGCCGTACGTCACCTGCGCGACCTGCTGCCCCGCGCCGAAGCAGTCGAACGCGACGCAGCCCGGCCAGCCCCGCTCCCGCAGGTCGGCATGGATCGAGCACCGGTCGTCGGTGGCGAGGTGGTGGCAGGGGACCCCGCCGGCCTTGTCCGCGCCGAACCCCGCCGCCCGCGAGTAGGGCAGCAGCACGCAGCACAGCGCGAAGCACCGCGAGCAGTCCGCCACCAGGTCGAGCTCGGTCGGGGCGGACGTTGCGTGACGGGGCTTGGGCACACGAGCATCCTTGCAGGGGCGGGCGTGACCGTCGGCGGGGAGCGTCGTTGACCGGGCGGGAACGCCGCGGTGCGGTGGAGGGAGGAGTGCAGGGCTGTGGACGACTGGCTGCCCTTGGTCACCATCCCGGTCTTCACCGGCGTGGTCGGCTGGCTGATCAACTGGAGCGGCCTGATCATGCTGTTCTCCCCGGTGCAGTTCCACGGCACCCGGGTGCCCGGCCTCGCGCAGCTCGCGAAGGTGCTGCCCCGCAAGGCGCAAGAGGTGCCGGGGCTGCTGCACGGCGGGATCGGCTGGCAGGGCATCGTCCCGGCGCGGGCCGCCAAGATGGGCAGCATCGCCGTGGACAAGGCGATCGCGAAGCTCGGCACCCCGCGCGAGTTCTACCAGCAGCTCGAGCCGGACCGGATCGCCGAGCACATCGTGACCGTCTTCGAGCCGGACATGCCGCAGGTCGTCGAAGAGATCATGGAGCGGGAGCACCCGCGGCTGTGGCGCGACCTGCCGCCGTGGGGCCGGCAGGCGGTGATCGTCCGGGTCCAGGCCCAGCTGCCGATCGTGGTCCGCAACGTCACCGACCAGATCGGTGAGCACATCGACCAGCTGCTCGACCCCAAGATCATGGTCATCGACCAGTTCCGCGCCGACCCGTCGCTGGTGGTCCGCATCTTCCGCGACTTCGGCGAGCGCGAGCTCCGGCTGATGGTCAACTTCGGTTTCATCTTCGGGTTCCTGCTCGGCATCCCGGTGGCGGTCGTCGACAGCGTCTTCCACCAGTGGTGGCTGCTCCCGATCCTCGGCGTCCTGGTCGGGTGGGCCACCAACGCGCTGGGCATGTGGCTGATCTTCGAGCCACCGGAGCCCCGGAAGTACGGCCCGTTCACCGCGCACGGCCTCTTCCCGCGCCGTCAGGCCGAGGCGGCCGACGTGTACGCCGACATCATCGCCACCGACGTGATCACCCTCGAGCACATCGGCGACTTCCTCCTCGACGGCCCTCGGGGTGACCGCACCCGCTACCTGCTCGCGGAGTCCATGCGCCCGGCCATCGACCGGGCCGCCGGCCCGGCCCGCGCCATGGTCCGGGTCGCGGTCGGTACCGAGAAGTTCGACAACATCCGCGACTCCATCGCGCAGGTCGCCGTCGACCGCACCATCACGCCGTTCCGCGACCCCGAGTTCAGCCGGCAGCAGGCGACGAAGATCCGCGACCTGGTCGCGCGGCGGACCAAGGAGCTCCCGCCCAAGGACTTCGTGGAGATGATGCGGGCCGCCATCCGCGAGGATGAGTGGATGCTCTACGCACACGGCGCGATCATGGGGTTCGGCGGTGGGGTGCTCCACCTGCTGATCTTCGGAGTGGGGGGTTGATGGACGAGCCACGCAACGGCGAACCGCACGCCTCCCTGCGCGAGACCCTGCCGGTCCTCATCGACACCGCGTCCGAGCAGCTGCCCGGCATGGCCCGGATCGCGGCCGGGGCGTGGTGGCGCTCGACGGTCTGGACGGTCGGCGCCACCCGGCGCACGGGCCGGCTGGTGCTGCGCTCGGTGACCGACCCCGACGCCTCCTCGCAGCTGGTCGAGGAGGTGGCGCGCGACGTCGCCGAGGCGGCCCGGGTGATCTCGAACGTCGCCCGCCGGGTCCAGGACGGTACGCCGATCACGGCGGCGCTGGCCGAGGGCGTGCCGATCCTCGGCGTGACCGTCCCCGGCACGGTGCTGCCCGACGACCACCACGACCCGCACCGGTACAACCACCACCACCACGAGTCGCACGACGACGAGGACCTGCGGGCCCGGGGCGCCCGCCTCCTCGAGCGCTCCCGCGACGTGTGGGCCGAGGACGACACGCATCCGGCGTTCGGCCGGATCCTCGACGACCTCGCACCCGACGAGGCCCGGATCCTGCTGCTGCTCGCGAAGGGGGGACCCCAGCCGAGCGTCGACGTGCGCACGGGCGGCCCGGTCGGCATGGTCAGCTCGCAGCTGATCGCCCCCGGCCTCAACATGCTGGGCGCGCGGTCCGGGGTGCGCTACCTCGACCGGGTGCCGGCGTACCTCAACAACCTCGACCGCCTCGGCCTTGTCTGGCTGTCGCACGAGAGCGTCACCGACCCGATGGAGTACCAGGTGCTCGAGGCGCAGCCCGACGTGCTGACGGCGATGCACTCGGTGCGGTTCGCCAAGGTGCTGCGGCGGAGCATCCACCTCACGCCGTTCGGCGAGGACTTCTGCCGCACCTGTCTGCTCGAGCCCGAGGACGCCGAGGACCTGCCGGCCCACCAGGTGCCACCCGAGCGGGACCCCGACGACTCCTGACGGCGACAAATTTCTCAAAGTTGAGTGGAACAGACTCAACTTCTGGCGCGTTGAGATCGGTGGCGGACACACTGGGTGCCGCCACGCATCACCGGGCCAGACCACGGAGGGACGACGTTGAGCCAGTTCGGCGCCGAGAAGTTCACCACCCGCAGCCGCGAGGCCATCGAGGCCGCGCAGCTGTCCGCGACCACCGCGGGCAACACGCACACCGAACCGATCCACCTGCTGGTGGCGCTGCTGCTCCAGGAGGGGGGCGTGCCCGCCGGCCTGGTGGCCAAGGCGGGGGCCGACGTCTCCGCTCTCGTGCACGCCGCATCGGCCCAGCGCGACGCGCTGCCGACGGCCACCGGCTCGACCGTCCAGCAGCCGGGCGCCTCCGCCGCGCTGACCCGGGTGCTCGCCGGCGCGCTCGACCTCGCCGCGTCGTTGAAGGACGACTACGTCGCCACCGAGCACCTCCTCATCTCGCTCGCGACCGTCGAGTCGTCGGCCCAGAAGGTGCTCGCCGACGCCGGCCTGACCGAGGCCGGGCTCCGCGAGGGCCTGACCGCGGTCCGCGGCAACCGGCGGGTGACCAGCCAGGAGGCCGAGTCGACGTACGACGCGCTCGAGAAGTACTCCGTCGACCTCACCCAGGCCGCCGAGGACGGCCGGCTGGACCCGGTGATCGGCCGCGACGCCGAGATCCGCCGCGTCGTCCAGGTCCTCTCCCGCCGTACCAAGAACAACCCCGTCCTCATCGGCGAGCCCGGCGTCGGCAAGACCGCCGTCGTCGAGGGCCTCGCCCAGCGCGTGGTCGCCGGCGACGTCCCCGACTCCCTCAAGGGCCGCCGGGTGCTCAGCCTGGACCTGGCCGCGATGGTCGCCGGCGCGAAGTACCGCGGCGAGTTCGAGGAGCGGCTCAAGGCCGTGCTCGAGGAGATCAAGGAGGCCGGGGGCCAGATCGTCACGTTCATCGACGAGCTGCACACGGTGGTCGGCGCAGGCGCCGGTGGGGACTCGGCGATGGACGCGGGCAACATGCTCAAGCCGATGCTGGCCCGCGGCGAGCTGCACATGATCGGCGCGACCACGCTCGACGAGTACCGCGAGCGGATCGAGAAGGACCCGGCGCTGGAGCGACGGTTCCAGCAGGTCTACGTCGGGGAGCCGTCCGTCGAGGACACCATCCAGATCCTGCGCGGCATCCAGGAGAAGTACGAAGCGCACCACGGCGTCCGGATCACCGACGCCGCGCTGGTCGCCGCGGCCACCCTCTCCGACCGCTACATCACCGGACGGCAGCTGCCGGACAAGGCGATCGATCTGATCGACGAGGCGGCGTCCCGGCTGCGCATGGAGATCGAGTCCTCGCCGGAGGAGATCGACCAGCTCCGGCGCTCCGTCGACCGGCTCAAGATGGAGGAGTTCGCGCTCGAGAAGGAGTCCGACGAGGCCTCCGTCGAGCGGCTGGCCAAGCTCCGCAAGGACCTCGCCGACGCGCAGGAGGAGCTGCGCGGGCTGGAGGCCCGCTGGGAGCAGGAGAAGTCCAGCCTGGAGGGCGAGGGCGAGCTCCGCCGCCAGCTCGACCAGCTCCGCATGGAGGCCGACAAGCTGCTCCGCGAGGGCAACCTGGCCGCCGCGAGCGAGATCAACTACGGCAAGATCCCCGAGCTCGAGAAGCAGCTCGAGGCGGTGGAGAAGGCCGAGCAGGCCGAGGCCACCGTCGAGCCGCTGGTCGGCGAGGAGGTCGGCGCCGAGCAGGTCGCCGACGTCGTCGAGGCGTGGACCGGCATCCCCACCGGGCGGATGCTCCAGGGCGAGACCGCCAAGCTGCTCGAGATGGAGTCCGTCATCGGGCAGCGGCTGATCGGCCAGAAGCAGGCCGTCAACGCCGTGAGCGACGCCGTACGCCGGTCGCGGGCGGGCATCTCCGACCCCAACCGGCCCACCGGCTCGTTCCTGTTCCTCGGCCCGACCGGCACCGGCAAGACCGAGCTCGCCCGCGCGCTCGCGGACTTCCTGTTCGACGACGACCGCGCGATCGTGCGCATCGACATGAGCGAGTACTCCGAGAAGCACTCGGTCTCGCGGCTGGTCGGCGCCCCGCCCGGCTACGTGGGCTATGACGAGGGCGGCCAGCTCACCGAGGCGGTCCGCCGCCGGCCGTACTCCGTGGTGCTGCTCGACGAGGTCGAGAAGGCGCACCCCGAGGTCTTCGACATCCTGCTCCAGGTGCTCGACGACGGCCGGCTCACCGACGGCCAGGGCCGCACGGTCGACTTCCGCAACACCCTGCTGATCCTCACCAGCAACCTCGGCTCACACTTCCTGGTCGACCCCTCCCTCACTCCCGAGGTGAAGCGGGAGTCGGTGATGGGCGTGGTCCGCGGCCACTTCAAGCCGGAGTTCCTCAACAGGCTCGACGAGGTGGTCATGTTCGACGCGCTCACCAAGGAGGACCTGGCCCACATCGTCGACCTGCAGCTGGCACTGCTGGAGACCCGGCTCGCCGTACGCCGGATCACGATCACCGTCACCGACGCGGCGCGCACCTGGCTGGCGGAGACCGGCTACGACCCGGCGTACGGCGCGCGGCCGCTGCGGCGGCTGATCCAGACCGCAATCGGTGACGCGCTGGCGCGGATGCTGATCGCCGGCGACGTGAACGACGGGGGCTCGGTCACCGTGGACGTCGGCGACGACGGCCTCGTGCTCACGACCTGATCCCCGGACGCCGCGCGTGCCCGGGTCCTCCGCCACCAGGGCCGGGGCGGGGGACCCCCAGTCCTGCCCGGTCCCGCCTCGGGGTTGGGAGCCGCCTGAGACAATGGCGCGCATGAGCGACACCGCCCCGAACCGCCCGCCCCAGGTCACCATGGCCGGGTGGGTGACGATCCTCGGCTCGGCGGCGGTCGTCCTCACCGTCTTCGACCTGGTCGCCAACCTGCGCTCGATCGACACCCGTGAGCGGGTGCAGAAGGCGCTCTCCGAGCCGCCGCTGGACGGCACCGGGATCGGCCTGCAGACGGTGCTGTCGATCATGCACGTCACCGCGATGGTGGCCGCCGGGTGCGCGACCGCGGCGATCGTGCTCGGCTGGCACGTGCTGCGCCGCAACAAGGCGGCCCGGACCGCCCTCACCGTGCTCGCCGTCCCCCTCTTCCTCGCCGGGCTCGTGACCGGTGGCTTCATGTCGTCGATGGTCGCGGTCGCGGTGATCATGCTGTGGACCCGGACCGCCCGCGACTGGTTCGACGGACGCCCGGCCGCACAGGCCGGCGGACCGTTCGGCGGCCCACCCGGCGGCGATGGGCGGGCCGACCGCGAGGCCGACCCGGACACGGCTCCTCACCCGTTCCGCACCCCGCCGCCGCCTGCCTCCGAGCCGCCCCCGTTCTCCGGGTTCGGCACCCCGGGCGGCGAGTCCGGGAGCGCGCAGGCGCCCGAGGCGCCCACCCAGCCGCCGGGCCAGCCGCCGGGCCAGCAGCCGGGCCAGCAGCCGGGCCAGCCGCCGATGGGGCCGTCGCAGCCGTGGGGCCAGCAGCCGTGGGGCCAGCAGCCGATGGGGCCGTCGCAGCCGTGGGGCCAGCAGCCGTGGGGCCAGCCGCCGGGTGCCCCGGACCAGCCGCCGTGGCAGCAGCCACCGGTGCCGTCGCAGGCCTGGCCCGCGCAGCACCCGTGGCCGGGCACCGCCGCGCCGTACGCCCCGGCCCGGCCCCGCGAGGTGCTCACCGCGGCCGTGCTGACCTGGCTGTGCACCGGCGTGGTCGCGTTCGCGATGCTCCTGGTGGTCGGTGGCTTCCTGCTCGACCCGTCGATCGTGGACGAGATGTACTCCTCCGACGACCGCTTCGCGGACTCCGGCCTGACCGTCGACCAGCTACGGACCTGGTCGCTCGCGCTCGCGGCGGTCTTCGGCGCCTGGTCGCTGGCGGCTGCCGGGCTCGCCCTGATCGCGTTCCTCGGTCACGGCTGGGCCCGGGTGCTGCTGATCGCGTCGGCGGTGGTCACCGCGCTGCTCACACTGCTGATGGTGGTGGCCGCGCCGGTCGTGCTGCTGCTGACCCTCCCGACGGTGGCTACAGTCGTGCTCCTCACCCGGCCGCCGGTCAACGCGTGGTTCGCGCACCGGGCCTCCCAGCGCTCCGGCCGGGGGGCCTGAGCGCTCCGGGAGACGCCCCGCCCCCGCCGATCCACGGAGAGAGCCCGATGAGCGAGCAGCCCCCGACCCCCGAGCGGAAGCCCGAGCCGCCGGTCTTCTCGTGGGCGCCCCAGGAGGACGGCACGGTGGCGCCGTACGACCCGACGGCGTACCCCGAGGAGGAGCTGCGCCGCCCCGGCACCGTGACCGCCGCGTGCGTGATCACCTGGGTCTTCTCGGTGATCGCGCTGCTCGCCGCGGCGTGGATGTTCATCGCCGTCTACGCCGACCGCGACGGGTTCGAGCGCAGCATCTCCGAGGGCCAGGACCTCGAGAACGTCGGGCTGACCGCCGACGAGGTGGTCACCATGGTCACCTCGGTGTCGATCGCGATCGCGCTGCTGTCGGCGCTGGCGATCGTGGTCGCCGCGCTTGCCTTTCGCCGTACCCGCTGGGCCCGGGTGGTGCTGCTCCTGCTGTCGGTCGTGACCTCGTTCGCGTCGCTGCTGCTCAGCGTCGCCGTGGTCCCGTTCTTCTGGCTGCTGGCCGCCATCGCGGTGATGATCCTGTTGATGCTGGGCCGCTCGAAGCGCTGGTTCAAGGCCTGACCCCGCGCGAACTCTCCAGCCGGCCGTCCGTCGTACGGCCGCAATTGCAGCCTTGTGGCAGATTTCCGCGGCGGGGATGTGTCGTACGGCCGCAATTGCAGGGTTGCTGCATCACGCCGGCGGCAGGGACATGTCATGCGGCCGCAATTGCAGCCCCATGACAGTCCGCGCGACGCGGGTCAGGCGCGGAGGTCCGCCGCCTGGAGCCGCCGCAGGCCCTCCTCGATGACGTCGGGCTCCTTGCAGAACGCCCACCTGACCAGGTGCCGGCCCTCGTCGAGGTCGTCGTAGAACGCCTGGGCGGGGATCGCGACCACGCCGGCGCGCTCGGGGAGGGCCAGGCAGAACGCCATGCCGTCCTCCCACCCGAGCCGGCGTACGTCGGTCGTGGCGAAGTAGGTGCCCTCGGGAACCCGGACGTCGACGTCGAGCTCGGCCAGGCCGGCGCAGAGCAGGTCGCGGCGCTTCTGGAGCGAGGCGGTGAGCTCGTCGTAGAAGCCGGCCTCGTGCTCGAGCGCGTGGGCGACCGCGGCCTGGAACGGCGTGCCGCTGCTGAACGACAGCCACTGCTTGGCGCCGAGCAGCGCGCCGACCAGGCCGGCCGGGCCGGTCGCCCAGCCGATCTTCCAGCCGGTGAACGAGAACATCTTCCCGGCGCTGGACAGCGTGAGCGTGCGCTCGGCCATGCCGGGCAGCGTGGCCAGCGGGACGTGCTCGTGGTCGTCGAAGACCAGGTGCTCGTAGACCTCGTCGGTGACCACCACGAGGTCCCGCGCGACCGCGAGGTCCGCGATCGCCTGGAGCTCGGCGCGGCCGAGAACGGTCCCGGTCGGGTTGTGCGGGGTGTTCACCAGCAGCAGCCGGGTCCGGTCGGTGACCGCGGCCCGGAGCTCGTCGGGGTCGAGGCGGAAGCCCGGCGCCCGCAGCGTCACCGGCCGTCGTACGCCGCCCGCGAAGGCGATCATCGCGACGTACGAGTCGTAGTAGGGCTCGAGCACGACGACCTCGTCGCCCGGGTCGACCAGGCCGAGCAGTGCGGCCGCGATCCCTTCGGTGGCGCCGGTGGTGACCACCACCTCGCGGTCCGGGTCGAGGTCGAGCCCGTAGTGCCGGCGCTGGTGCGCGGCGATGGCGGCGCGCAGGTCCGGCGTGCCGATGCCGGGGGCGTACTGGTTCTGCCCGGCCCGCAGCGCACCCACCGCCGCCTCGACCACGCCCGGCGGGCCGTCGACGTCCGGAAACCCCTGGCCCAGGTTGACCGAGCCGGTCCGGACCGCGAGCGCGGACATCGTCGAGAAGATCGTGGTCGGGATGCCGTCGAGCCGGCGTGCCTGCCGATTCCCCTGCCGATTCTGTGGACCTGCCATGCCAGCGAGGGTAGTCGGGGACAATCGGCCCGTGGCCAGCACGCAGACCGGCGCCCACGCCGCCACCCCGCCGTCCCGCCACGTTCGGCGCCTCCGACGGCGCTGGACGTGGTGGCTGGGCGTGCTGCTGATCGTCGGCGGCCTCGGCCTGCTCGGGTACGTCGCGTGGCAGTTCTGGGGCACCAACTGGGTCTCCCACCGGACCCACGAGCGGATCGTGTCGCAGGTCGCGAAGGAGTGGCAGGACGGCTCGACCGGGACGACCGGGACGACCGGGTCGACCGGGACCGCGGGCGCCGCCGTCGAGGTTGCGGAGGGGAACGTGACCGCACTGGTCCGGATCCCGCGCTTCGGCGACGACTACGTGGTGCCGGTGCTCGAGGGGACCGACGACGACGTGCTGGCCGCGGGGTACGGCCACTTCGAGGACGCAGCCGGTCCCGGTCAGCTCGGCAACTACGCGATCGCGGCGCACCGGGTCACCCACGGCGAGCCGCTGCGGCACATGCCCGAGCTCCGGCCCGGCGACGAGATCGTCGTCGAGACCCGGGACGCGACGTACACCTACGAGCTGACCACCGGCGGCGACGACCTCGTCGTGCCGTTCACCGCAGGCTGGGTGGTCGACCCGCTGCCCGACAACCCCGAGCCCGGCGGCGTCGAGCCGGACCAGCAGCAGGGCCAGCGGCTGATCACGCTCACCACCTGCTCCGAGCTGTTCCACACCGACAACCGCCTGGTCGCCTTCGGTGTCCTCAAGGACCGCACCCCCCGTTGAGTCGCGCTTCCCTGACCGTTGAGTTGCGCTTCGCTCGGGCGTTGGGTTGCGCCTCGCTGCGGGCCGCCCGAGCGGGGCGCAACTGAAGCATGAGCGGGGCGCAACTGAAGCACCAGCGAGGCGCAACTCAACGAGGCAGGAGATCAGTCGTCGTGGTCCTCGATGACCTCGGCGATCTCGGCGTTGATCTGCTTCCGGTGCCGCCACCACTCGAAGACCATCGGCAGCACGGAGACGAACACGATCAGCAGCACCGCGGCCTCGATGTTGTGCTGGAGGAGCTCGATGCCGCCCAGGAAGTAGCCGAGCAGGGTGAGCCCGGTGGCCCAGAGGATCGCGCCGACGAACGACCAGAAGAAGAAGTGCCGGCGGTCCATCCGGCCGACGCCGGCGACCAGCGTGATGAAGGTCCGCACGATCGGCACGAACCGCCCGATCACCAACGCCTTCGCGCCGTGCTTGTCGAAGAACTCGTGGGTCTTGGTGAAGTGCTCCGGCTTGATGAACCGGCCCCGGTGCTCGTAGATCCGGGGCCCGATGAACCGGCCGATCTCGTAACCGGTCACGTTGCCGAGGAAGGCCGCCGCCGACAGCAGCACGCACGCGACGACGATGTTCATGTCGATGCCGGCCTCGCCGGCCTCGGCTCGGTGGATGAAGAGCCCGATGCTGAACAGCAGCGAGTCACCCGGGAGGATCGGGAAGAGCAGGCCGCACTCGACGAAGATGATCACCATCGAGACCCAGAACATGGCCTCGCCGAACCGCTCGAGGAGCCACTCGGGGTCCATCCACTTGATGCCCAGGAGCAGCGGTTCCAGCAGGTCGGGGATCACGGCCTGCAGACTACCCAGCGGCCCCAGCGACCACCGATTCCGCGACGGCCCAGCGCCGGTGGGCGCACGGGCCAGCCCGATCGGGCGGTTGCGGCGTCCCGCCGGCGCCCCGGACGCTCGAGGAGGGGGTCGGAGGGGGGAGGTCGGCCATGCGGATCCATCGGTACGGCGTAACCACGGCGCTGGCCGTGGCGGTGCTCGGGCTGCCCGCCTGCTCGGGGGACGGCGACCAGGACGAGGGCGGCCGGGACCCGTCCACCGGGCCCGCCTCGTCATCTGCCACCTCTGCCGTCACCGAGTCGCTCGCTCCCGCTCCGGACTTCCCCGAGCCGGTCGACGCGGCCGCTGCGGGCGGCCACCGGCAGCCCGGGGGCAACGGCGACTGGGTGATGGCGGCCGGCAGCGACATGTGGGTCGCCGACCTGGGCCCGGGTCTGGTGGCGTTCGACGCGGGGACCGGCCGGCGGGTGGCCGCGCTCCAGGTCGGCCCCGTCCACCTGGGGATGGAGTCGGTCGGGAACCGCTTGTGGCTCTGCACCGCCGACGGCCAGCTGGTCTCGGTGGACGCCCGGCTACGCACCGTCCGGACGCGGACCGACCTCCGCGTCCACCCGCTGGAGGAGTCCTCGGTCACCGCTGGTGGAGGCGAGGTGTTCGTCCCCACGGATGCCGGAGGCTGGAGCGCGGTCGTGGCCGACGCGCGCACCGGTGCGGTACTGCGTCGCATCCCGATCCCGGAAGGCACGGGTGGCCTTCGCTTCGGCTTCGGCTCCCTCTGGGCCGCGCTCGGCCCCGACCAGGTGGTCCGCCTCGACCCGGCGACCGGCGACGTGCAGCAGCAGTACGACGTGGGCCTGTCCCCGGTGTTCGTCTCGGTCGGGACCGACCGGGTCTGGGTCATGAACCAGGCGAGCGGGAGCGTCTCGGCGATCGACCCGCGCTCCGGGGAGGTGGCCGAGGTCGTGGTGGACACCGGCGTCATCGAGGGTGGGGACATCGTGGCGAGCCGCCATGCGGTCTGGGTCCGGGTCACCGACGTCCTGGCCGCCCGCGTCGACCCGGACACGATGGCCGTGACCGACCGGATCGGGCCGCCCTCCGGCAGTGGCGGGGTCGGCGTGAACGGGTCGGACCTCTGGATGAGCGCCCACGACGTGCACCTCCTCTGGCGCTTCCCCGGCGGCGCCTGAGCGCACCCCGCCGGTAGGGTCACGGCCGTGGAAGCCACCCTCGCGCCGTACGTCGTGACCTGTGCCGAGCTGACGGTCGCGCTCGCGGCACGTCCCGAGGTGGCGGCCGTCTGGGAGGCGGAGAGCGCCTGCGCCGGCATGAGCGTGGGCGGCCTCACCCAGCACCTGCTCTCGCAGGTACGGCTGCTCGACGAGCTGCTCGGGGCGGACCCCTCGGGCGACGGGCCGATCACGCTGGAGCAGCACTACGAGCGTGCTGCATGGGCCCACACGGACCTGGACAGCGAGACCAACGTCGGCATCCGCGAGGTGTCGGACGAGCGGGCAGGGGTGGGCCAGGCCGCGCTGCTGGAAGCCGCCCGCGACCAGCTCGCCCGGCTTCCGGAGCGGCTGGCCGCGACCCGCGAGCCCGACACGGTCCACCTGCCCTGGCAGGGCTGGTCGCTGCGCACGGGCGACTTCGTGGTGACCCGGTGCATGGAGATGCTCGTGCACGGCGACGACCTGGCCGCGAGCGTCGGCGTCCCGACCCCGGAGTACCCGCTGCCGGTGGTCCGACCGGTCCTCACGCTGCTGACCGACGTGGCGGTACGCCGCCACGGCCAGACCGCGGTCGTGCGCGCGTTCAGCCGGCCCCAGCGGGCGCCCGCGCATGTCTCGGCCTTCTGAGGACCCGCCCCCGGAGGGCCCGGTGGCGGAGGGCGACGACCGCCGCGCGCCGTACGACCCGATGCCGCACGGTCCCGCCGAGGTCGGCGTCGGCCCGTGGGAGGGGCCGTGGCCCGAGGGCGAGCAGTACGACGCGCGGTTGCTGCGCGAGGGCGACCGGCGCAACGTCGTCGACCGCTACCGGTACTGGTCGATGGAGGCCATCGTCGCGGACCTCGACACCCGGCGGCACGACTTCCACGTGGCGATCGAGAACTGGCAGCACGACTTCAACATCGGCACCATCGTCCGCTCGGCGAACGCGTTCCTCGCGGCCGAGGTGCACATCGTCGGGCGTCGCCGCTGGAACCGCCGCGGCGCGATGGTGACCGACCGCTACCAGCACGTGCGGCACCACGAGATGCCCGACGACCTCGCGACGTACCTCCACGAGCGCGGGGTCCGGCTGCTCGGCATCGACAACCTCCCGGGCTCGGCGCACCTGGAGACGATGGAGATGCCGCGCCGGGTCTGTTTCCTGTTCGGCCAGGAGGGGCCGGGGCTGTCGGAGGCGGCCCGCGCGGTGTGCGACGGCACGTTCTCGATCGCCCAGTTCGGGTCGACCCGCTCGATCAACGCCAGCGCGGCCGCCGCGATCACCATGCACACCTGGGTCACGACGTACGCCGACCTGTCCGGCGACGACGCCTGGCGAGGCTGACGCCGGACCCGTCGACCCTCAGGCGTAGCCGGTCGGCCGGTCGTCCCCGCTGCGGGCGATCACGAACCAGATCGCCCGGCACGGCTCGTCGTGCGGGTTGCTCAGCCGGTGCGGGGTGGTCGAGTCGAAGTGGATCGAGTCGCCCGGCCCGACCTCGTAGGTCTCGAAACCGATCTGCACCTCGAGCCGGCCGCTGAGCACGTGGCCGTACTCCCGGCCGCCGTGCCGCATCAGCTCCTCCGGCGCGCAGGACGCCGAGCCGGGGGCGTACTCCACGTGCAGGAAGTCGACGTACGGGTCGTGGTCGTGGGTCAGCCGCTCCCAGACGACACCGGTCATCTGCAGCCGCTTCCGGTCGGTCGCGGTCTGGAGCGGGACGTCGACCGGCGGCCAGGTGCGGCCGGGCTGCTCGCCGACGGAGGGCGGCACCCGGTCGGCGGACGGTCGGTCCGGGATCCCGGCCGGCGCGACCGGCGCCCCGTTGGAGCCGGCCGCGCCGATCAGGTCGTCCAGCGAGGTCCCGAGCACGCCGACCAGGGCGTAGAGCGTGCCGACGGACGGGTTGGCCTTCCCGGTCTCGACCTGGCTGACGAAGCTGGGGGAGACGCCGACCCGGCGGGCCACCTCGCGCAGGGAGAGGCCGCGCTCCTCGCGGGCGGACCGGATCGCGGCCCCGAGCTGGATCTCGTCGGCCATGCCACCTCGCTCTCGTCGGTGCTCGCCTGCCGGGCGTCGTGTTCGGTGGGACTGTACATGCGGGCAGACCGCTCGGTGAGCCGTGCTCCCCGCGTTCATGGATGCTTGACAGTCGGTGTGAAGCGAAACTTTACTCAAGGATGGCCATCCGCACCTTCGGGCCGAACGCCGTCGACTGGGAGCAGCGGGTCGACCTCGACCGCCTGCGCGACGCCCGGCTGGCCCGGCTCCGCGCGACGCTGGAGGCGTCCTCGCTCGGCGCCCTGCTCACCTTCGACTTCTCGAACATCCGCTACCTGACCGCCACCCACATCGGCACCTGGGCGATGGACAAGCTGATCCGGTTCGCGGTCCTCCCGCGGGGCGGCGACCCGGTCCTGTGGGACTTCGGCTCGGCCGCGAAGCACCACCAGCTGTTCAACCCGTGGCTCGACGGCACCGAGCGTGCCCGCGCCGGCATCTCGACGCTCCGCGGCGCCTTCCACCCCGGGGCGGGGATCGCCGAGGAGGTCGCCCGGAAGGTCGCGACCGTGCTCCGCGAGCACGGCCTGGCCGGCGAGCCGATCGGCGTCGACCTCGTCGAGATGCCGATCCTCGCCGCGCTCCGGGCCGAGGGCCTCGACGTGGTCGACGGGCAACAGGTGTTCCTCGAGGCCCGCCGGATCAAGACCGAGGACGAGATCAGCCTGCTCACCCAGGCTTGCTCGATGGTGGACGCGGCGTACGACGAGCTCTACGGCTTCCTGCGCCCCGGCGTCCGCGAGAACGAGTGCGTCGGGTTGGTCAGCAAGGTGCTCTACGACCTCGGCAGCGAGTACGTCGAGGGGGTCAACGCCATCTCCGGTGAACGCTGCTCGCCGCACCCCCACGTCTACAGCGACCGCGTGGTCCGGCCCGGCGACCCGGCGTTCTTCGACATCCTGCACAGCCACCTCGGCTACCGCACCTGCTACTACCGCTGCTTCGCGGTCGGGTCGGCGTCGCCCGCGATGCGCGACGCCTACACCCGGTGCCGGGAGTACATGGACCTCGCCATCGCGCGGGTCCGCCCCGGCGCCACCACCGCCGACATCGTGGAGCTCTGGCCGACCGCGCAGGAGTTCGGGTTCCCCGACGAGGAGGCTGCGTTCGCGCTGCAGTACGGCCACGGCGTGGGCCTGTCGATCTGGGAGAAGCCGATCTTCAGCCGGCTGGTCTCGCTCGACCACCCGGAGACGCTGGAGGAGGGCATGGTCTTCGCGCTGGAGACCTACTGGCCGGGCGGCGACGGCTGGTCGGCCGCGCGGATCGAGGAGGAGGTCGTGGTCACGGCCGACGGGTGCGAGGTGATCACGAAGTTCCCGGCCGAGGACCTGCTGGTGGCCGGGCAGCGGTACTGGACGGTCGACGGCTCCCTGCCCACCGTGCGCGAGTCGCAGTCGCACCTGAACACGTCGGCGGGACGGGGTGAGCGGTGACCCAGGAGGCGGGCAGCGCGACCCGGGTGGCCACCGCCACCCTGCTCGACTGGCTCGAGCAGATGGCGGTGATCCGGGGAACCGAGAAGGCCGCCCACGACCTCTTCATGCGCGGTCTGGTCAAGGGCACCACCCACCTCGCTGCCGGGCACGAGGCGATCGCGGTCGGTGCGAGCGCCGCGCTGCGCCCCGACGACTACGTGTTCGCCACCTACCGAGGCCACCACCACGCGATCGCCCGCGGCGCCAGCCCCGAGGGCTGCCTGGCCGAGCTCATGCAGAGGTCCACCGGCGTCTGCAGGGCCAAGGGAGGCTCCATGCACCTGACCCGTGCCGACCACGGGATGCTCGGCTCCTACGCGATCGTCGGTGCCCACCTGCCGATGGCGAACGGAGCCGCCTGGTCGGCCAGGCTGCGCGGCACGTCCCAGGTCGCGGTCGCCTTCTTCGGTGACGGCGCCACCAACATCGGCGCCTTCCACGAGGCGCTCAACCTGGCCGCGGTGTGGAAGCTCGCGGTGGTGTTCGTCTGCGAGAACAACCGCTACATGGAGTACACCCCGATCGCGTCGGTCACCTCCGTGCCGAACCCGGCCGCGGACCGGGCGGCCGCGAACGGGATGCCCGGCGTCCTGGTCGACGGCAACGACGTCGTCGCCGTGCACGAGGCCATGGCCACCGCGGTCGACCGGGCCCGCGCCGGCGACGGCCCGACGGTGCTCGAGGCACTGACCTACCGCCACTTCGGGCACTCCCGCACCGACCCCGCGACGTACCGGCCCGCCGCGGAGGTCGAGGAGTGGCTGGCCCGCGACCCGCTGATCCTGGCCCGGCGGCGGCTCGCCGAGTGGGGCGTTCCGCAGGCCGACGTCGACGCGGTCGAGGCGCGGGCCGCGGACACCGTGGCCGCCGCCTCCCGGGCCGCCCAGGACGCGCCGCCCGCGGACCCCGAGGACGCGTTCACCGACGTCTGGGCGGACGGAGGCTGGGCATGGCGGACCTGACAACCTACCGCGACGCGGTCTCCGACGGCCTGGCCCGCGAGCTGCGCCGCGACCCGAGCGTGGTGCTCCTCGGCGAGGACATCGGCGCCGCCGGCGGTGTCTTCAAGACCACCGTCGGGCTGTTCGAGGAGTTCGGCGCCGACCGCGTGTGGGACACCCCGATCTCCGAGCAGGCGATCATGGGCGCCGCGATGGGCGCCGCCATGACCGGGATGCGCCCGGTCGCCGAGATCATGTTCAGCGACTTCCTGGCCTGCTGCTGGGACTACCTCGCCAACGAGATCCCCAAGGCCCGCTACATGACCGGCGGGCAGGTCAGTGTCCCGATGGTCGTGCGCACGGCGAACGGCGGCGGGCTCGGCTTCGGCGCGCAGCACTCGCAGTCGGTGGAGAACTGGGCGTTCACCGTGCCCGGGCTCAAGATCGTGGCGCCGTCGACGCCCGCGGACGTGGTCGGGCTGATGGCGTCGGCGATCCGCAGCGACGACCCGGTCGTGTTCTTCGAGCACAAGGGGCTGTTCGCGTCCAAGGGCGAGGCGGCGCCGCCGGAGCACGTCGTACCCCTGGGCGAGGCGCGGGTCGCCCGGCCCGGGGACGACGTGACCGTGGTGGCGCTGGCCGCGACCGTGCCGCTCGCCCTCGCCGCCGCCGAGCAGCTCGTCGAGGACGGCATCTCGGTCGAGGTGATCGACCTGCGCTGCCTGGTGCCGCTCGACATGGCCACCGTGCTCGGCTCGCTCGAGCGCACCAGCCGGCTGGTGGTCGTGGAGGAGAACCCGTACCAGGGCGGGTGGGGCGCCACCGTCGCCTCGATCGTGGCGGACGAGGGCTTCGAGCTCCTCGACGCACCGGTACGACGGGTGGCCGGCGAGAACGTGCCGCTCCCGTTCGCCGACGCGCTCGAGGAGCGGGTCATCCCCACCACCGGAAAGCTCGTCGAGGCGGTCCGCCGGCTCGCGTCGTACTAGTCAGCACGGGCCGGCTCGCCGGTCCCGAAGAGAGGCACAGCGAAAGGGGTCAGCACCATGGGCAAGATCCTCCTCAAGGGCGGCACCGTCCTGTCCGTCGACCCGGACATCGGCGACCGCGCCACCGGGGACGTCCTGATCGAGGACGACAAGATCGCCGGGGTCGAGGCGAACATCGAGGCCGACGCGGAGGTCGTCGACTGCACGGGCAGGATCGTGATCCCGGGCTTCGTCGACAGCCACCGGCACACGTGGGAGGCCGCGATCCGCAACTGCGCGCCGAACGCCACCCTCGACGACTACTTCGTCGAGGTGCTCGACACCTTCGCGCCGCTCTACCGGGCCGAGGACGTCTACGCCAGCAACCTCGCGGGCAGCCTGGAGTGCCTCAACGCCGGCATCACCACGCTGGTCGACTGGTCGCACATCAACAACACCCCCGAGCACCCCGACGCCGCGATCAAGGCCCTCCAGGAGACCGGGATCCGCGCGCAGTACGCCTACGGCAGCGCCAACACCTCGCTCGAGAAGTACTGGTTCTTCAGCGCCGAGGAGATCCCCGGCGACGACGTACGCCGGATCCGGTCGACGTACGTGCCCGGTGACGACGGCCTGATCACGATGGGCCTGGCCACCCGCGGTCCCGGCTTCACCCAGGACCAGGTCGTCACCGCCGAGTGGGGGCTGGCCCGCGAGGTCGGCATCCCGATCACCGTCCACGTCGGCATGGGCCGGATGGCCGGGCGGTTCGGCATGGTGGAGCAGCTCGACCGGCTCGGGCTGCTCGGCTCGGACACGACGTTCGTGCACTGCTGCTACTTCAGCGACCACGAGTGGCAGCGGGTCGCCGACACCGGCGGCACCATCTCGATCGCGCCCCAGGTGGAGACCCAGATGGGGCACGGCTGGCCGCCGGTCAACAAGGCCCGGAAGTTCGGGCTCCGCCCGAGCCTGTCGATCGACGTGGTGACCACCGTGCCCGGCGACATGTTCACCCAGATCCGCGCCGCGTTCGGTGCCGAGCGGGCCCGGGTCAACGCGACCTGCTGGGACCTCGACATCCCGATCCCCGAGGACATGCTCACCGCCACCGACATGCTCGCGATGGCCACCCTCGACGGCGCGTACGTCGCCGGGGTCGAGGACCGCACCGGCTCGCTCACCCCGGGCAAGCAGGCCGACGTCGTGGTCATCGACGCGACCGCGGTCAACGTGGGACCCGTCCACGACCCCGTCGCCGCGGTCGTCCTGTCGGCGGACGTGTCGAACGTCGAGCACGTCCTCGTCGCCGGCCAGTTCCGCAAGCGGGACTTCCGGCTCCTCGGCGACGTGGCCCGCGCGATGTCGCTGGTGCAGGACTCGCGCGACCACCTCGTCGGCGCGGCAGCGGACGCGGCCAAGGCCAAGGCGAATGCATGAGCGAATGCATGAGCGACCATGACTGACCACCTCGTGGCCCGGCGTACGGCGCTCGACTGGGCGCCGCCGCCCGGCCCGCTGGCCGGCTCGCCCGGGCTCGAGGGCTGGTCGGTCGTCGACGCGGCCACCGCCGCGGTGCACACCGGCTTCGGGCTGAGCCGGCTGGCGCCGGGCGGTGCCGTGCCGGCGCACGTGCACTCCTACGAGGAGAGCCTGTACGTGCTCGACGGCCAGGTTGTGGTGCAGACTCCGGGGGAGGCGGCGCGGCTGGGACCAGGTGACTACGGGTTGATCCCCGTCGGCGTCCCGCACTCGTTGCGCAACGACCGGGAGGCCGAGGCCCGCTTCGCCCGGCTCTCCGCGCCGCTGCCCCGCCCCGAGCACGACCTCGACACCCAGCTGGTCCCCGAGGTGGCGCAGACCGTCCCCGTGCCGGCCGACGTGCGCGACCCCCGCACCCGGCGGTACGGCCACATCGACGCCGCCACCATGGATCCGGCGCAGCAGACCCAGGACCGGCTGGCCGTGTCGGCCAGCATGCGCACCGCGCTCCTCGTCTACAGCGGGATCTCGGTGAAGATGATGGTGGACTCCGACCTCGGGGCGGTGCTGTCGACGATGTTCATGGTGCAGTACGAGCCGGACGGGCTCGCGGGCGCGCACGACCACCCGTTCGAGGAGACCTACCTGATCCTCGAGGGGGCCGTCGAGGCGTCGTTCGACGGGGCGACGTACGTGCTCGAACCGGGTGACGTGGCCTGGGCCGGGTGCGGCTGCGTGCACGGCTTCCGCAACGTCGGCGACGGGCCGGTGCGCTGGCTGGAGACGCAGGCGCCGCAGCCACCCGGGCGCTACTCGTACCGTTTCGCCCGGGACTGGGACTACCTGAGGCAGCAGCTGGGAGGAGATGCCTGATGCGGACCGTGGTGATCGGCGGCACCGCCGGGATCGGGCTCGAGGTGGCCCGGCACCGGGCGGCCCGCGGCGACGAGGTGGTGCTCACCGGACGTGACCCGGCGCGCGCGGCGGAAGTGGCGGCCTCCGTCGAGGGCGAGGTGACCGGGCTGGCGCTGGACCTCGACGACCCGCACGGCCTGGCCGACGCGCTCGCGGGCACCTGGACGGTCGACCGGCTCGTGGTCGCGGCCATCGAGCGCGACCAGAACACCGTCGCCGACTACGACGTCGACCGGGCGACCCGGCTGGTGGTGCTCAAGCTGGTTGGCTACACCGAGGTGATCCACGCGCTGCTGCCGCGGATGGGCCCGGACGCGTCCGTGGTGATGTTCGGTGGCCGTGCCAAGGACCGGCCCTACCCCGGCTCGGTCACGGTGTCGACGGTCAACGGCGGCGTGGTCGGCCTGGTCAACGCGCTGGCCCTGGAGATCGCGCCGATCCGGGTCAACGCGCTGCACCCCGGCATCGTCGGCGACAGCCCGTTCTGGTCCGGCAAGCCGGAGGGCGTGCTCGAGGCGTACGTCTCCCGCACCCCGACCGGTCGGCTGGCGACCATGCAGGACATCGTCGACGGCGTGGACTTCCTGCTGGAGAACCGTGCGGTGAACGCGACCAACCTCTACCTCGACGGCGGGTGGCTGGTCACGTGAGCGGGCCGCTGCGCGTGGCCGTGGTCGGTACCGGGCGGATGGGTGGCGCGATGGCGGTGAGGGTGGCGGCCGCCGGCCACACGCTCACCGTCTTCAACCGGACCCGCGCCGCCGCCGAGGCCGTGGCGACCCGGTGCCCCGTGGACGTGACCGTCGCCGGCACCGCCCGCGAGGCGGCCGCCGCTGCCGACGTGGTCGTGGTGTCGCTGGCCGACGACGCCGCTGCCCGGGCGACGTACGGCGGCTCCGACGGGCTGGTCGCCGGCCTCGCCGCCGGGGCCGTGGTCGCCGACACCAGCACCGTCGCGCCCGAGACAACCCGCGCCCTCGAGGCCGACGTGCGGTCGGCCGGCGGGCTGCTTGCCGACACCCCGGTCTCCGGGAGCGTGAGCAGCGTCGAGGGCGGCACCGTCCTGGTCATGGCCGGCGGCTCCGCCGAGGCGGTCGAGCGGGCCGCGCCCGCGCTGGAGTCGTTCGCGCAGCGGATCATCCACCTCGGGCCGCTCGGGTCCGGCGCGACCATGAAGCTGGCGGTGAACGCCATGGTCTTCGGCCTGAACCAGACCCTCGCCGAGGCGCTGGTGCTGGCCGAGAAGTCCGGCGTCGCGCGGGAACTGGCTTACGAGGTGATCGCCAACAGTGCCGTCGCCGCGCCGTTCGTGCACTACAAGCGTGCCGCCTTCGAGCACCCCGAGTCCGCCCCGGTCGCCTTCGCCCTGGACCTCGTCGCCAAGGACCTCGACCTCGCCACCGCCCTCGCCACGCAGGTGGGCGCACCGGTCCCCCAGGTGGAGCTGAACCGCCGGATCGTGGGCGACGCCATCGCCGCCGGCCGCGGCGCCGAGGACCTCAGCGCCCTGGCCGAGCACCTGCGCGGCTGACCTTCTCCCCTGTGACCACCCACCATGGGGCCGGCCGTGCACCTGGGCCAGACAGATCTTGAATGATTCAAGAAGATGCGGAAGACTCCGGCCATGCCCACGGCACCGGAATGCGAGGACATGCTGCGCGGGGTCGACCTGCGCGTCACCCGTCCCCGGGTCGCCGTGCTCGGCGCGGTGCACGACCTGCCGCACGCGGACACGGAGTCGATCATCGGCGCCGTACGCCGGGACCTCGGCGACGTGTCCCACCAGGCCGTCTACGACGTGCTGCGGGCGCTGACCACCGCCGGGCTCGTACGACGCATCCAGCCGTCGGGCACCGTGGCGCGCTACGAGGCGCGGGTGGGGGACAACCACCACCACGTCATCTGCCGGTCCTGCGGTGTCATCGCCGACGTCGACTGCGCCGTCGGCGAGGCGCCGTGCCTGACCGCGTCCGACCACAACGGCTTCGCCATCGACGAGGCCGAGGTCATCTATTGGGGCCAGTGCCCCACCTGCGCCGCGCGTCGAGACGCCGGCACCGAGACCGTCCACTGATACACCGACAGCAAGACAGGAGTTCGATCCACGTGTCTGAGCACGGCAGCGAGAGCGAGAACCCCACCATCGACTCGCCGACCCCCCAGGTGAGCCGACCGCGGACCAACAGGGACTGGTGGCCCAACCAGCTCGACCTGCAGGTCCTGCACCACAACGAGCCGCGTACGTCGCCCCTCGGAGCGGACTTCGACTACGCCGAGGAGTTCGCGAAGCTCGACGTCGACGCCCTCAAGCGGGACATCGAGGAGGTCATGACCACCTCCCAGGACTGGTGGCCGGCCGACTTCGGCCACTACGGCCCGCTGTTCATCCGGATGAGCTGGCACGCCGCCGGCACGTACCGCATCGAGGACGGCCGCGGCGGCGCCGGCGATGGCGCCCAGCGCTTCGCGCCGCTGAACAGCTGGCCGGACAACGCCAACCTCGACAAGGCCCGTCGGCTGCTGTGGCCGGTTAAGAAGAAGTACGGCCGGGCGGTCTCGTGGGCCGACCTGCTGGTGCTCGCCGGCAACGTGGCGCTGGACTCCATGGGCTTCAAGACCTTCGGGTTCGGCTTCGGCCGCGAGGACCTGCCGGAGCCCGAGGAGATCTTCTGGGGCCCGGAGGACACCTGGCTGGGTGACGAGCGCTACTCCGGCGAGCGCAAGCTCGAGAACCCCCTCGGCGCGGTCCAGATGGGCCTGATCTACGTCAACCCGGAGGGCCCGAACGGCAACCCCGACCCGGTCGCCGCGGCCCACGACATCCGCGAGACGTTCCGCCGGATGGCGATGAACGACGAGGAGACCGTGGCGCTGATCGCCGGTGGCCACACCTTCGGCAAGACCCACGGCGCGGCCGCCGGCGACGAGTACGTCGGCCCGGAGCCGGAGGGATGCCCCCTCGAGGGCCAGGGGCTGGGCTGGAAGAACACCTTCGGCACCGGCAAGGGCAACGACACCATCACCAGCGGCCTCGAGGTCACCTGGACCCAGACCCCCACCCGCTGGGGCACCGGGTTCTTCGACAACCTCTTCGGGCACGAGTGGGAGCTGAGCTCCAGCCCGGCCGGCGCCCACCAGTGGGTGGCGAAGAACGCCGAGGCAGACGTGCCCGACGCGCACGACGCGTCCAGGAAGCACCGGCCGACGATGCTGACCACGGACCTCTCGCTGCGCTTCGACCCGGCGTACGAGAAGATCTCGCGGCGCTTCCACGAGCACCCCGAGGAGTTCGCGCTGGCGTTCGCCAAGGCCTGGTACAAGCTGCTGCACCGCGACATGGGTCCGGTCTCGCGCTTCCTCGGCCCGGACGTCGCCGAGCCCCAGATCTGGCAGGACCCGGTCCCGGCCGTCGACCACGAGCTGATCGACCCCGCCGACATCGCCTCCCTCAAGGCGACCCTGCTCGACTCCGGGCTCTCGGTGTCGCAGCTGGTCTCCACCGCGTGGGCGTCGGCCGCGAGCTACCGCGGCACCGACAAGCGCGGCGGCGCCAACGGCGCGCGCATCCGGCTCGAGCCGCAGCGCAGCTGGGAGGCCAACCAGCCGGAGCAGCTGGCCTCGGTCCTCGAGGTCCTCGAGAAGGTCCAGCAGGACTTCAACGCCTCCCAGTCCGGTGACAAGAAGGTCTCCCTGGCCGACCTGATCGTCCTCGGGGGCACCGCGGCGGTGGAGAAGGCAGCCCGCGACGCCGGCCAGGACGTGCAGGTCCCGTTCACCCCGGGCCGCACGGACGCGACCCAGGAGCAGACCGACGTCGACTCGTTCCGGGTCCTCGAGCCCCGCGCCGACGGGTTCCGCAACTACCTGCGGCCCGGGGAGAAGCTGCGGCCGGAGATCCTCCTGGTCGAGCGGGCCTACCTGCTCGAGCTCACCGCGAGCGAGATGACCGTGCTGGTCGGCGGCCTGCGCGCGCTCGGCGCCAACGTCGGTGGTGCACAGCACGGTGTCCTGACCGACCGGGCCGGGACCCTGACGACCGACTTCTTCGTGAACCTGCTCGCGCCGGGCACCGAGTGGAAGGCGTCCCGGTCCGACGAGCACGTCTACGAGATCCGGGACGTCGCGACCGGTGACCTGACGTGGACCGCGAGCGCGGTGGACCTGGTGTTCGGCTCCAACTCGGTGCTCCGTGGTCTCGCGGAGGTCTACGCCAGCGACGACGCCCACGGCACGTTCGTTGCCGACTTCGCGGCGGCGTGGGCGAAGGTCATGGACCTCGACCGGTTCGACGTCCGCTGACACGCACCTGATCGACACCCGCGTCCGGGTCGGCCTCCACGGCCGGCCCGGACGCTGGTCAAGTGCCACCCCCAGGGGCGTTGTGGGTGGGGGCCGGTGCGCGTACCGTCGTCCAGACCACTCGCCCAGCGATCCGGCTCTCGGACTTGGCACTTCGGCCGTCGAACCGCTCCCACGGAAGGTTCGGCCCGCGATGACCCAGCACAAGGACAGCGTGCGCGAGATCCTCACCGCGCTCACCACTCCGCCGAAGCACGCCGACGGCCCGGACGTCGTCGGGGAGCCGGCGGAGATCGCGCCGGTGCGCGACACCGACGCCGACTAGGGCCGAGTGTCAGCCGAGCGACGCGGCCAGGCCGACCAGGTCCGGTACGACGTCGCTCGCGCCGGCGGCGGACAGCTCGTCCGCCGCGTGGGTCGTGGTCACGCCGACCACGCGCCCGACCCCGGCCGCGAGGGCGGCGACGATCCCGGCCGGGGAGTCCTCGACCGCCAGCGCGTCGGCGGCGTCGACCCCGAGCCGCTCGCACGCGAGCAGGTAGCCGGCCGGGTGCGGCTTGCCGTCGACAACGTCCTCCGCGGTCACCACGGTCTCGGCGTGGCCGATCTCGGTGAGCGGCCCCTCGGCGCGGCGTACCCACGACGGGCCGGCCGAGGTCACCACCGCCACCGGTACGCCGATCCGGCCGGCGGCGGCGATCAGCGCGGCGGCGCCGGGCACCGGCTCCGGGGCAGCGTCGTCGTCGACCAGGGCGACCACCTCGGCGGCCAGCGCCTCGAGGTCGTGCCCGGTCCACGGGCCGGGCACGGCCTCGAAGACGTCGGCGGCCCGGCGCCCGGTGAACAGGGTGAGGTCTGGCTCGTCCCAGCCGCGGGACGCGAAGAAGGCGCGGTACGCCTCGCGGTGCAGCGGCTCGGTGTCGACCAGGGTGCCGTCGAGGTCCAGCAGGAGCGCGCCCGGTCTCGTCGCAGCGGTCACCCGGCGGTCACGCCTCCACGGTGAACAACACGTCGCCGGTCACGGCGACGGCACCGTCGGCCGGCGCCGGCACCGAGCCCTTGGGACGGTCCATCGCCACCACGGGCACGATCGTGGAGATGTCGTCACCGGTGATCGTCGACGGGTCCCAGCGGACCATGGGGTCACCGGCCGCGACCGTGCTGCCCTGGGTGGTGAGCACCTCGAAGCCCCGGCCGTCGAGGCGGACGGTGTTGATGCCGAGGTGGACCAGCACGCCCACTCCGTCGCCGCCGAGCACCACGAACGCGTGCGGGTGCACCTTGACCACCTTCCCGGCGATCGGCGACACCACGGTCACCTCGCCGGGGTCGGGGTCGATGGCCACGCCGGGCCCGACCATCTCGGACGCGAACACCGGGTCGGGCGTCTCCGACAGCGGGACCAGCCGGCCGGGGCAGGGCGCGAGGACCTGCGTCGCTGGCGGGGTCACATCAGGTCCTCGATGTCCTCGGCCAGGGTGTCGGCCTCGGGGCCGACCACGACCTGCACCACGGTGCCCGACGACACGACGCCGTGCGCGCCGGCGGCCTTGAGCGCCTTCTCGTCGACCTTCGAGGCGTCCTCGACCTCGGTACGGAGGCGGGTGATGCACGCCTCGATCTCGACGACGTTGCCGGCGCCGCCGAGCCCGGCGAGGATCTGTTCGGCCTTGCTGCTCATGTACTGCTCCTTCGGGGCGGAACCGGTCGGACGCCGGTCACGGGGGTGGTGGGGTGCGGGTGGTTCATCGTGGGTCGGTGGCGGTCACCTTGGCCAGACCGCGGGGGTTGTCGGGGTCGAGCCCGAGCCGGCGGGCCAGCCCCTCGACCACGAGCTGGGCGGGCACGATCGCGGCCAGCGGCGCGAGCTGCTCGGGCAGGTCCGGCCCGGGCACGTGCACCGCGCAGGCGGCGGCGAAGCGCGCGTCGCCGCCGATGCCGACCACCCGCGCTCCGCGCGTGGTCAGGTCGTCGGCGAGCTCGACCAGCGCGTCGAGCAGCGGCCCCCCGGGGGCCGCGACGAGCACCGCCGCGGTGCCCTCGGTGACCACGGAGATCGGGCCGTGCCGCAGGTCGGCGTAGGAGTAGCCGCGCACCGGACGCAGGCAGGTCTCCTCCAGCTTGAGCGCGATCTCGAGCGCGGTGCCGAGCATGAGGCCCCGCCCCGACACGACGGCGTACGTCGCCGCGGCGAGCGCGGTGACCGCGTCCTCGACCCCGGTCGCCGCGGCCAGCATCCGGGCCACCTCGTCGGGGACCCGGGCCAGCTCCGCGTCGAGCGCGTCGGACTCGCCGGCCAGCGCCGTGCCGAGCACGGCCATCGCGACCAGCTGCGTGAGGTAGGTCTTGGTGGCCGGCACCGCGAGCTCCGGTCCGGCCTGGGTGACCAGCGCCAGGTCGGCCTGGGCGGCCAGCGGCGAGCCCTCGACGTTGGTGACCGCGACCGTGGCGGCGCCGCAGTCGCGGGCCCAGGCCTGGGTGGTCACGATCTCGTCGGTGGCGCCGGACTGCGACACCGAGACGACCACGGCGTCGGAGAGGTCGAGCCGACTGCGGTAGTGGGTGGCCACGCTCGGGGAGACCAGTCCGCCCGAGATGCCGGCCCAGGTCTCCAGCAGGTAGCGGCCGTAGATCGCCGCGTTGTCGCTGGACCCCCGAGCGGCGAACAGCACCCGGCGCCGGCCCGTGGCCAGCTCGCGGAGCCGGGGCCGGAGCGGGAGCAGTGCCGTGAGCGTGGCGCGTGCGGCCTCGGGCTGCTCGGCCATCTCGCGGGCCATCTGGGTCAGCGGGGTGGGGGTCACCGGATCTCCTCGAGGGTGTTGACAGACGCCGGAACAGCGGCCATCCTCAGTGGTGCGTACCAGACCGTACCAGTACGAACCAGTTGTGTCGAGAGGCCGATTCCTTGTCGCAGACCCAGCCCCGCCGGCTCCTCGGTGACGGCCCGCAGCCGCTGCACGCGCAGCTGCGGGACGCCCTCGCGGACCTCGCCGTCTCCGAGCTCGGGCCGGACGCCGCCATCCCGTCCGAGCGCGAGCTGATGACGACGTACGGCGTGTCCCGGGCGACCGTGCGCAAGGCCATCGACGCGCTGGTCGCCGACGGGCTGCTCACCCGGATCCACGGCCGCGGCACGTTCGTCGCGAAGCCACGGCTCGAGAGCCGGCTGCACCTCGCGTCGTTCAGCCAGGACATGCGGCGGCGCGGGCTGACCCCCTCCACCCGGCTGCTCGCGATCGAGCTCGACGACCCGCCGGCCGACGTGGCCCAGGCGCTCCGCCTCCGGAGGGGCGAGCGGGCCTGGCGCGTCGACCGGGTCCGGCTCGCCGACGACCAGCCGATCGCGCTCGAGAACGGGTGGTACCCGGAAGGGCCGCTGCCCGACCTCGACCGGCAGGACCTCGGCGGCTCCCTATACGAGCTGTTCGCCACGACGTACGGGCTGGTCATCGACAGCGCCGAGCAGACGCTGTGGGGCGAGCGGGCCGACGACGCGATGGCGCGCCGCCTCGACGCCCCGGTCAACACGCCGCTGCTGGTGTTCCGCCGGGTCTCCTCCGCGGGCAGCCGCCGCCTCGAGTACGTCGTGTCCCGCTACCGCGGCGACCGCTACCAGATCCACATGTCACTGGGCCGTGACCAGATCGGCCCGAGCTCCACCACCGAAGGGAACCAGCAGTGAGCACAGCACAAGCGCCCGCGGGCGAGACCACCAAGGCCAGGTTCAACCTGGCCCCCCTCCAGAAGTTCGGGCGCAGCCTGATGCTGCCGATCGCCGCTCTCCCGGTGGCGGCGCTGCTGCTGCGCCTGGGCCAGCCGGACCTTCTCGGCGCGGACGGCCTGGGTTGGGACAAGGTGGCCGCGGTCATCGGCGCGGCCGGCAACGCACTGTTCGCCAACCTGCCGCTGCTGTTCGCGGTCGGTGTCGCCATCGGGATGGCGAAGAAGGCCGACGGCTCCACCGCGCTGGCGGCCGTCGTCGGCTACCTGGTCTTCAAGGCGGTCGGCGACGCGATCTCGCCGTTCATCCTCGACGTGCCCAGGGAGGGCGAGGTCCAGGAGCTGATCAACTACGGCGTCCTCGGCGGCATCGTGATGGGCCTGGTCGCCGCGTTCCTGTGGCAGAAGTACCACCGCATCAAGCTCCCGCCGTACCTCGCGTTCTTCGGCGGCCGTCGCTTCGTACCGATCATCACCGCCTTCGCCGCGATCGCGATCGCCGTGCTGATGGGCCTCGTCTACCCGATCTTCGACAAGGGCCTCACCAACACCGGTGAGTGGGTCACCAACAACGAGGTCGTCGGCGGCTTCGTCTACGGCACGCTGAACCGGCTGCTGATCCCGCTGGGCCTGCACCACATCCTCAACTCCGGCCCGTGGTTCATCATCGGCGACTACACCGCCTCCGACGGCACGGTCTACCACGGCGACATCGCGATGTTCCTGCACGGCGACCCGAACGCCGGTGCGTTCATGACCGGCTTCTTCCCGATCATGATGTTCGCGCTGCCGGCCGCGGCGCTGGCGATCTGGCACGAGGCCAAGCCCACCCAGAAGAAGGTCGTCGGCGGCATCATGCTGTCGGCCGCGCTGACCTCGTTCCTGACCGGGGTCACCGAGCCGCTCGAGTTCGCGTTCATGTTCGTCGCCTGGCCGCTCTACGTCCTGCACGCGGTGCTGACCGGTACGTCGATGGCGCTCACCAACGCGCTCGAGATCCGCGACGGGTTCGGGTTCTCCGCCGGCCTGTTCGACTACGTCCTGAACTGGAACATCGCGACCAGGCCGGGGTGGTTGATCGTGATCGGCCTCGGCTACGCCGTCGTCTACTACTTCGGGTTCCGCTGGGTGATCCGCAGGTGGAACCTCAGGACCCCGGGTCGCGAGGACGACGACGAAGAGTCGACCGTCGCCGCGGACACGAGCGCCTGAGCGTGCTCGTCTCAGCAGGACGGGTGGTCACCCCGGCGCGCGTGTTCGCGCCGGGGTGGCTCCTGGTCGAGGGGGACCGGATCGCGGACGTCGGGCCGGGGGAGCCGCCGCGCGAGCCCGACGTCGACCTGCCGGGGGCCACGCTGGTCCCCGGCTACGTGGACGCCCACGCACATGGAGGTGGCGGGCGGTCCTTCGACGGCGGCGACCCGGTGGCGGCGGCCGCGGTCGCCCGGACCCACCTGGGCCACGGCACCACGTCGATGATGGCCAGCCTGGTCACCGACGACCACCGGGCTCTGGTGGCGTCGGTGGGCCGTCTCGCCGACCTGGTCGACGACGGCGTGCTGGCCGGCATCCACCTCGAAGGGCCGTGGCTGAGCGCGCTGCACGCGGGCGCGCACGACCCGGCCCTGCTCGCGGCGGCCACCCCGCAGCGCGTCGACGACCTGGTGACCGCCGCCCGTGGCCACCTGCGCGTGGTCACCCTGGCGCCCGAGCTGCCCGGCGGGCTCGAGGCGATCCGCCGGCTGCGCGCCGCCGCCGTGGTCAGCGCGATCGGGCACACCGACGCGACGTACGACGTGGCGCGCGCTGCCCTCGACGCCGGCGCGGCGGCCGGCACCCACCTGTTCAACGCGATGCGGGGGCTGCACCACCGTGAGCCCGGCCCGGTGGCGGCACTCCTCGAGCACCCCGACGCGTACGTCGAGCTGATCGCCGACGGCGTGCACGTGCACCCGGCCGCGCTCCGCCTGGCCGCCCGCGCGAAGCCGCACCTCACCGTGCTGGTGACCGACGCGATGGCCGCGGCCGGCTCCCAGGACGGCGACTACCGGCTCGGCAGCCTCGAGGTGCAGGTCCGCGACGGCGTGGCCCGGCTGGCCGAGGGCGGCGCGATCGCGGGGTCCACGCTGACCATGGCCGCCGCGGTCCGCTACGCGGTCCAGGAGGTCGGGCTGCCGATCGAGGACGCGGTGCGCGCGGCGACCGCGACCCCGGCCGCGATGCTCGGGCTCGGTCAGGTCGGGGCGCTGGTGCCGGGCTTCCGCGCCGACGCCGTGCTGCTCGACGACGACCTCGGCGTACAGCGCGTGCTGCACCGGGGCTGCTGGGTCAGCTGACCTTCCGGAGGTCGCCGATCATCCGGCGGTGGGTGAGCTCGGCGACCAGCTCGCGGGCCGGCAGGTCGGCGAGGAGGTACGCCGTGCCGAGCGCGCCGTGCGGGTGGAATGCGACGTCGAGGCGGACCCGGGTGCCGCCGCCCGGCCGCGCGAACCACTCGGTCAGCAGCGACACCGTCCCCGGTGCCCGCACGGTCGCGTCGAGCGCCAGCCCGCCGGGGTCGGACCGGGTGACCGTCCAGAAGCCGGCCCGGTCGCCCACCCGGAGCAGCGGCCGGCCCGGCACCGGCCACTGCCGGCCGGCCCCGCCGACGAGCACGTCCAGCGTCCCGCGCAGCACGAACGGCCACGCGTCGACGTACCACCGGTCGCCGGCCAGGCCGCAGGCGAGCACCCGGCGTACGTCCGCCAGGGTCAGGTCGACGTGGCCCTCGCGGCTGCTGGTGAGGAGTCCCATGTCCCGACGCTAGCCGGTGCTATCGCTCGACCTCCGCCAGCGCTGCCCGCATCGCCTCGATCCCGCGCGACGTGTGGCTCTTGACCGTGCCCTCCGAGATCCCGAGCTCCACCGCGGCCTCGGCGACCGAGAGCCCCAGCCAGTGCCGCAGCACCACCGTCTTCCGCTGCATCGGGGGCAGCGACTGGAGCGCCTCGAACAGCACCGTGCGGTCCTCGGACGGCAGCCCGGCCGGCGCGGCCGCGTCCGGGAGCTCGCCGGCCACCTCGCGCCGCCACGGACGGCGGGACTCGTCGATGTTGGCGCGGACCAGGATCCGCCGGACGTAGGCGTCCTCCTTACCGTCGAGGGCCACCCGTGGCCACGCGACGTACAGCTTCACCAGGGCGGTCTGCAGCAGGTCGTCGGCCTTCGCCCAGTCGCCGCAGAGGGCGTAGGCGATCCGGCGCAGGTGGCCCTGGCGGGCCGTGACGTAGTCGACGTACGCCGCCTCCCGGTCGGCCCGGCGGGTCAGCAGGCTCACCGCAGGCCCTCCCCGTCGGCGTACCGCTCCCGACAGCGCTGGAGGAACGCCTCCATGGTCGGCCCGGGCTGCAGGACCTGGGCAGGCACCGGGTAGAGGTCGGACTCGCCGGCGACCCGGCGGGCCAGGACGAACCAGACCTGGTCCCCGTCCCGGACCTTCGCCGCGGCCGTCAGGTCGCCGGGCTCGGCGAAGCCGGGGACGTCGGGGTTCGCGACCTGCTGGAGCACCTCGGCGCCCTTGCTCCCGACCAGGCGCCCGTCGTCGGTCATGGTCACGACGTCTGATCCGGGCGCGGGGGTGCTGCGGTTGCCGGAGTTGATGGCGACCTGGTCGTCGACCCAGGCCTGGAGGGTGCCGAAGCCTCCCCCGGCCGGGACCCAGCTGGCGCCGCCGCCGTTCTCCTCGTGGGTGACCAGCACCCACTCGGCGCTGCCGCCGTTGGTGACCTCGAGGCCGACCGACTTCGCGGGCAGGTCGTAGCCCATCGGGTTCGGGATCCGCTGGTGGATCGTCCACCCCTTCTTGATCGTCAGCCGGCCCCACGCGTCGTACGCCGCGTGGGCGCCGCCTTCCCACAGCTCCTTGCGCTCCTGCCGGGTCAGCGGCCGAGGCCCGTCGGCCGGGTCGTCGGCGGTCGCGTCCGTCGTGGGCGTGGGGGCCGCGCTCGCAGAGCGGGTCGCCGGCGCGGGCTCGGGCAGCGCGGAGGAGCTCGGGCCGCCGCTCACGGCCCACGTGCCGGCGGCGACCACCGCGACCACTGCGGCCGCGCCGGCCACCGACGCGGCGCGGCGTCGGGCCAGCGCCCGCCGCCCGGCGACGATCCGGTCGTCGAGCCGGACGTGGCGGGGCCCGTCGCCGAACGAGCGGTCGATGAGGTCGTGCCAGTCGGTCTCGTGGTCGTCGGTGCCCGTGCCGCCGTGCTGCATGGTGTCCCCCTGAGGTGGTCCAGCCTGTCACCTCCTTGACGGATCGTCCGTCGGAAGGGTTGTCACGGGCGCGTCGTACGGCGTCTCGGTGCCCGGCCGCCCGGCTGCCGCGCGTGGCCGGCGACCACTAGGGTGGGCAGCGTCGTCACAGCGAGTCCGGAGGAGCACCGCCATGCCCATCGCCACGCCCGAGGTCTACGCCGAGATGCTGGACCGCGCCAAGTCCGGCGCGTTCGCGTACCCCGCGATCAACGTCTCGTCGTCCCAGACCCTCAACGCCGCCCTCAAGGGCTTCGCCGACGCGGGCTCCGACGGCATCATCCAGGTCTCCACCGGCGGCGCGGAGTACCTCTCCGGCCCCTCCGTGAAGGACATGGTCGCGGGCTCGGCCGCCTTCGCCGCGTTCGCCGCCGAGGTCGCGAAGAACTACCCGGTCAACATCGCGCTGCACACCGACCACTGCCCGAAGGACAAGCTCGACGGCTTCGTGCGGCCGCTCCTCGACATCTCCCTCGAGCGGGTCAAGAACGGCCAGCCGCCGCTGTTCCAGTCGCACATGTGGGACGGCTCCGCGGTGCCGCTCGACGAGAACCTCGTGATCGCGGAGGAGCTGCTCGAGAAGTGCAAGCAGGCCAACGTGATCCTCGAGATCGAGGTCGGCGTGGTCGGCGGCGAGGAGGACGGTGTCGCCCACGAGATCAACGACAAGCTCTACTCCACGCCCGAGGACGCGATCGCGACCGCCCGCGCGCTGGGGTACGGCGACCGCGGCTACTACATGACCGCGCTGACCTTCGGCAACGTGCACGGCGTCTACAAGCCCGGCAACGTGCAGCTGCGTCCCGACGTGCTCCGCGACGCGCAGGCCGCGGTCGTGAAGGAGTTCGGCCTCGAGGACGGCAGCAAGCCGTTCCACCTGGTCTTCCACGGCGGCTCCGGCTCGACCGCCGAGGAGATCGGCGCGGCCGTCGACTACGGCGTGGTGAAGATGAACGTCGACACCGACACGCAGTACGCCTTCACCCGCCCGGTCGCCGGGCACATGTTCACCAACTACGACGGCGTGCTGAAGGTCGACGGCGAGGTCGGCAACAAGAAGGCCTACGACCCCCGCGCCTGGGGCAAGGCCGCCGAGGCCGGCATGGCCGCCCGCATCGTCGAGGCCTGCGAGAACCTCCGCTCCGCGGGCACGTCCCCCACCGCCTGACCCACCACCGCCACCCCGCCGTTCTCGCTGTAACGCGGTGGTCTTGTCACTCAGCACGTGTTCGACCACGTACTAAGCAACACGAACACCGCGTTACAGGCGGCTGGGGGCACGGATCGGCCCGGTTCTCGTCCACAAGGGGCCGGTGGAGCGCGGTCGTCCACAGGTGACCGGGAACGGCCGGGGCGACGTCGTACGGCGGTCGCAGGCTGGCGGCCATGCGACCCGATCTCGCCGCGGTGGCGGCCAGGCAGCACGGACTGTTCACCCGACGGCAGGCCCTCGTCGCCGGATACACCGACCAGGAGATCCGCCGGCACGTGCGCACCGGCGCCTGGGTGCCCGTGCGCCGTGGTGTCTACGTCCTCCCCGAGGTCTGGGACGGCGTCGACCCGTACGACGGGCGCGCCAGGCTCCGGGACCGGGCCGCCCACCTGACCCTGCGGGTCCCGCACGTGCTGAGCCACGACTCGGCGGCGCGGGCACACGGACTGCCGATGCTCACACCGAGGCGCGAGCTCGTCCACATCACCCGTCCCGGTGTCGGCGGCGGCCGGACCGAGCACGGCGTCCAGCACCACCTGTCGTACGCCCTCCCCGAGCTCGACGAGGTGGACGGCCTCCACGTCACCGGCGTCGGACGCACCGCGCTCGACCTCGGGAGGGAGCACGGTTTCACGGCTGGCGTGGTCGCCTGCGACGGCGCGATGCGGCGCGGTGTCACCCGGGGCCAGCTCGAGGCACAGCTCGCCACGATGACCTGCTGGCCGGGCATCACCGCCTCCCGCGAGGCGGTACTCCACGCCGACCCGGGCGCCGAGTCGATCGGTGAGTCGCTGTCACGTCTGATGCTCGAGGAGCTCGGCCTCGGCGTCGTCGACACGCAGTTCCCTCTGCGCACCGCCGGCGGGACGTTCTGGTGCGACCTCCGGATCGGCCGCCACGTCTTCGAGTTCGACGGGCGGGTCAAGTACGTCCGGGTCGAGCAGGGCGGCGTGGCTGACCGCGATCCGGGCGAGGTGGTCTGGGAGGAGAAGAAGCGCGAGCGGCTCATCGTCGCCGAGGGGCTCGGCATCTCCCGGATCATCTGGGACGACCTCTGGGGACCGGCCCGCGACCGGGCGAAGCAGCGCCTGCGTGCGGAGTACGCCCTCACTGTCGACCGCTTCGGCACCGTGCTACCCCCGCACCTCGCCGCCGTCGCCCGGGAGCTGCGCGGCGCTCGCCTCGCCTGACCCGCCCCCGATCTCAGCTGTAACGCGGTGTTCATGTCACTTAGTCAGTGTTCGAACACGTGCCAAGCAACACGAACACCGCGTTACAGCTGCGGTGTCCGATAGAAGGGCGAGCGCAGGGAGAGGTGTCAGGCGGAGCGCTCGGCCAGGTGCCTCGGGAGCTGGAAGAACAGCACCGAGACGAAGCCGAGGACGAGGACGGCGGCGGGCAGGAGCATCGACTGCGACATGGCGTCGCTGAACGGCACGTGCACGACGTCGGGGAGCCCGCCGCTCATCGCGGCCTCGCCCTTGCCGGCACCGCCGGAGGAGAGGCCCTGCGCGGCGAGCCGGCTGTCCATCAGCACCGCGATCGCGGCCGAGCCGAGGACCGCGCCGACCTGCCGCGTGGCGTTGTAGACGCCGGCGCCCGCACCGGCGAGCTGCAGCGGCAGGTTGCGGGTCGCCGTGGCGGCGAGCGGTGCCCAGACGCCGGCCATGCCGAGGCCGAGCACGGCCATCGGGACCAGGAGCTGCCAGGTCGCGCTGTCCGGAGTCATCACCAGCGCCAGCCAGAGCACGGCAGCCGCGGTGACCGCGAAGCCGGCGCCGGTGATCAGGCGCGGGTGCACGCGGTCGGTGAACCGGCCGACGACCGGCGCCATCACGATCGACACCGCCGCCATCGGCACCATCAGCAGCGCCGCGTCGGTCGGCGACAGGCCGCGCACCAGCTGTGCGTAGAGCATCAGCGGGAAGCCCATCGCGGTCGCGGTGAACGACATCGTCGAGATCGCGAAGTTGGAGATCGAGAAGTTGCGGTCGGAGAAGATCGACAGCGGCACCAGCGGCTCGCGCTTGTTGACCTTCTGCCACCAGACGAACCCGGCCAGCACGACGAGGCCGAACACGATCAGCGACCAGACCGTGATGATCCCGTTGATGGTGCCCCAGTCGTACTGGTGGCCCTCCTGGATGCCGAACACCAGCGCGAACATGCCGAGGCCGCTGAGCGCCACGCCCAGCCAGTCGAACCGGTGCGGGTGCGTCGGCAGCCTGGGGACGAGGCGGGCGGCGAGCACGAAGCCGATCACGCCGACGGGCACGTTGATGAAGAAGATCCACTCCCAGCCGAGGGTGTCGACGAGGATGCCGCCGAGGATGGGGCCGACCAGCGTGGCCACACCGGCGGTAGCGCCCCACAGCGCCATCGCCTGGCCGCGCCGCTCCGCCGGGAAGATGCGGGTGATGACCGCCATCGTCTGCGGGGTCATCATCGAGGCGCCGAGGCCCTGGACCACCCGCGCCACGATCAGCATCTCCACCGTGGTGGTGAGCCCGCACCACAGCGAGGCGACCGTGAAGACGGTCAGGCCGACCATGTAGAGGTTCTTCGGACCGAACCGGTCACCGAGGCGCCCGGTGATCAGCACCGGCACGGCGTACGCCAGGAGGTAGGCGCTGGTCACCCAGACCACGGAGTTCACGTCGGCGTCGAGGTCGGCCATGATCGCCGGCGTCGCGACCGTCACGATCGTGGTGTCCACCAGGATCATGAAGAACCCGAGACAGAGGGCGAAGAGGGCCGGCCACGGACGGATCTCGTGCCCCGCGGCGTCGACGTCGGATCGCGGTGCCGGTGGCTGCTGGGGTGCGGTGTCGACCATGACTCAAGTCAACACCCGGGCGCCGACCACGATTCCCCGGACCCTGCCTGGGGCACCCTAGGCTGACGCCATGAGCCACGTGGACCTGATGGCGGGCCCCCCGCCCACGCACCTGCCCGATGACCCGGCCGCATCGGAGCTCGACGACGGCGCCGCACCCGCCGACGTCGTACGCCGCCACCCGGCCTCGCCGTTCGCCTGGGCAGCCATGGCCGAGCAGGCCGCGGGCGCCGGCGCGGACGACGTCACCGTCTACGCCTACGCCCGGGTCGGCTACCACCGCAGCCTCGACCTCCTGCGCCGCAACGGGTGGAAGGGGCACGGTCCCGTCCCGTGGGAGCACCGGCCGAACCGTGGCTTCCTCCGCTCGCTGGCGATGCTGGCCAGGGCCGCCCGCGCGATCGGCGAGACCGAGGAGTGGGAGCGCTGCTCGACGTTCCTGCGCGACTCCAGCCCCGCGGCGTACGACGCGCTGCTGGCCTGAGCGCCCGGGCGTCCGCGCCGCTCCGCGATGCGGAGCCGGACAGCGGTCCTCGCTACCCTGAGCGCGTGAACGACGCCCCCACGACGCCCGACCTCGACCTGCCGGACCAGATGCGGGTGCGCCGCGCGAAGCGCGAGCAGCTCCTGGCCGACGGCAAGCAGGCGTACCCGGTCGGCGTCCCGCGCACCCACTCGCTCGCCGAGGTGCGCGAGGGCTGGGGCCACCTCGAGACCGGTGAGGAGACCCAGGACGTCGTCGGCGTCGCCGGCCGCGTGATGTTCGTGCGCAACACCGGCAAGCTCTGCTTCGCGACCCTCCAGGAGGGGCAGGGCACCCGGCTGCAGGTGATGCTCAGCCTGGCCGAGGTCGGCGAGGAGGCGCTCGCCGAGTGGAAGGCGCACGTCGACCTCGGGGACCACGTGTTCGTCGAGGGCCGGGTCATCTCCTCCCGCCGGGGCGAGCTGTCGGTGATGGCGACCCGCTGGGAGATGGCGTCCAAGGCGCTGCGCCCGCTGCCGGTGCTGCACCACGACCTGTCCGAGGAGGCCCGGGTCCGCCAGCGGTACGCCGACCTGATCGTGCGCCAGGAGGCGCGCGACATGGTCCGCACCCGCTCGGCCATCGTGCGCGCCGTACGCCGCACGCTCGAGGACCAGGGCTACCTCGAGATCGAGACCCCGGTCCTGCAGCTGATCCACGGCGGCGCCAAGGCACGTCCGTTCCGGACCCACATCAACGCCTTCGACCAGGAGATGACGCTGCGCATCGCCCTCGAGCTCAGCCTGAAGAAGGCAGTCGTCGGCGGCGTCGACAAGGTGTACGAGATCGGCCGGATCTTCCGCAACGAGGGCGTCGACTCCACGCACAGCCCCGAGTTCACGATGCTCGAGGTCTACCAGGCCTACGGCGACCAGTTCACGATGGCCGAGCTCATGCGCGACATGATCCTGGCCGCGGCCGACGCGGTGGGCAGCCGACAGGTCGAGACCCCCGCAGGCACGGTCGACCTCGACCAGGAATGGCCGTGGCTGCCGGTCTACGAGGGCGTGAGCCGCGCCGTGGGCGAGACCGTCACCCCCGACACCGGCCTCGAGACGCTGCGCGCGATCGCCGACAAGCACGACGTCGAGTACGACGACGACTGGGAGCCGGCGCACATCGTCATGGAGCTGCTCGGCGACCTCGTCGAGCCGACCCTGATCCAGCCGACGTTCCTGTGCGACTACCCGCCGTCCGCGCAGCCGCTGGCCCGCCCGCACCGCGAGGACCCGCGCCTGATCGAGGCCTGGGACCTGGTCATCGGCGGTATCGAGCGCGGTACCGCGTTCAGCGAGCTGGTGGACCCGATCATCCAGCGCGAGGTGCTGACCGACCAGTCGCGCCGGGCTGCGGCCGGGGACCTCGAGGCGATGCAGCTCGACGAGGACTTCCTCCGGGCGCTGGAGTACGGCGCGCCCCCGATGGGCGGCCTCGGCCTCGGCATCGACCGGCTGATCATGCTGTTCACCGGCGCCGGGATCCGCGAGACCATCCTGTTCCCGCACCTCAAGCCCGAGGTCCGGCACTGACGCTGGAGCCGACCGCGCTCGGAAATGCGTGAGGCGCCGGAACGATGGCCGTTCCGGCGCCCACGTCGCGCCTGCTCGGTCGCCACCAGGCGATCAGAGCGCTGTCCCCCGAATCTCATCCCCCGCGGTGGGACTCGGTTGCAAGGCGCGGTGGGCACATCCTTGCACCGAGATCCAGACCATTTCTGACAGGTTCGTGCCGATGGCACTAACATGCCATTCATGGGGCAATCGTTGGCCGGAGCGCTGAGCATCCTCGGCTTCTCCGCGGAGGCGGAACAAACCTACCGCCAGGTGCTGCCCCGGTCCGGCCAGACCCTCGACGCACTCGCCCACGGGCTCGAGCGGGACCCCGTCGACCTGCTGGAGGATCTCGCGCCGTTCGTCGCGGCCGGCCTGGTCACCCTGGACGACGACATGGTGCTGGTGACCCCGCCCGGCGAGGCGGTCGCGTCGATGATGCTGCAGCAGACCCAGGCCCTGCGCCAGGCGACGGAGCGGCTCGAGGAGCTGCGCACCGCGATCCCGTCGTTCCCCTACGCGCTCGCCGACCCGGCGACCCACGGCGTGCCGCTCGGCGGCGAGATGCGCACCGGTGACGACGTACCCGTGCTCCTCGAGTCGTGGATCCGGCAGTCGACCGGCGACCTGATGTGGTTGCGGCCCGACCAGTGGCGGCTGCAGGCCGGCTCGGCGATGGACGTCGCCGTCACCGAGCACCTCAGGAACGGCCGTCGCTCGCGTGCGATCTACCCGGCCCGCGCCCTCGAGGAGGCGCCGCAGGTGATCTTCCAGCGCGCCTCGGCCGGCGAGGAGGTCCGGATCATCGCCGAGGTGCCGAGCCGGCTGGCGATCATCGGCGAGGCCGGCGCGCTGCTGCCCGCCGAGTGGGGCGCCAGCGACGACCGGCGGCTCATCGTCCGCGAGCCCGGGCTGCTCACCGCGCTCACGGTGCTCTTCGACGAGCTGTGGGACCGGGCGATCGTGGTGCCGGGCGCCGGCATCGCGCCGGACCCGGTCTCCATCTCCTCCGGCATGGCCCGCACGATGCTGCTGCGCCAGCTCAGCCAGGGCGCCAAGGACGAGCAGATCGCGCGCTCGCTCGGGGTCAGCCTGCGCACCGTGCGCCGCCGGATGGCCGAGCTGTTCGACGAGCTCGGCGTGGACAGCCGGTTCCAGGCCGGCGTCGAGGCCGTACGCCGGGGCTGGATCTAGGGCTGCTCGGCCGCCTCCGGGTCGTGCGGCAGCAGCAGGTGGTACGCCGCGGGCTCGAGCCGCCAGGACCGGCGCTGCTCCGGGCCGCTGATCTCGCCGTCCGCGCTGCACCAGAACTCCTCGCCGGTCACGGTGACCTGGGAGCCGCGGAGGTAGAGCACGTCGTCGCGCTTGTGGTGCTCCCCCCGCCGCAGGTGCGCGACGTACGAGATCTTCTGGATGGGCCCGACCGACCGCGAGACCATCACGTCGATGCGGCCGTCCTCCGGGTCGGCCTCGGGCGTGAGCTCGGTGCCGCCACCGACGTGGGCGCCGTTCCCGACGGCGACCATGAGCACGGGCTGGTCGAGGTCGTTGACGATCGCGCCGTCGATCTTCACGCGCAGCCGCAGCCGCGGCGGGTGGGTGGCGGCCAGCAGCGCGCCGATCGGGTAGCCGAGCTTGCCGAGGTTGGCGCTGCCGACGCCGATCGAGCCGAGCCGCTTCTTCCAGCGCGCTCCGCGGCGGCTGGCCTGGGCGCCGGCGCCCACGTGCACGTTGTTGACGACCACTCCGCCGACCTCGTCGACCAGCAGGTCGACCGGGCGCGGCTCGCCGTTCAGGACGACGCCGGCGGCCTCGGCCGGGTCGAGCGGGATCGCGTTGCCGCGCGCGAAGTCGTTGCCGGTGCCCAGCGGGACCAGGCCGAGGGTCTTGTCCTTGAGCTCGTTGCGGCGGTGCAGTGCGGCGACGACCGCATGGATCGAGCCGTCGCCGCCCGCCACCACGATCCGGCGCGAGCCGGAGCGGTGCAGCACACTGTCCAGCTCGCCGGGGCTGGAGGTGGCGGCGACCTCGACGGACGCGCCGGTCCGCAGGACGTCGAGCGCGACCGCCAGGTTCTCGTCGTCGGCGGTGCCGGCGCCCTTGTTGGTGATCACGAGCAACGGGTCCACGGCGGGAACCCTACCGGCGGTTTTGGTAGCGTAGGGCCGCAAGAGCCCCGACAACGCCAGCGCTGTTGCCCGGGGCCGTTCCTATTTCACCGGAGAGGTGAGTGGCATGCCCGCAATCGTGATCCTCGGTGCCCAGTGGGGCGACGAGGGCAAGGGCAAGGCGACCGACCTGCTGGCCACGCAGAGCGAGCGCGGCGGAGCGCACATCGACTACTGCGTGCGAACCTCCGGCGGTCACAACGCCGGCCACACCATCGTGGTGAACGGCGAGAAGTTCGCGACGCACCTGCTGCCCAGCGGCATCCTGACCCCGGGCTGCACGTCGGTCATCGCCAACGGCGTGGTGGTCGCGCCCGACGCCCTGTTCCGCGAGGTCGACGGGCTCGAGGCCCGCGGCGTCGACACGTCCAGCCTGGTGGTCAGTGCCAACGCGCACGTGATCGCGAGCTACCACACCGCGCTCGACAAGGTCACCGAGCGCTTCCTCGGGAAGAACAAGATCGGCACCACCGGCCGCGGCATCGGGCCCGCGTACGCCGACAAGATCAACCGCACCGGCATCCGGGTCGCCGACCTCTTCGACGAGGGCATCCTCACCAAGAAGGTCGAGGGCGCGCTCGACCTGAAGAACCAGGTGCTGGCCAAGGTCTACAACCGCCGCGCGATCGAGGTCGAGGCCGTGGTCGAGGAGCTCCTGTCGTACGTCGACCGGTTGCGGCCGATGGTCCAGGACACCTCGCTGCTGCTCAACCGGGCGCTCGACGACGGCAAGACCGTGCTGTTCGAGGGCGCGCAGGCGACCATGCTCGACGTCGACCACGGCACCTACCCCTTCGTCACCAGCAGCAACCCGGTCGCCGGCGGCGTCTGCACCGGCGCCGGCGTCGGGCCGACCCGCATCGACCGCGTGATCGGCGTCATCAAGGCCTACACCACGCGCGTCGGCTCCGGGCCGTTCCCGACCGAGCTGTTCGACGAGGACGGCGAGAAGCTCTGGAAGATCGGCGGCGAGGTCGGCGTCTCCACCGGCCGGGACCGCCGCTGCGGCTGGTACGACTCGGTGATCGCCCGCTACGCGACCCGGGTCAACGGCCTCACCGAGCTGTTCCTCACCAAGCTCGACGTGCTGTCGAGCTGGGAGCGGGTCCCGGTGTGCGTCGCCTACGACGTCGACGGCGTCCGGCACGACGAGATGCCGATGACCCAGAGCGAGTTCCACCACGCCAAGCCGATCTACGAGTACCTCGACGGCTGGTGGGAGGACATCTCCGGCTGCCGCACGTTCGCGGACCTGCCGAAGAACGCGCAGCGCTACGTGCACGCGCTGGAGGACCTCAGTGGCGCGAAGTTCTGGGGCGTGGGTGTCGGCCCGGGCCGCGAGCAGACGATCGTCGTCAACGACTGACCCCGGTCGCGGCGGGGCGCGAGGTCAGTCGTCGAGGCCGACGACGCGGCGCGCCGTACGCCGGAACGACTCGACCACCTCGGCGCCGTCGTCGAGGTAGACCCCGACCAGGGTCGCGTCCCGCAGCAGGACCAGCGCGTCCGCCTTCGCCCCCGGCTCGGGCAGCCCGGCCGCGGTCAGCACGTCCGCCAGCGTGGCGCGGAACCAGTCGCGGTGCCGCCGGACGATCGCGCGGACCTCGCTGCCGGCGTCGGGGTACTCCGCCGCCGCGTTGATGAACGGGCAGCCGCGGGTGTGGTAGCGCCGGGCATCCTCGGCGATCCCCTCGACGACCGCCTCGACCAGGTCGCGCGGCGCGCCGCCGGACTGCTCCTCGGCCGCCGCGAAGTAGCCCCGGATGGTCGCGTCCTCGAGGCCGAGGTACGCCGCGACCAGGGCCTCCTTGCCGGGGAAGTGGCGGTACATCGTGGCCCGCGTGACGCCGGCCTCGGCCAGCACCCGGTCGACGCCGACCGCGTGGATGCCTTCGTTGTAGAAGAGGTCGGCGGCGGTGCGCAGCAGCCGCTCGCGGGCCTCGGAGGGGCGGGGCTGCGGGGAGGGGGGCGGGGTCGTCGTGCTCATGACTGGTCCAGACGGGTCGACGGTTCGGGAACACCCGTTCGTTGCCCGCGCTTAGGGAGAACGAACGTTCTGTCTACAGAATACCGACAAGGAGCAAACCGATGAACACCAACACCACCACCAGCACCGTCACTGCCCGCGAGGCCGCCGAGGTCGCCGCCGCCAACGCCTCCGGGAAGCAGCCGGTCGTCTTCGTGCACGGCCTCTGGCTCCTCCCCAGCAGCTGGGCCGGGTGGAGGACCTTCTTCGAGGAGCGCGGCTTCGCCACGGTGGCGCCCGACTGGCCGGACGACGCCGCGACCGTCGACGAGGCCCGCGAGCACCCCGAGCGGTTCGCGAAGAAGTCGGTCGGCCAGGTGGCCGACCACCTCGAGGAGGTCATCCGCGGCCTCGACCGCAAGCCGGTGATCATCGGCCACAGCTTCGGCGGGCTGCTCACCCAGATCCTGGCCGGCCGCGGGCTCGGCGTCGCCGCCGTCGCGATCGACCCGGCCCCCAGCCGTGGCGTGCTGCCGCTGCCCTTCTCCTCGCTCAAGGGCGCGTTCCCGGTGCTCGGCAACCCCGTGAACTACGGCCGGGCAGTCACCCTGACCTTCGAGGAGTTCCAGTACGGCTTCGCCAACGCGGTCCCCGAGGACGAGGCGCGGCGCCTGTACGACGAGTTCCACGTCGCCGCATCCGGCCGCCCGCTCTTCCAGGCCGCGACCGCCAACCTCAACCCGTTCACGGAGGTGAAGGCCGACAAGCGCAACCCCGAGCGCGGCCCGATGCTGGTGGTCTCCGGCGAGAACGACAACATCGTCCCGTGGGCGATGGCGAACGCCGCCTACAAGCTCCAGCGGAAGAACGAGAAGTCGGTCACCGAGATCACCGAGATCCCGGGTCGCGGTCACTCCCTGGTGATCGACGCCGGGTGGTCCGAGGTCGCGCAGACCTCCCTCGACTTCCTCGAGCGCAACGGGGTGCGTCCCGCCTGACCACGCAGGTCCGGTGACGCGCGCCCGGGCCGATAGCATCGGCTCACGTGAAGACCCTCGTCATCGGCCCCGGCGGCCGCGAGCACGCTCTCGCGGCCGCGTTGCGTCGCGACCCCTCGGTCACCGAGGTGCACGCCGCCCCCGGCAACCCCGGGATGGAGGCCGTGGCCACCCTCCACGACGTCGACCCGATGTCCGGCTCCGACGTGGCGGCCCTGGCCACCAAGCTCGGCGTCGACCTGGTCGTGGTCGGCCCCGAGGCGCCGCTGGTCGCCGGGGTGGCCGACGCCGTCCGCGAGGCCGGGATCGCCTGCTTCGGGCCGACCCGCGCGGCCGCCGCGCTCGAGGGCTCCAAGGCGTTCGCCAAGGAGGTCATGGCCGCCGCCGGCGTCCCGACCGCCGAGGCCCGGGTGTGCACCACCCCCGACGAGGTGGCGGCCGCGCTCGAGGCGTTCGGCCCGCCGTACGTCGTGAAGGACGACGGGCTCGCCGCCGGCAAGGGCGTCGTGGTCACCGAGGACCGGCAGGTCGCCCTGGACCACGCGGCCGGGTGCAAGCGGGTGGTGGTCGAGGCCTTCCTGGACGGGCCCGAGGTCTCGCTGTTCGCGCTGTGCAGCTGGAACGAGGCGGACGGCGCATGCGTCTACCCGCTCCAGCCGGCCCAGGACTTCAAGCGCATCCACGACGGCGACGCCGGCCCGAACACCGGCGGGATGGGGGCCTACACGCCGCTCCCGTGGGCGCCCGAGGGGCTGGTCGACGAGGTCACCCGGACCGTCCTCCAGCCGACCGTCGACGAGATGGCCCGGCGCGGCACGCCGTTCACCGGCCTGCTGTACGCCGGCCTGGCGCTCACGCACCGGGGGGTGCGGGTGGTGGAGTTCAACGCCCGGTTCGGCGACCCCGAGACACAGCCGCTGATGGCCCTGCTCGACTCCCCGCTCGGGGAGCTGCTGCACGCCGCCGCGACCGGGCACCTCGCCGACGTACCGGCCCCCCGCTGGAAACCGGGAGCCGCGGTCGCCGTGGTGCTGGCGTCCGCCGGCTACCCGGAGTCGTCGTCGAAGGGCGACGTCATCGTCGGCACCGAGACCCTCGACCGCGAGGACGGCGTGCAGGTGATCCACGCGGGCACCGCCCGCGACGCCGAGGGCCACCTGGTCACCGCCGGCGGCCGGGTGCTCGCGGTGACCGCGGTCGGCTCGTCGGTGGCCGACGCGCGGGCACGGGCCTACGAGGGAGTGGCGTCGATCAGCTTCCCGGGGGCCCAGCACCGCACGGACATCGCGGCCCACATCTGACCGGTTCCGGCGCCAGACAGGGATTCATCGCGGGGTCCGGCACCGTGGGAGAATCGGCCGCGTGATGGTCCCGAACGTCCTCGCCACCCGTTACGCCTCGGCCGAGCTGGCCCACATCTGGTCGCCGGAGCACAAGATCGTCCTCGAGCGGCGGCTGTGGATCGCGGTTCTCGAGGCGCAGCGCGACCTCGGCATCGACGTACCCGACGGGGTCGTCGAGGCCTACCGCGACGTCGTCGACAAGGTCGACCTCGAGTCGATCGCGGCCCGCGAGCGGGTCACGCGCCACGACGTGAAGGCCCGGATCGAGGAGTTCTCGGCGCTGGCCGGGCACGAGCACATCCACAAGGGCATGACCTCGCGCGACCTCACCGAGAACGTCGAGCAGCTCCAGGTGCGGCAGTCGCTGGAGATGCTCCGCGACCGGGCGGTGGCCGCGCTGGCTCGCCTCGGCCGGCTCGCCGCCGAGCACGAGGCCACCGTGATGGCCGGTCGCTCCCACAACGTCGCCGCGCAGGCGACCACGCTCGGCAAGCGGTTCGCGACGGTCGCCGACGAGATGCTGGTCGCGCTGGAACGGGTGGAGGAGCTGATCGCCCGCTACCCGCTGCGCGGCATCAAGGGACCGATGGGCACGGCCCAGGACATGCTCGACCTGCTCGACGGCGACGGCTCCCGGCTCGCGGAGCTCGAGTCGCGGGTGGCTGCGCACCTCGGGTTCGAGCGGGTGCTCACCTCGGTCGGCCAGGTCTACCCTCGCTCGCTCGACTTCGACGTCGTCTCCGCACTGGTGCAGCTGGTCGCCGGACCGTCCAACCTGGCCACCACGGTCCGGCTGATGGCCGGCAACGAGCTGGTGACCGAGGGATTCCAGGAGGGCCAGGTCGGCTCCTCCGCGATGCCGCACAAGATGAACAGCCGTTCCTGCGAGCGGGTCAACGGCCTCGCCGTCGTGCTCCGCGGCCACCTCTCGATGGTCGGCGAGCTGGCCGGCGACCAGTGGAACGAGGGGGACGTCTCGGACTCCGTGGTCCGGCGGGTCGCGCTTCCCGACGCGTTCTTCGCCGCCGACGGGCTCTTCCAGACGTTCCTGACCGTGCTCGACGAGTTCGGCGCGTTCCCGGCGGTGATCCAGCGCGAGCTCGACCGCTACCTCCCGTTCCTTGCCACCACCAAGGTGCTGATGGCCGCGGTCCGCAACGGCGTCGGTCGCGAGGCCGCCCACGAGGCGATCAAGGAGGCCGCCGTCGGCACCGCGCTCGACATGCGTCAGGGCCAGGCCGAGAACGACGTGTTCGCGCGACTGGCCGCCGACCCCCGGCTCGGCCTGACCACCGACCAGCTCGCGTCCCTTGTGGCCGAGCCGATCACCTTCACCGGCGCGGCCCGCGACCAGGTCGAAGCCGTCGTACGTCGGGTGGCGGAGGTGGCCGAGCGGCACCCCGACGCCGCGGCGTACACCCCCGGCGCGATCCTCTAGCGCCGGACCCGCAGGTCGCGGACCGCCATGGCCAGCGCGACCGCGAGGACCCCGATCGCGGTGAGCAGCGCCGTGCGCAGGCCGGTCGCGGCCGAGGTCGCGTCGGCGGTGACGTGGTAGACGGTCATCAGCAGCGCCGCGCCGATCGCGGAGCCGATGCGCTGGCCGGTCTGGATGGCACCGCCGGCCGCGCCACCCATGCGCGGCGGCACGTCGGCGAGGGTGAGCGTGAAGTTGGGGCCGATCACGCCGCCGGCGCCGAGCCCGGCCACCAGCAGGGTCGGGACCAGCACCATCCCGAGCGCGGTCGCGGCGTGCTGCGGCACCAGCAGGGCGACCGCGAGCGTGCCGGCCATCATCGTCGACAGTGCGATCACGGTCAGGGAGCGGTGGATCAACGACACCAGCCGTCCCGCGATCGGAGCGGTGACGGCCGCGCCGATCGCGAACGGGGTCATGAGCAGGCCGGCCTCGAGCGGCGTGAAGCCGAGCTCCTCCTGCAGGTGGACCGAGAGCACCAGGAAGATGCCGGTGAAGCCGGTGAAGTAGATGGCCCCGATCGCGAGCCCGCTGGAGTAGCCGGGCAGCCCGCGCAGCAGGCTCACGTCGAGCAGCGGCTCCCGCCCGGCCCGGCTCAGTCGTGACTCCCAGCGGAAGAACGCGACCAGCAGCACCGGCGCCGCCAGCACCAGCACGACGACAGGTGACGCGCCACCCTCGAGGCTCACCAGCGGCAGCAGCAGGGCGAGCACCCCGGCGCCGAGCAGCCCGGCGCCGGCCAGGTCGAGGCGGGCCCGCGGCTGGTCCGGGTCGTGGTGCCGCTTCGGCACCAAGGCCACGATCGCGACCATGGCCACCAGCCCGATCGGCACGTTGACCAGGAAGAGCCAGCGCCAGCCGTCCTCCGGGCCGGCCAGCGCGATGATCGCGCCGCCGAGAATGGGTCCGGTCGCCGACGAGATGCCGACCGTGAGCCCGAAGAACCCGAACGCGCGCCCGCGCTCCGGCCCCCGGAACAGCTGCTGGACGAGGCCGGAGTTCTGCGGGGTGAGCAGCCCGGCCGAGGCACCCTGGACCAGGCGGGCGACGATCACCAGCGCAGCGTCGGGCGCCAGGCCCACGGCCGCGCTGGAGATGATGAAGCCGGCGAGGCCGATCAGCATGAGCCGGCGCCGACCGTACGCGTCGCCGAGCCGACCGCCTGCGACCAGGGTCAGGCCGAACGCCAGCGCGTAGCCCGAGACCACCCACTGCACGGTCGCGTTCGAGGTGTCGAGGCCGGCCCGGATGGAGGGCAGCGCGACGTTGACGATGGTGACGTCGAGCAGCGCCATGAACGCGATCACCAGCGAGACCATGAGGATCCGCCAGCGCCGGGGGTCCGGGACGTACGCCGGCTCCTCGCCCTCGCGCGGCTGCGCCACCGTCTCGTCGCTCACCCGGCCCAGCATTCACCACGTCGCCAACCTGTGCGCATGATGGGGCATGGCCTACGACGTGCGGATCCGGGGACGTGTGCAGGGGGTGTCGTTCCGTTGGTACGCCGAGCAGGAGGCAGCCCGGCTCGGTGTGACCGGCTGGGTGCGCAACGAGCCCGACGGCTGCGTCGCCGGGCACTTCGAGGGTGAGCGGGCGGGCGAGCTGGTCGACTGGTGCCGCCACGGGCCGTCGTACGCGCGTGTCGAGGGGGTCTCCGTCGACGAGGTCCCCGACGAGGGGGCCCGGGACTTCCGGATCCGGTTCTGACCGTTCGGCCCTACCGCCGGCCCAGCGTCGCGTCGGACGGTGGAGGTGGCCGGATGCGCGGGTGCGCATCCGCGCCGGATCGAGGTGAGCCACAGTGGCTGCCGGTCGCCGAACGTCGAGGAGCCGCCACTCCGCCGTGCTCGCGGCGCTCCTCCTGGTGGCGGCGTGCGGGGGCGGCGCCGACGACGGAACGAACGGCCGCGCCGGCAGGGAACCGGCGGTCACCGCGCACGTCGTCCCGGACCCGACAGCTCCGGACCTCCGGGTGCTGGCACCGGCCGGCGCCGGGCCGTGGCCGGTCGTGGTGGCCCTGCACGGCTACGAGGGAACCGGGCAGGACATGGTGGCGCTGGCGACCCGGGTCGCCCGGACCGGCGCCGTCGTGTTCGTGCCGACGTACCACACGGACCTCGGGTCGGCGGAAGGCCTGACCCGGACTGGCGACGACCTGTCGTGCGCCTACCAGGTCGCTCGCCGGCATGCCCACGAGTACGGCGGCGACCTGGACCGTCCGGTCACGGTGGTCGGATGGTCGCTCGGAGCCGACCTGGCGGTGCTCGGCGTGCTCGGGCCACGCGACGACCCCGGCACAGGTCGCTGCCCGGGCAGGGTTCCTGACCCGGAGGTGGTCGTCGCCCTCTCCGGTTGCTACTACCGGTTCGACGGCCGCCCGGTCACGTGGTTCGACGACCTGTCCGGCTGGACCGGCAAGGACACCGAGGTCCACCTCGTGGCCGGCGACCGGGACCCGACCTGTCCCGCCTCCCAGACGGAACGCCTGGCCCGCTCGCTCCGGGCCGGGGGCTACGACGTAGCCGTCTCGCACCTCGCGTCGGCGAACCACGGCGCACCGATCTTCCACGACGAGCGCGACGGTGAGTGGCAGGTCATCACGCAGGACCCGGCCGGCGAGCGGGCCGTCGAGATCATCCGCGACGCCATCGGCAGCGACGGGACGGGCTGACCGGCCGGCCCGGCACGACCCCGTGGTCGCCCTGGGTCAGAGGTCCGCGGCGTACACGTGGATCGGTGCTCCCTTGCTGGTCACCGACTCGCGGTCGAGGACGAGGCCGATCCGCTGCGCGACGCGCTTCGAGGGGTGGTTGTCCGGGACGATGATCGCGACCAGTCGCCCGATGCCGCGCGTCCGGGCGAAGTCGCGGCACGCGGCGGCGGCCTCGGTGGCCAGGCCCTTCCCCTGGTGCTCGGGGAGCAGGTGGTAGCCGACCTCGAGGTACTCCTCGCCGTCCACCCGCTGCCAGGTCAGCCCGCACTCGCCGACGAACTCCCCGGCCCGGTCGTGCAGCATCCAGAGCCCGAACCCGTCCCGGGCGTAGTTGCGCTCGCTCCAGGCGATCCAGTCCGCCGCCTCGTCACGGGTCTTCGGGCGCGGGTAGTGCACCATCACCGCCGGGTCGCCGAGCAGCCGCGCCATCGCGTCGACGTCGGCTGCGTGCATCCGGCGGAAGGTGAGCCGGGGTGAGGTGGGGACGTCGTCCATGGCGTGGTGTTCGTACGGCGCTCGCCGGGATCGGCGGGGGTCAGACGAGGGCGCGGCCGTCGTGGGTAGCGAGCTTGCGGGCGACCTCGTGGATGTCCGCGCGCCAGGTGTCCTCGGGGACCGGCGGGAGCATCTCGTCCCACTCGACGGCGAGGCTGCCCTTGATCATCGGGAACCGCTCGGGGCGGGCGATGAACCACACGTGCAGGTGCTCGGAGCCGTCGCCCCACCGGTTGACGTGCACCCGGCCGATGTGGGGGAGCCGCTCCATGATCCGGCACAGCCAGGTCGAGATCCGGCCGTACTCGCCGGCCAGCTCGTCGCCCATGTCGGCGTAGTCCAGGTGCTCCTTCGACGACAGCCACAGCACCAGCGGCAGGCCGGTCGGCTTCGGCGGGTGGGTGAGCTTCCAGCGCTGGTTCTCCCACACGCGGGCGGCGTTGCCGTCGCCGGCGCAGCTGAAGCAGTCGACACCGTCGTGACCGGCGCGGGGCGGCTCGGGACCGTCGAGCGGCGCCGGCACCACCTTGGGCTGGAGGGCGCCGTCGACGAGCTCCCACGGGAAGATCTCCCACTCGTGGACCGGCGGCATGGGCAGGCGGCCGTCCTCACCGACGGCTGCGACGACTCGGGCGTGGAGCTCCTCGGGCGACTCGGGCATGGGTCAACTCTCACATGAGACGCATTTGGTACGGCGCACGGGTCGGCCCGAACCTAGGGGCATGTCCGCGCCCGTGACCGTCTCGATCACCCGCCACGTCGACCCCGCGCACTCCGACGAGATGCTGGCCTGGATCCGTGCCGGCGGTGCGCTCGCGGCGCGCTTCGACGGGTTCCTCGGCACCGGCTGGGTGCGCCCGGCGCCGGACTCCGACGAGTGGCACATGCTCTACCGGTTCGCGGACGGACACTCGCTGGCCCGCTGGGAGGAGTCGTCGCAGCGGCGCTGGTGGCTCGGCGCCGCCCAGGGCATCGTCGGAGAGTCCCGACTGGAGCGACGTACCGGCATCGAGGGCTGGTTCGACGAGCCCACCACCACGGACGTGCAGGACCTGCGTCCCCTGCCGCAGGCACCGCCCCGGTGGAAGCAGATGGTGGTGATCTGGCTGGCGTTCTTCCCGCTCAGCCTGTTGATGTCCTGGCTGCTCGGGCTGGCCGCGCCGGGGCTGCCGCTGCTTCCGCGGGTGCTGCTGAGCACGGTGGTGATGACCCCGCTGATGACGTACGTCGTGCTGCCCCGGATGACCCGCGCCCTCGACTGGTGGCTGCACGGTCGCCCTGCTCCGTGGCGGGCGTGAGCCGCCCGGTCGCGGCGGTCGCCGGACGCACTAGGGTGGCCGCGTGCTGAACATCCCGCCGGCTCCGGAGATCGACGGCGCCATCCCCGTGCACTCGGGCAAGGTCCGCGACCTCTACCGCCTCGAGACCGGTCCGTACGCCGGCAAGCTGCTCATGGTCGCCAGCGACCGGATCAGCGCCTTCGACTTCGTCCTCGAGACCACGATCCCCGACAAGGGCGAGATCCTCACGCGGATGTCGCTGTGGTGGTTCGAGACGCTCGGCGTGCCGCACCACGTCATCTCCACCGACGTGCCCGTCGAGGTGGCCGGCCGGGCGGTGGTCTGCGAGCCGCTGGAGATGTTCCCGGTCGAGTGCGTGGCTCGCGGCTACCTGACCGGGTCGGGGCTGCACGACTACCGCGCCACCGGCGAGGTGTGCGGGATTCCGCTGCCGCCCGGGCTGGAGGACGGCAGCCGGCTCCCGGAGCCGGTGTTCACGCCGGCTACCAAGGCCGAGCTCGGCGACCACGACGAGAACGTCTCCTTCGACGCGGTGGTCGCCACCGTCGGGGCCGAGGTCGCCGCCGAGCTGCGCGCCCGGACCGTCGGGATCTACCGGCGGGCCGAGGAGATCGCCCGCGCGAAGGGCATCCTGCTCGCGGACACCAAGCTCGAGTTCGGCCGCCGTGCCGACGGCGAGATCGTGCTCGCGGACGAGGTGCTCACCCCCGACTCCAGCCGGTACTGGCCGGCCGAGGGCTGGCAGCCGGGCCGCACGCAGCCGTCGTACGACAAGCAGATCGTGCGCAACTGGCTGACCTCCGCCGAGTCCGGCTGGGACCGCGGCTCCGGCACGCCGCCCCCGCCGCTGCCGCACGAGGTCGTCGAGCTCACCCGGGCCCGGTACGTCGAGGCGTACGAGCGGCTGACCGGGCTCGGCTGGTAGCGGTCCGGCCATGACCGAGCTGGTCGTCGACTTCGCGCCGCCGCCTGACGTGGTCTTCGCCTACCTCGCCGACCCCCGCAACCGGCCGGCCTGGCAGTCCAGCCTGCGCCGGGTCGACGAGGTGTCCGGCGAGGGCGTCGGCGCCACGTGGCTGGACGTCACCACCACCGGCGCCCGCCCGCGGATGGTGGTCACCGAGCACGAGCCGGGCCGGTCGTGGGCCGAGACCGGCAGCTGGCACGGCCTCGAGGCCGCGCTCCGCCTCGTGTTCGAGCCGTCCGGGAGCGGCACCCTGGTCCGCGCGACGTTCGCGGTGACCAGCCGCCGTACGCCGCTCCGGCCGCTGGCGATGGTCCTCCACCGGCTCGCGCCGCCCGCGGTCCGCAGCGACCTGCGCCGGGCCTCGCTGCTGCTCGCCGGCGGCCGGCCACCCGGCCGATCACCCGGCCGATCAACCGGCTGACCAGCCGGCTGAAGACCCCGACGGGCTACGCGTCCGCGACGGCCCGTTCGGGCCTACCGGCCCGACCGACCGCACAGTAGGTTCGGGGCAACACCGCGCCCGACACCCCGTCCGAGGGAGCTGCCCGTGCTCAACCTGTCCGTGTTCCTCGAGGACTCCGCCCGCCGCTACCCCGACCGCGACGCCGTGGTGCTCGGCGACACCCGGCTGAGCTACGCGCAGGTGGACGCCGCGGCCAACCAGGTCGCCAACCTGCTCGTCGACCTCGGGATCCAGCCGGGCGACAAGGTCGCGCTGAGCTGCCCGAACCTGCCGTACTTCCCGATCGTCTACTACGGGATCCTCAAGGCCGGGGCCGTGGTCGCGCCGCTCAACGTGCTGCTCAAGGGCCGGGAGGTGGCCTACCACCTCAACGACTCCGAGGCGAAGGCGTACTTCTGCTTCCAGGGCACGCCGGACCTGCCGATGGCGCAGGAGGGGTACGCCGGCTTCGGCCAGGCCGAGGGCTGCGAGCACTTCTTCGTGATCACCGCCGACCCCGCGGCCGGATCCCCGATCGAGGGCACCACGACGATGGCGGCGGCGCTGAAGGACCAGGCGGCGACCTTCGACTCCGTGGTCACCGAGGCCACCGACACCGCCGTGATCCTCTACACCTCGGGCACCACCGGGCAGGCCAAGGGCGCGGAGCTCAGCCACGCGAACGCGGTGATGAACGCCCTGACCTGCAACCGGCTCTTCGACAGCAAGCCGGCCTCGGACACGCACCTGCTGACGCTCCCGCTGTTCCACTCGTTCGGCTCGACGGTGCAGATGAACGCCGGATTCTCGATGGGCGCCACCCTGGTGCTGCTGCCGCGCTTCGACGCCCAGCAGGCGGTGGCGCTGTTCGAGAAGGAGACGATCACGTTCTTCGCAGGTGTCCCGACGATGTGGTGGGGCCTGCTGCACGCGCTTGGCGACACCGACACCGGGGTCGACGTCGAGCGGATCGCCCGCAACCTCCGGATCGGCGTGTCCGGCGGCGCCAGCCTTCCGGTCGAGATCATCAGCCAGGTCAAGGAGAAGCTCGGCGTCCAGATCCTCGAGGGGTACGGCCTGTCCGAGACCTCGCCGGTGGCGACGTTCAGCGACCCCGACCGGGACCCGCGCCCGGGCTCCATCGGGATCCCGATCTGGGGCATCGAGGTGCGGCTGGTCGACCCGGACTGGAAGGCCGTCGAGGGCGCCGACGAGGTCGGCGAGATCGCGATCAAAGGCCACAACATCATGAAGGGCTACTACAACCGGCCCGAGGCGACCGCCGAGGTGATGCGGGACGGCTGGTTCCGCTCCGGCGACCTGGCCCGCCGCGACGAGGACGGCTTCTACTACATCGTCGACCGGTCGAAGGACATGATCATCCGGGGTGGGTTCAACGTCTACCCGCGGGAGGTCGAGGAGGTCCTGATGACCCACGAGGCGGTCTCGCTGGCCGCCGTGATCGGCGTACCCCACGAGAGCCACGGCGAGGAGATCAAGGCGTTCGTGATCCGCAACGAGGGCGCCGAGGTGACCGAGGAGGAGCTGGTCGCGTGGGGCAAGGAGGAGATGGCGGCCTACAAGTACCCCCGCGTCGTCGAGTTCGTCGACGCGCTCCCGATGACCGCGACCGGCAAGATCCTCAAGCGCGAGCTGTCCTGAGGTGCGCGGCACCCTCGCCGTCGCGCTCGGCGGCATCCTGTTCCTGCTCGGGCTGGTGTGGACGCTCCAGGGTCTCGGCTACCTCGAGGGCAGCCCGATGACCGGCGTCGCGCTCTGGGCGGTCGTCGGGCCGATCCTCGCCGGGCTCGGCGTGGGGCTGGCGATCGTCGGGCTGCGCGGAGCAGGCCGACGACGCTGACTCTCAGGGACGTCTCAGCGACGGCTCAGGCACCGCCGAGGTCGGTCCGGCACGCTGGACGGCGGCCCCGATCCCGAGGAGGACCATGCCGGAGGAGCACCAACCCGCGACCCAGCCCGCGACCCAGCCCGACGCCCACGCCGACCCGCCCGGACAACGGCGCGCACGGCCCCGCCGTACCGTCCTCGCCACCGCCGGCCTCACCGCCAGCGCGGCCGTGATCGCGGCCACCCTGCTGTCCGCGCAGAACGACGACCAGGCGGGGGACCAGGCCGGTGGGGCTCCGAGCGGCGAGACGAGCCAGGTCCAGTTCCAGGACGAGCCGGACACCTCACTAGACTGACGCGCGCAGACATCCCCCGAGCCAAGGAGTCCCTCGTGGCCCGTGTCGTCGTCGACGTCATGCTCAAGCCGGAAATCCTCGACCCGCAGGGCAAGGCGGTGCAGGGCGCGCTGCCGCGGCTCGGCTTCAGCGGCGTCTCGGACGTCCGCCAGGGCAAGCGCTTCGAGCTCGAGATCGACGGTGACGCCACCGACGAGACGCTGGCCCGCGTGCACGAGATCGCCGAGACCCTCCTGTCGAACCCGGTGATCGAGGACTACGCGGTCCACGTCGAGGGCGGGTCCGCCAGCGCGAAGCACCGCGCCTGATGAGCGGCCTGCGGATCGGGGTCGTCACCTTCCCCGGCTCCCTCGACGACGTCGACGCCCAGCGCGCGGTCCGGATCGGCGGGAACGAGGCGGTCGCGCTCTGGCACGGTGACCACGACCTCCAGGGCGTGGACGCGGTGGTGCTGCCCGGAGGGTTCTCCTACGGCGACTACCTGCGCTGCGGGGCGATCTCCCGTTTCTCCCCGGTGATGACGGAGGTCATCGAGGCCGCCGGCCGCGGCCTGCCCGTGCTCGGCATCTGCAACGGCTTCCAGATCCTCTGCGAGTCCCACCTGCTGCCCGGGGCCCTGATCCGCAACGACCACCGCAAGTTCGCCTGCCTCGACCAGCGCGTGCGCATCGAGAACAACCACACGCCGTGGACCTCGTCGTACGCCGACGGTGGCGAGATCACGATCGTGCTCAAGAACGGCGAGGGGTCCTACGTCGCCGACACCGAGACCCTCGACCGGCTCGAGGGCGAGGGTCGGGTGGTGGCCCGCTACGTCGGCGAGAACCCCAACGGCTCGCAGCGCCACATCGCCGGCATCACCAACGAGCGCGGCAACGTGGTCGGCCTGATGCCGCACCCCGAGCACGCGGTCGAGGACCTGTGCGGGCCCGGCACCGACGGGCTCGGCTTCTTCACCTCGCTCGCGGCGCAGGTGCTGTCATGACTCCTCTTGTCCTGTTCCGCCGGGTCGCTGTCGCCGAGGCGGTCACCTGGGCGCTGCTGCTCCTCGGCATGGTGCTGAAGTACCTCACCGAGACCACCGAGCTCGGGGTCCGGGTCTTCGGCATGGTCCACGGCGTCGTGTTCGTCGCCTACTGCGTCACCACCGTGCTGGTCACCGTCGACCAGCGCTGGTCCGCGCGCCGGGCGCTGCTCGGGCTCGCGGCCGCGGTGCCACCGTTCTGCACCGTCTGGTTCGACCGGTACGCCGAGTCCCGTGGTCTGCTCCCCGCCACCTGGCGTCTGCGGGCCGACCCCCCGGTGACCGTGCTGGAGCGCCCGGCCGCGTGGGCGCTGCGCCACCCCGGCCGGGGCGCCGCCGCGGGCGTCGCCACGGTGGGCGCGCTGACCGCGGTCGCGTTGCTGGTCGGACCGCCGGCCTGAGTGGCCGGGCCTGACCCCGGGCCGGCGACGGTCAGTAGCCGCCGGCCTGGAGCCTGCGCCACGCCTTGCTGTGCATGACGCCGGTGGCCGACATCCCGACCTGGCGCTGCCACGTCTTGACGAGGTTCTCGGTGCTGCGGAAGTAGGCGCCGTCCGCGGCCTGCCGGGTCCCGGTCGCGGCCACGAGCGCTCGCTGCAGGCGGGCGACGAACGGGCCGGTGGTGCCGTACTTCGCCGGTCGGTAGGCCCCGCGGCTGTGGATCTGGATCCAGTCGCGCTTGCGCCAGGTGTTCGACGCCGGGGCGCCGACCTTCTTCTGCCAGGCGCGGACCGCGGCGGTCACGGCGGGGGAGAAGACGCCGTTGACCTTGCCGGCGTACACACGCTGCCGCTGGAGCAGGCACTGCAGCGCCTTGACCGCAGCGGTGCGCGTCGAGCCCTCCCGCATGGTCGGGTACGACGGGAGGTCGATGCTGACGCCGCCGCAGAAGGTCTCCGCCTTGCGGCGCTGGGAGCCGGTGCCGACCTCGAGGTAGTTGCTGTCGATGTTGATGGTGACGCCGCCCCAGGTCTCGTTGTGGCCGCCGCGGTACTGCTTGACCCGCCGGCCCGGCCGCCAGCCGTCGTCCCGGACGTAGGAGGTGGAGGTGTTCGCGACGCCGTCCCACCGGGCGATCCAGATCATGTCCGGGAGGACGAACTGGCCGGCCCGGTAGACGCGGGCGTTGTCGACCATCTTAATGCCGGAGCCGGCGCTCGAGTAGAGGCCGGAGACGTAGTCGAGCGCGTGCAGCGAGCGGGTCCACGCGTGCAGGAACCGCAGCGCGGACTCGCGACAGGCGGTGTTGTCGAAGTCGAAGCCCTCGAGGTCGTACCAGAGGGTGGAGCCGGCGGTGATGCCGAGTGCCTGGGCGGCCCGGACGGCGTCCTTCCCCTCGGCCCAGCCCTGCTGGCGGGCCCTGCGGTAGTTGTCCGTCGAGCTCGGGTTGATCTTGACGTCGTCCTGGTACCGCGGGAACCGGGGCTGGCAGGAGGCCTGAGGGCCGAGCGTGATCGGCAGCAGCTTCCACTGGCGGGCCAGCTGGTTGCTGACCCAGGTCCTGGTCAGGTTGGGCTGGCTGCGGCAGGCCCGGGACTTGCCCGAGATGTAGATGCCCACAGCGGAGAAGGGGGAGTACTCACGCCAGGCGTCCATCTTGGACTGGGTGGGCGCGAGGCACTGGTCGAAGCCGTAGCCGGTGAAGTTGCCGGGGGTCACCCGGTTCGCCGCCTGGGCGGGTGCCGTCAGGACGGCGACGGTGGTCGCCACGGTGGCGAGGATGGCGGCGGCCGCGGCGAGGGACCGCAGGGCTCGACGGGGAAGGGGGCTCATGGTTCGGGTCTCCAAGCCTGGTCGGGTGCGGTCACCTTAACCTCAGAAATCACACCCGTCACAGGAGTCGGCGAACTACACATCTGTAGTTTGCGCAGGTCAGAGCGGGTGTGGCCGCGACCGACCGGTCGCGGCCACACCCGCGTTCTGTGTCGGACGGGGGTCAGGCGACCTCGTCCAGGACCGGCTCGGTGACCGGGTCGGGAGCCCGGTCGAGGGCGGTGGTGCTCGCCCGCCGCGGGCGCAGCGCCACTGCGGTGACCACGAGTGCCACGGCCGCGAACGCGGCCGAGGTCAGGAACGCCTCGCGGACGCCCGGCACGAACTGGCCGGGCACCGCGCCGGCGGCGTACACCGACACGATGGTGGCCACGCCGACCGCGCTGCCGAGCTGCTGCGTGGTCTGCAACAGGCCGGAGGCCGCACCGGCGTGCTCCGGCTCGACGCCCCCGAGGACGCTCGCGGTGATCGGCATGAAGACCAGCCCGGTCGCGAGGCCGGCGATCGTCATCGGGCCGAACACCGCGCCGAGGTAGGTGTCGGTGGTGCCGATGCCGCTGAGCCAGGCGTAGCCGCCGGCCAGGGCGAGGGTCCCGACCATGATCATCGAGCGGGCGCCGTACCGGGCCAGGAGGCGGGGCGTCACCCGCGACATCGCGAAGATGCCGAGGCTGAACGGCAGGAACGCGACGCCGGAGGCGAGCGGCCCGAAGCCGAGCACCACCTGGACGTACTGCACGACCAGGAAGAACATCGACAGGTTGGCGCCGATCACCAGCGCCATCACGGCCAGCGCGGCGACCCGGTCCCGGTCCCTCACCAGGGACGGACGGACCAGCGGGTGCGGGTGGCGCACCTCGGTCCGGGCGAGCACGGCGAGCAGGGCGAGGCCGAGCGCGAAGCCGCCGATCGTCCGCACGGAGAGCCATCCGTGCTCCGGGGTGCCGATCAGTGCCCAGACCAGCGAGACGGCGCCCAGGGTCGCGGTCAGCGCGCCGACCACGTCGAACCGGCCCGGGCGGCGCCGGGTCTCGTCGACGAAGCGCGGCGCGAGCAGCAGCACGCCGATGCCGATGGGCACGTTGATGAACAACGTCCAGCGCCACGACCCGACGTCGGTGAGCAGGCCGCCGAGGAGCAGGCCGATCGAGGCGCCACCGGAGGAGACGGCGCCGAACAGCGCGAACGCCCGGTGCCGGGCCGCCTCGTCGGGAGCGCTGGTGGTGAGCAGGGCCAGCACGCTCGGCGCGGCCAGCGCGGCACCGACGCCCTGCAGGGTGCGGGCCGCGACCAGCTGGCCAGGCGTCTGGGCCAGCCCGCCGAGCGCGGAGGCCACGGTGAAGACGGCGAGCCCGATCTCGAAGGCCTTCAGCCGTCCGAAGACGTCACCGAGACGTCCGCCGAGCAGGAGCAGCCCGCCGAACGCGAGCGTGTAGGCGTTGAGCACCCACGACAGCGAAGCCGGGCCGAAGCCCAAGTCGGCGTCGATGCGGGGCAGGGCGACGTTCACCACGGTCGCGTCGAGGACCAGCATCAGCTGGGCGACGAGGACGATCGCGATGCCGGTCGCGGCACGTCCGGCGTCCGGCGGGAGGTCGGTCTGGAGGTCGGTGCGGGGAGCTCGCGGGTGCACGGTCATGGGAGAGGTCCTGTTCTGCCCCGGCGGGGCGAGGTACTCTAGACGGAGAATGACTCCGGTTCTGGGATCCACCATACGGAGAGTGTCTCCGTTTAGCAAGGGGAATGCTGTGCGTGCCGACGCCAAGCGCAACTACGACCGGATCGTGGAGGTCGCCCGCGAGGTCTTCCGCGAGCAGGGGTACGACGCCTCGCTGGACCTCGTCGCCAAGCGGGCCGGGGTCGGCCCGGGCACGCTCTACCGGCACTTCCCCACGCGCGAGAACCTGATCGACGCGATCATGCAGAGCTGGGTGGACCGGGTGGACGAGGCCGCCGACAAGGCGCTCGCCCAGGAGGGCCCGCCGCGCGACCTGCTGCTCCACTGGTTCGAGGAGTACGTCGCGCTGATCAGCCTGCACAAGGGCGGCCCGGCCAAGATCACCTCGGCCATGGACGACCCCGCCTCTCCGATCCGGACCAAGTGCGAGGTGCTCAAGACCGCCGGTGACCGGGTGCTCGACTGGCTCCGGGCCGAGGGCGCGCTGCGCGAGGGCGTCGAGGTCACCCAGGTGGCCCGCCTCGTCGGCGGCGTCGCCACCGTGGCCGACCAGGGCGACCTCGATCCGGCGACCGTCCGGCCGCTGCTGGAGGTGGTCGCCGACGGGCTCCTGGTCTGACCGGTCCGACGGGAAGCCACCGTGCGGGCCGCGGTGGCGTGACCGGTAGATTGGCGCCCGTGCCCGAGACCAGCGCCCCCGAGCGGTCCGCGCTCGACACCGTCGCCGCCGCCAGCCAGGACCCGCACCGCGACCAGCCGTGGGCCGAGCTCGGCCTGAAGGCAGACGAGTACGCCCGGATCCGCGAGATCCTCGGCCGCCGCCCGACGTCGTCGGAGCTGGCGATGTACTCCGTGATGTGGAGCGAGCACTGCTCCTACAAGAGCTCCAAGGTGCACCTCCGGCAGTTCTCCGAGATCCCGCAGGAGACTCCCGTCGGAAAGATGCTGGCCGGCATCGGCGAGAACGCCGGCGTCATCGACATCGGCCAGGGCTACGCGGTCACCTTCAAGGTCGAGTCGCACAACCACCCGTCGTACGTCGAGCCCTACCAGGGCGCCGCGACCGGTGTCGGCGGCATCGTTCGCGACATCCTCGCGATGGGCGCCCGGCCGGTCGCCGTGATGGACCCGCTCCGGTTCGGGCCGCTCGACGCCGACGACACCCACCGGGTGCTGCCGGGGATCGTGGCCGGGGTCGGCGGCTACGGCAACTGCCTCGGCCTGCCCAACATCGGCGGCGAGGCGGTCTTCGACGAGACCTACCTCGGCAACCCGCTGGTCAACGCGCTCTGCGTCGGCGTGCTCAAGCACGAGGACCTGCACCTGGCCAAGGCCTCCGGCGTCGGCAACCAGGTCATCCTGTACGGCGCCCGGACCGGCGGCGACGGCATCGGAGGCGTTTCCGTGCTCGCCTCCGAGACCTTCGACGAGGGCGGCCCGGCCAAGCGCCCCAGCGTGCAGGTCGGCGACCCCTTCATGGAGAAGCTGCTCATCGAGTGCACCCTCGAGATCTTTGCGGCCGGCCTCGTCGCCGGCATCCAGGACCTCGGCGGCGCCGGGCTGTCCTGCGCCACCTCCGAGCTCGCCTCCGCCGGCGACGGCGGCATGCACGTCGAGCTCGACCGGGTCCCGCTGCGCGACTCCACGCTCGCTCCCGAGGAGATCCTCATGAGCGAGTCGCAGGAGCGGATGATGGCGGTCGTCGAGCCCGGCGACGTCGAGGCCTTCCTCGCGATCTGCGCGAAGTGGGACGTCGAGGCCGTGGTGGTGGGCGAGGTGACCGACACCGGCCGGCTGCAGATCGACTGGCACGGCGAGCGCGTGGTCGACGTACCCCCGCGGTCCGTGGCGCACGACGGGCCGACGTACCAGCGTCCCTTCGCGCGCCCCGACTGGCAGGACGCCCTCCAGGCCGACTCGGCGAACGCGCTCCCTCGGGCGATCACCGGGGCCGAGCTGCGCGACACCCTGCTCCGCCTGGTCGCCTCGCCGAACCTGTGCGACAAGTCGTGGATCACCGACCAGTACGACCGCTACGTGCGCGGCAACACCGTCCTCGCGCAGCCGTCCGACTCCGGGATGATCCGGGTCGACGACGAGTCGAACCTCGGCGTCGCGGTCTCCACCGACTGCAACGGACGGTTCGCCAAGCTCGACCCGTACGCCGGCGCCCAGCTCGCGCTGGTCGAGTCCTACCGGAACGTGGCCACCGGCGGCGCCGCCCCGCTCGCGATCTCCGACTGCCTCAACTTCGGCTCCCCCGAGGACCCCGCGGTCATGTGGCAGTTCGCCGAGGCCTGCCGCGGACTGAAGGACGCCTGCGTCGAGCTCGGCATCCCGGTCACCGGCGGCAACGTCAGCCTCTACAACCAGACCGGCGAGACCGCGATCCTGCCGACCCCGGTGGTCGCGGTGCTCGGCGTCATCGAGGACGTCACCAGGCGCACCCCGTCCGGCTTCGTCGCCGAGGGCGAGGACGTGTTCCTGCTCGGCAGCACCGGCGAGGACCTCAGCGGCTCGGAGTGGGCGCACGTCGTGCACGGCCACCTCGGCGGGCTGCCGCCGCGGGTCGACCTGGCCGCGGAGAAGGCGCTGGCCGCGCTGCTGGTGGAGGCGTCCCGCACGGGCGCGGTCACCTCCGCCCACGACGTCTCCGACGGCGGCGTCGCCCAGGCACTCGCCGAGTCGGCGCTGCGCAACGGGATCGGCTGCACGGTCGGCTTCGAGGGCGACGCGTTCCTCGGCCTGTTCTCCGAGTCCGCGGCCCGGGCCGTGGTCACCGCCGCCGACGCCGCCGCGCTCAACGACCTGGCCGCGCGCCACGGCGTACCCCTCACCCGGCTCGGCCGCACCGGCGGCCCCGACCTGGTCGTGGACGGGCACTTCTCGGTGTCGGTCGAGGAGCTCCGGGCCGCCTGGTCCGCGACCCTGCCCGCCGCGCTGGGCTGACCCACCGGCGCCCCCTGATGGCGCCACGGGGACCGCCCGGTCGGCCTGTCCGCACCATGCCAAGACGGCCCGAAGACCCCAGAGACTCGCCGCCGACGCCTTTGTCATCCTGAAAGGGCGTTCGCGCGAGGTACTGGGTGTGAGAGGCGACTACCGCACCGGGATGGTGACGTCGTCGGAGCAGCCGGCCGTGGAGGGGCCGGAGCGCTTCGAGGACTTCTACGCGTCCGAACTGCCCCGGCTGGTCGCGCTGGCCGGCGGCCTGGCACCTCCGGCGCTGGCGGAGGACCTCGCGCAGGAGGTGATGCTGGTCGCCTGCCGCCGCTGGCGTGAGCTGCGCGAGGTGGAGCGACCCGAGCTGTGGGTGCGGCGCACCTGCGCGGACCTCTCCGTCTCGCCGCTCCGGCGGCGGCTGGTCGAGATCCGGGCCACCGCGCGGCTGGCATCCCGGCCGGTCCGGCCGCCGTCGCTGAGCCCACCGAGCGAGCGGTTCTGGGCCGTCGTACGCGGACTGCCGCAGCGGCAGGCGCAGGCGGTCGCGCTGCACCACGTCTACGGCATGCCCGTGCCGGACGTCGCCGAGACCCTGGACTGCACCGAGGGGACCGTGATGCAGCACCTGGACGGGGTCCGGCGGTCCCCGGCCGCGCACGCCACCGCCGAGCTGCTGGAGAGCGTCCGACCCGACCCGGTGGTGTTGTTCGAGGACCTGCGGCGGGTACGCCGGCGACGCAGCCTCGCGACCGCCGGAGGGCTGGCGCTGGTGATGGCGGTCCTGGTGGCGACGTGGGTACTCACCCGCGGCGGCCCGGCCCCCGAGCGGGCCGGACCCCCGCACCACAACGGTGCTCTCGTCGGGCGCGGCGTCGGCGGCGCGCTGGGCGTCGCGCTCCCGCCCGGCACCTCGACGGTCCCCCTCCCGGCGGACGCCGAGCCCGGGAGCACCCCGCAGTTCACCCGGGACGGCCGACACCTGGTCTACACCCGGCGCGGCGGGTGGGTCGCGACGTACGACGTGACCACCGGCAGGTCCCGCGACCTGACCCGGTGCCCGCTGCGCGGGGCCCACCTGTGCCCCGCGGCGCTCTCACCGGACGGCACGCAGGTCCTGCTGCTCGGGCAGGCCCGCGACGCCGTCCTGCGCGACCTGGCCACCGGTGGCGACCTCAGACTGACAGGGGTCGAGCCATTCACCGCACGGTGGTCGCCGGACGGCCGCTCGCTGGCCTACGACGGCGGCGACGGGGTCTACGTCCTCGACCTGGCGTTCGAGGCGCCGCGCCAGGTGTTCACCTACCGCGACGAGTCGGCCATGCCGCTCGCGCCGACCTGGTCGCCGGGCGGCCGACGGCTCGCGTTCTACGACCAGCAGTTGCTCCCGGAGCGTCCGGGACTGGGCACCCGTGAGACCCGGTTCACCCTGATGGTCGTGGGGGCCGACGGCTCGCGGGCCCGGGTGATGCGGGCTGCCGGCCGGTGCGTCTGCCTGAGCGAGTCGCCCCCGGCCGTCGTGTGGAGCCCGGACGGGCGCTGGCTTGCCTACCGCCCGGTCGGGGGTGGCGTCGTGGCAGTCCGCGCCGACGGGGGGCGGGGGCTCCTGCCGCTGGCCGGCGACGTCGAGAGCGCGCTCGCCTGGCAGCCGGTGCGGTGAGGCTCACTCGTCGCCGGTCAGGTTGAACGCCTGGAGCCGACGGCCGGTGAGCCAGCCGCCCAGCACCACGACGACCACGGTCGCCACCACGGCGTACGTGAACCCGAGGTCGTCCACCAGCGTGACCTGGCCGGCCACCTGCTCGGTGATCGCCGCCGCCCACCGGGTGACGCTGAGCCACCGGACCCCGTCCAGCAGCCCGCCGAGCAGGCCCTCCCAGAGCAGGAGGTAGAGCAGGCCGATCACCACCGCGTGCCGGGTCATCACCGACAGCAGCGCGAACAGCGAGCAGTAGGCGAGCCCGCCGGCGAGCGAGCCGACCGCGAACGCGAAGCCCACCTCCGGCTGGCCGAGCAACAGCACCAGCCCGGCGACGAGCATCGGCAGTGCGCCGAAGACCAGTACGCAGGCCCAGGCGACCAGCAGCTTGCTGGCCACGATCGTGTGCCGTGAGATCGGCTTGGCCAGCAGGTAGGAGATCGACCCGTCGTCGATCTCCGGGGCCAGCACGCCGGTGGTGGCGAGCAGCGCGACGAGGGGTACGACGACCGCGAGCCCGAGCCCGTAGAGGGTGTCCTCCGTCGAGCGCAGGTCCTCGCCGACCAGCGCCCGGACCAGCACGGCGAGCCCGACCAGCACCAGCGGCAGCAGGAACAGCAGGATGCCGCGACGGCGGCCGAACACGCTGTGCGCGCCGATGCGGACGATGGTGGGGGAGACCGCACTCATGCCGGCACCCCGCTCATGCCGACATCCCGCTCATGCCGACACCAGGTAGGCGAAGACGCTCTCGAGCGACTCGTCGGTCGGCGTCACCTCGAGCAGGCGCACGCCGTGCTCCCGGGCCAGCCGGGGCAGCACCTCGCTGAACCGGCCGAAGTCGGAGGCCTCCAGCTCGATCCCGCCGTCGCCGCGCAGCCGGGCGCCGCGGACCGACGGGTCGGCCAGCAGCACCGAGGCCAGCGTGCGGTCGTCGTCGGTGCGCAGCACGAACCGGTTGGGCCGGTCGGTCATCAGCCTGCGGATCGCGCCGAAGTCACCGGAGGCCGCGTGCCGCCCGGCCACCACGACCTCGATCTGCCGGGCCACCTGCTCGACCTCCTCGAGGATGTGCGAGCTGAACAGCACGGTGCGGCCCTCCGCCCCCATGTGCCGGAGCAGGTCCATCAGGTGGATGCGCTGGCGCGGGTCCATGCCGTTGAAGGGCTCGTCGAGCAGCAGCACCGCGGGCTGGTGCACGAGCGAGGAGGCCATCTTGATCCGCTGCCGCATGCCCTTGGAGTACGTCGCGATCACGCGGTCCTGCGCGTCGTCCATCTCCACCAGGGCGATCGCGTGCTGGGCGGCGGCGCCCGGGTCGGGCAGGCCGTGCAGCTCGGCGTTCGCGACCACGAACTGCCGCCCGGTGAGGTAGTCGAACAGCGCCTCGCGCTCCGGCACCAGACCGATCTTGCGGTAGACCTGCTCGTTGCGCCACAGCGGCTCGTCGTCCAGGGTGACCGTGCCCGAGGACGGCGCGAGGAACCCGGACATCAGCGCGATCAGCGTCGACTTGCCGGCGCCGTTCGGCCCGAGCAGGCCGGTCACGCCCGGGCCGATGGTCATCGAGACGTCGTTGACCGCGACGACGTTGCGGTACCACCGGGAGACGTGGTCGAGGACGATGCTGCTCATCCGGGGTCCCCGCGGAAGCGCGAGCGGAGCGACGGGTGGCGTGGGGTGTTCATCCCTGGACCTTCCGGTAGCGCAGCAGCATCGCGCCGACCGAGCCGAGCACGGTCACCGCGGTGGCCAGCAGGTAGAGCACGCCCATCCCGTCCCCGGTGGGCGGGGTCCGCGTCGCGTGCGGCGCGTCGAAGACGTAGACCTGGACGCCGTTGACCAGCGTGTACGGCGAGAAGATGCCGGCCACCTCGCCGACCCGGGCGTGCCCGGTGTCGGCGGAGATGCCCTGGATGGTCGCGACCACGGTGTAGGTCACGAGCAGCAGCACGATCACGGCGGTGACCGCGAGCCCCCGCCGGATCGTCAGCGCCGCCACCAGGGCAGCGGTGCAGGCCAGGCAGGCGGCCAGCAGGAGTGCGCCGACCAGGGCGCCGCCGACCCGTTGGGACTCGCGGCCGAGCGGCAGGTCGGCGAGCAAGCCCCCGACGTACATGAGGACGAGGGGCGCGGCGACCAGCAGGAAGGTGGCGGCGGTGAGGGAGGCCATCCGCACCAGGACGTACGTCGCGCGGCGGGCCGGGCGGGCGAGGTAGAGCGTGATCGTGCGGAACCGGAGGTCGCGGGAGATCAGGGCCGGCGCCTGCGAGGCGACGAACACCGAGATCAGCAGCTGGGTGGTCATCGGGTAGGTGGAGTACGCGACGATCTGCTGGTCGAGCCCGAGCAGGTCCTTGGCCTGGACGAGCACACCGACCAGGATCAGCGCCGGCAGCAGCATCAGCGCGAGCAGCCCCATCGGCAGCACCTTCGAGCGGCCGGAGCGGCCCAGCCCGAAGCTGTTGCGGAGCCCGGTCACGAACAGCGCCCACGCGACCGCGCCCTCGCCGAGCCGGGGGCCGGCATACGGGCGGTAGCCGATGTCGTGGATGACGCCGGTGGGCGCGCCTTCAGACGGGGTGGACACTGCCGGCACCTCCCTCGCGGAAGACGTCCTCGATGCGGTGGTGCCGCTCCTGCATCCGGACCAGGCCCAGCCCGAGGTCGACGGCGAGGTCGCGCACCAGGTCGTGGGTGGCGTCGTCGCGCAGCTCGACCTCGACCATGCGGCCGTCGGCCGGCGTGGCCCGCACGCCGGCGTCGAGCAGCGCCTGCCCGAGCAGCCGGTCGGCGTCGGGCTTCCCCTGCACCTCGACCAGCAGGGTGCCGGTGCGGTGGAGGAACTCGGTGGTGGCCGAGGCCCGGAGCAGCCGGCCGCTGTCGAGCACCACGACGTGGTCGCTGATCCGCTCCAGCTCGCCGAGGAGGTGGGAGGTCACCAGCACCGCGATGCCGAAGTCGGTCCCGATCCGGCGCACCAGCGCCAGCATGTCGTCGCGCGAGGAGGGGTCGAGGCCGTTGGTGGGCTCGTCCAGCAGCACCAGGCGCGGATCGTGCACGAGCGCCTGGGCGAGCTTGGCGCGCTGCTTCATGCCGGTCGAGTAGCCGCCGATCGGGCGGTAGCGCTCCTCGGCCAGGCCGACGTGGCGCAGCACGTCCGCGGCGCGCTCCCGCGCGGCCGGGTAGGGCAGCCCCGACATCTGGCCCAGGTGCACGGTCAGGTCGCTCGCCGACACGTCCGCCGGCAGGCAGTCGTGCTCGGGCATGTAGCCGACCAGCGACCGGATCCGGCCGCCGTCGCGTGCCACGTCGTACCCGAGGACCTGGGCGGTGCCACTGGTGGCCGGGATCAGTCCCAGCAGGATCTTGATCAGGGTGGACTTGCCGGCGCCGTTCGCACCGACCAGGCCGGTGACGCCGCCGCCGATGTCGACGGTGAGGCCGTCGAGCGCGGTCACGCGCGGATAGGTCTTGGTCAGCGCGCCCGTGCGGATGACCGGCGCGCCGTGCCCGGATCCCGGACCCGCCCGGTCCTCGACGCTGACCCCCATGCCGTCCCCCACCTGCCCCACGGTAGCCGTCGAACCCTCAGCCGGAGCGGACCTCGAGCGCGGCCACCAGGTCGCCCTCCCAGGTGATCCGCATCCGGCCGGTGCCGCCGCGGCTCCACGCGACCTCCACCTCGTCGGTGTCGCCGTCGGTCACCGCCCCGGTCGCCACCATGGTGTCGTCCGGCGGGTTCGCGACGTACGCCGCGTGGATGGCGTCGCGGCCGCGGGCCTCGGGCACCGGAAGGTCGGGGAACGACATCACGGCGTCCTCGGTGAACCGGCCCACGAACGCCGCCCACCGTCCGGTCGCCACGGCCTCGTCGAACGCCGCGAGGTGCGCCACCACCCGGGCGGCCACGGCCATCTCGTGCATGGCGGCAGCCTAGACCCGGAGGCTCTGCTGGAATGGGGCCGTGGACCTGACCCGGCGGGGCGCGCTGGCCGTCGGCCTGACGGTCTGCGGCTGGCCGGGTGCGCCGACCGTTCCCCGACCACCGACTCTTCCCTGGAGGCCCCCGTGGATCCCGAGCGCGTCACCTACGGCGACGACCCCAGCCAGTACGTCGAGATCAGCCGGCCGGCCGGCCGCCCGCGGGGGACCGTGGTGGTGGTCCACGGCGGGTTCTGGAAGGCGGAGTACGACGCGTCGCTGGGCCGGCCGCTCGCCGCGAGCCTGGCCGCCGAGGGGTGGACGGCCGTGAACGTGGAGTACCGCCGGGTCGGCAACGGCGGCGGGGTCCCGGCGACCCTCGACGACGTGGCCGCCGCGATCGACCTGCTGGCCGACGTCGAGGGCCTCGACACCTCGACCGTGGTGACGCTCGGCCACTCCGCCGGCGGACACCTCGCGGTCTGGGCGGCCGCCCGCGGCCGGTTCCCGCGCTGGCAGCCGGAGCGGGTCAAGGTCATGGCCGCGGTCTCGCAGGCCGGGGTGCTCGACCTGACCGCCGGGTACGCCGACGGGCTGGGGACCGGCGCCGTGGAGCGGTTCACGGGGTCCGCGCCCGGCCCGTCGTACGACATGGTGGATCCGCGCCGGCAGCTCCCCCTCGACGTACCGGTGCGGTGCGTGCACGGCACCGACGACGACGTGGTCCCGGTCTCGCAGTCCCGCGACTACGTCGCCGCGGCCACCGCCGCCGGCGCGGACGCCTCCCTCACCGAGGTCGCCGGCGACCACTTCGTCGTCATCGCCCCCGGCTCCGACGCCTGGGCCCGCACCCTCACCCTGCTCGCCGCCCTGGCTCCCCCTGCTCCTGCCCCCCCGACTTCCGGATAGTCCCAAACAAGACGGCTGCGATCTGGCCGGATCCTCAGCCGTTTCGTTGGGGACTACCCCGCCGTCGCGCCCGGATAGTCCCCAACGTTCGAGGGGTCGTGTCGACCCCTCGAACGTTGGGGAGTATCGGGCCAAGGTTCGGATGGTCCGCGAGGATCTGGCTCGCCCGGGGAGATCAGGACCCAGACGTCAGGGACCACCCCGGTGGGGGCGGTCGGGAGAGCGGCCTAGGGTCGGAGGCATGCACCTGCGCTGGCGGCTGGCCGTCGTGACCGGGGGTGGCTCCGGTCTCGGCCGGGAGATCTGCCTGCGCCTCGGTCGCGCGGGGGTCGGGGTGCTGGTCGCCGACCGCGACGCGACCACCGCCGAGAGCGTGGCCGCCGAGGTGCGCGAGAGCCGGGTGAAGGCCTGGCCGTGGCAGGTCGATGTCACCGACGCGGGGGAGCTGGACCTGCTGGCCGCCAGGATGCGGGACCTCGGCGGGGCCGACCTGCTGGTCAACAACGCCGGCGGCTGGACCGACGGAGATCAGTACCCCGCGGCCCCGCCGGAGGCCTGGGCGGCCACCCTGGACCTGAACCTGCTCGCCCCGATGCGGCTCACCCAGCTCTTCCTCGCCGACGTCGGGCAGCGTCGCGGGCGGAGCGAGGAGCCCGGCGCGGTGGTCAACGTCGCCTCGGAGGCCGGGCTGGAGCGGGCAGGCTACGGCTCGCCGGAGTACGCCGCCGCGAAGGCCGGGCTGATCCGGCTCACCACCGCGCTGGCGCGACCGGACGTGGCGCGCCTGGCCCGAGTGACCTGCGTGGTGCCGGGCTGGATCGGGCTCGACCGGGCGCGCGCGGAGCTGGCGGTCATGGATCCCGCCGAGCGTGACGCCCAGGCGCCGCTGGTCCCGCCGGGTCAGGTCGCCCAGACGGTGGTCGACCTGCTCGAGCGGGGTGCCGCGGGCACGGTGGTCGAGCTCCTCGGCGGCCGGCCACCCGTCGTACGCCTGGCCCCTTCGCCGTGAATCCGGGGTAATCCCAAACGAAATGGTTCTCGGATCGCCGAAGGCCGAACCATTTCGTTGGGGACCATCCCGCGACGGCACCGAGGTAGTCCCCAACGTTCGAGGGGCCGACACGCCGGTGCCGACCCCTCGAACGATGGGGACTATCGAGAGGGGGCGAGGTCAGGCGGAGCGGTTCATCGCACGCAGGCCGACGAGCAGGCCGAGGGCGGCGACGATCGCGGCGCCGAGGAAGCCGGCGGCGACGGTGTCGACCGGGACGTCGCCGGCGAACAGGGCTCGCTCGGCCTCGACGACGTACGTCAGCGGGTTCAGGTCGGAGGCCGCGGACAGCCAGCCCGGGGCGCCCTCGAGCGGCAGCAGGACGCCGGCCAGCAGCAGCACCGGGAAGATCAGGGTCTGCTGGACCGTCCAGAACAGCCACTCCTGGTCCTTCGACACCAGCGCCAACGCGAACGACAGCGCGCCCACGCCGATGCTGAACAGGCTGAGCAGCGCCATCCCGACGAGGACGCCTACGGGGTGCAGGTCGAAGCTGAACGGCGTCACGACGGCGAGGATGATCGCGGTCTGCATGAGCATCGGCACGACCTCCTTCAGGGCCCGCCCGACCAGCAGCGACGACCGGCTCAGCGGCGAGACCAGCAGTCGCTCGTGCGAGCCGGTGACGATCTCCTGGGTGAGGTTCGCGCCGGTGAACGAGGCCCCCATCAGCGCGGTCATCGCGACGATGCCGGGCACGAACCACTGCAGGGCGGAGCCGTTCTCGACCTCGGGCAGCAGCGGCGCGAACAGCCCGAGGAACACCAGCGGCTGCACCATCGCGAACAGCACGGACGCCGGCTCGCGGAACACCGGCTTCAGCTCGCGGACCATCACGTTCCAGGTGTCGGCGAGGAAGCCGGGCATCCGCGCCTCGGCGGTACGGCGGGTGGTCGGGGTGGTCGGGGCGGGGGTGTCGAGCACGGTGCTCATGCCGCGGCTCCTTCGGTCTCGTCGGTGGCGGTCGGGGTGGTCTCGTTGCTCTCGCGCAGGCTGCGTCCGGTCAGGTCGAGGAAGACGTCGTCGAGGGTCGGCTGGGCGACGGTGATCCGCTGGACCGGGGCGCCCAGCCCGGCGAGGTCCTGGACCAGGCCCGCCGCGGTCTCGGCACCCCGAGCGGCCCGGATGGTCACGACCTGCCCGGAGCGCTCGACGGTCGCGTCGGCGGGCAGCCCGGCCGCCGCCCGCTCGGCCGCGATCACCGCCTGCTCCCTCCCGGCGAAGCCGAGCGTGACCAGGTCGCCGAGCCCGGACTTGAGCCGGGTCGCGGTGTCGTCGGCGATCACCCGGCCGTGGTCGATCACGATCACCCGGTCGGCGATCGCGTCCGCCTCCTCGAGGTAGTGGGTGGTCAGCACGATCGTGGTGTTCTGCTCCGCGTGCAGCCGCTCGATCTGCTGCTGAAGGTTGGCCCGGTTCTGCGGGTCCAGCCCGGTCGACGGCTCGTCGAGGAACAGCAGGCTCGGCGTGTGCACGAGGCCGATCGCGACGTCGAGGCGACGCCGCTGGCCGCCGGAGAGGGTCGAGACCGGGCGGCCGGCGTGCTCGGTCAGGTCGAACGCCGCGAGCAGATCCTCGGCCCGGCGGCGGGCGTCGACCCGGGACATCCCGAACGCACGCGCCTGGCTGACCAGCTCGTCCCGGCCGCGCTGGGTGTGGCCGGCGCCGTTGCCCTGCCCGACGTACCCGATGCTGTTGCGGACCGCGCGGCGCTGGGTCACGACGTCGTACCCCGCGACCTCGGCGGAGCCGGCCGTGGGTGCCAGCAGCGTGGTCAGCATGCGCAGCGTGGTCGACTTGCCGGCGCCGTTCGGGCCGAGGAAGGCAACCAGCTCGCCGTGACCGATCTCGAGATCGAGGCCGCGCACCGCCTCGACCGTCCTCTTGCCGCGGGTGAAGGACTTGGTGAGCCCGCGGGTGCGGATCACGGTCCCTGACTGGGTGGTGTGTTCGCTCATGGCCACCACGCTAGGAACCATTCAGGCCACTTCCTGACCGCAATGCGACCTAATCTGGATTCCATGAACACCAGCGCCCGGATGCTGCGGCTCCTCTCCCTGCTCCAGACCCACCGCTACTGGCCCGGCGGCGAGCTCTCGGAGCGGCTCGAGGTCAGCCCGCGCACGCTGCGCCGCGACATCGACCGGCTCCGCGACCTCGGCTACCACGTCGACGCGGTCCGCGGCGTCGCCGGCGGCTACCAGCTCCGGGCCGGGGGCTCGCTGCCGCCGCTGCTGCTCGAGGACGACGAGGCGGTCGCCATCGCGGTGGGCCTGCGTACGTCGGCCGCGGGCGCGGTCAGCGGCCTGGAGGAGACCTCGGTGCAGGCGCTGACCAAGGTGATCGCCCTGATGCCGCCCCGTCTGCGTCGCCGGATGGACGCGCTGCGCTCGCAGAGCGACAACCTGGTCTGGGGCGGAGGCCCGGCGATCGACGCCGACGTTCTGACCACGCTGGCCCAGGCCTGCCGCGACGACGAGCCGCTCACGTTCGGCTACACCGCCCGCGGCTCCGAGCGCACCGAACGCCGGGTCGAGCCGCACCGCCTGGTCTCGATCGGCCGCCGGTGGTACCTCGTCGCCTACGACCGCGACCGCCAGGACTGGCGCTCCTTCCGCGTCGACCGGATCGCCGATGCCGCCACCACGGGCCAGCGGTTCCGGCCGCGCGAGCTCCCCGCCGAGGACGCGCTCACGTTCGTGCAGGCGGGCATCCGCTCGATGCCGCAGCGGTACGCCGTCCGGGTGCGCCTGGCGACCGCCGTGGCCGCGGTGCAGGACGTGGTCGGGCAGTGGGGCGAGGTCACGCCGGACGGCGACCGGGCCCTGCTCGAGATGAACGTCGACGACCTGGCCTGGCCGGTGATGGTGCTGGCCCGGCTCGACGCGGACGTCGAGGTCGAGTCGCCGCCGGAGCTCCGCGACCTGCTGGTGCGCACCGGTGAACGGTTCTCGCGCGCCGGCTGACCCGCACGGTTCGCCGTGCCCGGCCGCGGGTAGCGTGCCGGGCATGAGGACGACTGCCGCCGCCCTGCTCATCGCCCTGTCGCTCACCGGGCTCGCCGCCTGCGGTGACGACGAGGGGGACGCCACCGGCGCGGACGGTCGCAAGGTCGCCGCGAGCACCGACGACTTCTGCGCGGCGATCACCGACTTCGCCTCCGCCGCGAAGAACGACGACTGGTCGGCGCTGCGCCAGGCCGCCGACCGGCTCGAGGACGCCGGGCTGCCGAAGGACGCACCCGACGACGCCGGTGACGGGTACGACGTGATCCTCGAGGTGGTGCGGACGTACGACTCCAACGACGAGGTCGAGAAGAACATCACCGACGCGCAGGACGACCATGTCGAGGCGCTGCTGACCTACACGGACGACACCTGCGCCCAGCCCAGCATGGCGCCGAACGAGGGCGGGTCGGGCCCGTCCGACGAGCCGTCGTCGTGAGCCCGGCCCGGCTCCGGCCCGCCGACCCGGTCGAGGTCGCGGACGCGCTCTCCCGGTTCCGCGGGCTCGGTGCCGACCGGGCCGACCTGCGGCTGCTGAGCAAGCACTTCCTCGCCGTCCTCGCCGACCGGGCGCCGGGGGCGTCGGTGGAGGTCCGGGTCCCGCCGTACGCCGCGGTGCAGGCGGTCCCGGGCGTCCGGCACACCCGCGGCACGCCGCCGGCGGTCGTCGAGACCGACGCCGCGACCTGGATCGCGCTCGCCACCGGGGAGCTCGCCTGGGTGGACGCCGAGGCCTCGGGGCGGGTCAGCGCCTCGGGCGAGCGCGCCGACCTCACGCCGTACCTCCCGCTCACCTGAGCCGGGCCGGTCCGCGGGCCGGGACTTCCGGCCCCTCGCGCGTCCGCACTCCGGCCTCTACGTTGGGACCCGGAGCGCAGGACACCGACGTGGGAGCGACGAGGGAGCCCGACATGACCGTGACCGAGCAACCGACCGGAACGCCCCTGGCGGACGAGGAGGTGGCCGCGCTCGACGCCTGGTGGCGGGCCGCCAACTACGTCTCGGTCGGCCAGATCTACCTGCTGGACAACCCGCTGCTGGAGCGCCCGCTCGCGGCGGAGGACATCAAGCCGCGGCTGCTCGGCCACTGGGGCACCACGCCCGGCCTGAACCTGCTGTGGACCCACCTCAACCGGCTGATCCGCGAGCGCGACGTCGACGCGATCTTCCTCGCCGGGCCCGGGCACGGTGGTCCGGCTGCTGTCGCCAACGCCTGGCTGGAGGGGACCTACTCCGAGATCTACCCGGCGATCGGCCGGGACCGCGACGGGCTGCAGAAGCTGTTCCGGCAGTTCTCCTTCCCGGGAGGCATCCCGAGCCACGTCGCCCCCGAGACCCCGGGGTCGATCCACGAGGGCGGCGAGCTCGGCTACGTCCTCTCCCACGCGTACGGCGCCGCGATGGACAACCCGGACCTCGTCGTCGCCGCGGTGGTCGGCGACGGCGAGTTCGAGACCGGTCCGCTGGCCGCGTCCTGGCACGCGAACAAGTTCGTGGACCCGGTCCACGACGGCGCGGTGCTGCCGATCCTGCACCTCAACGGCTACAAGATCGCCAACCCCACCGTGGCCGCCCGGATCCCGCGGCCGGAGCTGGAGAGCCTGCTGCGGGGCTACGGCCACGAGGTGCTGACCGTCGAGGGCGACGACCCCGCCGACGTGCACCGCCAGATGGCCGCGGCCCTCGACACCGCGCACGACCGGATCCGCGAGATCCAGCGTGCCGCCCGCGAGGACGGCGACACCGAGCGGCGGCCGTGGCCGGCGATCCTGCTGGTCACCCCCAAGGGCTGGACCGGTCCGGCCACCGTCGACGGCGTCCAGGTCGAGGGCACCTGGCGGGCGCACCAGGTGCCGCTCGCCGAGACCCGCACCGACGACGCCCACCGGGGGATGCTCGAGGACTGGATGCGGTCCTACCGGCCGGCGGAGCTCTTCGACGGCGACGGCACCCCGGTCGCGGCGCTGCGCGACCTGGCCCCGGCCGGCACCCGGCGGATGTCGGCCAACCCGCACGCGAACGGCGGACTGCTGCGGCGGCCGTTGGAGATGCCGGACTTCCGCAGCCACGCGGTCGAGGTGACCACCCCGGGCGGGTCCATCCACGAGGCGACCCGGGTGCTCGGCCAGTTCCTCGTCGACGTGGTCCGCGACAACCCGACGACGTTCCGGATCTTCGGCCCCGACGAGACCGCCTCCAACCGGCTCGACGCGGTGTACGGCGTCACCGACAAGGTCTTCGCCGGCGCCATCCTCGACAGCGACGAGCACCTCGCCCGCAGCGGCCGGGTCGTCGAGATCCTCTCCGAGCACACCTGCCAGGGCTGGCTGGAGGGCTACCTCCTGACCGGGCGGCACGGGCTGTTCAGCTGCTACGAGGCGTTCATCCACCTCGTCGACTCGATGTTCAACCAGCACGCGAAGTGGCTGAAGACCACCCGCGGGATCGAGTGGCGGCCGCGGATCTCCAGCCTCAACTACCTGCTCAGCTCGCACGTGTGGCGGCAGGACCACAACGGCTTCTCGCACCAGGACCCCGGCTTCATCGACCACGTGATCAACAAGAAGGCCGAGGTGGTCCGGGTCTACCTCCCGCCGGACACCAACACGCTGCTCTCGACGATGCGGCACTGCCTGGCCAGCGAGCACTACGTCAACGTGGTGGTCGCCGGCAAGCAGCCGTCGTTCGACTGGCTGGACGCCGACCAGGCCGACCTGCACTGCGCCCGCGGGCTCGGGATCTGGGACTGGGCCTCCAACGACGACGGCGACCCGGACGTCGTGCTGGCCTGCGCGGGCGACGTACCCACGCTCGAGGCGCTGGCCGCGGTCTCGATCCTCCGCGAGCACCTGCCCGCCCTGCGCATCCGGTTTGTCAACGTGGTCGACCTGATGCGGCTCCAGGACGAGCACGAGCACCCGCACGGCCTGCCCGGCCGGGACTTCGACACCGTGTTCACGACCGACAAGCCGATCATCTTCGCCTACCACGGCTACCCGTGGCTGATCCACCGGCTGACCTACCGCCGTACCAACCACGCCAACCTGCACGTGCGCGGCTACAAGGAGGAGGGCACCACCACGACGCCGTTCGACATGGTCATGATGAACGACGTCGACCGGTTCCACCTGGTGATGGACGTGATCGACCGGGTGCCCGGGCTGGGTAGCCGCGCGGCTGGCCTGGGCCAGCTCATGGTCGACACCCGGCGGCGGGCCCGGGCGTGGACCCGCGAGCACGGCGACGACCTGCCCGAGGTGCGCGAGTGGCGGTGGGACCCGGCCGCAGAGCCGGGCCGCGGCAACTCGCCGTCGACCACCGCGGACACCAGCGCCGACTTCTAGGAACCGATCAGCGCCGCGACGTCGCGGGCGATCGCGAGCTCCTCGTCCGTGGGGACGACCAGCGCGGTCGTCGCGGCGCCGTCCGGCGAGATGACACGCGCTCCGTCGCCCGCGTTGCGGGCGTCATCGACCGCCAGCCCGAACGGCGCCAGCCCGGTGAGCACGTCGTGCCGCAGGCCGGCCGCGTGCTCGCCGACCCCGGCGGTGAACGTCAGCACGTCCAGGCCCCCGAGCACCGCGACGTACGCCCCGACGTACTTCCGCAGCCGGTGCACGTAGACGTCGTACGCCGCCCGCGCCCGCTCGTCACCCATGTCGCGGGCCGCCACGAGGTCGCGGAAGTCGCTGTGCCCCGCGAGCCCGAGCAGCCCGGACCGGTGGTGCAGCAGGTCCTCGAGCCCGTCCACGTCGAGCCCGCCGTGCCGCAGCAGGTGCACCACGACGCCCGGGTCGAGGTCGCCGGGCCGGGTGCCCATGACCAGGCCCTCCAGCGGGGTCAGCCCCATCGACGTGTCCAGCGCCCGCCCGCCCCGGACCGCCGCGACCGACGCCCCGTTGCCGAGGTGCAGGGTCACCTGCCGGAGCTCCGCCAGGTCGCGGCCGAGCAGCTCGGCGCCGCGCGCCGCGACGTACCGGTGGCTGATGCCGTGCATCCCGTAGCGGCGCAGCCGGAGCCGTTCGGCGATCCCGGCGTCGAGGGCGTACGTCGCCGCGGCCGGCGGCAGGTCGGCGAAGAACGCGGTGTCGAAGACCGCGACGTGTGGCAGGTCCGGGAACCGCTCGCGGGCCCGGCGCAACGCGCGCAGCGCCTGAGGGTTGTGCAGCGGTGCGAGCTCCGAGGCGTCCTCGATCCGCGAGACCGCCGCGTCGTCGAGGATCGTCGGCCGGACCAGGTCCGGTCCGCCGTGCACGATCCGGTGCCCGACCGCGAGCAGCCGGTCCGCGCCGAGCCCGGCCCCCGCGAGGTCGTCCTCCAGGGTGTCCAGCGCGTGCGCCCGGTCCGCGTCGTCGTCGACGTGCTCGACCTGCCGGGCCAGCCACACCGTGCCGTCCGGGTCGACCACCTTGAACTTCAGCGTCGAGGACCCGGTGTTGAGCACCAGCACCGGACGGCGCCGCGCGCCCGCCCGATCGGGATCGTGCGCTGCGGCCACGGTCGGCTCCTCTCGTCGCGCCCCAGCGTAGGGCGCCGCGCCGTCGCCGCGGCGGCTCGCTAGGGTCGGGCCCCATGAGCAACCCGAAGACCCTCGACGAGCTGCGCGCCCGCGTGCGCGAGCTGATGCCCCGCCTCCGTTCCGACCTCGAGGACCTGGTCCGGATCGAGTCGGTCAGCGCCGACCCGGAGCGGGCCGGCGAGGTCCAGCGCAGCGCCGAGGCGGTCCGCGACCTGTTCGCGGCCGAGGGCTTCGACGCGCAGATCCTCAGCGCCGACGGCGGCGCGCCGGCCGTCGTCGCGAAGAAGCCCGGCCCGCCCGGGTCGCGCACGGTGCTGCTCTACGCCCACCACGACGTCCAGCCCGAGAACGACCACGCCGACTGGGACTCCCCGCCGTTCGAGCCGACCGAGCGCGGCGACCGGCTCTACGGCCGCGGCGCCGCCGACGACAAGGCCGGCATCGTCGCCCACCTGGCCGCGGTCCGTGCGTTCGGTGACGACCTCCCGGTCGGGGTCACCATGTTCATCGAGGGCGAGGAGGAGGTCGGCTCCGAGTCGCTGGGCGCGTTCCTCGAGCAGTACGAGCACGAGCTCGAGGCCGACGTCATCGTGATCGCCGACTCCGGCAACTGGGACATCGGCGTGCCCGCACTGACCACCAGCCTGCGTGGCCTGGTCCGCGCCGACATCGAGGTCCGCACGCTCACCCACGCCGTCCACTCCGGCATGTGGGGCGGCCTGGTGCCGGACTCGCTGATGGCCCTCTCCCGCCTGATCGCGACTCTGCACGACGACGACGGCAACGTGGCCGTGGCGGGGCTGCACGCCGGCCCGGCCGCCGACGTGGAGTACCCCGAGGAGCGTCTCCGGGCCGAGTCCGGCGCCCTGCCGAGCATCGGCTGGATCGGCTCCGACAGCGTCGTGGAGCGGCTGTGGACCAAGCCGTCGCTCAGCATCACCGGCCTCGACGCGCCCAAGGTGGCCGGCGCCAGCAACACCCTCGTGCCCGCCGCCCGCGCCCGGATCTCCATGCGCATCGCGCCCGGCGACACCACGGAGAACGCCGTCGCCTGCCTGCGCACGCACCTCGAGAAGCACGTGCCGTGGGGCGCCGAGCTCGACTTCACCGTGGTCGACACCGGGGAGCCGATCGCGATCGACGCCACCGGCCCGGCGTACGACGTGGCGCGCGACGCCTTCGCCGAGGCCTGGGACGGGACCCCGCCGGTCGACATGGGAGTCGGCGGCTCGATCCCGTTCATCGCCGCGTTCCTCGAGGCGTTCCCCGCCGCGAGCGTGCTGGTGACCGGCGTCGAGGACCCCGACACCCGCGCGCACGGCGCCAACGAGGGCCTGCACCTCGCCGAGTTCGAGCGGGTCTGCGTCGCGGAGACGCTGCTGCTGCAGAACCTGGGCTGACCCGCCTCCGCTGGTTGAGGAGGGCGTCCTGCGCCCGTCTCGAAACCGAGGACCCGCGAAGGAGCTCAGCCGCAGCCGGGAAGCGTCACCTGGAAGGTGCTGCCCTCGCCGAGCTTGGACTCGACGCTGATCTCGCCCGCGTGCCGGTCGATGATCCGCTTCACGATCGCCAGTCCCAGCCCGGTGCCGGGGCGACGGGTCGCGTCGGGGTTGGAGGAGCGGAAGAACTCGTCGAACAGCCGCACCTGGTCGTTGCGGGAGATGCCGAGGCCCTGGTCGGTGACGGTGAACCGCACCCTGTCGCCGGTGCGGGCGAGCTGGACGGCGACCACGGCGTCCTCGGGGGAGTACTTCACGGCGTTGCTGATCAGGTTGACCAGCACCCGCTCGAGCTCCGGACGCTCACCGAGCGCGCAGACCGGCTCGTGCGGCGCGTCGACGACGATCTTGATGGCGCGGGCCTCGGCCTGCACGCCGACGATCTCGTGGACGTCCTCCAGCACCTCGAGCAGGTCGACCGGCCGCGGGTCGAGCGGGCGGCTCGGGTCGTTGACGCTGCTCAGCAGCAGCATGTCGGCGACGAGGCGCTGGAGCCGGTTGGTGTTGCGGGCGATCACCTCGAGCGAGCGCCCGCCCATCGCGTCGAGCTCGACGCCCTCGAGCAGCTCGAGGTGGCCGAGGATCGAGGTGAGCGGGTTCTTGAACTCGTGGGAGACGGTCTTGATCAGCTGCGACTTGTAGCTGTCGAGCTCCCGCATCTCCTCCAGCAGCTGCTTCTCGCGCTGGAACAGGCGGGCGTTGAGGACCGCGCGGCCGAGGTCGTGGCCGATGTCGAACGCGGCGTCCGCCTCGACCTGGGTCCACTCGTGGTCGCGCTCGGTGCGGGTCAGGACGAGGTTGCCCAGGCACTCGGGCCCGGCGCCCAGGGGCACGAAGAGCAGCGAGACCACGCCGATCCGGTCGACGAAGTCGAGCACCAGCTCGCGCTCGTCGGGGAGCAGGATGTCCTTGACCGGGTCGCGCCGCCGGGAGGCGAAGGCCACCCGCTGCTCGTCCCAGCACCGGTGCGCGGCCGCCACCGCGATCTCGACCAGGTCGGCCGGGATGTCCATCTCGGTGCCCTCGCCGGCGAAGATCGCGCCGTGCCCGCGCACGCCACCGCCCTCGAAGGTCTGGATCCACATGCCGTGCGCGCCGAAGCCCTCGACGATCGCCTCCTGGCAGTCGGCCAGGATCCGGTCGAGGTCGAGCTGGGCGGAGGCAGTGCGGACGATGGAGCGGGCGGTCTCGGCGAGGCGCAGCCGCTCGGTCAGCCGCTCGCGGGCCAGCAGCGCGTTGACCGCCTTGGCCGAGTAGTCGGCGTACCGCTGGAGCAGGCGCTGGCGCTCCTGGTCGGGGCGCAGCCCGTCGGCCGGCAGGTCGACCGCGAGCACGCCCACCGGGTCGCCGACGTCGTCGCGGAGCGGGGAGAACAGGAAGTCCAGGGGCTTCCACGCGTTGGGGTCGTCGACGGGGACCACGTCGGGCACCCAGCCCGGGTCCTCGAGCCGGTCGATCACGCGCTCCTCGGGCACGAAGCAGAGCGGCCCCCACCAGTCGGCCATCGCGATGTCGGCCTCGAGGGTGGTGAGCGCGCGGCGCTTGCCGAGCAGCTCTTCGCGGGCGTCAGCGTTGCCGGAGACGGCCACGATCTCGAGCTCGTCGTTGTCCCGGAGCACGGAGATCGCGGCAACGCCGAAGCCGACGACGCCGTAGACGCCGTCGGCGATCTCCTGCAGCGCGTCCACCAGCTCGGCCTGCGACCATGCACCGGACATGATCTCGTCGAGCCGGAGACCCGTGTCGGGACTCTCTTCGAAGCTCACTGTGTCTCCCCGAGGAACGACTGTTCGAGGCTACCGTCCCTCAGGCCTCAGTGTGCGGCACCAGTACTTGACTTGTTCACGAAATGGGGAGTAACGCTGCCCGAATCGTCCCGTCGGCCCGAGGGCGCCTAGACTCGTGCCGTGCCCCAGTCGAGCAGCACACGCAAGGGTGGCGACGGCCGCCTGACCACCGCCATCGACCCCCAGGACCAGGGACCGCAGGACGCCTGCGGGGTCTTCGGGGTCTGGGCCCCCGGCGAGGACGTCGCCAAGCTCACCTACTTCGGCCTCTACGCGCTCCAGCACCGTGGTCAGGAGTCGGCCGGCATCGCGGTCAGCAACGGCCGGCAGATCCTGGTGTACAAGGACATGGGGCTGGTCTCGCAGGTCTTCGACGAGTCCACCCTCGAGGCGCTCAAGGGGTACCTCGCGATCGGGCACTCGCGCTACTCCACGACCGGCGCGAGCACCTGGCACAACGCGCAGCCGACCTTCCACCCGACCGCGGGCGGGTCGATCGCGCTGGCCCACAACGGCAACCTGACCAACACCGCCGACCTGGCCGCGATGGTGCAGGACCTCTCCGCCCTCGACGGCGAGCTCGACCTCCAGATGCGGCGCCCCGAGGCGGCGACGAACGACACCAGCGTGGTCACCGCGCTGCTCGCCCACCACCCCGACAGCACCGTCGAGGAGAAGGCGATGGAGCTGCTGCCGCAGGTCCGTGGCGCCTACTCCTTCGTCTGGATGGACGAGAACACGCTGTACGCCGCCCGGGACCCCCAGGGCATCCGGCCGCTGGTGCTGGGGCGGCTCGAGCGCGGGTGGGTGGTCGCCTCCGAGACCGCGGCGCTCGACATCGTCGGCGCGTCGTACATCCGCGAGGTGGAGCCGGGCGAGCTGGTCGCGATCGACGAGGACGGCCTCCGCTCGCGCCGGTTCGCCGAGGCCGCGCCCAAGCACTGCCTCTTCGAGTTCGTCTACCTCGCCCGCCCGGACACGATGATGAACGACAAGCGGGTGCACAGCGTCCGCGTCGAGATCGGTCGCCGCCTGGCCCGCGAGTTCCCCGCCGACGCCGATCTGGTGATGCCGGTGCCGGAGTCCGGCACGCCGGCCGCGATCGGGTACGCCGAGGAGTCCGGCATCCCCTACGGCACCGGCCTGGTGAAGAACTCCTACGTCGGCCGCACCTTCATCCAGCCCAGCCAGACCATCCGCCAGCTCGGCATCCGGCTCAAGCTCAACCCGCTGCGCGACGTCATCGAGGGCAAGCGGCTGGTCGTGGTCGACGACTCGATCGTGCGCGGCAACACCCAGCGCGCCCTGGTCCGGATGCTGCGCGAGGCCGGCGCCCGCGAGGTGCACGTCCGGATCTCCTCGCCGCCGGTGAAGTGGCCGTGCTTCTACGGCATCGACTTCGCGACCCGGGCCGAGCTGATCGCCAACGGCCTCGAGACCGACGAGATCCGCCGCTCCATCGACGCCGACTCGCTCGGCTACATCTCGCTCGAGCAGCTGGTCGAGGCCACCACGGTGCCGATGGACGACCTGTGCCGGGCCTGCTTCGACGGTGTCTACCCGGTGGCCCTGCCCGAGGCCGAACGGCTCGGCAAGCACCTCCTCGAGACCCCGCTGCCGATCGACGTCGACGGGCTGGCCACCTCGCTGGCCGGTGGCGGCGCGGCCGACGCCCTCGACCGACCCTGACCCTGCCGGAACCGACACCGCCCCCGATCGAGGAGTGCTTGTGACCCAGCCGTCCGACCAGCCGAGCAACGCCTACGCCGCCGCGGGCGTCTCCATCGAGGCTGGCGACCGCGCGGTCGAGCTGATGAAGGGCTGGGTCGAGAAGGCCCGCCGCCCCGAGATGATCGGGGGCATCGGCGGCTTCGCGGGGCTGTTCGACGCCAGCGCGCTGCTGACCTACAACCGCCCGCTGCTGGCCACCTCCGCCGACGGCGTGGGCACCAAGGTCGCGATCGCCCAGGCCCTCGACAAGCACGACACGATCGGGTTCGACCTGGTCGGCATGCTGGTCGACGACCTCGTGGTGTGTGGTGCCGAGCCGCTGTTCCTCACCGACTACATCGCCACCGGACGGGTGGTCCCCGAGCGGATCGCCGCGATCGTCAAGGGCATCGCCGAGGCCTGCGTCGAGGCCGGCTGCGCGCTGATCGGCGGCGAGACGGCGGAGCACCCCGGGCTGCTCGAGCCCGACGAGTACGACGTGGCCGGCGCGACCACCGGCGTGGTCGAGGCGGAGAAGCTGCTCGGCCCCGGCCGGGTCCGCCCGGGTGACGCGGTGATCGCGATGGAGGCCTCGGGCCTGCACTCCAACGGCTACTCGCTGGTGAGGCACGTCCTGCTGAGCTCTGCGGGCTGGTCGCTCGACCGGCACGTCGACGAGCTGGGCCGGACGCTGGGCGAGGAGCTGCTCGAGCCGACCCGGATCTACGCGAAGGCCTGCCTGGCGCTCGCCGAGGAGACCGCGACCCACGCGATGTCCCACGTCACCGGTGGCGGGCTGGCCGCCAACCTGGCCCGGGTGATGCCCGAGGAGCTGGGCGCGACGATCGAGCGCGGCACCTGGACCCCGGCGCCGGTCTTCGACCTGGTGCGCCGGGTGGGCGACGTACCCCAGGCCGACCTGGAGCAGACCCTGAACTGCGGCGTCGGGATGGTCGCGCTCACCGACCCGGCCGATGCCTACAAGGCGGTCGCGGTGCTCGACCGGTTCGGCATCCGGGCCTGGGTCGCCGGGTCGGTCGCCAGCGGCGACGGGAGCGTGGAGCTGGTCGGGCAGCACCCCGGCTGGTGACCCGTCCGGCCACCGGATTCGGCCCGGTGGCGCGGTCCGCGGGCGCCCGGTGCCCGAAATGTGCGTATGCCCACGGCGAAAATCGTGGTCCCGGTGTGCGGGAACACCCACCGAGCGGGTAGCGTTGGGCCCACGAGAAACCAGAGACAGACCGGGAGCCCGTGAGCCCCGGCCAAGCGCGCGAGGGGGTCGTTCCTGTGGGACGCGGCCGAGCAAAAGCCAAGCAGACGAAGGTCGCCCGTGACCTGAAGTACCGCACGCACGAGACGGACTTCGGGGCCCTGGCCAACGAGCTGCACGGCAACAACCAGTCCAAGGCCGACGAGGCGGACTCGCCCGAGGACGAGTACGACGACTGGTCGGACTACTCCCAGTCGCGACGCGACTGACGCCCACCGCACCCTGACGGTCAGGCCGTCGGGGTGTCGTGCTGCCCGGACCCGGGCGCGGTGGCCGCGCGCCGTACCCGTCGCTCGGTCGCGCAGGACCGTCGCCTCGCCCTGCCCTCCCACCCCGGGATCGGGATAGTCCCAAACGAAACGGTCGTCGTGCGGATGGATCCGCGACCGTTTCGTTCGGGACTATCGGGCAGCTCGGTCAGCGGTTGAGGTAGAGGCCACGCAGGCGGCCGACCTCGCGGATGCGGCGCTCGGCGAGGCGGTCGGCAGCGATGGCCGGGGGTACGCCGTCGTCCCGGGCGAGCTCGAAGACCCGGCGGGTGGTCTCGAAGATGCCGGACGCCCGGTGCTGGGCGCGCTCGAAGGAGAAGCCCTCGAGCTCGTCGGCGACCTGGATGACGCCACCGGAGTTCACGCAGTAGTCGGGGGCGTAGAGGATGCCGCGGTCGGCGAGCTGCTTCTCGATGCCCGGGTGCGCGAGCTGGTTGTTGGCCGCACCGCAGACGATCTTCGCGCTGAGCTGCTGGACGACCGTGTCCGTGATCGCGCCGCCGAGCGCGCAGGGGGCGTAGACGTCGAGCTCGGAGGCGACCAGCGCCTCGGTCGACTCGACCGCGGTGACCTGCGGGAACTCGTCGCGGACCCGCTCGACCGCGGGCGCCCAGACGTCGGTGACGACAACGGTGGCGCCGTCCTCGATCAGGTGGCGGACCAGGTGCCGGCCGACCTTGCCTACGCCGGCGATGCCGACGGTGCGGCCGGCCAGGGTCGGCTCTCCCCAGGTCGCCTCGGCGGCGGCGCGCATCCCCTGGAACGTGCCGTACGCCGTGAGCACCGAGCTGTCGCCCGCGCCGCCGTGGGCGACGGTGCGGCCGGTGACGAACGAGCTCTCCCGAGCGATGTGGTCCATGTCCTCGGAGAAGGTGCCGACGTCGCAGGCGGTGTAGTAGCGCCCGTTGAGCGACTCGACGAAGCGGCCGTAGGCCCGCAGCAGGGCCTCGGTCTTGATCGCGGTCGGGTCCCCGACGATGACCGCCTTGCCGCCGCCGAGGTCGAGCCCGGCGAGGGCGTTCTTGTAGGTCATGCCGCGCGACAGGTTCAGCACGTCGGCGACCGCGTCGGCGGTGCTGGCGTACGGGTAGAAGCGGGTGCCGCCGAGGGCGGGACCCAGCGCGGTGGAGTGGAGGGCGATGATCGACTTGAGGCCGCTCTCCTGGTCGTGGCAGAAGACGACTTGCTCGTGCTCGGTGTCGAGCAGCTCGGACGGGAACCCGGTCACGGTGGCGACCTTTCTCTGTATCAGCCAACTGGTTGTGGCATCATTTGTCCTGTTTGGTGAGGTCCCGCATGGGTGGCGCAGACACCTCTACCCCAGACTAGGAGGGGGAGGGGCACTGCGCGAAAACCAGACACGTCCGGCGATCCCGGACGCCAGCAACTCTCAAGGAGCAGAAAGCCACAAGATGAACCCGCGAATCGACGAAGCAGAGAACCTGCTCACGCCGTCCGAGGTTGCTGCCCTGTTCCGCGTGGATCCGAAGACGGTGACACGCTGGGCCAAGGCCGGCAAGATCGGGTCGATCCGCACTCTCGGGGGGCATCGCCGTTTCCGTGAGTCGGAGGTCCGACAGCTACTCGAGGCCGACGGATCGCAGTGAGCTCCATCCACAACTGAACGATCACCCGAAGGAGCCGTGCCGGCCTCGTCCCTCGACGAACCGGGCGGCTCCTTCCACGCTCTCGGCCGCCAGCGGCACCATCCCGTGCCGCAGCTCGTTCGCCATCGCCTCCTCGAAGTCGAGGTCGGCCTGCTCCAGCAGGCTGGCCCGGTCGTGCCGAAGACACACCTGCGGGTGTACGGCGACCTGCGCGGCCAGCTCGCGGGCCGCGGCCAGCGCCTCCCCGGAGGGGACCACCCGGTTCACCAGGCCCATCGTGAGCGCCTCGTCGGCGGGCACCGGGCGCCCGGTGAGCACCAGGTCCAGCGCCTGGGACTGCCCGATCAGCCGCGGCAGCCGCACCGTGCCGCCGTCGATGAGCGGCACGCCCCAGCGCCGGCAGAACACGCCCAGCACCGCATCCTCGGCGGCCACCCGCAGGTCGGCCCAGAGCGCGAGCTCGAGCCCGCCGGCCACCGCGTAGCCCTCGACCGCCGCGATCACCGGCTTGGTCAGCCGGAGCCGCGTCGGGCCCATCGGGCCGTCACCGTCTGGCGCCACCCGGTTGCCGCGCGTGGTGCCGATCGCGGCCAGGTCGGCTCCGGAGCAGAAGGTGCCGCCGGCGCCGGTCAGCACCGCGACCAGCGCTGCGTCGTCGGCCTCGAACGCGCGGAACGCGTCGGCCAGGAGCGCCGCGGTCGGTCCGTCGACCGCGTTGCGCACCTCGGGCCGGTCGAGCGTGACCGTCGTGACCGGACCTTCGTGGGTGACCCGCACCGGCTCGTTCATGGGCGTCCCTCCGTCCGCAGCACCAGCACGTCGCCGTGGGTGCCGTAGCCGGCGACGCCGCCACCGTACGGCGTCCCGTCGAAGGTCAGCAGCAGCCACCGCCCGTCGCGCTCGACCAGCGAGGGCCACGGGATGTTCGTCGGGTACGGCGCGTCCAGCGAGCCGACCTCGGTCATCGCGAGGTCGAACACGGGGAACCGGCCGCGCAGCGGCTTCGGGTTGTCCCGGCCGTCGCTGGCCAGCACCCGCCAGGTCCCGTCGAACCGGGCCAGCATCGCGCCCTCGGTGCCGCGGCGGTCGGAGGCGGCGCCGAGCAGCTCCCAGCCGTCCAGCCGGCCGGGCTCCCGAGCCCGGGCCAGGGCCGGGTAGAAGTCGAAGAACTTCCGGGCCGCGACGAACGACACGTGCCAGTGCCCGTCGACCACCGCCAGGTGCGGGTCCCAGGTGCCCACGCACGGCGTCGGCAGGTCGCCGACCGGCAGCGCGAGCGGCACCGCGTCCAGGACGTGCTCGCCGGCCAGCAGGTCCGCGGTGCTGGTGGACAGCGTGATGCCCATCGACGTGTGGTCGAAGTCGCCCCAGGTGCTCGACGCCAACAGCCAGCGGTCGCCGTCGCGGACCAGGTGCACCGCGTGGTCGCCCAGCACCCGCCCGCCGCGGTGGACGTAGAGGTCGGCCCGGTGCTCCAGGGCGAACGTGTCGGGGTCGAACCCCCAGACGCCGGTGTGGGCGGTGTCGAAGAAGCCCGGACCGGCATGGGTGGCGGTCACCAGCAGCCGCCCGTCGCGTTCGTACGGTGTGCCGTCGGCGTGGGTGACGAACCCGACGTCGCGCAGTCCGAGCTGGCCGAACGTGCCCGCCCGCACCGCCGTGACCGGCGTACGTTCGTGGGACTCGCGGGGCAGCCAGGCCGTGTCCGCCCCGAGCCCGGCCAGGAACGCGGGGTCGGTGGTGGGCACCCGGTCGGCGAGGTCGACCTTGGCCCGCGGCGTCCACGTGTCGTCGGCGAGCGTGAGCACGGTGAGCTGGCGGCCGGTCAGGGTCGCCGCGAGGCCGTCCGGCGGGGTGTCGGGCCGGCCGTGCCGGCGGCTGCGGTGGTGGGTGGTGCGCCCGGTCCCGTCGGTGACGTCGAGACCGGCCAGCCGGCGCCCACCGTCGTACCACGCCTCCAGCAGCACCCCGCCCGGCCCGCGGAACCCGGCCACCACACGACCGGCCAGGTCGTGGGTGCCCAGCCGCGCCTCCACCGCGGCGTACGGCGCCACGAAGCCGGTGCGCCGCTCGTCCGCGACCAGCGCGACCGGACGGGACCGGTGGACGGGCGAGAACGGCGACAGCACGTCCTTCACCCTAGGACCGCTGACCCGGCACATCTTGTGCCGGGTCGCCTTGGTCCAGACGCGGTGAGTCGGCACATCTTGTGCCGGGTCACCGCCTTGGGGACGTGGTGAGTCGGCACATCTTGTGCCGGGTCAGCGGAGGCGGCGGACGTACGCCGCCGCCTTCCGCAGGTCGGCCAGGCGCTGCTCCCAGGTCACCCCGACGACCGTGAGCACCGTGCCGACCAGCCCGATGAGCACCCACTGGGGCGCCACCGAGGCGTACTGCGCCTCCCGGAGCACCAGCACCAGCCCGACCGCGGCACCGGCGACCAGCGGGGTCGCCCACCGCAGCAGGACCCCGGCGACGACCAGCACCAGGCAGGCCAGGCCCAGCCAGAAGGCCCGGATCGTGACCGGCTCCACCAGGACCAGCAGCAGCGACGGGCCGAGCGCCAGCCCGAGCCCGGCGGAGAGGGCCCGGCGGCTGGACACCGCGGTGTCGCGCATCCGGACCAGCCCGACCCCGATCAGCACCAGCGCCAGCGGCAGCGTGTAGGCCTCGACGGTGCCGACACCGAGCTGCTCGAGCCGCACCCACTGGGCCAGGGTCAGCAGGCCGAGGCCGGTCCAGCCCAGCTCGGTACGGTCCGGGTTGCGCAGTGCGGAGACCATCACGAGGGCGCCGGCCAGGGTGAGGTAGACGGCCAGCCAGGTCTGGTCGACGCCGGTCCCGGACAGCACGGACACCGGGACCGCGACCAGCACGGCCAGCGTGCCGCCGAGCTCGCGGGCGAACGTCGGGCGGACGATCGCGAGCAGCCCGGCCAGGACCACGACCGGCACGGCCCGCCAGACCAGGTCCCCGCCGGCCAGGTGCAGCAGCGTCCAGACCAGAGCGCCCGCGACCGGGGCCAGGGCCACGTCGCCGACGACCCGCACCCCGTCCCGGCCCCGGAACGAGGCCCAGCCGGCGGCCGCGGTCAGCAGGGTCAGCAGGGCGGCGGTGGTCACGTCGTTGCCGACCGCGGTGACCGCGGCGAGGACCGACACCGCCGCGGCGCCGGCGGCGGGCAGCGTCACCGGCACGCCGTGGAGCACCGGCGTGGCGCGCAGCCCGGCCGTCGCCAGCGCGACGACGACGGCGACCTGGACGGCGAGGGCCGAACCGAGCGGGACGTCGTACAGCCCGGGCAGGACCGCCACGGTGCCGCCGACGGCCACCACGGCCAGGTCCGTGAGCCCGCGCCTCCCGGGGCCGCCGGCCGGGCGCAGCGACACCGCGAGCGCGGCGACGGCCGCCGCGGCCGCGGCCGGCAGCAGGACCAGCCACGTCGCCGGGGTGGGGCCACCGCCGACACGGTCACCGGCGCCGAGGGTCCACACGCCCAGCTCCAGCAGCGTCTCGAGACCGCGGCCACCCTCGGCGAGCACCCACAGCCCCAGACCGGTGCCGGCGGCGAGGGCCGGGGCCACCAGGACCCACTGCCAGCGACCGGGGAGGAGGTACGACGCCACGCCGGCGCCGGCGACCACGGCCAGGCCGGTCAGCACGACAGGGACGGTGGACTCGTCGACGACGGGGGCGACCGTGAGCACGACCAGGACGGCCACACCGATCGACGCGGCGCTCACACGCAGCGCCTCGGGGGCGGCCCGGACCAGGGCCGGGGCGGCGGCGAGCCCGGCGGCGGCCAGCAGCGGCCAGCCCTCGATCCGGAGCCAGACGTCCGCGAACGACGGGTCGTCGAGCACCCGTCCGAGACCGAGGGCGACCAGCAGCAGCCACCAGATGCCGCAGAGCAGCGTCGCACCGGCGGCGGCGACCCGCAGGCCGGCGGCGTGGCTCAGGGCGGCGACCGCGGCCAGCGCAAGAACCAGGATCGTCAGCGCGAGGGCCTCGGCGGTGCCGGCCAGGTCGGTGACGGCGGCCGCGGCGAGGGCGGTCCCAGCGATGGCGACCAGCTGTGCCCCGACCAGCGGCCGCAGGGAGGTGCGCCCCACCGCGGCCGCGGTGGCGGAGCCGACGACCCCGAGGACCGAGCCGACCAGCGCCACGAAGCCGGTGGACGAGACAGCGTCGAGCCAGCCGGCCGAGAGGGCGCCGAGCAGGTCGAGGACGAGGAAGCCGAGGAGCAGCAGCCCGAACGACTCCGCCCCCGCGGGCAGGCCGCGCCGCGCCATCCAGCCGGTGGCGGCGCCCGCGCCGGAGGTGAGCGCGAGCAGGATCACGGTGCGGGTGCCGAAGCCGAGGTCGCCCCAGGCCACCACGAGGAAGACGATCGCCGCCGCCAGCAGGCAGGTCGCACCCAGGCCGAGCAGGATGCGGGGGACCGAGGCGGCACCGAGGCCGGTGCTCCGCTCGCGCGACGCGGAGGTCGGGTAGGCGGGAAGGGCGGTGACGTCGATGCGGGGAGCGGTCGCGGGAGCCGGACCGGTCGCGGAGGCCGCGACTCCGGCCGCGACCGGCTGGGCGACCGGCTGGCCGACTGGCTGGGCGACTGGCTGGGCGGCTGGATGGGCGACCGGCTGGGCGACGGCGACCGCCGCAGCAGCCAGCCTGGCGACCAGGGAGTCGGCGTGGGTGAGGGTGCGGAACAGCGCCTCGGCGTCGGGACCGGTCAGCGTGGCGTCGCAGTGCCGGCACTGCGTGGCGGCGTACGTGATGGCCTGCCGGCAGCACGGGCAGACCTCGGGGTCGGCGTAGCGGATCATGCATCCATTGCGCCAGCCGGCCGTGGGCCGCGTCGTGAGCGCGATCGCCCGACGTGGCTGAGCACGGGTACTCGGATCGGTCCGGGCAACCGCCGTCCGGGCGGCTGGAACGACACGACCGCAGGCCCGGGATCCGGACCTGCGGTCGTGGGTGGTGGCCAGGGGCGGGGTCGAACCGCCGACCTTCCGATTTTCAGTCGGACGCTCGTACCAACTGAGCTACCTGGCCAAGCCGCGGAAACCATACCGCAGGGGTGCGATGGCCAAGAATTCGGCATCGGGCCTGCCTTTTGGCCCGGAACCTTCGCGCGCCCTATGCTGGTGCGGCTCGCGGGCGCGCCGGCTGGTGCGGACCCGGGGGCAGGCCCCCATCGTCTAGTGGCCTAGGACGTCGCCCTTTCACGGCGGTAGCACGGGTTCGAATCCCGTTGGGGGTGCGAGTGGGACCGGCCGTCACCGCCGATTGGGAGACCGCGGCGAGTGTAGGTTAGAGTTCCACCCGCCTCACAGATGAGGCAGCAACCAGGCCCCGTAGCGCAGTTGGTTAGCGCGCCGCCCTGTCACGGCGGAGGCCGCGGGTTCGAGTCCCGTCGGGGTCGCCACTGGCACCAGAGGCTCCGGATCGATGATCCGGGGCCTCTCGTGATTTCGGGGTACCGCTCAGCCCTGCTGCCGGATCCCCCACGACCCCGTCCACGTCGAGCCGTCGACCCCGTCCGGTTCCAGCCAGACCACGTCCTCGCCGGTCCGGAACGCGTTGGCCTGGGCGGTCATCGGCTCGACCGCGAGCGACCGGCGCTCCGCACCCGGCACCTCGTCGGCGGTGAACAGCTGGATCCACCGGTAGTGCTCGTCCATCCAGAGCTCGACCGTGCGGCCGTCGCCGGACACGGTCACCCGGGCCAGCCGGTCCGTGTCCCGGGCGAGGTCGCCGAACGCGTCGTCGAGCACGGTGCCGCCGATCGGCCGCGGCGTGGTGAAGTCGTACGCCGTCCCGGCCACCGCCTCGCTGCCGGTCGGCAGCAGCCGGTCGTCGGTCAGCGTGTGGGAGCGGGCGGGGGAGTGCAGCACCCACGGGTCGACCGGCCCGTGGCCGAGCGTGAGGTAGGGGTGCGACCCGACCGCGAACGGTGCCCGGGTCGCCGACCGGTTCGCCGCCGCCTGGGTCACGGTCAGGCCCTCGTCCGAGAGCGCGTAGGTCCAGGTCAGGTCCAGCGTCCACGGGTAGCCCTTGCGCGCGGCCAGCCGGTAGGTGAGGACTGCGGTGTCGGCGACGTGGTCGCGCACCTGCCAGGTCTCCCAGCGGACCAGTCCGTGGGTGGCGTTGCGCCGCTCGTGCTCGGTCAGCGGCAGTCGGTGGGTGGTGCCGTCGACGACGTACTCGCCGTCCTCGAGGCGGTTCGGCCACGGCACCAGCACCTGTCCGCGGCAGGTCGGGGCGAGCTCGTCCTCGGCGTACCCGTCGACGAGCGGCTGCCCGTCGTACGTCAGGACGCGGAGGGAGGCCCCGCCCTGGGTCATCACGGCCCGGTAGGGCCCCGACGCGATCTCCAGCTGGGCTCCGCTCGGTGGCAGCATGCCGCCAGCATAGGGATCCGGACGGCGTGCGGTTCCGTGCGCGTGGACCCTTCGGGCTATTGCCGGTGCAGGGGCGCCGGTGCGACGGTGGCGTCACCGTCGGCCGGAAAGTGGTGGTCGTGATGAGGCAGTCGTCGCGGGTCCTCGCGCTCGTCTCGGTGGTCGTGGCCGCTCTGACAGGTCCGATCGTGGTCGACGAACCGCGCACGCGTGCGTCCGCGACGGTGGTCGACTGTTCACCACCGTGCCCGACCCGGCTCTTCCTCCATCCGGTGAGGACGCTGTCTCCGAGATCGCGTTCCGTCGGCTTCCCTGACATCGTCGTGAGCCCGTCGGGTCGGGCGACCGTGGCCTTCGGTGCTGCTCCGCCCCCGTATCCCACGCCGTCCAACGCCTATTCCGGGGATGTTCCGCCGTCGGCATCGGACCCCCGGATAATCCGAGCGGGTGGCGAGGGATGGCCGGGCATGGGTGATCCCGACGTCGACCGCCATCTCGGTCAGGACGGCGACGGCAACCAGACCGTCGTGATGACCGAGGAAGGCTTGTCTCCCGACGGGGACTTCACCGGGACGTACGAGATCATGACCGCCACCCGGCCGGTGGGGGGCGACTGGTCACCAGCGGCCGTGGTGTCGGGCGAGCCCCGGTTCGTGAGCCGCGCCAACCTCGTCGTCGGGCGTGACGGGGCGGCTGCCGCGGTCTGGGTGCGGGGTGTCGAGAGCATGTTCCTCGCGTACCGCGCGGCCGGGACGTCGGAGTGGGGCGAGCCCGAGCGCGTCATCGCACGAGGGGGGTACGCCGGCGAGGTCGGCATCGACGACGCCGGCAACGTGGTGGTCGCGTACGCCGACAACCAGGGGGCGCATGCCCGCCGCCGGTCGGCGGACGGGACCTGGAGCGCGTGGCGCGACTTCGCGGCCCGCAACGTGGGGTACGCGAAGCTCGCCGTCGGCCCGGGGGGCGAGGCCGTGCTGGTGTGGGAGCGCTACCGCGGGTACGACGTCGTGTCGAGCTGGGCTGCCCGCATGAGCCCGACAGGGGCATGGCAGACGAGGGTCAGGATTCCCGCTGGCGGCGCGATCCCCAGGGAGGGCCTGGCCGTCGACGGACGGGGTCGGGCCGTTGCCGCCTGGTGGAACGCGCGGCACGACGTCCGGGTGCTGCGGAGTCGGCCGGACGGTTCCTGGCGGCATCCCCGGACGATCGCCCGGGCGCAGCAGAAGGCGCCGGGCGGCCTGCCGGACCTGAAGGTCGCCACCAACCTGCGTGGGGACGTGTTCGTGGTGTGGCTGACCCGCCGGGACATCCGGGTCATGCGGGGCCGGTTGCGACCCACGGACGGCCCGTGGTCGGCGGTCCGTCGGATCTCGCCCGCGACCATCGGGCCGGGCCTGTACGCGATCGCCGTGGGTGACGGCGGCGAGGCTGCGGTGACCTGGATGAGGGGGCATGCGATCGAGGCGCGTCGACTGACCCGGGTCACGGTCCCCTGATCCGGCCTCAGGTCGGGACGGATCAGGCGAGGGCGAGCCGCTGGTCGACGGCCCACGGGCTGAGCACGTGGTCGAGCGCGAGCGCCGCGCACCCGACCAGCCCGGCCCGGTCGCCGTGGGCGGCGGGCAGGAGCTGCAGGTCGCGGGTCGACAGGCTGGTGGACTGGGCGTAGACCGCCTCGCGCACGCCGCCCGCGACGATGTCGAAGGCGGCGGCCATGTCCCCGCCGATCACGAGCGCCTGCGGGTTGACCACATTGACGACCACGGCGAGGACCTCGCCCACCGCCCGGCCGCTCTCGCGCAGCAGCCCGCGGGCGGTGGCGTCGCCGGCGAGCGCGGCGGCGACCAGGTCGCGCACGTGCTCGACGCCCGGGCGGTCCAGCCGCTGCACGAGCGCCCAGCCGCCGGCCGCGGCCTCCAGGCAGCCGGTGGCGCCGCAGCGGCAGGTCTGTCCGTCGGCACGGGCCGACTTGGTGTGGCCGATCTCGCCCGCCGCGCCTACGTGGCCCTTGAGCAGCCGGCCGTCGGCGATGATCCCGAGGCCGAGGCCGGTCGACGCCTTGAGGACCACAGCGTCGCGGAGCACCGCGCCGCGGGCGAGCAGCTCGGACTGGGCGAGCACGTCGGCGTCGTTGCCGAGGACCACGGGGGCGTCGGTGAGCGGCGCGAAGTACGGGCCGAGCTCGACGCCGTCCCAGCCCGGGATGGACGGGGAGTCGACGCAGGCGCCGCGGACCTCGTCGACGGTGCCGGGGACGGACAGCCCGACCGCGAGCAGCGGCGTCGCGCGGCCGCGGAGCTGGTCGGTGGCCCGCTCGACGATCCGGGGCATCAGGACGTCCGGGCCGGTTCCGGCCGGGTGGTCCTCGGAGTCAGCGGCCAGCTCCTGCCCGCGCAGGTCGAAGACGCCGACCTGGCTTCGGGACCGGCCGACGGCGACGGCCAGCACCACGCCGGCGTCGGGGTTGAGCACGAGCGACTCGGGCGGACGGCCGCCGGTCGAGGCGAGCTCGTCGCCGGGCAGCAGCAGCCCGCTGGAGACCAGCGCCGAGACCCGCGCGGTGACCGCGGTGCGGGAGAGGCCGGTGAGCCGGCGCAGGTCGGACCGGGTGCTGGCCCGGCCGTTCCGGACCAGGTCCAGCAGCATCCCGGCGGTCGAGCGCGCGGCGGTGAGCTGGTCGCCGTCGACGTGCACGTGTGCCTCCTGACGTTGTTCCCTGAGGTTCGGCCTGGCTGCCTGCCGTTGGCCGCAGGATACGGTTCCGTTCACTTTGATCTCAAAAAAACATACATCTGCTTGCGATGTGGCCAAACCCTTCCTACCGTGGTGCGCATGCACGGACCCACCACCGCGCCCGGCGGCCTTCCTCCCGCCTGTGACTTCACCGTCTTCGGCGGGACGGGTGACCTCGCCCTGCGCAAGCTGCTCCCCGCCCTCTACCTCCGCGACCGCGAGGGCCAGCTGCCCGCGGACACCCGCATCGTCGGAGTCTCCCGCAGCGACCACGACCAGGCGGCGTACCGCGAGGAGGTGCGCGCCGCGCTCCTCGAGCACGTCGACGCGGACCGGCTGGACGACGCCGCCCTCGACCGGATGCTGGCCCGGCTGCACCACGTCACCCTCGACGTCAACGGCTCCGAGGGCTGGCACGAGCTGCACGGCCTGCTCAAGGACCGGGCCCGGCACGAGGACACCGTCCGCGTGTTCTACCTCGCTGTCGCGCCCGGCCTGTTCGGCTCGATCTGCCGCCGGCTGGACGAGATCGGGGCCGCCGACGCGAACGCCCGCGTCGTCGTCGAGAAGCCGGTCGGGCACGACCTCGCCTCCGCGCAGGCCGTCAACGACGCGGTGGGCGAGGTGTTCGAGGAGTCGCAGATCTTCCGGATCGACCACTACCTCGGCAAGGAGAGCGTGCAGAACCTCCTCGTCACCCGCTTCGCCAACACCTTCCTCGAGCCGCTGTGGAACTCGCACTGGGTCGACCACGTGCAGATCACCGTGGCCGAGTCGCTCGGGGTCGGCGACCGCGGCGGCTACTACGACCACGCCGGCGCGCTGCGCGACATGGTGCAGAACCACCTGCTCCAGCTGCTGTGCCTGGTCGCCATGGAGCCCCCGACGTACGTCGGCGGGGAGACGGTCCGCGACGAGAAGCTGAAGGTCCTGCAGGCGCTCAAGCCGATGACCCCGGCGGACGTCGACCGCGACACCGTCCGCGGCCGGTACGACGCCGGGCTGGTGGGCGGCGCCGCCGTGGCGTCGTACGCCGACGACCTGGGGCACGACCAGAGCGACACCGAGACCTTCGTCGCGCTCAAGGCCGAGGTGCACAACTGGCGCTGGGCCGGGGTGCCGTTCTACCTCCGCACCGGCAAGCGGCTGGACCGCCGTACCTCCGAGATCGTGGTGGTCTTCAAGGAGCCGCCGCACGCGATGTTCCCGCACAGCGAGGGCGGCTCCACCCCGAACCGGCTGCACATCCAGGTCCAGCCCGACGAGGGCATGCGCCTGCACCTCACCGCCAAGGAGCCCGGCCCCGGCGGCATCCGGCTGCGGCCGGTCTCCCTCGACCTGAGCTACGCCACGGCGTTCGCGCAGGCGTCGCCCGACGCCTACGAGCGGCTGCTCATGGACGTCATCAAGGGCAACCCGACCCTGTTCATGCGCCGCGACGAGGTCGAGGCGGCGTGGGCGTGGGTCGAGCCGATCCTCACCCGGTGGGCAGCGTCGCCCGACCGGCCCCGCAGGTACCCCGCCGGCACCACCGGTCCCATCGCCGCCGCGACCCTCCTCGAGCGCGACGGCCGAACCTGGCAGGAGTCCGACTCATGACCCGACTGCACCCCGTCGTCGCCGAGGTCACGCAACGCGTGACCGAGCGCAGCGCGGCCGGACGCGCGGCGTACCTCGGCCGCGTCGAGGCCGCCGCCGGCACCGGTCCGGCCCGTGGCCGCCTGGCCTGCGCCAACCTCGCCCACGGCTTCGCCGCCTCCGACGCCCCGTCCAAGCAGGCGCTGCGCGGCCGCACCAAGCCGAACCTGGCCATCGTGACCAGCTACAACGACATGCTCTCGGCACACCAGCCGTTCGAGACCTACCCGCGGCAGCTCAAGCAGTCCGTGGTCCGCGCCGGCGGCATCGCCCAGGTCGCCGGCGGCGTGCCCGCGATGTGCGACGGGATCACCCAGGGTCGCGACGGCATGCAGCTCTCCCTGTTCAGCCGCGACGTGATCGCGATGTCCACCGCGGTCGCCCTGTCGCACGACATGTTCGACGGCGCGCTGCTGCTCGGGGTGTGCGACAAGATCGTGCCCGGACTGCTGATCGGCGCCCTGTCCTTCGGACACCTGCCGACGGTGTTCGTGCCGGCCGGCCCGATGACGTCGGGCATCCCGAACGGCGAGAAGGCCCGGGTCCGGCAGGAGTACGCCGCCGGGCGGATCGGCCGCGCGGAGCTGCTCGAGGCCGAGGCCGCGTCGTACCACTCGGCCGGCACCTGCACCTTCTACGGCACCGCGAACTCCAACCAGCTGCTGATGGAGGTGCTCGGGCTGCACCTGCCCGGGTCGTCGTTCGTGAACCCCGGCACCGAGCTGCGCGAGGCGCTGACCGACGCCGCGGCCCGCCGCGCCACCGAGATCACCCGGCAGGGCGGGGAGTACACCCCGATCGCCGACATCGTCGACGAGCGCGCGGTCGTCAACGCCTGCGTGGCCCTGCTCGCCAGCGGCGGCTCCACCAACCACACGATGCACCTGGTCGCGATCGCCCGGGCGGCCGGGATCACGCTGACCTGGGACGACCTGTCCGAGCTGTCGGCCGTGGTGCCGTCGCTGTGCCGGATCTACCCGAACGGCCCGGCCGACGTGAACCACTTCCACGCCGCCGGCGGCATCGGCTTCCTCGTGCACACCCTGCTCCGCGCCGGGCTGCTCCACGACGACGTGCAGACCATCGCCGGCCACGGCCTGTGGCGCTACACCACCGAGCCGCGGCTGCGGGGCGGCGAGCTCACCTGGGAGGAGGGCCCGAAGCAGAGCCTCGACCTCGACGTGCTCCGTCCCGCCGACCGGCCGTTCGCCCGCGACGGCGGCCTCAAGGTCCTGAACGGGCCGCTCGGCACCGGCGTGATCAAGGTGTCCGCGGTCGCCGACGAGCATCGGGTGGTGACCGCCCCGGCCGTGGTCTTCGACGACCAGGCCGACTTCCTCACCGCCTTCCAGGACGGCGAGCTGGACGGCCGCGACCTCGTCGCCGTCATCCGCTACCAGGGCCCGGCCGCGAACGGGATGCCCGAGCTGCACAAGCTCACACCCGCGCTCGGGGTCCTCCAGGACCGGGGGCAGAAGGTCGCGATCGTCACCGACGGACGGATGTCCGGTGCGTCGGGCAAGGTCCCGGCGGCGATCCACGTGACCCCCGAGGCCGCGCTCGACGGCCCGCTGGCGAGGCTCCGCGACGGCGACCTGCTCACCGTCGACGCCGACGCCGGCCGGCTCGACCTCACCGGTGTCGACCTGGCCTCGCGTACGCCGCAGGGCCGGGCGCCGCAGGGCGAGGAGTGGGCCGGCACCGGTCGCGAGCTGTTCGCCGCGTTCCGGGCCACCGTCGGCGCCGCGGACACGGGGGCCAGCGTGTTCCCGTCGTACGGCGCGCCCCGGCAGGAGGTGCCCGTTGTCCAGGCGGTCTGAGCTGTCGGTAGAGGGGTCCCTGCTCGACCGGGTGCCGGTGGTGCCGGTCGTGGTCGTCGACGACGCCGCGACCGCCGTACCGCTGGCCCGGGCGCTGGTCGCCGGCGGCCTGCCGGTGATCGAGCTGACGCTGCGCACCCCCGCGGCCCTCGACGCGATCCGCGCGATCGCGGACGAGGTGCCCGAGATCCTGGTCGGCGCCGGCACCGTGCTGACGCCGGGGCAGGCCAAGCAGGCGCTCGACGCGGGCGCGCAGTTCCTGGTGTCGCCCGGGGCCACGCCGGACCTTCTGGGGGGGATGTCCGACACGGGGCTGCCGTTCCTGCCGGGGACGGCCACGGTCTCCGAGGTGCTCGCGGTGCTCGAGCGCGGGATCACGGAGATGAAGTTCTTCCCCGCCGAGGCCTCGGGCGGCACCGCCTTCCTCTCCTCGATCGCCTCGCCGGTCCCGGCTGCGCGGTTCTGCCCGACCGGCGGGATCACCGCGGCCACCGCACCGTCGTACCTCGCGCTGCCGAACGTCGGCTGCGTCGGCGGCTCCTGGCTCACCCCGAAGGACGTGGTCGCCCACGCCGCCGCCACCGGCGACTGGACCCGGGTCGAGACCCTCGCCCGGGAGGCGTCCGCCCTCTAGTCGATTCGGTGGTTGAGGAGCGAGCGCCAGCGAGTGTCTCGAAACCACCCCGCCCGGCGTCGGTGGTTTCGAGTCGGGCGCGTTCCTCGCCCTCCACAACCACCGGAACCCTCACTCCGGCGGGCTAGGTTGGCAGCGTGCCGATCGAGATGAGCCGGGAGCGCTTCGAGGCCCTGGTCGACCAGGCCCTCGACCAGATCCCCGATGGGATCGCGGCGGTCGTCGACAACCTGGTGGTGCTCGTCGAGGACCGGCCTCCGGAGGGCGAGCCGCCCGACCTGCTCGGGCTGTACGACGGGGTGGCGCTGACCGAGCGCCAGGCCAACCACGGCGGTGAGCTGCCGGACCGGATCCTGGTCTTCCGCGAGCCGCTTCTCGACATGTGCGCGACCGAGGACGAGCTGGTCGAGGAGGTCGAGATCACCGTGGTCCACGAGATCGCCCACCACTTCGGGATCGACGACGCCCACCTGCACGAGCTCGGCTACGGCTGACGGCAAGACCTGGCCGCCATGCCCGCAATCCCTGGCCGCTGGGCCCGCAATTCCTGGCCGCTGGGCGGGGGAGGGGTGCCGTAGACTCGGGCGCGATGGCGGTGGGGCTCGCCGACAACCGCAGTGCTGCTGCCAACAGTCCCTACCTCGCAAGGACGCCTGCCCGCCCGGGTGGGGGTCGTGGACGACGGTAGGAGGAGCATGCCCCCGCACCAGCCCCCCGGACACCGGCCGCCGACGGACGGACGGTCGTTCGACGTCGTCGCGGCGGTGGATCCCGACGCAGACCTGCACGTCCCGGGGCAGCGTCGGGGGTGGACCCGGCACCGCTGGGTGCTGCCGACGATCGCCCTCGGCGGCGTGCTCGGCGCCCTGGCCCGGCACGGCCTCGAGGTGGCCTGGGCGACTCCGGACGGCGGGTTTCCGTGGGCGACCTTCGTCACCAACGTCACCGGCTGCCTGCTCATCGGCGTGCTGATGGTGCAGGTCGTCGAGGTCGGCGGCGCCCACCCGCTGCTGCGTCCCTTCCTCGGAGTCGGCGTCCTCGGCGGCTACACCACGTTCTCGACGTACGCCGTCCAGACCTTCCTGCTGGTCGAGCACCACCCCGGGACGGCCGCGGCGTACCTCCTCGGCACGCTCGTCGCCGCGATGGCCGCGGTGACCGCCGGCGTGGTGGCGGCCCGCGCCGCGCGGCGCCTGGCCCGCCGGGCCGGCCGACGGCACCCCCGACCGCAGACCCGCCCCACCCACCGCCCGGAGGACACGCGATGACCACCGACGACGCCCGCCGCCCCCTGTCGCGCACCGCCCGGCGCCTGACCGTCTACCTCGGCGAGTCCGACACCTGGCACCACAAGCCGCTCTACAGCGAGCTCGTGCACCGCGCCCACGCCGCCGGGCTGGCCGGGGCCAGCGTGCTGCGCGGCATCGAGGGCTTCGGCACCTCCAGCCGCATCCACACCAGCCGGCTGCTCTCGCTCTCCGAGGACCTCCCGGTGGTGGTCGTCCTCGTCGACGAGCCCGAGCGGATCGACGCCTTCCTGCCGCAGGTCGAGGAGCTGGTCACCGAGGGCCTGGTGACGCTCGACGACGTCGAGGTCGTGGTGCACCGCTACCGGGAGGAGCCGCGGTGACCGGCTGGTTGCTGCTGTGCCTGGGTGCCGCAGTGGGGGCGCCCGCGCGCTACCTCGTCGACCGCACGGTGCAGGCCCGGCACGACAGCCTGCTGCCGTGGGGCACGCTCACCGTCAACGTGGTCGGCTCGCTCGTGCTCGGTGTCCTGGTCGGCCGCGGCGCCCACGGCGGTGTGCCCGAGGACGTCACGCTCGCGTTCGGCACCGGGCTGTGCGGCGCGCTCACGACGTACAGCACGTTCAGCTACGAGACCCTCCGCCTCACCGAGGACGGAGCGCTGCTGTACGCCGGGTGGAACGTCGCGCTGAGCCTCACCGTCGGCCTGGCCGCGGCCGCGGCGGGGTACGCGATCGGCACTGCCCTGTGACGGGAGACGGTCAGGACGCGCTCTGGCGGTACGACGGGTCCACCTTGTAGGTGCCCGCCCACCGCAGCGGGGGCTCCCCGCGCGCCTGGCGGACGAACTCGCCGAGGTACCACCGCTGCAGCTCGAACTGCTGCGTCGTCGCCGCCAGCGCCAGCAGCCGCTGCGCCCGGCAGAACTCGTCGGCGAGCTCGAGCAGCTCGAGCAGCTGCGCCATCGTCTCCGCCGACCCCGGCGGGGTGTGCAGCACGATGTCGGCCCGCTCGACACCGTCGGCCAGGGCGCGCTCGAGCGCCGGCAGCCCGAACATCAGGCGGGACATCTCGTCGACGCGGTGGAACAGCTGGGTCAGGCTCTTCGCGACCGGGTAGTCGTCCTCGTGGGCCAGCGCCAGCAGCCGCAGCTCGCGGCGCACCTCGTGGTAGTGGCGCCGGAAGTCGGCGAGCAGGCGCACCGGCATGTCGTCGAAGACCACGCGCAGGTAGTCCGCGGGCGGCGTGGCCGGCTGCGTGGAGCTGGCCTCGGTCGGGACGTCGAGCACCGGCGAGGCGGGGGTGGCGGCCAGTGAGGTCGCCGGCTCGAACCAGACGATCTTGCCGTCGTCGTGGACGTCGACCCCCCAGGAGGTCGAGCACATCCCGACCAGGCCGAGGCCGCGCCCGATCGTCGACAGCAGCTCGTCGTCCTCGGTCATCCGCGGGTTGAGCTGCGGAAGGCCGCGGGAGCCGTCGTGGACCTCGAAGCGGGGATGGTCGAAGGTGCCCGCGACCTTGAGGCTCATCGGGGGCGCGGCGTGCAGCACGGCGTTGGTGACCAGCTCGGTCACGGCCAGCTCGGTGCACTCGAGGAGGTCGCCGCGGTCGAGGTCGCGGCACACGTCACCCGCCCATCGACGTGCCTCCTGCACTGATCGAGGGCTGCTGTCGAGTGGCACGGGTGGCCTGTTCAGCGGCAACGACGAGCCTTCACCACGGGTTCCTGACAGTCGAATGGTGGACGAACTGACCGGCGAATACCCGGCAGCCACGCTCCACAAACCAAAAACTGGGGTCGATTCTGCCGTGTCCCGCAGGTCTGAGAGGCTGGGGGCAGCAGATGTACGCAATGGTCCAGGAGGCCGCTCATGGCTGCACGCGAGGGCAGGCACCAGGTCGTCGTCATCGGTTCCGGCTTCGGCGGGCTGTTCGGCACCAAGGCCCTCAAGCGGGCCGACGTCGACGTCACGATGGTGGCCAAGACCACCCACCACCTCTTCCAGCCCCTGCTCTACCAGGTGGCGACCGGGATCCTCTCCCAGGGCGAGATCGCCCCGCCGACGCGCGAGATCCTCAGCCACCAGGAGAACGCCCGCGTGCTGCTCGGTGAGGTGACCGACATCGACCTCACCGCCCGCACGGTCACCTCGCAGGTGCTCGGCCGGCCGACCGTGACGTCGTACGACTCGCTGATCGTGGCCGCCGGTGCCAGCCAGTCCTACTTCGGCAACGACCAGTTCGCGGAGTTCGCGCCCGGCATGAAGAGCATCGACGACGCGCTGGAGCTGCGCGGCCGCATCTTCGGCGCCTTCGAGTGGGCCGAGATGGGCGCGATGCGCGGCGACAACGTCGACCACCACCTGACCTTCGTGGTCGTCGGCGCCGGCCCGACCGGTGTCGAGATGGCCGGCCAGATCGCCGAGCTCGCGAACCGCACGCTCAAGCACGACTTCCGGTTCATCAACACCCGGCACGCGCGGGTGATCCTGCTCGACGCCGCCCCGCAGGTGCTGCCGCCGTTCGGTCACCGGCTCGGCGCCAAGGCCCAGCACGAACTCGAGAAGCTCGGGGTCGAGGTCCAGCTCGGTGCCATGGTCACCGACGTCGACGAGCGCGGCCTCGAGGTCAAGGACCGCGACGGCACCGTCCGCCGGATCGAGTGCATGACCAAGATCTGGGCAGCGGGGGTGGCGGCCAACCCGCTCGGCCGGACCCTGTCGGAGCAGACCGGCGCACCGCTGGACCGCGCCGGCCGGATCGGGGTCAACCCCGACCTCACGCTGCCCGGCCACCCCGAGGTGTTCGTGGTCGGCGACATGATCGCGCTCGACAACCTCCCGGGCGTCGCGCAGGTCGCGATCCAGGGCGCGAAGTACGCCGCCAAGGAGATCCGCAACCGGATCGACGACCGGCCGCCGCAGGCGCCGTTCCACTACCACGACAAGGGGTCGATGGCGATCATCAGCCGCTTCCGGGCGGTCGCGATGGTCGGCAAGCTGCGGCTGACCGGCGTGCTGGCCTGGCTGATGTGGCTGGCCGTGCACCTCGTCTACATCACCGGGTTCAAGAACCGCGTGACCGCGCTGCTGCACTGGGCGGTCTCGTTCCTCGGCCGCGGCCGCTCGGAGCGGACCACCACCGAGCAGCAGATCTTCGGGCGGGCGGCGCTCAAACGCCTGCAGGGCGGGGCCGCCGACCTGGTCTCCCGCCCCGGTGCGTACGACGCCAGCCGGGCGCTGCTCGAGACCACCCGGCGGGCGGAGCTCGAGGCCCAGGCTGCCGAGGAGGCCCGGCTCAGCGACGAGAACCGTCGCGGGGTGAGCGTCGACCGCTGAAACCGGTTTGTGCCGCCCTGACGCGGCTTGGTCTGATGGCGCCATGACCAGCCTCGTACGCCCCGACGCCGCCTACCACGACTCCTGGCAGGAGGCGTTCGAGGAGTTCGACCACGTGTTCTCCGACGGGTCGGGCCAGCACGGCCGGGTCGAGGGCGAGTTCACTCGCGAGCGGTTCGACGCGATGGTCGCGGACCGCCTGGCCCAGGCCGACCCGGCCACCCCGCTGCGTCCTGACTGGGTGCACTGCACGTTCCTCTGGATCGTCGAGGGGCCCGAGTTCGTGGGCAACCTGGCGATCCGCCACGAGCTCACGCCGTACCTCCTCGAGCAGGGTGGGCACGTCGGCTACTCGGTGCGCCCGAGCCGGCGCCGGCAGGGGCACGCACGGCGCGCGCTCGCCCTCGCGCTGCCGGTCTGCCAGGAGCTCGGCATCGACCGGGTGCTGGTGACCTGCGACGTCGACAACGAGGCGTCGCGGCGCACCATCGAGGCCAACGGCGGGGTCCAGGAGGACGTGCGCGAGGGCAAGCGGCGCTACTGGATCAGCGTCTAGCTCCCGACCAGCTGCGGCTCGCGGTGCGGGCGGTCCACGACCAGGTCGTCGCGCAGGTCGCGGCCGCGGGTCTCGGGCAGCAGGGTCGCACAGCTCAGGCTGATCGTGGCCACGACGACGTTGTAGCCCGCCACCAGCCACAGGGTACCGTCGCCCCTGGTCACGAGCCACGCGGCGATCAGCGGGGTGAACCCGGAGGCCACGATCCCCGAGACCTGGTAGAGCGTGCTGAGCGCGCTGTAGCGGTAGCGGGTGTCGAACAGCTCGCTCCACAACGCCGCGAGCGGCCCGTAGACCACGCCGTAGACGACGCCCAGGCCGCCGACGAACGCGACCACCACGCCGAGCGTCGTTCCGCCCTGGATCAGCCAGGCCGCCGGAAATGCGAAGAACAGGGCGAACACCGTGCCCGCGTTGTAGACGGGCTTGCGGCCGACCCGGTCGCTGAGGCGGCCGGCGGCGAGCACCAGCACCACACCGAGCAGGACCCCGGCCATGATCGCGTCGAGCACCACCGACTTCGCGACGCCGACGTTCTTCACGGCGTACGCCAGGAGGTAGACCGAGAACAGGTTGAACGTGAAGCCTTCGATGAAGCGGGTGCCCATGCCGAGCAGCAGCGTGCGCGGCTGCCGGCGGACCAGCTCCCTCACCGGGTTCGCGACGACCTGCTTCTGCTCCTGGACCTGCTCGAACGCCGGGGTCTCCATCACGCTGAGCCGGATCCAGGCGCCGATGGCGAGCAGCAGCACGCTGAGCAGGAAGCACGCGCGCCAGCCCCAGGCGAGGAACGCCTCGTCGGGCAGCTGGCTGGCGATCGCGAAGGCGCCGGAAGCGAGGAACAGCCCGCCCGGCACGCCGATGTGCGCGAAGCTGCCGAAGAAGCCCCGTCGCTCCGGCGGGGCGAACTCGACGGCGAGCAGCACCGCGCCGCCGTACTCGCCGCCGACGCCGATGCCCTGGAGGATCCGCAGCACCACGAGCAGGATCGGCGCCCACACCCCGATCGCCTCGTACGACGGGAGCAGGCCGATCGCGGCCGTGCCGACGCCCATGATCACCAGCGTCCAGATCAGCATGGTCTTGCGGCCGATCCGGTCGCCGAGGTGCCCGAAGACGAAGCCGCCGAGCGGCCGGGCCAGGAAGCCGACCGCGAACGTGCCGAACGCGGCGAACTGGGCGGCTGGGCCGCTGAGCCCGCTGAAGAAGAGCTGGTCGAAGACCAGGCCGGCGGCGGTGCCGTAGAGAAAGAAGTCGTACCACTCGATGGTGGCGCCGACCGCCGAGGCGAGGGCCACCTTGCGGGGGGAGGCTGCATCGGTCCGCATGTGTTCTCCTGTCATTCCCGATAAAGACAACTGAGATAATCGACATAGACCGTACAGGATCACCCGGAACGGGGGTGCTCCGGACGCCGTACGAACCGCTGTCCTCGGGTAGGGCCCGCGGGCCGCTCGGGTGCGGCCTGCCCGCACGACGTTAGGAGGTCGCGGCCCATGGGCGAGCCGGCGGTGCGCGCGCACACCGTGTCCAGCTACGTGCCGGGACTGCACATGCTGCGTACCTACCGCAGGTCGTGGCTGGCGAAGGACCTCGTCGCCGGGGTGGTGCTCACGACGCTGCTGGTCCCCCAGGGCATGGCGTACGCCGAGCTGGCCGGCCTGCCCGCGATCACCGGCCTCTACACCACCATCCTCTGCCTGCTCGCGTACGCGCTGTTCGGGCCGTCACGGGTGCTGGTGCTCGGCCCGGACTCCGCGCTGGGCCCGATGATCGCGGCCACGGTCCTGCCCCTCGTCGCGTCCGACGGGGACCCGGACACGGCGGTCGCCTACGCCTCGCTGCTGGCGATCATGGTCGGCGTCATCACGGTCCTGGCCGGACTGTTCAAGCTCGGCTTCGTCGCCGACCTGCTCTCGCACCCGACCCAGATCGGCTACATGAACGGGCTCGCGCTGACGATCCTGGTCAGCCAGCTCCCGAAGCTGTTCGGGTTCTCGGTGGACGCGGACGGGTTGATCGACGAGGCGACGGCGTTCGTCCGGGCAGTCCGGGACGGGGAGACCGTTGGCGCTGCGCTCGCGATCGGGCTGTTCTGCCTGGTCCTCATCCTGGTGATGCAGCGGTTGTGGCCGATCTTCCCCAGCGTGCTGGCAGCGGTGGTGCTGGCGATCGCCGCCGTCGCCGTCTTCGACCTCGAGGACCGCGGCGTCAAGCTGGTCGGGGAGATGCCCGCCGGCTTCCCGCCGTTCACGATCCCGCACGTGCCGGTCGAGGACCTGACCCTGCTGCTCGCCGGCGCGCTGGGCATCGCGCTGGTGGCCCTCACCGACACCATCTCGAACGCCTCGGTGTTCGCCGACAAGACGGGCGCCGAGGTCGACGGCAACCGCGAGATGATCGCCGTCGGTGCGGCGAGCCTCTCCGCCGGCCTCTTCCAGGGGTTCCCGGTGTCCACCAGCGGCTCCCGCACCGCGGTCGCGTTCCAGAGCGGCTCGAAGACCCAGGTCACCGGCCTGGTCGGTGCGGTCGCCATCATCGTGATGCTGCTCGTCGCGCCCGGCCTGCTGAAGGACCTTCCGCAGCCGGCCCTGGCGGCGGTCGTGATCGCCGCGTCGACCTCACTCGCCGACGTACGCGGGCTGCGGCGGCTCTACCGGCAGCGCCGCTCGGAGTTCCTCCTCGCGCTGGCCCCGTTCCTCGGCGTGGCACTGCTCGGAGTCCTGCCCGGCATCGCCGTGGCGGTCGGGCTCTCCATCCTCAACGTCTTCCGCCGGGTGTGGTGGCCGCACCAGGCGCTGCTCGGCCGCGCCGAGGGCATGCGCGGCTACCACGACACGGAGTTCCACCCGACCATCGAGCACCTGCCCGGCCTCGCGATCTACCGGTTCGACGCCCCCTTGCTCTTCGCCAACGCCCGCACCTTCCGTGACCAGGTACGCCGCCTCGTCGCGACCGACCCCCGCCCGGCCTGGGTGGTGGTCGCGTCGGAGCCGATCACCGACGTCGACACCACCGCCGCCGACATGCTCGAGGACCTCGACACCGAGCTCGCCGAGGGCGGCACGAAGCTGGTCTTCGCCGAGCTCAAGGACGCCGTACGCCAGAAGATCGAGACCTACGAGCTGGCCGACACCATGAAGCGCGACCGCTTCTTCCCGACCGTCCGCACCGCCGTCGAGGCCTACCAGGCGCAGGCCGGCGTCGAGTGGATCCCCGGCCCCAGCCCCTACGAGCTGGAGTGACGGCGTGGGTCCGTGAGCAGCGGAAGCTCGCCGTCGCGGACGTTCGCTCATCGGCCATGAGCGTGCACGAGTCGACGACGAGCGTTCGCTCCGGCCGCACCGACTGCGGTTGGTTTGTCCTACCCGCGTGGCCCCGGTAGAAATGCACCCATGCTTCCTTCGAGAACGGGCTCGCAGTGACAGCCAGCGACTACGACAGTTTCGCGAACGCCTACGCGGCGGACAACGAGTCGAACCTCTTCAACGCGTACTACGAGCGACCCGAGATGCTCCGCCTCGCCGGTGACGTCTCCGGCCGCCGGATCCTCGACGCGGGGTGTGGTTCCGGGCCGTTGACGGCTGCCCTTCGCGCTCAGGGCGCCGTCGTCACCGGTTTCGACGCGAGCACGGCCATGGTCGCCCTGGCGCGTCAGAGGCTGGGCGACGACGCCGACGTGCACGTGGCGGACCTAGGCGCGCCGTTGCCGTTCGGCGATGACGAGTTCGATGACGTCGTCGCATCGCTCGTCCTGCACTACCTCGAGGACTGGGCCGGCCCCCTCACCGAGCTTCGGCGCGTGCTGAAGCCCGGCGGTCGCCTGATCCTCTCGGTGATCCACCCCAGTGTCTACGCCATCGTGTATCCCGAGGCCGACTACTTCGCGCTCACCAGGTACTCCGAGGAATACACGTTCGACGGGCAGAGCGCGGTCCTGACCTACTGGCACCGACCACTCCACGCCGTCACGGCTGCCTTTGCCGCCGCAGGGTTCCGCATCGCCACCGTCAGCGAACCGCCCCCGGCGGCGGACACACCTCCGGGACTGCTCCCCCCAGGCCTGGCAGAAGGCCGGTCCTTCCTGTGCTTCCTCTTCTTCGTCCTCGAGGCCGCCTGAGCCGAACCGCGACGGGTCCCGTTGGGGTGCGTGCACGCTCCCGTTGGTAGGCCGAGTGGTAGCCCAGGGGTAGGCCCCGTGGGACTCGAACCACCACCAACGGAGACGTCCTCAGGCCTTCAGGACAAGGGGATTCAGGTGCGTTGGCGCCTGCGGTGGGTGGAGCCTGGTGGCTCCTGGCGACCTGGTTTCTGGCCCTATTCTGCCCAGCATTCTTCCCAAGCCAGGGATGCCGCCGGCGTCCACGACCTCGTGGATCGGGTCGGCGGCTCAGAGGTGGCGCGAGGCAGACGTCGTGCCTCGACCGTCACCGCCGAGAGCGCTGGATTCCCGCTCCGCTACACGACCATGGGAGCCCCAAGAACCGCCTCGCACGTGCTCGTCTCGCCCGGTACGGTCGCGGGCGTGCTGCCACTGCGGGGAGCCCGAGAACTCCGCGCACTGGCGCCCCGGTAGCTCCCCCGCTGAGAAGAGGTTTCGTCGATGGCATGTCGTATCAGTGAGCTCGTGCTCGGTTGCCGCGACCCCGAGGTGCTGGCGCGGTTCTGGTGTGAGGTCCTGGACTTCGTCGTGCTCGATCGCGAAGAGAACGAGATGTTCGAGATCGGGCCCCGGGAAGGGTTCGGCGGACCACAGCCGACGCTCATCCTCAGCCGCAGGGACGAGCCGGAGCCGGGGAAGACCCGCCTGCACATCGACGTCAACGCCACCGACCGCGACCAGGACGCCGAACTGGAACGCCTCCTTGCGCTCGGGGCCCGCCCGGCCGATATCGGCCAGACCGGCGAGGAGGCGTGGCACGTTCTTGCCGACCCCGAGGGCAATGAGTTCTGCCTGCTCAAGGCCCGCCTCAAGCCGCTCTGACGACGCCGAGGACGATCCGGGTCGGGGCCGTTTCGAAGCCCACAAGGATGAAGCCCGCGACGATGAAGTCGAAGATGCCGCGCGCGGCATCCATCGAGACCGGTGGGTTCGGACCGCCAACGCCCGATTGCTCGAGCCGCACGCCATGAGGTGAGTGCGTTCCGTGCGAGGCCCTTCGAGCAAGTTGTCGTGCTCGGCCACTGGCACCCGGCATCCGCTCATCGGCAGACCGCGCGCGATCTGCGGTACGAGCGGACGGTTCGGCCAATCTGCCCGATGAAGAGTCGCTTGTTTCCCAGCCGTTCGTGGGACTTGCGGAAGGAACGTCACCCCTGCAGACAGGCGCGGATCGCGGCTATGAGCGGTCGCTACTCCTCCGCAGGAGGCTGCTGCCTACTCACCTGAATCAGCTTCCACACGGAGACCGGTAGACCAATGACGCTGACGAACACCACGACCTCACCGACGTCTGTCCACCCACGGGAGACCATCCAGACGCCCACGGCGATCAACAGCACGTCGACGAGGATCACGGTCCGCCAGTAGACCGGGGTATTCGACTCGTCCGACACATGGCGGACGCTAGCGCTGGGCACATCGCGTCGTCCACGGCCCGCTCATCGGCTCTGAGGGCGCACGAGGCAGCCAGGTGGGCGGATGTCTGTCGGGATCGTTGTCTCGACTCATTGCTCCCCGTGCTCTGGCGCGCGCAGGCGGGGCGCGCATCGGTCGCCGGGTCTCCGACATCCGCAGACATGGCGTCGCGTCGAGAAAATCGGCCGACGGTTGGACGTTTCTCGCGGTTGCGGACATGTACCGGGTGTCAGGATGCCCCGACCGGAGGAGCCGTTGATGGATCTGGATGAACTGCTGGAGCGTTCGGGCCCGCCGATCTGCACGCGTGGCCACCGCTTGGAGGTGGAGCTGAGGCGGCTCGTGCGAGACAGCGAGACGACGGCCGGTCGGCGGCGCCGCTCGGTGCGCCTGGGCCTGGCCGGTGTGGCGGTCGCCGGTGTCTTGGGTCTCGCTCCGGTGGCGTCGGCGGCCGGCTTGCTGCCGGGGTGGGCGACGTGGAGCACCACCCAGGGCTCGACCTGCGAGCTCCAGCTCGACGTAGGCCTGCGCAGAGACGGGGACGGTGAGCTCATCACTGAGACGTTCACGGACGCCGAGCAGCGCGCCACCTACGCGGCAGCCCGAGAGTTCCTGACGGCGTTCGACTACGACTCCGTCGACCGGGACGCCGCAATCGCCGAGTGGCAGGCGCAGGAGGCACACATCCGGGCTGGACAGCGGCCAGGCGATCGTCAGCCGGCACTGCAGGGCGACGACCTGGAGGTCACCGCGGTGTTGACCCAGGTGGTCAACCGGCTCCGGGACCACCTGCACGGGCGGGGCCTCGACATCCGCGCCATCATGGTGAGCGCCGGCAACCGGTGCACCCGGTGACGCCCCCTTCGCGGCCGCAGCAGCGCGCCGAGCTCCGGGGCGCGCTGCGCGCCAACTCCGAGGCACTCCTGGCCTACTTCGAGCGGCGGGTGAGCCCACGCGAGGACGCCGCCGACCTGCTCGGCGACACCATGCTCCACGTCTGGCGCCGGCGTCGCGACCTACCTCCCGGCGACGCGACCCAGCAGCGGATGTGGCTGTTCACCATCGCGGGACGCGTGCTGGCCAACCACCGCCGGTCGTCGCGGCGACGCCTCGCCCTGACCGAGCGGCTACGGACACACCTCACCGATGCGGGCGCCGTCCCTGACCCCACCGAGGCGAACGCGGTCCGGGACGCCGTCCTGCGGCTGCCGCCCAGGCATCGAGAGATCGTCACGCTCGTCCACTGGGACGGGTTCACCCTCGCGGAGGCCGCCGAGGTCCTCGGCCTCAACCAGTCCACCGCCCGCAGCCGGTACGCCGCAGCGCGCACGAAGCTCAAGAACGCCCTGATGGAGCCGAGCCGCACCTGACCCGACGTGCCGTGCGTTGCGCGGCCGACAACCATGCTGGCCCGGTCGTCCCCCAACGCGGCATGCGAACCCACACCGGGAACCCAGGTCATCCTGCTCGTCCACGGCCTCGACATCCGAGTCGTCGACGCCATCACCGGCGAGCTCCTCCGCGAAGTCACCCTCGACCCAAGCGGCGACTACCAACCCACCGGAGTACCAAGGGACCCACATGAGCAACTCCCGAACCCACGATCGTGGGTCCGGGAGTTCCCGATCTCTTGAGAGATCACAGTCGTAGGCCCTGTGGGACTCGAACCCACAACCAACGGAAACCTCCCGAAGCCCGCGCGATCTCGAGTCCAGGGTCGCCCCACGCGTGGAGGGGTGCGCGTGGCTACCGGTTGTTCCTGACCTCCGCCGGCTCACGAGTGCCACGACGAGTGCCACGGCTGCCAGACCGCCGCCAGGGGAGAGCCACCGACCCGATAGCCAGCCCAGTTGCTCGGCAGTGGTCGGGGTCAAGGGTGGCAGGAGGTCATCGCGGAGCGACACGAAGTGCCCTTGATGCCGGCCGGTGCCGTGCAGACCGTTGGGGATCGGGTCGGCGGCTCGGTGGCGAGCGAGGTTTCGGCGGCAAGCCCGAGCACGCGGATCGTGGGCACTCGTCTGAGGGCGGAGCGCCCTCGCGCCGCAGGCGCGCTTGAGCCAGCAAGGAAAGTCGTAACCGATCCGGATGATCACACGGATGATCACACGGATGAGCAGGCGTGTCCCACGAGTCGGTGGATTCCGAGCCCCTGACGCCGATGGCCCGAGCCGCGCGCCGTCCCGGCATAGGATGTTTCGTCGCGCGGACCCGCTGGCTCAGAAGCGCAGCCGGCCCTTCAAACTCGGCCGCTGAACGCGGAGTCCTACGCTGACGCCCGTTGACCCCAAAGTGTTGGTGCAGGCGATCGCGATTGCGTTCATGAGCTACGACAAAGTCGGGGGAGAGGACGTCAACCCTGATTGGGCGGTCAAGATCATGGAGGACCTGACCCACACGTTGAGCCAGTTGTCCAACGACGACCGGGGACAGTTCCGGACAGACCTGGAAGCGCTCGCGGCTGACCTCTCCGCCGACCCGTTCCACGACCATTGGCGCAACTACTACCGAGATCTCCCAGGTCTCCTCGGATGGACTAACTGAATCGGAGCCAGCCCAAACCGGCCGGACAGGAAGAGCACTCACAACGGAGGAACGGATCGCTGCAGATCCGTGCGCAGGGCTGATGAGTCGCGCATGCTGTGCCCATGTCGGCGACGTTGACTCACCGGTCGGTTGAGATGAGTCCTTGCGCCCATGCGCCGCGTCCGCGCCTCAAGGAAGAGGTCACCGCACCCCGCAACGGCCGACGGTTGCCTGGCGCGGTCAGTCGAGCAGGAACCAGCCGCGCACTTGCGCCTCGTGGTCGAGGTAGCGATCCCCGGAGACGTCCACGATCACCTTGTCGATGCTGCCGCCGATGAAGGAGTACGGCGCGGTGTACGCCGGGGTCACCGGTGAAGCGTCGTCGCGGCCCACGCACAGCCCGTCGCCGACCGCGCAGAACGGGCCCGGCTGGGTCACGATCTCGTCGCTGCCCACGGCCGTGCCGTCGACGTACAGGGTGAGGGTGCCCCGTGCCCCTGCCATCATCGGGTCCTCGTTGCGGCCGGTGGCGACGAACTCGGCGGTGACGACGTGCGGGCCGGGCTCCAGGTCCCGGTCGGAGGCGATGGTTTGCAGGTGCGTCCCCACCCAGTTGAACGCGTAGGTGGGTCTCCGGTCCTGGACGTAGAGGCTGTGCCCGCCGGTCAGCCCGCCGTGCGCGAACAGCACTCCGCAGGCATCCGGTGTGGTGACGTGCATGCCCGCCGAGATCGTGTAGGAGCGGCCGGCGATCGCGACGGCGGACTGCTCGGGGACGGGTGCGCAGTCGGGGTAGTAGACGTAGCGGTCACGGGGCGGGGCGCCGCTGGGGCGCTCGGCGAGGGCCTGCTCGAGCGCGGTGCGGTCGTCGAGGGGCAGGCCGTTGTACTGCTCGGCGAGCTCGAACCAGTGCGCCTTCATCCGCTCCAGTCGCTCCGGCTCCTGGGCGGCCACGTTCCGGGACTGCGACCGGTCGACCTCGATGTGGTAGAGCTCCCAGGCGTCTTGGTCGAACTTCCCCCAGCCGCTGAGCGGAGGGTGCAGGGTGCAGGCGAGCCACCCCTCCTCGTACAGCGCCCGCTGGCCGAGCATCGCGTAGAACTGCGTGCGCTTGGCCGGCGCATCCTCGTCGGTCAGCGAGGCCCGGAAGCTCTCGCCTTCGATCGGACTCTGGTCGAATCCGTTCAGTGAGGCGGGTGCGGTGATGCCGATGAGGTCGTAGATCGTGGGTACCACGTCGACCGCGTGCACGTACTGCGTGCGGGGCGTGGCCTGGGCCGGCACCCTCGCCGGCCACGAGACCATGCACATGTCTGCGATCCCGCCCTCGAAGCCCGCCCACCGCTTCCAGTACGGGAACGGGGTGTCGAAGGCCCACGCCCACCCGGTGTTGTAGTGGTTGTACGACATCGGGCCACCGAGTTCGTCGATGTGCTCGAGGGTCAGCTTGGTTGGGGTGGGGACGCCGTTGAAGAAGCGCCACTCGTTGAACGTCCCGTTGGGTCCGCCCTCGCCGCTGGCCCCGTTGTCGGAGATCACCACAATGATCGTGTTGTCCAACTCGCCCGAGGACTCGAGGAAGTCGACGACCCTGCCCACCTGGTCGTCGGTGTACTCGACGTAACCCGCGAACACCTCGGCCATCCGGACGAAGAGGCGCTTCTCGTCCTCGCTGAGGGAGTCCCAGGGTCGCACGGTGTCGAGCAGCGGCCAGGGCTGGCCGTCGGGCCCGGTCGTGGCGGGCTCCCCGTGCGGGTTGATCCCGGACAGCTCGGTGTCCTCGGGCAGCAGCCCGAGCTCCTTCTGCCGGGCCAGGATGGAGTTCCGGATCGCTTCGTAGCCCTCGTCGAAGACGCCCTTGTACTTGTCGGACCATTCCTGGAACACGTGGTGCGGTGCGTGCGCGGCGTCGAGAGAGAAGTACAGGAAGAAGGGTTTCTCTGGCTCGACGACCTTGGCGTCGCGGATGAACTCGATCGCCCTGTCCGAGAGGTCCTTGGCGATGTGATAGCCCTCCTCGGGCGTCGCCGGCGGCTCCACGGGGTGGTTGTCGTGGACCAGGTCCGGGTACCAGCAACTGGACTCGCCGCCCAGGAACCCGTAGAAGCGCTCGAACCCGCGACCCAGCGGCCAGCGCTTCTTCCAGGCCGCCATGCCGGTCTCGTCACCCGGGGTGAGGTGCCACTTGCCGACGCAGTAGGTGTTGTAGCCGTGCTCGAGGAGGACCTCGGAGAGGAACCCGTTCTCGAACGGGATCCGGGTGGAGATGCCGGGGAAGCCCGCGCCGAACTCGGCGATCGTCGCCATCCCGTTGGAGGTCGCGTTGCGTCCGGTGAGGAGCGAAGCGCGGGTGGGGGAGCAGAGCGCGGTCGTGTGGAAGTTGGAGTAGCGCACACCACGGTCCGCTATGCGGTTCATGGTCGGGGTCTTCACCGGGCCGCCGAAGCAGTCCATGGTCCCGTAGCCCACGTCGTCCCAGACGATGAACACCACGTTGGGCGCACCGGCCGGCGGCTTCGGTGCGAGGAAGGGCTCCCAGTCCGGGACGGAGTCCCGGATGTCGAGCTCGATCCGGCCGGCGAAGTCCCTGGTCATCCCGGGGATCCTCAGCGACGGTCGCGACGGTCGTCGCGCCGGTCCTCGCGGCGGTCACCGCGACGGCGTACCCCGTGGACGACGACGGCTGTCGTGCCCACGGTGGCCGCGGTGCGGGCCACCGGGGCGCCGATCACGCCTCGGCGTGCTGCGCGTGCTGGACGGAGCGGCATGTCAGTTTCCTTCCTCTGCGGAGATCTCGGCCTCGATGGAGGCGGCGATGGCCTGGATGGGGATGCGTCCGCTGGCGATGAGCTGGCCGCCCGCTCGCCGGGCAGCGCTCGCGAACGGGGCGGCCCAGCAGTTCTCCCAGACCAGGACGCCGGCGACGCTGCCGGGAAGCATCGCCGCCGCGAGGTGCTCGACGTCGTCGGCGGCGAGGATCTCAGCGATGGTCGCCTCGAGTGCGCGGATGTCGTCCGTACCGGGGATGTCGTCGATCTCGAGGGCGTCAACGGACCCGTCGTCGCTCTTCTGCAGGATCAGCATGTCGAGGATCCGGATGGTGCCGGCCTCCGACATCCGGGTCAGCTCGTCGGCCATCTCGCCGGTAAAATTCTGCGCCCCGGCCGGGAACTCCACCACCAGGTAGTCCACCGGTCCGAGCTCGTCGAGTGTCACGTCGTTGCTCTCTTGCATGGCTCCTCCTCCTCGGGGTCCCGGCCATGGGCGGGGCCGCGCCTGCGCCGGCCACAAGGAGGGTCGGGTGTGCTGACGAGCACCCGCACTTGGAGCCTCCACCCTGACCCCGCGTTGGGGCATCACCCGGAGCGGATGGTCCGACCGTCGGCCGCCGAGGTTGCGTCGCACAGGCTTCGCGTGGACGCCTGACCCGACGTGGGGCCCTCCGGACACCCAAGCTCTTGGGGTCAGATCAGGCCGAGCCCGCGAGCCCGGTTCACAGCCGCACTTGCCGGGCACGCACGGCGCGGACATGGCTTCGGAGGATGCGGCGGCTTGGGAGATAGCGGGACCGGTGAACTGAGGAGGATGCTTGGGCAATGGCGCGATGGCTGACTGACTCACGATCAGGTCGTCGACGACGGGGCGTGGGGATGAGCGAATCGCACGGCCCGACGGGCCCGTCACGGCACCCGACAGATGCCGGAGCTGACCCGGGCATGGATCCGGTTGCGGTCATCCGGTCGAGGGCCTACCTGTCCGCACTGGCACTCGCGGCGATCCTGGGTGTACCTGTCTCCGCGGTTGCCTACGGGTTCCTGGCGTTGACCACCCGGTTGCAGCAGCTGATCTTCGAGGATCTGCCCGACCAGCTGGTCAGCGGCTCCGTGCCCGCGTGGTGGCCGGTGCCGTGGTTGGTGCTGTGCGGGCTGTTGACCGGCATGGTTATCCGCTATCTCCCGGGCAACGGCGGACACTCACCCGCCTTCGGCTTCCAGACAGGCGGCGGACCGGTGAACGGCCCGCAGCTGGTCGACGTCACCCTGGCCGCCCTGACCACGCTCAGCCTGGGCGCCGTCCTCGGACCGGAGGCACCCCTGATCGCGATCGGCGGCGGGCTCGGAGCCCTGGCCGTGCACCTGGTGAAGAAGGACGCACCGCCGATGGCGCTGACCATCATGGCCTCGGCCGGCAGCTTCGCAGCCATCAGCACCCTGCTCGGCTCGCCAGTGCTCGGGGCGTTCCTGATCATGGAGGCTGCCGGCCTCGGCGGGATGACATTGAGCCTGGTGGCCCTGCCTGGACTGCTCGCCTCCGGCATCGGCGCCCTCGTCTTCCTGGGGCTCGACAACTGGACCGGGCTGGGCGATTTCTCCCTCGCGCTCACCTCCGTCCCACCCTTGGTGGACCCGACCGTCGCCACGTTGTGCTGGGCCGCCGCCATGGGAGTCGGCTGTGCCCTGCTCGCCTATGTGATCCGCTGGATCGGGCTCTCACTGCGGCCGATCGTGCACCTCAACCGGGTGCTCGTCACCGCGACTCTGGGCCTGATCATCGGGCTGACCGCGATGGCCTACGACCTGATCTCCGGCAACAGCTTCACCGAAGTGCTCTTCTCCGGACAAGACGCCCTGCCCGAGCTGGTCCAGAACGCCGCCGACTACTCGGTGGGTGTGCTCATCCTGCTCATCGCCTGCAAGATGCTCGCCTACGGCCTCTCGCTGAGCGCCTTCAGGGGCGGCCCTGTCTTCCCGTCCATGTTCATCGGGGCCGCCCTCGGGATCGCGGTGAGCGGACTGCCAGGCATGAGCCTCTCGCCAGCGATCGGCATGGGAATCGGCGCCATGTGCAGCGCAATGCTGAGGCTGCCGTTGACCTCCACCCTGCTCGCAGTCCTCCTGCTCGGCGCCGACGGCGCCGCCGTCACCCCCGAGATTGTGGTTGCCGTGGTCGTCGCGTTCGTCGTCACCTTCGTGCTACCGACCCCGGGGCCTCCGGCGCCGGAGGACAGCCGCGCTGGTTGACATGGCTCGCGGCCAGGACGCTCACCTCGTGCTCGTTCCAAGGGTCACGATTCCGTCCGCCCTGACTCTGCGATGCCGCGTCCGCTCGTCGGTATGAGAGCGGTAATCGTGGCGCGTACGTGTCGCGTCGGCCGGTTGTGCTGCTGCGGTAGTCCGTTGGTGACCAGTCCGCCGGTGCACCTGGGTAGGTCCGCGGCCGCTACCGCCAGCGCGACGAGGGCTGTGGAATCATCAGGATCGTCTCTACGAACGTGTTCGGGCTCAGCATCCTGGGACGACTCGCGATCGGCGGCGCGACGCTGATGAGTCATTCATCCACGATCGCTCCCACACAGCGGCGGAGCACGAAGCGAGGGAGAGGGCATGAGTTCTCCATCGGTCGAGCTGACCGCCCGATTCTGGCGGAGCCGCCGCTCCGCAGCCATCGCGGGCATCGTGTTTGCCCTGCTCCTGATGGCTGCCATCTCGATGATGCGTGTCGCGTTTTCCGAGGAGAGCCTCGAGTCGCTTCGAGCCGACGAAGGCAAGCGGACCCTGATCCGGCTGAGTCTCCACCTCGTGCCGTTCTCTGGCATCGCGTTCCTCTGGTTCATCGGGGTCGTCCGCGACCAACTCGGTGAGGTCGAGGATCGGCTCTTCTCCACGGTGTTCCTCGGCAGCGGCCTGCTGTTCCTGGCCATGCTCTTCGATGCCGCCGTCACCGCCCACAGCCTGCTGGGCATGCTCGCCGCATCGCAGACAAGTCCAGACCTCTTGGAGTCCACTCGCCTCACGAGCCAGACCCTCATGACGGTGTACGCCATGCGCATGGCCGCCGTGTTCACCATCTCGGTGAGCACGGTCGGTCTCAGGACGTCCGCAGTTCCGCGTTGGGTCGCGTTCCTCGGCTACCTTGTCGCGCTGGTCCTGCTCGTGGCCGCGGGGCGACAGCAGTGGACCCAACTCCTGTTCCCGCTCTGGGTGCTGCTTCTCAGTGTCGTCATCCTGGTCTGGCGTCCCACCGAGAGCCGGGCCGCCTGAGCCAGCGCAATGACGGTCAAGCGCGCGACGCTTGCTGCTCGTCGTTCCGGACCACACCTCGTCAGACCGCCAATGCTGGAACTCGTCGCTGCGGCGAAGCGGCACCAACAAGTAGCCGCGTTGCGGCTCGGTGCGCGAGGCATGAGAGCGCGTTCCTGGTGCCGCTGCGCTCCGGTCGGGTCACTGATCGTCTGAGTTTCGGCGCTTGTCCACAGGTTGGTGCCGATTTGCCGCTACCTCCGGCATGTTGTCGGTGGGGTGTGTCATGGTCTGGGTAGCGGACAACTTCACACGCAAACCTGATGGGATATTCCCGGGGGTCGGCTCCCCACCCTGGCCAGTGGCCGTACACGCCAGATGCCGCGACAACGACACGAACTGATGTAGCAACCGTCCGCGAAGACCCTTGGTGGTCGTGTCTCGGCGTTGTGGCGGTCCCCTCGTCGAGATCTTGTTCTCCG
>NZ_SDKM01000100.1 GCF_004519545.1 Nocardioides guangzhouensis
CCGCGGCGCTGGATGACGAGAGCATGTTCGTGCTCCCACCGCTGCCCAACACCCTCTTCACGCGAGACTCGTCGTGCTGGATCTACGGTGGCGTCTCGATCAACCCGATGTTCTGGCCGGCTCGTCGGCTCGAGGCCTACAACGTGGCCGCGATCTACCGCTACCACCCGATGTTCGCCGACGCCGACTTCGAGTACTGGTATCCGCACCTCGGCGACGACGGGCGGTTCGATGCCCACGACTTCGGCCGGTCCTCGCTCGAGGGAGGCGATGTCCAGCCGATCGGCAACGGCACGGTGCTGATCGGGATGAGCGAACGCTCGCAGGCGCGGATGATCGAGCAGGTCGCGGCCGCCCTGTTCGCGAAGGGTGCCGCCGAGCGCGTGATCGCGGCGGTCATGACCAAGGATCGCGCGCACATGCACCTGGACACCGTGTTCACGATGCTCGACCGCGACAAGGTCACGGCGTACCCCAGGGTCGTCGGCGGGATCCGCGCGATCAGCCTCCGCCCGGGCAGCAACGGGCAGCTGTTCCACGTCACGCAGGAGGAGTCGTTCCTTGGTGCCGTGGCCGACGCGATGGGCGTCCCGAGCCTGCGGGTGGTCGAAACCGGAGGTGACGTCTACCAGCAGGAGCGCGAGCAGTGGGACGACGGCAACAACGTGGTCGCCCTGGAGCCGGGTGTGGTGGTGGCCTACGAGCGCAACACCTACACCATCGCCAAGATGCGCGAGGCGGGCGTCGAGGTGGTCACGATCGAGGGATTCGAGCTGGGCAAGGGGCGCGGCGGCGGGCACTGCATGACCTGTCCGCTGACGCGTGACCCGGTGTGACGAGGGGAGTCGCGATGTATCCAGAAGCTCCGCGCTGGTTGCTCATCGTCGTCCTGATCGCCTGCCTGGTCGGGCTGGTCGCCTGGGCTCGCGGACCGGTGCACCACCACGGCCAGTACGTCGGATCGCTGGGCGCCGTCCACGGCACCTCGCAGGTCAGTCAAGGGTAGGAGCGGTCCGTGTCCGGCCCGCCTGAGGCGTCGTCCCCCACCGCGGCGGGGCCCCCCGGCCCGTCGGGTCGGGTGCCGCGTGCGCCCACGATGCTCGACGCGCTGCTGCCGATCGTCGTGCTCATCGCGCTGCTCGCCCTGACCATCATCGTCTTCGGGATCGACGCGACCAACGGGCCTCTCCAGGTGGCGCTGCTGCTCAGCGCGGCGTTCGCCAGCCTGATGGCCTTCAAGAACGGCTACACGGTCGCCGGCGTCGCGGAGGCGGCGGTCGGTGGGGTCACCTCCGCGGTCGGTGCGATCTTCATCCTGCTCGCGGTCGGGGCGCTGATCGGCACCTGGAACATGGCCGGCACGATCCCGACGATCGTCGACTACGGCATCCAGATCGTGAGCCCGACCTGGTTCTACGTCACCGCAGCCGTCGTCTGCGCGCTGGTGGGGATGGTCACCGGCAGCTCGTGGACCACGGCGGGCACCCTGGGCGTGGCGTTCGTCGGCATGGCCTCGGTGATGGGCCTCTCGGAGGCGACGGCCGCGGGTGCGGTGATCTGCGGTGCGTACTTCGGTGACAAGATGACGCCGCTCTCGGAGACCACGATCCTCGTGCCCCGGCTGGTCGGCGGTGGGCTGACGGTCGGTGAGCACGTCCGCAACATGTTCTGGACGGCCGGACCTGCCCTGGGGATAAGCCTGGTGATCTTCTTCTTCCTGGGCCTCAACGCGGACCCGGACGCGGCGATCAGCACCGACGCCGCGCGCGAGGCCCTGGCGCAGGCGTTCAACATCTCGTTCCTCAACCTGCTGCCGCTGCTGCTGCTGGTGCTCTTCGCGGTGCTCAAGTTCCCGCCGTTCCTGTCGATCCTGGGGTCGGCGCTCTTCGCGGGCATCCTGGCGCTGTTCACGCAGTGGGACGCGGTCAAGGCGTTCGTCGACAACCCTGACTACGGGCCGTTCCTGACGGGCGTCCATGCCGTCTTCGCTGCCATGGCCACGGGCTTCGTCAGCGACTCGGGGGTCGAGCCCATCGACGACCTGTTCTCCCGGGGAGGGATGGCCAGCCTGCTCACCACCATCTGGCTGGTGCTCGGCGCCCTGTCCTTCGCGGCCGTGATGGAGCACGCCGGCTTCCTGCAGCGCCTCCTCGAGCCCATCGTCTCCCGCGCCCGCAGCCGCGGCTCCCTCATCCTCGCGGTGAACTCGAGCGGGATCGGGCTCAACGTGATCGCAGGTGACCAGTACGTCGCCGACGTGCTGCCCGCCCGCATGTTCCGGGGCGAGTTCGCCCGCCGCGGGCTGGCACCGCAGGTCCTGTCCCGGGCCGTGGAGGACTCCGGCACCGTCACCTCGGTGCTGGTGCCGTGGAACACCTGCGGCGCCTACATCT
>NZ_SDKM01000101.1 GCF_004519545.1 Nocardioides guangzhouensis
CCGCGGCGCTGGATGACGAGAGCATGTTCGTCCTGCCACCCCTGCCCAACACGCTGTTCACCCGCGATTCGTCGTGCTGGATCTACGGCGGGGTCTCCATCAACCCGATGTTCTGGCCTGCCCGCAGGCTGGAGGCCTACAACGTCGCCGCAATCTATCGCTACCACCCGATGTTCGCCGAGGCGGACTTCGAGTACTGGTACCCGCACCTCGGCGACGACGGTCGCTTCGAAGCGCACGACTTCGGCCGGTCGTCGCTCGAGGGCGGCGACGTCCAGCCGATCGGCAACGGCACGGTGTTGATCGGAATGAGCGAGCGCTCGCAGGCTCGGATGATCGAGCAGGTCGCTGCGGCCCTCTTCGAGAAGGGGGCCGCGGAGCGTGTCATCGCGGCGGTGATGACCAAGGACCGCGCCCACATGCACCTGGACACGGTGTTCACGATGCTGGACCGCGACAAGGTCACGGCCTACCCGAAGGTCGTCAGCGGCATCCGCGCGATCAGCCTCCGGCCTGGCGTAAACGGGCGGCGGTTCCACGTCACGGAAGAGGAGTCGTTCCTCGGGGCGGTGGCCGACGCGATGGGTGTCCCGAACCTGCAGGTGGTCGAGACCGGAGGCGACGTCTACCAGCAGGAGCGCGAGCAGTGGGACGACGGCAACAACGTGGTCGCCCTGGAGCCGGGCGTGGTGGTGGCCTACGAGCGCAACACCTACACGATCGCCAGGATGCGCGAGGCCGGCGTCGAGGTGGTCACGATCGAGGGGTTCGAGCTGGGCAAGGGGCGCGGCGGCGGGCACTGCATGACGTGTCCGCTGACGCGCGACCCGGTGTGAGGAGGGGAGTCGAGATGTATCCAGAAGCTCCGCGCTGGTTGCTCATCGTCGTCCTGATCGCCTGCCTGGTCGGACTGGTCGCGTGGGCTCGCGGACCGGTGCACCACCACGGCCAGTACGTCGGGGCGCTGGGCGCCGTACACGCCTCGTCGCAGTCGCCCCAGGCGTAGGAGCGGTCCGTGGCCCTCCCACCTGACGCGTCGTCACCCACCGCGACGGGGACTCCCGGCCCGTCCGGTCGGGTGCCGCGTCCACCCACGATGCTCGATGCACTGCTGCCGATCGTGGTGCTGATCGCGCTGCTCGCGCTGACCATCTTCCTCTTCGGGATCGACGCCACCAACGGACCGCTGCAGGTCGCCTTGCTGCTGAGCGCGTCGTTCGCCAGCCTGATGGCGTTCAAGAATGGCTACACGGTCGCGGGCGTCGCCGAGGCGGCGGTAGGGGGCGTCACCTCGGCCGTGGGCGCCATCTTCATCCTGCTCGCGGTGGGAGCGCTGATCGGCACCTGGAACATGGCCGGCACCATCCCCACCATCGTCGACTACGGGATCCGGCTGGTCAGCCCCACGTGGTTCTACCTCGCCGCCGCGGTCGTGTGCGCCCTCGTGGGCATGGTGACCGGCAGCTCGTGGACCACGGCCGGGACCCTCGGCGTCGCGTTCGTGGGCATGTCACAGGTGATGGGCCTCTCGGAGGCCACCGCCGCCGGCGCCGTGATCTGCGGCGCCTACTTCGGCGACAAGATGACCCCGCTCTCCGAGACCACGATCCTGGTCCCGCAGCTTGTCGGTGGAGGACTGACGGTGGGGGAGCACGTCCGGAACATGTTCTGGACGGCCGGGCCGGCGCTCGGGGTCAGCCTGGTCATCTTCTTCTTCCTGGGCCTGCAGGCCGACCCCGACGCCGCGCTCAGCGTCGACGCAGCCCGCGAGGCGCTGGCCGCCGCGTTCAACATCGGGTTCGTGAACCTGCTGCCCCTGCTGATCCTGGTCCTGTTCGCGATCCTGAAGTTCCCTCCGTTCCTGTCGATCATGGGTTCGGCGCTGTTCGCCGGGCTGCTGGCGCCGTTCACGCAGTGGGACGCGGTCCAGGCGTTCGTGGACGACCCGGACCTCGGCCGGGTTTCCACGGCGGTCCACGCGATCTTCGAGGCGATGGCCACCGGGTTCGTGAGCAACTCCGGCGTCGAACCGATCGACGAGCTGTTCACCAAGGGCGGGATGGCCAGCCTGCTGACCACCATCTGGCTGGTGCTGGGCGCGCTGTCGTTCGCCGCGGTGATGGAGCATGCCGGGTTCCTGCAGCGGCTGTTGATGCCGATCGTCTCGCGGGCCCGAGGCCGCGGCCCGCTGATCCTCTCGGTGAACACGAGCGGCATCGGCCTCAACGTCATCGCCGGCGACCAGTACGTCGCCGACGTGCTGCCGGCGCGCATGTTCCGGGGCGAGTTCGCCCGGCGTGGGCTCGCCCCGCAGGTGCTGTCCCGGGCGGTCGAGGACTCCGGGACCGTCACGTCGGTGCTCGTGCCGTGGAACACCTGCGGCGCCTACATCT
>NZ_SDKM01000102.1 GCF_004519545.1 Nocardioides guangzhouensis
CAGGATTCCCCGGTCAACCGGGGAATCCTGCCGCCCGCAGCCCCTCAGTACGCCTGCAGAGCGGCGGTACGCCGGGACGCCTCGGCGGCCTCGGCGGCGTTCAGGGCCGCCTCGTCGAGGTCGGCGTGCTCGGCCCACCACGACTGGCCCTCGGCGGGCAGGGTGTGGATCGGGTCGTAGTAGTGGTAGGTCCGGTCGAGGGCCTCGACGTCGCTGGCCTCGATCGAGGTGCGGTAGTTCTTGGTCCAGCCGGAGATGCCGCGGACGGTGTCGTAGTCGGCGTTCTGGTGCACCCAGCGCTTGCCGACGAAGGGGACGTCGCACACGATGCGCGGTGTCGCGAAGCCGGGCAGGTAGCCCATGATGTGGTGCTGCAGCCGCTGCGCGTCGGCGAGCGAGACCCGCCAGTGCTCCGAGAACGGGATCATGTCGCACATGTAGAAGTAGTAGGGCATGATCTGCGCGCCATCGAGCAGCCGGAAGCACAGGTCGAGCAGGGCCTGCGGGTCGGCGTTGACGCCGTTGAGCAGCACGCCCTGGTTGCGCACGTCGCGCACGCCGGCCTCGAGCATCGCCTTCGACGCCTCCGCCACGATCGGGGTGATCGAGTTCGCGTGGTTGGCGTGGGTGTGGATCGCCAGGGAGACGCCGCGGTCGCGCGCGACGCGGGAGACCCGCTCGACGCCGGTGCGGACGTCGTCCTGCAGCCAGTGCTGCGGCAGGCCGATCAGTGCCTTGGTGGCCAGGCGGATGTCGCGGATGTTCTCGATCTCGAGCAGCTCGGTGAGGAACACCTCGAGCCGCGGCCACGGCATGTTGGCCACGTCGCCGCCGGAGACCACGACGTCGCGCACCGACGGGGTCGTGCGCAGGTAGTCGAGCATGGCGCCGAGCCGGTCGTTGGGCTTGCCCACGAACTTCAGCTTGTCGATGACCGAGGTCGAGTTGCCGACGAGGTCCATGCGGGTGCAGTGGCCGCAGTACTGCGGGCAGGTCGGCAGCAGCTCGGCGAGCACCTTGGTGGGGTAGCGGTGGGTGAGACCCTCGGCGACCCACATGTCGTGCTCGTGCAGCGAGTCGCGGGTGGCGTGCGGGTGCGAGGGCCAGTCGGTACGGCGGTCGGAGAACACCGGGATCATGTAGTGCCGGACCGGGTCGGCGTAGAGCGCCTCGGTCAGCGAGCCGGGGCCGGCGGGCACCTCGTGCGGGACCATCGTGTTCATCATCTGCGGCGGCACCAGCATCGACATGGTGGCCCGTTCGTTCTGATCGCGCTCGAGGTCGGCGTAGAACCGCTCGTCGACCAGGTCGCCGAGCAGCTCGCGCAGCTGCTTGAGGTTCTTGACGCAGTGCGCGCGCTGCCACTGCACGGACGCCCACTCCTCGGCGGTCACGTCCTTCCAGCCCGGGAACCGGGTCCAGTCGGGCTCGACGAGCTCGACCTGCTGGTAGGGATACGGCTGTCCGGTCTCGAGGCCGATCGCGGTCTCGATGCTCATCGGGGCCCCCGCGTCATTGTCCGTCGGGGGAGCGGAGCGGGGGAGACGGAGAATGTCGTCGGGTGAGTCATCGGGCAACTCCTGGGGATGCGGGTACGTCGGTGCAGGGCAAGCGGCGCGTCAGTTGTGTGACGCGCGGCTCCTCTGCCAGAGTAGGAGAAGAACGTCCGGTGAGTCCAATACCGCGCCGGAAGATTTCTCGCACCAGCCCCCGAATCATGGAGGACAGTCGGTCATGCCGGCCCCACAGACGACCGTGACCAGCGATCCCACCGGCCTGCACCGGGTGCTCGACGAGCGCGTGACCCTGCCGCAGGCGGCGCAGCGCCTCGACACCCGGCGCGAGCTCTGGCCCGACGAGGTGCGGATCCGGGTCGAGCGGCTCAACCTCGACGCCGCCTCGTTCCGCCAGCTCGAGCGCAAGCACGGGGGAGACGGCGACGCCGTCCGCGCCGAGGTTCTCGAGATCGTCGCGACCCGCGGCAAGATGCAGAACCCCGAGACCGGCTCCGGCGGCATGCTGATCGGCACCGTCGAGGAGATCGGGCCCGAGTCGCCCCTCGGCCTGGCCGTCGGCGACCGGGTGGCGACGCTGGTCTCGCTGACCCTCACCCCGCTGGTGATCGAGGACGGCCTGGCCGGCTGGGACGGCCACGGCGAGCAGGTCCCGGCCGACGGCTACGCGATCCTGTTCGGCCGCTCCATCGCCGCCGTCCTGCCCGACGACCTGCCGCGCGACCTCGCCCTGGCCGTGATGGACGTCTGCGGCGCCCCGGCGCTGACGCATCGCGTGGTGGCCGACCACGTGGCGCGCGGTGGTGCCGAGGCGCTCGCTGGCGCTCGCTCCTCGACCACCGG
>NZ_SDKM01000103.1 GCF_004519545.1 Nocardioides guangzhouensis
CCTATGCCGCAGATAGCGTGCGACGCTGCGGGGTGGCGACGTGCGTCTTTCCGGCCCCCGTTCGACGCTCAGACGGAATTGATCAAAGGCGTCCCGCCACCGCCCCGACCAGACCGATGCCTTCGTCAGCCCTCGCTCGTGGATGCACTGCGTATGTGCACCGCGCGTTCGCAGCGATAACTACATGGATGTTCTCCCGAGGCTTCTCCCTACCCCGGCAACACACACCGCGAGCTGGGCAACCCACCCCACCCCGCCACACGCGCTGACAAGTCAGGGATACTGCACCTGGGCTGAGGTCAACTACGGACGGACTCCCCAGGGTCAATCCGATGTATGTCCCCATGTCCCGGGCCCTTAGCTCAATTGGCAGAGCTCCGGACTTTTAATCCGTTGGTTGTGGGTTCGAGTCCCACAGGGCCTACCGACCTGAGNCGACCTGAGCGTGCAGGCACGACAGCCCGACCCCAGAAGAGCGACTGTGGCACTCATGGTGGTACTCATGCGCGCTCCTCGGCTCCCTCCGGACCGTCGTCGTCCGGCCGTTTCGGGTGGTCCGGGTCGTGTCGCTCGAGGACCTCGGGCGTTCTGACCGTCGACCGCCCGTCGGCCCATGTAGGCGTCCTGGGTCATCGACACCCGAGAGTGCCCGAGCTGGTCCGCGATCCGACGCGCGGTGGCACCTTCGCCGTCGAGCAACGTCGCCACCGTCTTGCGGTACGTGTGCGGCGTGACCCAGTCGAACCGGGTCCCGGTCCGGACCTCCCGATAGGCCGCCCCCACGTTGTTGCGGTCTCGGTAGCCGCCCTTGGAGTCCGGGAACACCGGCCCGTCGAACGCGCCCAGCCGCACCCGCCGGGCCTTGAGCATGTCCAGGCACCACGTCGGCAGCACGAGCACCCTCGCTGACGTATGTGTCTTCAGCCGTGAGGCGACCAGCCCGCGGCCGCGCAGCCGGATGATCGTGCGCTCGATGCTGATCGTGGAGTGCTCCAGGCCGACGTCGGACCAGCGGACCCCGAGTGCCTCGCCGAGGCGGACTCCGGTGGCGAGCATGAACCGGGTCAGCTCCGGCAGGTCCCACCGCGCAGCGACGGGGCTCGCGTCGAGGATCGCCAGCCAGTCCCGAACCTCCCGCGGCGTCATCGCCCGCGCGACCCGATCGCGATCCAACTCGATCGGCGACAGGTCCCGGACCGGGTTCGCCGCCAGCCCGTCGCGGCGAACCAGCAGGCCGCAGATGCCCGAGAGCGCCTGCCGACACAGCTTCGCGGTCGCGTACCCCTTGTCCGCGAGCACCGCCTGCACGAACCGGTCGAGCCGTGCCGTGGTGACCTCGCCCAGCCGAAGGCCCCCGTCACCCGGGACGATGTGGCGGTCCACGACGTGCTGGTAAAGGTCCAGCGTGGACGGGGATCGGCTCCCGCGCTCGACCTGGCTCCCGAACATGGCCAGCCAGGCACGGGCGCCGTCCGCCAACGTGCTCCGCGAGGTGAAGTCCCCGTCGCGGGTGGAGCGGAGTGCATCGTCCAGCGCCCTCAGCACGCGCCGACGCGCTTCGGCGTACGTCGCCCCTGACCGCTTCAGCCGGCGCATCCGACCGCCGAAGTCTCGGTACTGCACCATCGCCACCGGACGACCCCGAGCATCCTGACCCGGGAACACCTCCCCGTGCTCCCCCAGCCCCAGCGGCTTCACGACGCCCACACCTCGGTGGGCAGCGACTCCACCCAGTCGCGGACATCCTGCGGCCGGTAGCGCAGCCGCTTGCCCATCCGCCGCCCGGGTGGCCCGGTCCCGGCGCTGCGCCATGCATAGACCGTGGCCACGGGCACCCCGAGGTACTCACTCACGTCCTGCACCGACCAGAGCCGGTCTTCCATCCGACTGTCCATCACCTGCGTCCCTTCTCCCGATCGACCCCTGCTTCGTGCTGTCTGCGCTGCTCTGCCTTCCACTGGTCGCGCTCGCGGGCGCGGGCTGCTGCGGCGTTGGCGAGGACGGCCTGGGCTTCGGTGTGCCAGCCGGTGCCGGTGTAGGTCCAGTGGCCGATCGCGAGGGTGGTCTCGTCGTGGTCGTGGGCGAGGAGGTCGGCCTCGAGGGCGGCCAGGTCGAGCGGCCGGCCGTCGGCGCGGTGCTGGGCGATCAACGCCTGGGCGCGGCGGCGGGCGCGGCGCAGCGCGGTCAGGGTCATGGAGGAGCGGCGGGACTTGGTGCCGAAATGGCCGCGGAAGCCGAGCATGTGGACCCAGTCGCCGAGCTTGGCGTACGGTCGCGGCCAGTGCGGTCCCCGCCGCGCGGCACACCCGGTTGGGAGGTCCGCGGTCCAGCTCGGAGAACAAG
>NZ_SDKM01000104.1 GCF_004519545.1 Nocardioides guangzhouensis
TCGTCACCGACCTGCTTGAGCCAGCGGGTGATGGTGCCTTCGGTGACGGATTCGCCGAGGGCCGGCAGGGTGACTTCGGTGGCCATGGATGTCCTTCGCTCTTCTCGTGTCGGTCAGCGGGTCGGTTCGGTCAGGAGTGGGCGTGGAGCGGCTTGCCGGCGAGCGCGAGGTGTGCCTCGCCGAGGGCCTCGTTCTGGGTCGGGTGGGCGTGGACCAGCGGGGCCACGTCGTCGGCGTGCGCCTCCCAGTTGTAGATCAGCTGGGCCTCGCCGATGAGCTCGCCGACCCGGGCGCCCACCAGGTGGACGCCGACCACGGGGCCGTCGGCGCGGCGTACGAGCTTCACGAAACCCTGGGTCTTGAGGATCTGGCTCTTGCCGTTGCCGCCGAGGTCGTAGGTGAGGGTCTCGACGTCGTCGTACAGCTCGCGGGCGCGGTCCTCGTTGAGCCCGACCGAGGCGATCTCGGGATCGGAGTAAGTGACCCGCGGGATACCGGTCTCGTCGATCGGCTGCGGGTCGAGGCCGGCGATGTCCTCGGCCACGAAGATGCCCTGCTGGAAGCCGCGGTGCGCGAGCTGGAGGCCCGGGACGATGTCGCCCACGGCGTAGACACCGTCGACGTTGGTGCGGCAGCGCTCGTCGGTCTTGACGAAGCCGCGGTCCATCTCGACGCCGACCTCGGCGTACCCCAGGCCGTCGGTCGACGGGCCCCGGCCCACCGCGACGAGCAGGATCTCCGCCTCGACGACGGTGCCGCCCTGGAGGGTGACCCTGACGCCGGTGTCGGTGTGCCCGACGGACTCGAACGGCGCCCCGGTGTGGAGGGCGATCTTGCGCCTGCGGAAGGCCCGCTCGAGGGCCTTGGAGGACGCCTCGTCCTCGGCCGCGACCAGCCGGGGGAGCGCCTCGACGATGGTGACCTCGGCGCCGAACGAGCGCCACACGCTGGCGAACTCGCAGCCGATCACGCCGCCACCGAGCACGATCGCGGACGCCGGGACCCGATCGAGGGTGAGGGCATGCTCGGAGGTGAGCACCCGCTCGCCGTCGACCTCGAGGCCGGGCAGCGACTTGCTGTAGGAGCCGGAGGCGAGCACCACGTGCTTGCCGGCGTACGTCGTGCCGGCGACCTCGACGGTGCGGGGCCCGGTCAGCCGGCCCTCGCCCTCGACGACGGTGATGCCGCGCGACTTGATGAGACCGGTGAGGCCCTTGAACAGCCGTGAGACGACGCCGTCCTTGTAGGCGTTGACGCCGCCCATGTCGATGCCGTCGAAGGTGGCCTTGACCCCGAACTGTCCGGACTCGCGCGCTGACTCGGCGACCTCGGCCGCGTGCAGCAGCGCCTTGGTCGGGATGCAGCCCACGTGGAGGCAGGTGCCGCCGAGGTTGCCCTTCTCGACCAGGGCGACCGTCAGGCCGAGCTGCGCCGCGCGCAAGGCGCACGCATAGCCGCCTGATCCGGCGCCCAGCACCACGATGTCGAACTCCTTGCCGGCCTGCGACGTCGCCGCCTCGGTCACGCTCACCCTCCACTCCGATCAACAATCGACGCCCATCTTTGCACTATCGCTCCCGCTGTCCACACCGCCCTTGCGTCACACTGGACGCATGGGCTTGTTCGACCGATTCCGCCGGGGTTCCGGCATGCGCCGTCCCGGGGGTGACCGGTCCCGCACCGGATCCACGACCGTCCGTTCCGCCAGCGCCGCCGACGAGCAGCACCTCCGCGACTTCGTCACCACCCGTCGCGGGGTCGAGGGCTTCGTCGAGCCACGCACCGCCGTGAGCGACGTGACCCTGCTCCTCGTCGCCCACGACGGCGAGTGGACCCGCCGCCGGGTCCCCTCGGTGGAGTGGGCGCACCGGTTCGCCAACCAGTTCCAGGTCCCGTCGTACGACGCCGCCGTCGTCGGCATCCCCCAGCGCATGCGGGACTACAACCGCCGCAAGAAGAACCTCTAGCGCACCGATCGGCCCGGTCGTGCGCGCAGAGCCGTGTGGATGGCGGGCCGGGCGACGGCCTTGCATGACGCACGGGGATGCCGAGGTGCCCGGTCTGGATGGTCGAGGTGCC
>NZ_SDKM01000105.1 GCF_004519545.1 Nocardioides guangzhouensis
CGCCAGCGAGCGTCTCGAAACCACCCGGCCGCTCGTCCCGCTGCACCTCCGGCCGCCGGATCGGGCCGATCCCGGAGACCCGCAGGTTCACCCACTCCACCTGCTGCGAGGCGTCGCCGGAGAAGTCGTAGCCGTAGAGCGCCCGGTGCTCGGCGTGGAACGTGCGCGCGACCTCGTCGAGCAAGGCCTGGTCGAGGGGGGCGTCCCGCACCGGCACCCGGACCTCGAAGGCCTGGCCGAAGTAGCGCAGGTCCGCGGTCAGCGCGAACCGGTGCTCGTCCTCCGCAAAGCCCTCCTTGGTCAGCGCCTCGGCCGCCTGCGCCCGGAGTCCGTCGTACGACGACTGGAGCGTGGCCGGGTCGAGCGCGTCGTGCAGCGACACGTGGGTCTGGACGTAGTCGTTCTTGACGTCGACGGTGAGCAGGCCGAACGCGGAGACGTTGCCGGGGTTCGGCGGCACCAGCACCCGCGGGATGCCGAGGATGTCCATGAGCCGGCACAAGAGCAGCGAGCCGGACCCGCCGAACGTGGTGAGCGTGAAGTCGCGGACGTCGAGGCCGCGCTTGACGGTGACCTGGCGCAGCGCGTTGGCCTGGTTCCACGCGGAGATCTCGAGGATGCCGGTGGCGCAGGCCTCGGGGCTGAGGCCGAGGTCGCCGGCGAGCTTCACGATGCCGGTGCGCGCCGCCTCGACGTCGAGCGGGATCTCGCCGCCGAGCAGGTGCGGGGGGATCCGGCCCAGGACGACGTGGGCGTCGGTGATGGTGACCTCGGTGCCGCCCTTGCCGTAGCAGAGCGGGCCGGGGTCGGCGCCGGCCGACTGCGGGCCGACCTTGAGGGTGCCCTCGGGCGAGAGCCAGGCGATCGAGCCGCCGCCCGCGCCGACGGTGACCACGTCGATCATCGGGATCTTGCTCGGGTAGGCGCCGACGCTGCCCTCGGTGGTGAGGGTGGGTTCGCCGTCGATGACCACGCTGACGTCGGTGGAGGTGCCGCCGCCGTCGCTGGTGAGCACCTTGTCGAAGCCGGCCACCTTGGCGATCAGCGCGGCGCCGAGGGCGCCGGCGGCCGGGCCGGAGAGCACAGTGGTGATCGGCTGGTGCACGACCTCGTCGGCGGAGAGCACGCCGCCGTTGGACTTCATGACGTAGAAGGGGACCTTGCGGTCGCCGGCGTACGCCGAGAGCCGGTCCTTGATGTTGTTGACGTACCGCGAGAGCCGGGGCTTCACCGCGGCGTCGACCAGCGTGGTCATGGCGCGTTCGTACTCGCGGTACTCCCGCAGCACCTCGCTGGAGATCGAGACCACCGCGTCGGGATGCTCCTCGGCGAGGATCTCGCGCATCCGCTCCTCGTGGGCGGGGTTGGCGTAGGCGTGCAGGAAGCAGACACCCAGCGTGTCGATGCCCTGGGCCCGGAACCAGCGGGCCGCCTCGCGGGCGCCCTCCTCGTCGAAGGGCCGCACCTCGGCGCCGGTGAAGTCGAGCCGGCCGCCGACCGCCTTGACGTGGTGCCGCGGCACGATCCGGTCCGGCTTCACCCAGAAGTAGCTGTTGCCGTAGCCGTCCGGCACGCTCTGCCGGGCGATCTCCAGCATCGCGTCGTACCCCTCGGTCGTGAGGTACCCCAGCCGGTCGACCTTGCCCTCGAGCAGCTGGTTCGTCGCCACGGTGGTGCCGTGGCTGACCGCGCTCAGCGGGGTGCCGTCGGCGGGCGGGAGGCCGAGCAGCCCGAGCACCTTCTCGATGCCGGACATGAACCCGTCCGCCGGGTTGGACGGGGTGCTCGGCGTCTTCGTGGTCACCAGCTCGCCGGTGTCCTCGTCGAACGCGACCACGTCGGTGAACGTGCCTCCGGTGTCGATGCCCACCCGGATCCTGCGTGCCCTGCTCTCAGGGGTCTCGCCTGCCATGCGGACGATTCAACCGGTACGCCGCCCGGCCCGGCCATGGCACGATCTGCCGACGGAACGCCGATCCGTTGTCAGTGTTCGCCAGCGCGTCGGTGGGGGCTGCGTTGCGGGACGTCGCCGGGCCGCCGTACGGCTGCAATTGCGGCCGTATGCCACGGAATCGGCC
>NZ_SDKM01000106.1 GCF_004519545.1 Nocardioides guangzhouensis
CTGGCGCTCGCTCCTCAACCAGCGGCGGCCGGCGCTCGCGCCTCGACCAGCGGCCTCGCCGAACCGCGTGCAATGGCGGTCAGGCGGGGCGCGGCACCGACGAGAAGATCCCCTGACCGACCCAGGCCGGCACCTCACGCGTGACGTCGCTCGGCCCGTCCAGGGTGAGCAGGCCGTTGCGGATGGCCGACCACCAGTCCCGGTCGCCGCGCCAGATCTCGGTCATGGTGCGCAGGGTGGTGTCGACGCTCGCGGTCACCTCGAAGCCCGGGTCGTAGTCACAGATGTCGACGTCCGCACCCGTCACCAACAGCCACCACCGGCTCGCCTTGGGCGTCACGTCGGAGAACCGGAAGGCCAGCACCGTGCGGTCCCGGGGCCAGGCGTCGACCGGGACCGTCCGGCGTACGTCCCACATCAGCAGGTGCGGGTCGAGGTCCTCGTCGCCGAGCACGCCGATCCAGCGCGAGCCCCAGGCGCCGAGCCCCTCGACGATCGGCCTCAGCTCGAGGCCGCTCTCGGTCAGCTCGTAGGCGCTGCGGCCGTCGTTCTCGGAGCGCCGTACGATGCCGGCCCGCTCGAGGCTCCGCAGCCGCTTCGACAGCAGCGCAGGTGACATCTTCGGATTGCCCCGCCGAAGCTCGTTGAAGTGCCGGCTGCCGAGCAGGAGCTCGCGGACCACGAGCAGCGTCCACCGCTCGTCCAGCACCTCCATCGCCTTGGCGACCGGGCAGAACTGACCGTACGTCGACATCGGGTCTCCCTCCCGCGAACTCCCGTCCCCGACCAGTGAACCGCCGGCCCGAGCTTCGCGCCAGTACAGATCCAGAACCGCCGTCGGTTCAGATCGCGCACTGGAGGCTGGCCGCCGCCCGGCCGCACCGTAGAGGCACGACAAGCTCTGGAGGGAGTGACATGACAGAGACGAAGGTGGCGGCGCCCGTAGCGCCGCCGGAGGTCAAGGCCAAGCACCGGGCCATGTGGGCGCTCGGTGACTACCCCGCGGTGGCGGCGGACGTGATCCCGTCCCTGGGACCGGTCGCGGTCGAGGCAACCAGGATCGGCCCCGGCGACCACGTCCTCGACGTGGCGGCGGGCTCGGGCAACGCGTCCATCCCGGCCGCCCGGACCGGGGCGAGCGTGGTCGCCTCGGACCTGACGCCAGAACTGCTCGACGCCGGTCGGGTACTCGCTGCCGCCGAGGGCGTCGACCTGGCCTGGGAGGTCGGCGACGCCGAGGCGCTGCCCTACGACGACGCGACGTACGACGCGATCCTCTCGGTGGTCGGCGTGATGTTCGCGCCGTTCCACCAGGCCGCCGCCGACGAGCTGGTCCGGGTGTGCCGGCCGCGGGGCCGGATCGGGCTGGTCAGCTGGACGCCGGGCGGGTTCATCGGGCAGATGTTCGCGACCATGAAGCCGTACGCTCCCCCGCCGCCGGCCGGGGCGCAGCCACCGCCGCTGTGGGGAGACGAACAGCACGTGCGCTCGCTGCTCGGCGACCGGGTGACCGACGTGGTCGCGCACAAGCAGCAGCTGCGGGTCGACGCGTTCGCGACGGCGGAGGAGTTCCGGGACTACTTCAAGGCGGCGTACGGCCCGACGATCGCGGTCTACAAGGCGATCGCGGACGACCCGGCGAAGGTGGCCGCGCTGGACGAGGCGCTCGTCGACCTCGGCCGCCGGCACGACCTGGGCGGAGGCGCCATGGAGTGGGAGTACCTGCTCTTCACCGCCCGGAGGGCCTGACCCTCCAGAAGGCACCGAGGCCGGTCCCCGCGCGGGGACCGGC
>NZ_SDKM01000107.1 GCF_004519545.1 Nocardioides guangzhouensis
CCGGGTACGACCAGCCCGGGTACGACCAGCCGGGGTACGACCAGGGCTACCCGCCGCCCGGGTACCAGGCCGGCCCCGACCAGCCGCCCCCGCCGCCGGGGTGGCAGCCGCCGCCCCCGCAGGGCTGGCAGCCGCCCCCGCCGCCGGGATGGCAGCCGCCGCCCGGGCAGTTCTACCCGCCGAACCCGGCTGCGCCGTACGGCGTGCACCCGCGGACCGGCGTGCCGTACTCCGACAAGTCGCGCATCGTCGCCGGCGTCCTGCAGCTCGTGATCCCGCTCGGCATCGGCCGGTTCTACATGGGCTACACCAGCCTGGGCGTGGCCCAGCTGCTGGTCACGATCTTCACCTGCGGCATCGGGGCCCTGTGGCCGTTCATCGACGGGATCCTGATCCTGGTGAACGACGACGTCACCGACGTCGACGGACGTCCGCTGCGGCCCAGCTGACCGCGCTCCCGGCCCGGCGGGGTCAGGCGGTCACGAAGTCGATCAGCTCTTCGACCCGACCGAGCAGCGCCGGGTCGAGGTCGTGGAACGACGACACCCGGCCGAGGATGTGCTGCCAGGCCCGGGCGACGTCGGCCTGGTCGCGGTGCGGCCAGCCGAGCTGCTGGCACACGCCCTTCTTCCACTCGAGGTGGCGCGGGACGTCGGGCCAGGCGCGCAGCCCGAGCCGCTCGGGCTTGACCGCGGCCCAGACGTCGATGAACGGGTGGCCGACGACGAGGACGTGCTGCCCGACCGCCGAGCGCGCGATGCCGTCGGCGATGCGGCTCTCCTTCGAGCCCGGCACGAGATGGTCGACGAGCACGCCGACCTTGCGCTGCGGGCCCGGCCGGAAGTCGCGCAGGTGGTCGGCCAGGTCGTCGACGCCGCTGAGGTACTCGACGACGACGCCCTCGACACGGAGGTCGTCGCCCCACACCTTCTCGACCAGCTCCGCGTCGTGCCGGCCCTCGACGAAGATCCGGCTCGCCCGCGCCACCCGGGCCCGGGCCTGCGGGACGGCGATCGAGCCGGAGGCGGTGCGGGTCGGCTGGGCGGGCGCGGACTGGCGGACCGGTGGGGTCAGCACCACGGGCTTGCCGTCGACGAGGAAGCCGGGGCCCAGCGGGAAGGTGCGCCGCTTGTTGCGCCGGTCCTCGAGGGTCACCGTGTGCAGGTCGCGGTCGACGGCGACGATCTCGCCGCAGAAGTCGGTGGTGACCTCCTCGACGACCTCGCCGAGGGTGGCGGGCAGGTCGGTGGCGCGGCCGCGCTTGGGGGCGCGCCAGTCGGTGGACAGGACGTCGGAGCCGTAACGGTCTGTCGGGGGCACCGGTCCACGCTAGGGGCTGGCGCCGACCGGATGCCGGAGCCGCGCCGGGTCAATTCGGCGGCGCGTCGCCGTCGTCGTCCGTCGTGTCGGCCGGGTCGGCGTCCTCGTCGTCACCGGACGATCCCGCGTCGTCGATCCCGAGGTCGGCGGTCTCGCCGTCCGGGAGCGGCCGGGCCAGCGGGTTGTCGTCCCCCGGCCGGAGGTCCTCGGGCAGCTGGTCGTCGGTGATCGAGTCCGGCGCGACCTCGTCGCCCGGGCTGTCGTCGCGCTCGCCGCCCGACGCACCCTCCCCGGACGCCCCGGGTGTCGGCGGGGTGGTCTCGTCGATGTCCTGCGGCGGCGTACCCGTCGGATCGCTCATGCCCACCCGTACCCATTCCCGCCGAACCGAACGGTGGGGCGGACGCTCCTATGGATCGTCAAGCCCTGACG
>NZ_SDKM01000108.1 GCF_004519545.1 Nocardioides guangzhouensis
CGCTCATCAACGTAAGGCGGTTTGCGTCAAGCGTTCGGCCGGTGCCGCGTCCGTCGTCGGTCCCTGCATAGCTGAATGGGGCTGTGTGCCCGGCAGCGCGTAATCGGGTTGAGGTGACGACGGACGGGGCTGCCCGTGATGAGCGACGAGGTAGTCGTGGTCCTCGATGCCGCGTGGGGCTTGCCCCGACCGTCAGCTTGATGTCCGCTTTGCCGCTCAGGCGGCGAGCGTGGCGGTCTGCTTGGGCGCGGTTCCGTGCTGGGCGATGGCGGGGTCCCAGGCCTGGCCGGTGGTGATCACCGCGTGCAGGTGTCGCAGGAGCGTCGCCGCGATCACGGCCTGGGCCTGGGTGGGTTTGAGCTTGTTGGTCTCTCGGGTGGTCAGGTGTCGGTACCTGTTGGCGTAGACGGTGTTGGTCTGCAGCGTGCCCCAGACCGCGCGCCAGGCCACTGCCCGCAGCCGGGGTCGGCCCTTGCCGGTGAGCCTGGTCTGGCCGGTGTAGGTGCCGGACTGTCGTTGTCTGGGTGCCAGGCCGGCGTGCTTGACCAGGGCCCGGGCGGTGGCGAACCGGTGCGGGTCGCCGGTCTCGGCGAGGATCGCTGCGGCGCCGACCGGGGACAGTCCGTGGATGCTGGTGGCCAGGGTCGTCAGGCCGAGCTCGTCGAGCACCGCGGTCATCCGGTCCTCGGTGTCGGCGATCTTGCGGTGGGTGTCCGCCCAGTCCTCCAACAGGAGCTGGACCCGCTCCAGGGCGCCGCGGCGGTGGGCAAGGACGCCGGTCGGATCGGCTAAGGCAGCGAACAGCTTGCCTACGATCCGCAAGCACGGCTTCTGCCCACCGCGCCTGGTGATCTCGCGTCGCACGGCGCGCTCGAACCGGTCCAGTCCGAGTCGCCGGGTCCGCTCGAGGTCGCCGCCGTCGCGGTCGACGATCACCCACATCGCGGCGGCCCAGGTCTTGGACCGGAAGGGCTGCCGGGCGGTCTCCAGGGCGGCCGGCCACACGCACTCGAGCAGGTCGCGGATCTGCTGGACCTGGGCGACCATCTCGACGATCAGCCGTTCCCGGCGGGCGCCCAGGTGCCGCAGCCGGCCCCAGGTCTCGTCGACCGGCTCGGGCGCGTAGCAGCGCAGCTGTGCGGTGAGCCGGGCGATCAGGACCGCGTCCTTGTCGTCGGTCTTGTCGGAGGTCAGGTCCTCGCTGCGGCGCGCCCAGGAGGTCTGCATGGGCTGCACGCACACGAACGACATGTCCCGGTCCGCGGCAAGCTGGCCCAGCACCCGCCACCGGTGCCCGGTTGGCTCGCACGAGACCGTGACCCCGGCGAAACCGTGCGCCGCAGCCTGCTTCGCGGCCCAGTCCAACGCCGCCCCCAGGGCCCAGGCCTTGCACCGGAACGTGCGGCGCGCCAGCACCTGCGAGTCGTGGTCGCACATCACGACCATCTGCTTCTTGTCGGCCAGGTCGATCCCGACGATCGCGTTGCCCGGAGGCACCAGCTCCCGCAGCCTCGCCAACCGCGCATTGCGATTCCGGTCGCCTCGAGAAACACCATTACCGTGGGCCATGAACGTCCTCCTGTCTGCGATGGGACACCAAGCCCGAATAGCGCAGCAGGGGGACGTTCCTACGTCCAGACCCTGCCTGCAGAACGTCTTCCTATGCCG
>NZ_SDKM01000109.1 GCF_004519545.1 Nocardioides guangzhouensis
ACTTCTCCTGCCCGACGTAGTGCGCCCAGCCGCCGCCGTTGACGCCCTGGCAGCCGGTGAGCGTGGTCAGCCCGAGGAAGCCCCGGTAGATCGTGTCGGAGTGGAACCAGTGGTTGGTCCCGGCCCCCATCAGGATCATCGAGCGGCCCTTGGATTCCTCGGCGTTGGCCGCGAACTCGCGGGCGATCCGGGCCGCCGCGGAGGCGGGGACGCCGGTGATCGCCTCCTGCCAGGCCGGGGTGTACGGCGCGGTCGCGTCCTCGTACGACGTGGCGTAGCCGCCGCCCAGGCCCTCGCGGCCCACGCCGTACTGGGCGAGCATCAGGTCGAAGACCGTGGTCACCAGGGCGTCCCCGACCCGGCGTACCGGGACCTCGCGGGTCAGCGAGCCCGGCGCGCCGTCGACGTTGTCGAACCGGGGCAGCTCGACCAGCGCGGTGTCCGCGCCGGGCGCGAGCAGGGTCAGTCGCGGATCGACGTCGCCGAGGTCGAGGTTCCAGCTGCCGACCCCGGCCTCACCGAACCGGTCGCCCAGCGACCCGTTCGGCACCACCAGGCCATCGGTACGGGCATCGACCAGCACGGTCTTGAAGTGTGCGTTCTCCTCGCCGGCATGGTTGGGCAGGTCGGCGGCGGTGAGGAACTTCCCGGCCCGGTATCGGCCGTCGGCGGCGGGTTCGAGGGCGATCAGGTACGGCAGGTCGGTGAACTTCTTGGTGTAGTCCGCGAAGTAGGGCGTGGTCTTGTCGACGAAGAACTCCTTGAGCACGACGTGACCCATCGCCATCGCCAGCGCCCCGTCGGTGCCGGGCTTGATCGCGAGCCACTCGTCGGCGAACTTCACGTTGTCGGCATAGTCGGGCGAGACGACGACCACTTTCTGGCCACGGTAGCGCGCCTCGGTCATCCAGTGCGCGTCCGGCGTCCGGGTGACCGGCACGTTGGAGCCCCACATGATCAGGTAGCCGGCGTCCCACCAGTCGCCGGACTCCGGCACGTCGGTCTGGTCGCCGAAGACCTGCGGCGAGGCGACCGGCAGGTCGGCGTACCAGTCGTAGAAGCTCAGCATCGAGCCGCCGATCAGCGAGGTGAACCGCGCTCCGGAAGCGTGGGAGACCATCGACATCGCCGGGATCGGCGAGAACCCGGCGACCCGGTCCGGGCCCCACTTCTGGATCGTGTGGACGTAGGCGGCGGCGACCATCTCGGTCGCTTCCTCCCACGTGGCGCGGACGAGTCCGCCCTTGCCGCGGGCGGACTTGTACGCCTTGGCGCGCTGCGGGTTGTCGACGATGTGCGCCCAGGCCTTGACCGGGTCCCCGGCGTGCTGGTTCTTGGCCTCGCGGTACATCTGCAGCAGCACGCCGCGCACGTAGGGGTAGCGCACCCGGGTCGGCGAGTAGGTGTACCAGGAGAACGCCGCCCCGCGGGGACACCCGCGCGGCTCGTACTCCGGCTTGTCCGGCCCCACCGAGGGATAGTCGGTCTGCTGGGTCTCCCAGGTGATGATCCCGTCCTTG
>NZ_SDKM01000011.1 GCF_004519545.1 Nocardioides guangzhouensis
GCCCGGTCTTGCTGGCCGAGGTGCCCGGTCTTGCGCGAGAGGCCAGGTCTTGCGCGTCGAGAGGCCAGCTCCTGCGCAAGAAGTGGCCCCTCGCCCCGCAAGAAGTGGCCCTTCGGCGCGCAATTCGGGGCACCTCGGCGGGGTTGGTCAGCCGAAGGTGAGGGCGAAGTCCGTGATCGTGAAGGAGGCGACGGGGCGAGCGCCGGCGAGGTGGGCGAGCGGGCCGTTGGGGGCGAACTCCCAGTGCGAGCGGGCCGGGAGAGCCCGGCCGCGGCCGGCGACGCGGGCCTCGACCAGGGTGCCGGTGGGGCCGCCGGTGCGCTCGTCGTGCGTCTGGTGGGTGCGGAACCGGAACGGCACCGGCGGGGCCAGCGCCGAGACGTCGGTGAACCGGGCGCCGGCGATCGGGCGGTTGTCGAGCCCCGCGTGCCACGACGTACGGCGCACAGGGCCGGAGGCGGACGAGTCCAGGCCGAAGTCGGCCAGGTCCTTGGGGATCGCCCACAGGGCCCGGCCGCCCTCGAGCGAGTCGGGGGAGTCGACCCAGATCTCGGTGATCGTGATGGTGACCGGCACCCGCCTCTGGGGCACATCGGCGAGCCGGGCCACCAGCAGCTCGTGGTACGTCAGCGACGACGGCTCGCGGTAGCGCACCCAGGCGGCGCCGTACAGCCCGTCCCGGTGCGTGGAGACGCGGCGCACCCGGAACAGGGACAGCCACATGTCGCCGTGCAGCCGCCACGGCGCCGGGGGATGGGGCACGTCAGTCCTCGGGGTCGTCGAGCCGGGCCAGCCAGGTCGCGAACCGCTCGACCGCGGTCTCGAACTCCGGGTGCGTGTCGGTGAACTCCTGCAGCCGCTCGGCGAGCCACTCACACGTGAACTCGTCGTCGCCCCGACGTTTCAGGAGCTCCTCGATCCCGCGGTCCGTGAAGTACATCAGTACTGCTCGGTGGCCGCCTGGCGCGGGTTCGGCTCCGCGAACGCCCGCGCCAGCAGGTCCTTCTGCTCCTCCTGGTGGCGCTTCGCGACACCCACCGACGGCGAGGCCGAGGGGTCGCGCGACACCCGCTCGACGGTGATCCCGAGCTCGCCGGCCACGTGCGGCCAGACGTTGAGCTGGAAGTGCGGCCACGGACCCATGTTGGCGGGCTCGTCCTGCACCCAGCGGATCGCCTCGAGGTTGGGGTAGCGCTTCGCCTCCGCCACGATCTGGTCGTACGGCGAGGGGTAGAGCTGCTCGATCCGGGCGATCGCCACCGACGCGGCGTCCTCGCGCTTCGCCCGGGCGACCATGAGGTCCCAGGTGATGCGGCCGGAGCACAGCAGCAGCGTGCGGACCTGGTCGTCCTGTGCCTGGGTGTCGCCGATCAGCGGCCGGAAGCTGCCCTCGGTGAAGTCACCGGGCTGCGACGCGGCCTCCTTGCGCTTGAGCATCGACTTCGGGGTGAACACGACCAGCGGGCGGTGCTCCTCGCCGAGCGAGTGCCGCCGCAGCAGGTGGAAGTACGACGCCGGGGTCGACGGCTGCGCCACCACCATGGTGTCCTCGGCGCACATCGTCAGGAACCGCTCGATGCGTGCGGAGGAGTGGTCGGGGCCCTGGCCCTCGTAGCCGTGCGGCAGCAGCATCACGACGCCCGACTGCTGGCGCCACTTGGTCTCGCCGGAGCTGATGAACTCGTCGATCACGGTCTGCGCGCCGTTGACGAAGTCACCGAACTGCGCCTCCCACAGGACCAGCGCGTCCGGACGGGCGACGGAGTAGCCGTACTCGAACCCGAGGGCGGCGTACTCCGAGAGCAGCGAGTCGTAGACGTGGAACCGGGCCTGGTCCTCGGTGAGCGTGCTCAGCGGGGTCCACTCGTCGGCGTTGTGCCGGTCGATGATCGTGGCGAACCGCTGCACGAACGTGCCGCGGCGGGAGTCCTGGCCGGACAGGCGGACCGGGCGGCCCTCCATGAGCAGCGCGCCGAACGCGAGGATCTCGCCGGTGCCCCAGTCGATCGGGCCTTCGGTGATCGCCGCGGCGCGGCGCTGCAGCTGCGGCATCACCTTCGGGTGCACGGTGAAGCCGTCCGGAGGCGTGGTGTAGGCGTCGGCGATCCGCTTCATCACCTCGTTGCTGACCGCGGTGGTCGTCTCGCCGGCCGGCTTCTCCGGGTAGTCGGGGACCGTGGTCCACTCGTCCGGTGCGCCGGTGGCCTCGCGGACCTCGGTGAAGACCCGCTCCAACTGCTGCTGGTAGTCCTTGAGGACCTGCTCGGCCTCTTCGATCGTGATGTCGCCACGACCGATGAGCGACTCGGTGTAGAGCTTGCGGACCGAGCGCTTCTGCTCGATGAGGTCGTACATCAGCGGCTGGGTGTACGACGGGTCGTCGCCCTCGTTGTGACCGCGCCGGCGGTAGCAGACGAGGTCGATGACGACGTCCTTGTTGAACGCCTGGCGGTACTCGAAGGCGAGCCGGGCGACGCGGATGCACGCCTCCGGGTCGTCGCCGTTGACGTGGAAGATCGGCGCCTGGACCATCCGCGCGACGTCGGTGCAGTAGAGCGACGAGCGCGAGGAGCCGGGCGAGGTGGTGAACCCGACCTGGTTGTTGACGACCACGTGGATGGTGCCGCCGGTGCGGTAGCCGCGCAGCTGCGACAGGTTCAGGGTCTCGGCGACCACGCCCTGTCCCGCGAACGCGGCGTCGCCGTGCACGAGCAGCGGGAGCACGGGGTACGCCGCACCACGGTCGAGCACGTCCTGCTTGGCCCGGGCGATGCCCTCGAGCACCGGGTCGACCGCCTCGAGGTGCGACGGGTTCGCGGCGACCGACACCTTGATCTTGTCGCCGGAGTCGGCGATGAACTCGCCCTCGGCGCCGAGGTGGTACTTCACGTCGCCGGAGCCCTGGACGGTGCGCGGGTCGATGTTGCCCTCGAACTCCCGGAAGATCTGGGAGTACTTCTTGCCGACGATGTTGGCCAGCACGTTGAGGCGGCCGCGGTGCGCCATGCCGATGGTGACCTCGTCGAGGCCGGTCTCGGCGGCGGCCTCGCAGATCTCGTCGATCACCGGGACGGTGGTCTCGCCACCCTCGAGGCTGAACCGCTTCTGGCCGACGAACTTGGTCTGCAGGAAGGTCTCGAACGCCTCGGCCTGGTTGAGCTTCAGCAGGATCCGCAGCTGCTCCTCGCGGGGCGGCTTCACGTGCGGCTGCTCGACCCGCTCCTGGATCCAGCGGCGCTGCTCGGGGTCCTGGATGTGCATGTACTCGATGCCGGTGGTGCGGCAGTAGGAGTCACGCAGGATGCCGAGGATGTGGCGCAGCTTCATGAAGCGCCGGCCCTCGCCGCCGAACGAGCCGGTGGCGAACTCGCGGTCGAGGTCCCACAGGGTCAGGCCGTGCGACTCCACCTCGAGGTCGGGGTGGCTGCGCTGCTTGTACTCGAGCGGGTCGGTGTCGGCCATCATGTGGCCGCGCACGCGGTAGGCGTGGATAAGCTCGAGGATCCGGGCCTGCTTGCTGATGTCGTCGTCGTGCGACGTCGCGATGTCCTTGGACCAGCGGATCGGCTCGTAGGGGATCCGCAGCGAGCGGAAGATCTCGTCGTAGAACCCGCCCTCGCCGAGCAGCAGTGCGTGCACGCGGCGCAGGAAGTCGCCGGACTGCGCGCCCTGGATGACGCGGTGGTCGTACGTCGACGTCAGCGTCATGACCTTGCTGATCGCGTTGCGCGCCAGCGCCTCGTCAGAGGCCCCCTGCCACTCCGGGGGGTACTCCATCGCGCCGACGCCGATGATCGCGCCCTGGCCCTTCATCAGGCGCGGGACCGAGTGGTTGGTGCCGATCGTGCCCGGGTTGGTGAGCGAGATCGTGGTGCCCTGGAAGTCGGCGACCGTGAGCTTGTTGTTGCGGGCCTTGCGGACGACCTCTTCGTACGCCGTCCAGAAGCCGGCGAAGTCCATGGTCTCGGCGGCCTTGATCGACGGCACCAGCAGCTGGCGGGTGCCGTCGGGCTTCTGCATGTCGATCGCGAGGCCGAGGTTGATGTGGGCCGGGGTGATGAGGTTCGGCTTGCCGTCGATCACGTCGTACCCGACGTTCATCTCGGGCATCGCGCGCAGCGCCTTGACCAGCGCGTAGCCGATGATGTGGGTGAAGCTGACCTTGCCGCCGCGGGCGCGGGCGAGGTGGTTGTTGATGACCGTGCGGTTGTCCCACAGCAGCTTCACCGGCACCGAGCGGACCGAGGTCGCGGTCGGGACGCTCAGCGAGATGTCCATGTTCTGCGCGGTGCGCATCGGGGCGCCCCGCAGGACCGTGAGCTCGGGCTGGTCGGTGGCCTCGGCCTTGGCGGTCGGCTTCGCGTCGCGCGACTCGGGCGAGGTGGTGCCCTTGGACGGCTCGTCCGCTGCGGAGTCGGGGCGCGGCTTGGCGGCCGGGGCGGGGGAGGTCGCGGCCGTACCGGTCATCGCGGGCTGGGCCTTCGCGGGCTGGGCCTCGGCGGGCTCGGTCCTCGCCGGCGCCGCCTCCGCAGGAGCCTGCTGCGCGGCCGGTCGCTCCTCGGTCTTCGTGCTCGCCTGCGCGCCCTGCTGGGTCGACTGCTGCGTCGACTGCTGGGTCGCGGTCGACCCGTTCGCACCGCTTCCGTTGGCCTGGAAGTACGCCGTCCACTCGGGGCCCACCGAGGCGGGGTCCTTCGTGTACTTGTCGTACATCTCCTCGACGAGCCAGTCGTTGGCTCCGAAGTCTGCGAGTGGGTTGTTCTGAGAAGACTCAGCCACGGCTTGGTTCGCCTCTTCCGGTGCGGCTATTCAGGTGGGTTTGTTCAGACGTCAAGGCTAGACCCCATCCGCAACAAATGCAGACGCGGCCCACCCCCGGACAACACCCCTGTTCCGTCAGCCGACCTGGCCACCCACGAGGGTGCCGATGAGGTAGGTCACCAGCATGGCCAACAGGCCGCCGCCGACGTTGCGGACCACCGCCTTGCCGACCGGGCTGGCACCCAGGGTGGCGCTCAGCCAGCCGGTCCCGGCCAGGGCCACGACGACTGTGAGCATCGTCACGGGAACCCGGGCGCCGTCGGGCACCAGGACGATCGTCAGCAGCGGCAGCAGCGCGCCGGCGGTGAACGCCACCATCGACGCCCAGGCCGCGTGCCAGGGGTTGGTGAGGTCGTCGGGGTCGATGCCGAGCTCGGCCTCGGCGTGCGCGCCGAGCGCGTCGTGCTCGGTCAGCTGCTGGGCCACCTCGAGGGCCAGCTCGTCGGTCAACCCCTTCTGGACGTACAGACCGGCCAGCTCGGCGAGCTCCTCCTCGGGCGTCTCGGCGAGCTCGCGACGCTCCTTCTCCAGCAGCGCCTTCTCGGAGTCGCGCTGGGTGCTGACCGAGACGTACTCGCCCGCCGCCATGCTCAGCGCGCCGGCGAACAGGCCGGCGACACCAGCGACGAGGATCGCGGTGCGGTTGGTGGTCGCGCCAGCGACGCCGACCACGAGGCCGGCGGTGGAGACGATGCCGTCGTTGGCGCCGAGCACCGCGGCCCGCAGCCAGTTCAGGCGGGTCCCGAAGCTCGCGTCGTGCGGTTCGTCCTCGTGCGGTCCGATCGGTGCGTCGACGTCGCTGGCTCCCTCGGTCATGTCCGAAATCGTCGGCCAGCCCGGACGACCCCGCAAGCAAGGCAAGGCTGACCAACCCGCACCTGGTGCCGGCCGGTGACACGCACCCCAATGGTCGGTTCGGGTGGTGGTGTGTTGCATGGTGGGGGCGCACCGACCCCGACCCGGAGACCGCCATGCCACGACCTGCCTCCCGGCGTACGTCGACCGCCGCCGTCCTGCTGGCGCTGGCCCTGACCGCCGGTGCCTGCTCCGGGGACGACGACGGAGACGAGGCCTCGGACTCGCCGTCCTCGGACGCCACCGCACAGCCGGCACCGGAGATGAAGGTGCAGTCGCGGGTGATGACCGTCGCCGGCGAGCTGTCGAAGCGGAAGCGGCGGGTGGTCGCCCGTGACGTCGGCGCGGTGGTCGACCGCTGGTTCGACGCGGCGTACCTCGGAGGCGACTACCCGCGCAAGCACATCGGGGACGCCTGGCCCGGCTTCACCGTCGGCGCGCGGCGGCTCGCGAAGCGCGAGCGGACGCTGACCAGCAACGCGCTGCTCGTCGACAACATCGACGGCGTCGAGGCCGTGCGGAAGGTCGTGCGGGTCGACGTGTTCAGCCCGAAGCGCCGGCCGGCCGGTGCGACCGCACGGTTCCGTCTGGTCTACGACACCACCGGTGACATCGCCCGCCGTGTCGACGTCCGCGGCCGGCTCCTCCTCACGCGCACCCAGGGGAGATGGAGGGTGTTCGGCTTCGACATGGTCCGGTCCACCCGGCCCCGCAAGGGAGTGGAGGCGTCGTGACCACCCGTCCCGTCCTGGTCCGGTCGCTGCGCACCGCCGCGCTCGGCGTGGTGCTCGCGCTGACCATGCTGCTCGTGCCGAACTCATCGGTGAACCCGACCGACTCCGCACTGGTGCGGGTGCCGCGCGCCGAGGGCGTCGACCTGTCGCCCGACGTGATCTGGATCCTCGCGCTCGGATCCGACGCCCGGCCGGGCCAGAGCGTCACCCGCAGCCGCGCCGACGCGATCCAGCTGGTCGGCATCAACACCCGGACCGGGGCCGCCACCTCGATCGGCGTACCCCGCGACTCCTGGGTGGGCATCCCCGGCCACGGCAACGAGAAGATCACTGCCGCGATGTACTTCGGCGGCCCGAAGCTGATGGCGAAGGCCGTGGGCGACCTGGTCGGCATCGAGCCCGACTACGTGATGGTCAGCAGCTTCTGGGGGCTGCGGCACATGGTCGACGCGATCGGACCGATCACCATCAGCTCACCGGTCGCGTTCTCCGACCCGCACCTGCGACCGCAGGGCTTCAGGAAGGGTCGGCAGCAGGTCGGCGGGATGGGGGCCCTGGCGTTCTCGCGGACCCGCAAGGCGCTGCTGCGCGGCGACTTCGACCGCTCGGCGAACCAGCAACGCACGATCCGGGCGATCCACGCGAAGATCCGGGCGAAGCAGGCGAAGCCCGGGTTCATCGAGAAGGGTGTGCTCGCCGTGCTCACGAACATGGACGCGCAGGTCCCGCCGGCGGAGCTCTACCGGATCGCGCAGGCAATCACCCAGGTCAGGCCGGGCAGGATCACCACCTGCGTGGTCCTCGGGGGCATCGGCAACGTCGGCGGGGCCAGCGTCGTCTTCCCGAACCGGTCCCAGGCCCGCCGCTACGGGCACGACGCCCGCAAGGACGCCACGATCCGCAGCTGCTGAGCCCTGGCCCGAGGGCCACGGGACGGGTGCGGGCTCGACCCGGCGGTCAGGCACAGCGAGCCGTGCCACGGGGGACGACCACCGGGTCGAGCGCTGGAGGATGTCAGCACCAGGTGAAGTGGACCGACATCCGCAATTCTGTCTCGCTGGCACCAGCGGTCACATGGGACGGATGTGGCGGATCCGACTGGTCCCGACGTACTAGACGGCCGTGCACCGGGCCGGAAGATCGCCGTACGGCGGGTCCCGGCGGCGGCCCGTCAGGACGGCGGGAGCAGCCCCTCGCGGACCGCGATCGCCAGCGCCTCGAGCTTGGAGTGCGCGCCGAGCTTCGCCGACAGGTTGGCGACGTGGTTGCGGACCGTGTGCACGCTGACCACGAGCCGGTCCGCGATCGCGGCGTTGGACAGGCCCTCGGCCAGCAGTGTCAGCACCTCGCGCTCGCGCTCGGTCAGGCTGTCGTGGGGCTGCGGCTCGGTGGCACGCAGGCGGGGGAGCAGGCGGGCCAGCATCTCGGGCGAGATCACGGACTCGCCGGCGGCCGCGGCCCGGACCGCCTGGGTCACGTCGCCGAGGTCGCGGGTCTTGGACACGAAGCCGGACGCGCCGGCCTCGATCGCGGCCACCAGCACGTGGTCGGCGGTGGAGGCGGTCAGCACCACGAACCGCGCCTCGGGCGCGACCCGGCGCAGGTCGCCGATCGCGGCGACGCCGTCGCCGTCGGGGAGGCGGTGGTCGAGCAGCACGACGTCGGGGGAGGAGGTGGCGAGGAGCGCGCGGGCCTTCTCGAGCGAGGCGGCCGTGCCCACGGCCTCGAGGTCGGGCTCCGCGTCGAGCACCATGCCGAGACTGGAGGCGAGGACGGCGTGGTCGTCGACGATGGCGACCCGCACGGTCTCCGCGGTGCGCGCCCCCGTCGGTGACTGCGACATCTTCGTGCCCCCTCGACCGGCCGCCGGTTCTGGACGGCGTGCACTCGCCTCTCGTAGCGCCAACGTACTAGACGCCTAGTGCGCGGGGTGGGCTGTTAAGCGCTTTCGCCCGGGTGAGGATGAGGGGTCGGCAGTTCCGGGTCCCGAGGAGAGTCATGGCCGTGCACCGCGTCGTCGTGGCCGATGACGACGACATGATGCGTTCCGCTCTCGTCGACGTGCTGCGCGCCGACCACCGGTTCCAGGTGGTCGCGGCCGTGGCCACCGGCCGGGGGCTTCCCGACGTGGTTGCCCGGCACCAGGCCGACGTGGTGCTGCTCGACGTGCGGATGGAGGAGGGCGGCCCCGACGCCGCCCGGCGTCTCACCTCCGCCCCCGAGGGCGGGCCGGTGGTGATCGCCGTCTCGGCCGAGGTGGGCACCGTGCGGGTGCTCGAGATGCTGCGCGCCGGCGCCACCGGCTACCTCGCCAAGGGCCGCCTCGGCGGCTCGTTGCCGGACCTCGTCGCCCGCTGTGCCCAGGGCGAGGTGCTGCTGGCCGTGCCGACCGCCAGTGCCGCCGTACGGCACCTCCTGGCCAGCGACCGCTGACCTGGTTCCGGACCTCACGATCCACCGGTCAACCGATGAACCGGTGCGTGGTGATCGTCGGGTGGAGCGCGGTGCTCGGCACAGCAACGTGAAGGAGTACCCCCGGTAGGATTCGAACCTACGCTCCCGCCTCCGGAGGGCGGTGCTCTATCCCCTGAGCTACGGGGGCCCGGGTGGGAAGAACCCTACAACCCCGACGCCCGCACGCCGAAACCAGCCCCGCGGCGAGCCGCGGGAGGCCCGCGTGCCAGCAGCCGATATCGGTGTGAGGCGGCCCGGGCCGCGCGGATAGGCTGGTGCGGTGACCCCGGAGCAGCTCTCGACCACCCTCGTCCACGCCCTGACCACGCTCGTCGAGCGCGGCGACGTGACCCTGCCGGACGGAGTGCCGCAGGCGGTGACGGTGGAGCGACCCAAGGTCCGTGAGCACGGCGACTACGCCACGAACGTCGCGCTCCAGCTCGGCAAGAAGGCGGGCATGGCGCCGCGCGACCTCGCCGCCCTGCTGGCCAAGGAGCTTGAGAGCGCGGACGGCATCGGCGAGGTCGAGATCGCCGGGCCCGGCTTCCTCAACATCCGGGTCGACGCCGGTAGCCAGGGCAAGGTGGCGGCCGACGTGGTCGCGGCCGGCGCGGCGTACGGCCGCAACGACGCGTTCGCCGGCGAGAAGATCAACCTCGAGTTCGTGTCCGCGAACCCGACCGGCCCGCTGCACATCGGCGGCACCCGCTGGGCGGCGGTCGGAGACGCGCTCGGCCGGGTGCTGGAGTTCTCCGGCGCCGCGGTCACCCGCGAGTACTACTTCAACGACCACGGCGCCCAGATCGACCGGTTCTCGCGCTCGCTGCTCGCCAACGCGCGCGGCCGGGCGGTCCCCGAGGACGGGTACGGCGGCGACTACATCGGGGAGATCGCCGGCCAGGTCCTCGCGCAGCGACCGGACGCCGCGGACCTGCCCGACGCGGAGGCCCAGGAGGTCTTCCGCGAGATCGGCGTCAACCTGATGTTCGACGAGATCAAGCAGTCGATGCACGACTTCGGGGTGGACTTCGACGTCTACTTCCACGAGGACAACCTGCACAAGTCCGGTGCCGTGCAGAAGGCGATCGACCGGCTCACCGAGCTCGGCAACGTCTACGAGCACGACGGCGCGCTGTGGCTGCGCACCGAGCAGTACGGCGACGACAAGGACCGGGTGATCGTCCGGTCGAACGGCGAGCCCGCCTACCTCTCCGGCGACCTCGCCTACTACCTCGACAAGCGGGAGCGCGGGTTCGACCGCTGCTTCATCATGCTCGGCGCCGACCACCACGGGTACGTCGCCCGGATGATGGCGATGTGCGCCGCGTTCGGCGACACCCCGCACGTCAACCTCGAGATCATGATCGGCCAGATGGTCAACCTGCTCTCCGACGGCGCCCCGCTCCGGATGTCGAAGCGGGCCGGCACGGTGATCACGCTCGAGGACCTGGTCGAGGCGGTCGGCAAGGACGCGGCCCGCTACGCGCTGGCCCGCTACTCCACCGACAGCACCATCGACATCGACCTCGACCTGTGGGCCAAGGCCTCCAACGAGAACCCGGTCTACTACGTCCAGTACGCCCACGCCCGGGTCGCCTCGCTGCTGCGCAACGCCGCGGACCTCGGCCTCAGCCCCGACGGCGCGGACGTGAGCCTGCTGGTGCACGAGAAGGAGGGCGAGCTGCTGCGCGCCCTGGCCGAGCTCCCGAGGGTGGTGGCCTCGGCCGCGACCCTGCGCGAGCCGCACCGGGTGGCGCGCTACCTCGAGGACACCGCGGCGTCGTACCACCGCTTCTACGACAACTGCCGGGTGCTGCCGATGGGCGACGAGGAGCCGAACGAGCTGCACAAGGCGCGGCTGCTGCTGGTCGCCGCGACCCGCACGGTCATCGGCAACGGCCTCGCGCTGCTCGGCGTCTCCGCCCCCGAGCGGATGTGATCCGGTGCCGCACGCACACGAGGCCGGCTGGGCCCACGCCGACGGTGCGCTGCGCGGACCGTCGTGGCTGCGGGAGCCCGTGGACCCCAACGCACTGGTCGACCACCTCTGGTCGCTGACCGCCACCAAGGAGGACGGCGTCCTCACCATCGGCGGCGTCGCGATGACCGACCTGGCCCGCGACCACGGCACCCCGGCGTACGTCCTCGACGAGGCCGACTTCCGCTCCCGTGCCCGGGCGTTCCGGGAGGCGTTCGCCGACTACGACGTCTACTACGCCGGCAAGGCGTTTCTCTGCTCCAGTGTGGTCGGCTGGGTCGCCGAGGAAGGGCTGAGCATCGACGTCTGCTCCGACGGCGAGCTGACCGTGGCGCTGCGCGCCGGCTTCGACCCGGCCCGGATCGGCTACCACGGCAACAACAAGACGTACGCCGAGCTGCGTCGCGCGCTGGAGGCGGGCGTCGGCCGGGTCATCGTCGACAGCGTCGACGAGATCGCCCGGCTGGAGCGGCTGGCTGCCGAGGGCCTGACCGCCCGCGTGATGGTGCGGGTCACCGCCGGTGTGGAGGCGCACACCCACGAGTACATCGCCACTGCACACGAGGACCAGAAGTTCGGGTTCTCGATCACCGGCGGCGACGCGATGGAGGCCGTACGCCGGCTCCAGGCGGCCGCGGGCATCGAGCTGCTCGGCCTGCACAGCCACATCGGCAGCCAGATCTTCGACACCAGCGGCTTCGAGGTCGCGGCCCGCCGGGTGCTGGCGCTGCACGCCCGGATCTCCGAGGAGCTCGGCGTCGACCTGCCCGAGCTCGACCTCGGCGGCGGCTTCGGCATCGCGTACACCACCCAGGACGACCCGTCCGAGCCGGCGCAGCTCGCGACCGAGATGACCAAGATCGTCGAGCACGAGTGCCGGGCGCTCGACGTCGCGGTGCCGCGGCTCTCGATCGAGCCGGGCCGCGCCATCGTCGGCCCGAGCACGTGCACCCTCTACGAGGTCGGCACGGTCAAGGAGGTCGCGCTCGACGGCGGCGCCCGGCGCACCTACGTCTCGGTCGACGGCGGCATGAGCGACAACATCAGGACCGCGCTCTACGACGCCGACTACTCCTGCACGCTCGCTTCGCGCGGGTCCGACGCGCCGCCGGTGCTCGGGCGCGTGGTCGGCAAGCACTGCGAGGCCGGCGACATCGTCGTGAAGGACGAGTTCGTGCCCGGTGACATCGCCGCGGGCGACCTGCTCGCCGTGCCCGGGACCGGCGCCTACTGCCGCTCGATGGCCAGCAACTACAACCACGCGCTCCGGCCGCCGGTGATCGCGGTTCGGGACGGGGTCGCGCGCACCGTCGTACGCCGGGAGACTGTCGAGGACCTGTTGTCGACGGATGTCGGAGTGGAGAGCAACTCGTGAGCGAGGGTGACAAGGCCCTCAAGGTGGCACTGCTGGGCTGCGGCTCGGTGGGTTCGCAGGTGGTCCGGCTGCTGACCGAGCAGGCCGGCGACCTGGCCGCCCGGGTGGGGGCGCGGGTGGAGCTGGTCGGCGTCGCCGTACGCCGGCTCGAGGCGCAGCGCGAGGTCGAGGTCCCGGCCGACCTGCTCACGACCGACGCCGCGGGCCTGGTCCGCGGCGACTTCGCCGGGCCGGTCGACCTGGTGATCGAGGTGATCGGCGGCATCGAGCCGGCCCGGTCCCTGATCCTGGCCGCCCTCGAGAGCGGTGCGTCCGTGGTGACCGCCAACAAGGCGCTGCTCGCCGAGGACGGCTCGACACTGTTCGAGGCGGCCGAGAAGGCCGGCCGCGACCTCTACTACGAGGCCGCCGTCGCCGGCGCGATCCCGATCCTGCGCCCGCTGCGTGAGTCGCTGGCCGGTGACACGGTCACCCGGGTGCTCGGCATCGTCAACGGCACCACCAACTTCATCCTCGACCAGATGGACACCACCGGCGCCGGCTTCGCCGACGCGCTGGAGGAGGCCCAGGAGCTCGGGTACGCCGAGGCCGACCCGACCGCCGACGTCGAGGGCTTCGACGCCGCCGCCAAGGCCGCGATCCTGGCCAGCCTCGCGTTCCACACCCGGGTCACCGCGGCCGACGTGCACCGCGAGGGCATCTCCGAGGTGACCGCGGCCGACGTGCAGTCCGCCCGCGAGATGGGCGCGGTGGTCAAGCTGCTCGCGATCTGCGACCTGCGCGACGGCGCGGTCAGCGCCCGCGTGCACCCGGCGATGATCCCGCGGGCCCACCCGCTGGCGTCGGTCCGCGGCGCGTTCAACGCGGTGTTCGTGGAGTCCGAGGCGGCCGGCGAGCTGATGTTCTACGGCCCGGGCGCCGGCGGTGCGCCCACCGCCTCCGCGGTGCTCGGCGACCTGGTGACAGTGGCCCGCAACCGGCTCGCGGAGACCCGCGGCGCGGGGGAGTCGTCGTACGCCGACCGCGCGGTGCTGCCCATGGGGGAGACCCTGACCCGCTACCACGTGAGCATCGACGTGGACGACCGCCCGGGCGTGCTGGCCGCGGTCGCGACCGCGTTCGCCGAGCAGGGCGTGTCCATCCAGACCGTCCGGCAGGAGGGCCGCGAGGACGACGCGCACCTCGTCGTCGTCTCGCACCGGGCCACCGACTCGGCGCTGGCCGCCACGGTCGCGCACCTGCGGACCATGGAGATCGTCCGCGACGTCACCTCGGTGATGCGGGTCGAGGGCGGCGACGAATGAGGTCCTCCACCGCGACCCACCAGTGGCGCGGCGTGATCGAGGAGTACCGCCCGCTGCTCGCCATCCCCGAGGGCACCCCGACCGTGACCCTCGGCGAGGGCGGCACCCCGCTGGTCCGCTCGGCGTGGCTCTCGTACGCCACCGGTGGCGAGGTCTGGCTCAAGGTCGAGGGGGACAACCCGACCGGCTCGTTCAAGGACCGCGGCATGACCACCGCGATCTCGGTGGCCGTGCTCGAGGGCGCCCGGGCCGTGGTCTGCGCGTCCACGGGCAACACCTCCGCGTCGATGGCGGCGTACGCCGCGCGGGCCGGGCTGAAGCCCCTGGTGCTGGTCCCCGAGGGCAAGATCGCTGCCGGCAAGATGGCGCAGGCGATCATGCACGGCGCCCAGGTGATCATGGTGCGCGGCAACTTCGACGACTGCCTGCGGCTCTCGCGCGCGCTCGCCGACCACTACCCGGTGGCGCTGGTGAACTCCGTCAACCCGATCCGGCTCGAGGGGCAGAAGACCGCGGCCTTCGAGATCGTCGACCGGCTCGGCGACGCACCCGACTTCCACCTGCTCCCGGTCGGCAACGCCGGCAACATCTCGGCGTACTGGCTCGGCTACCGGCAGTACGCCGATCTCGGCCGGGCCACCCGCAGGCCGGTCATGCGCGCCTACCAGGCCGAGGGCGCAGCTCCGCTGGTCACCGGGCAGCCGTTCCCGCGCCCCGAGACCAAGGCGACCGCGATCCGCATCGGCAACCCCGCCTCGTGGAGGCTCGCCGAGCAGGCCGCGGCCGAGTCCGGGGGCCGGTTCCGGTCGCTGACCGACGACCAGATCCTCACGGCGCAGCGTGAGCTGGCGCGCCGCGACGGCGTGTTCGTCGAGCCCGCGTCGGCGGCGGGGGTCGCGGGCCTGCTGCAAGACCTCGAGCTGGGCGACTCGTACGCCGGCGCGACGGTCGCGATCACCGTCACCGGACACGGGCTCAAGGACACCGCGACCGCGCTGGAGGGATTCGGCGACCTCGTCGACACCGTCGTGGACGCCGACGTGGACGCGGCCGCCGCGGCCGCCGGGCTCGGCTGATGCCGCAGCTCGTCGACGGACCCGTACGGGTCTCGGTGCCGGCGACGTCCGCCAACCTCGGGCCCGGCTTCGACGCGCTCGGCCTCGCGCTCAGGCTGCGCGACGAGCTGGAGGCGGAGGTCGTCCCGTCCGGGCTCACCATCGACGTGACCGGCGAGGGCGCCGACGCGGTGCCCCGCGACGAGACCCACCTCGTGGTCCGGGCCATGCGCGCGGCGTTCGACCAGATGGGCGCCCGACCGCCCGGCCTGCGACTCTGGTGCAGGAACGTGATCCCGCACAGCCGCGGCCTCGGCTCGTCGTCCGCGGCGATCGTCGCCGGGGTGACCCTGGCCCGCGGCCTGGTCGCCGGCGGCGGCCTGCTCATGGACGACGACCAGGTGCTGGCGCTGGCCGCCGACCTGGAGGGCCACCCCGACAACGTGGCGCCGGCCTTCCTCGGCGGTTTCGTGATCTCCGGGCACGACGACGACGGGTGGTACGCCACCCGTGCAGCCGTCGACCCACGGGTCTCCGTGGTCGTCTTCGTGCCGCCCGACCCGGTCGCGACCGAGGTCGCGCGGGGTCTGCTGCCGGCTCAGGTCCCGCACGCCGACGCGGCCGCGAACGCCGGGCGGGCCGCGCTGCTCGTCGCCGCGCTGGCCGGGCGCCCCGAGCTGCTGCACCGCGCCACCCGCGACCTGCTCCACCAGGACCAGCGCGAGCCCGCCATGCCCGCCTCCCTGGCCCTGGTCCGGGCGCTGCGCGCCGAGGGCCATCCGGCGGTCGTGTCTGGCGCCGGTCCGACCGTGCTGGTGTTCACCGACGGTCCCGTGCACCCGGTGGCGGACTGGTCGACGGGGCCGCGCGAGCTGCTCGCCCGGTGCCCCGGGGGATGGGCCGCGCACCACCTCGAGGTGGACACCCGGGGAGCGGTCGTCACCGGCTGATCCACGGCGTACCGGCTGCCGGGAACGGCCGACTTTCGGTGGAAATGTGCCCCCTGCCACATTTCTCCGGACCCGGTGTTAAGGTGGGAACGCGCCACAATCGTTGGCGCCCACCGCATCCATCGAGCCATCGTCGCGATGCCTCGGGCCGATGCACCCCTTCTTCCTGACGCCCTCGCCGACCTCTGTCGGGCGGTCGTCACGAGGGAGCCACCCGAGAAGCCGACGGCAGTCGAGCCGGTTCGGCACTGATACGTGGGAAGGACCTCACGTGACGGAAACCATCGAAGCCACCACCCCTGCCGCGGACGGCTCGTCCGCCGGCGCCGCTGCCTCTGAGCGCAGCGGCAAGAAGCGCGGTGGCGGGCTCAACTCCATGCTGATCGCCGACCTCAAGTCGATGGCCGGCGGCATGGGCATCCCGGGCGCCGGGGCGATGAAGAAGGCGCAGCTCATCGAGGCCATCAAGGCCCACCAGTCCGGCCAGCAGTCGGGCCAGCCGTCCGGGGGCGAGACCCGGGAGCAGAAGCAGGACCAGAAGCAGGACCAGAAGCAGGACCGCCAGCAGGATCGCGGAGAGCGCGCCGAGGCCCGCGCGGGCGAGGAGCACGCAGGCCGCGACCGCGAGGAGCAGGCCGGCCGCACCCGCGGCGAGAACCGGGAGGACAACCGCGGCCGCGCCGACCGCGGCAGCCGCGAGGAGAACCGGACCCGTGAGGCCAACCGTGAGGGGGCCCAGGACAAGGACGGCCAGGCGGGCAACCGCAACCAGAACCAGAACCGTGCAGACAACCGGGGCGAGAACCGGGCCGACAACCGGAACGACAACCGGAACGACGACGGGCAGGGCAGCAGCCGCTCGCGCCGCCGCCGCGGCCGCGACCGGGACCGGGGCGGGGACCGTGGCCCCGAGCGCCGCGGCAACCGCAACGAGCCCGACACCACGATCCTCGAGGACGACGTCCTGGTGCCGGCCGCCGGCATCCTCGACGTCCTCGACAACTACGCGTTCGTCCGCACCAGCGGCTACCTCGCCGGCACCGAGGACGTCTACGTCTCGCTGTCGATGGTCCGCAAGTACGGCCTGCGCCGGGGCGACGCGATCGTCGGCCAGGTGCGCCAGCCCCGCGAGGGCGAGCGCAAGGAGAAGTTCAACCCGCTGGTGCGGATCGACTCCGTCAACGGTGCCGACCCCGACACCGCGAAGGACCGGGTCGACTTCGCCAAGCTGACCCCGCTCTACCCGAGCGAGCGGCTCCGCCTCGAGACCGAGCAGACCAACCTGATCGGCCGGGTCATCGACATCGCGTCGCCGATCGGCAAGGGCCAGCGCGGCCTGATCGTCTCGCCCGCCAAGGCCGGCAAGACGATGATCATGCAGTCGATCGCGAACTCCATCACCACCAACAACCCCGAGTGCCACCTGATGGTGGTCCTCGTCGACGAGCGCCCCGAGGAGGTCACCGACTTCCAGCGGTCGGTCAAGGGCGAGGTCATCTCCTCGACCTTCGACCGTCCGGCCAGCGACCACACTACGGTCGCGGAGCTCGCGATCGAGCGGGCCAAGCGCCTCGTCGAGCTCGGCCACGACGTCGTCGTGCTGCTCGACGGCATCACCCGCCTGGGCCGCGCCTACAACCTGGCCGCCCCGGCCAGCGGCCGGATCCTCTCCGGCGGCGTTGACTCCGCGGCGCTCTACCCGCCGAAGAAGTTCTTCGGCGCCGCCCGCAACATCGAGAACGGCGGTTCGCTGACCATCCTCGCCACCGCGCTCATCGAGAGCGGCTCGAAGATGGACGAGGTGATCTTCGAGGAGTTCAAGGGCACCGGCAACATGGAGATCCGGCTGCGCCGCGACTTCGCCGACAAGCGGATCTTCCCGGCGATCGACGCCGTCCAGTCCGGGACCCGCCGCGAGGAGCTCCTGATGAGCAAGGAGGAGCTCGCCATCGTCTGGAAGCTCCGCCGCGTGCTCTCGGGCCTCGACGGGCAGCAGGCGCTCGAGCTGCTGCTGGAGCGGCTGAAGAGGTCGCACAGCAACATCGAGTTCCTGATGCAGGTGCAGAAGACCACGCCCGGCGGTTCGAACGGTCGCGACGACGACTGATTCACTAGAGTTCGCCCATGGCCAGAATCGTTGTAGCTGACGACGACGAAGACATCCGGGAACTGGTCGTCTTCAAGCTCCGACAGTCGGGGCACGAGGTGGTGGCGGTCGGCGACGGTGCCGCCGCGGTCGCCGCTGTCCAGGAGGAACGCCCCGCACTGGTCCTGCTCGACGTGATGATGCCGGGCATGAGCGGCCTCGACGCCGCTCGTGTCCTTCGTCAGTCACCCGACACCGCGACCATCCCCGTGATCATGCTGACGGCCCGCGCCCAGGAGAGCGACATCGAGCAGGGCTTCGCCGCCGGCGCCGACGACTACGTCACCAAGCCGTTCTCCCCGCGCGAGCTGGCCTCTCGGGTCGCCGCCGTGCTCGCGCGGAGTGGTGAGTGACCGTACTCGCCTGGTTGGTCGTCGGCCTCTGCGCAGTGTCCGCAGGGCTGGTGCTCCTGCTGGTCGTGCTCCGGGTCTCCGCGGACCTGCGCGAGCGCCGACGGGCGCACGCGCACGCGGTCACGCGTGAGCTGGTGCTCACCGTGCTCATGGGGGAGCCGGACGAGGTGCTGAAGGCCCGGGACGAGCTGGCCCGGCTCACCGGCGAGGAGGGCCGGCAGGCGGAGGCACAGATCTTCTCCTACCTTCCCAAGGTGTCCGGGGAGACCCGCACCCTGCTGGTGGAGCTGGTGCTCGAGCGGGACGCGGCCGACCGCGCCCGCGACCTGTTGCACTCGTGGTCCTCCGTGCGCCGCTGCCGAGGCGCCTACCGCCTCGGCGCGCTGCACCGCACGGACGCCGTTCCGCTGCTGATCCCGATGCTGAGGGACCGCACCTTCCTGGTCCGCCGGGTCGCGCTCCGCGCGCTCGGCTCCATCGGCGACCCGACCGCCGTGGTGCCGATCCTGCGCAGCTGTGGTGGCGACGACCGGCTCACCCGTGACGTGGTCTCGGCGCTGGAGCGGATCGGCCAGCCCGGTGCCGCCGCGATGCGCAACGAGCTCGCCAAGGGCATGGCCCGCTCCTCCGGCAGCGGCCGGCACGCGGAGCTGGCGACCGTCGGGCTGGGGCTGATCGGTGACGTCGGCTCGGTCGACCTGCTCGTCCAGGCCCTGGGCACACCCCGTGCTGCGCTGCAGGCGGCGGCGGCCGAGGCACTGGGCCGGATCGGGGCGCCGTCCGCGATCCCCGCGCTGGTCAGTGCGCTCGGCGGTAGCGACGAGCTTGTCCGGGCCTCCGCGGCCGGTGCGCTCGGTGACATCGGCGACCCGGCCGCGGCCGAGGGCCTCGGCCAGGCGCTCGACACCGCACCGCGGCTGACCAGCCGCTCGCTGGCCGCCGCCCTGCTCCGGCTCGGCGAGCCCGGGCTCGACACGCTGCGTCGCCACCCCTCGCCGTACGCCGCCGAGGCGCTCGCCGTCCACGGGCTACGGGGTGTGATGTGAGGGTGGTGACCTGAGGTGGACTGGGTCGAGGTGTTCTCCGACGTCATCACGGCGATGGGCTGGTTCTTCATCGTCTACTCCCTGCTGATCAACTCCAGCTTCCTGCTGCTCACCGTGTTCGCGGTCGGCGACTTCATCGGCTACCGCCGGCGGGTCGAGTTCGCGGCGTACGACGAGTCGTTCGGTGAGCCGCTGGCCCGCGGCATCTCGGTGCTGATGCCGGCCTACAACGAGTCCGAGACGATCATCGAGTCCGTCCAGGCGATGATGGCGATGCGCTACCCCGACTTCGAGGTGATCGTGGTCGACGACGGGTCGAAGGACGACACCGTCGCCAAGCTGGTCGCCGAGTTCGACCTGGTGCAGGTGCCGCTGGTCGTCGACGAGCTGGTGCCGATGAAGGGCGAGGTCAGCGCGACGTACCTCTCCCGCCGCGGCAGCCACAACCTCGTGCTGGTCACGAAGACCAACGGCGGCAAGGCCGACGCGCTCAACGTGGGCATCAACCTGGCCCGCAAGGAGCTGGTCTGCATGGTCGACGCCGACTCGCTGCTCGACCCCGACTCGCTGCTGCACGTCTCGCGACCGTTCGCCGACCACCCCGACCAGGTGGTCGCGGCCGGCGGCGTCATCCGGGTCGCGAACGGTTCCACCGTCACCCAGGGCCGCGTCACCGACGTGCGGATGCCGCGTCGCTGGCTGGCCCGGGTGCAGGTCGTCGAGTACCTCCGGGCGTTCATGATCGGGCGGGCCGGCTGGTCCGCGACCGGAGGCCTGCTGATCATCTCCGGGGCGTTCGGCATGTTCCGCAAGGACGTCCTGGTGACCGTCGGTGGGATGGCCACCGACTGCATCGGCGAGGACGCCGAGCTGGTGGTCCGGATCTACCGCTGGCTGGGGGAGGAGAAGATCGACGGCAAGGTGGTCTTCGTCTCCGAGCCGGTCGCGTGGACCGAGGCCCCGGACAGCCGACCGGTGCTGCGCAGGCAGCGCCGGCGCTGGCACCGCGGCCTGGCGGAGATCCTCGGCCGGCACCGCGACATGCTGCTGCGCCCGAAGTACGGCGTGATCGGGATGCTGACGATGCCGTGGTTCGTGCTCTTCGAGCTGCTGGCGCCGTTCCTCGAGATCTTCGGGCTCGCCTACTTCGTCGTGGTGGTGGTGCTGTTCGGCCTCGAGGAGGTCGGCTGGATGCCCTACGACCTCGTCGACGGCTGGTTCGTGCTGCTGCTGCTGATGGCCTCGATCTTCTACTCGTTCCTGCTCACGATGGTGGCCCTGCTCGCCGAGGAGATGTCCTACCGCCGCTATCGCGGCGTGGGCGACCTGCTCCGCGCGGTCTGGGCCGCGGTGGAGGAGAACTTCGGCTACCGCCAGCTCAACGCCTGGTGGCGGATGGGCGGCGCCATCGAGGCGATGCGCAAGTCGCAGCACGAGTGGGGTGACATGCAGCGGAAGGGTTTCGGTACCACCCCGTGATGGGACGGACCGTCGGGCAGCGGGTGGCCAGGGTGGTGCTCGTGGCGGCGGTCCTCGTGCTCGTGGTGGGTGGTGTCGGCATCGCCGGCCTGGTGGCCACCAGCCGCACCAGCGACCTCCTCCTCGACCGGGTCGAGCCGGCCCGGCAGGCCAACGACGGGGTGCTGCAGGACCTCACCGACGCCGAGACCGGCATCCGCGGCTGGACCCTCAGTGGTGACCAGGGCGCCCTCGTGCCGTTCCTCGACGCGATGGAGTCGCTGCCGGAGCACCAGGGCGTCCTGGTCCGCCTCTCCCCGGACGACGCACACCTGGCGGACCTCGTCGCCCCCCAGGACGACGCCGTCGACGCGTGGATCGAGCAGTACGCCAACCCGCGGCTCGACGCGGGGACCGGTCACTACGACCCGGAGCTGTTCACCACCGGGCGAGCGCTGTTCGCGGACGTACGCGCCGCCAACGCCCGGGTGGACCGCGAGCTGGGCCGGATGGCGGTGGACGCGCGGGCGGAGAACCGGTCGGCCTGGACGACCAGCGTCGCGCTCATCGCCGGCGCGGTGGTGCTCGGCCTGGCCGCGGTCGCCGGCCTCGGGCGCAGCCTGGTGCGGAGCATCCAGCGTCCGCTGGCCGCCCTCGCCTCGGTGCTCCAGCGGCTCGCGGCGGGCGAGACGGGGGCCCGGGCCGCGACCGAGGGCCTGCGCGAGATCGGTGCGGTGGGCGAGGCGGTCAACCAGCTCGCCGTCGAGAACGAGCACGGGCGCGCGGTCGAGACGGAGGTCCGGGAGACGCTGTACGAGCTCGACCGGACCCGGAGCGACTTCGTCTCCAACGTCTCCCACGAGCTGCGCACCCCGCTCACCAGCATCCGTGGCTACCTCGAGCTGCTCGAGGGCGAGGCGGACCCCGCGGGCCCCGAGCGGCGGATGTGGGAGGCGGTCGACCGCAACGTCGAGCGGCTCAGCCTGCTCATCGAGGACCTACTGATGTTGTCGAAGGTCGAGGCGCGCGGCACCGCGCTCACCGAGATCGACCTGCGCGAGGTGGTGCGGGAGGTGGTGGCCGACCTCCAGCCGGTGGCCGCGCGCCGCGACGTACGCGTCGAGCTCGACGTCCCGTCCGGGCCGCTCCGGGTGCTCGCCGACGAGACCCAGATCCTGCGCGCGATCCTCAACGTCACCGCGAACGCCGTGAAGTTCACCCGACCCGGCGGCTGGGTCCGGGTACGGGTCGGCGAGACCGGCGAGGACGCGCTGGTGACCGTCGAGGACAACGGGATCGGCATCCCGGCCGGCGAGGTCGCAGGTGTCGGACGACGCTTCTTCCGCGGGTCGAACGCGGTCGACCAGCAGGTCGCCGGCACCGGCCTGGGCCTCCGGATCGTGCAGACGATCATGGACCGGCAAGCGGGGTCGGTGACCCTCGAGTCGATCGAGGACGAGGGCACCACGGTCCGGCTCCGGATGCCGCTCCGGGGCGCCGGTCCGCCGCCCGAGGACCCTGCCGCGAAGCCCGTCCCGGCCGTCACCTGAGGCCCCGCGTCCGGCGGGAATGCCCGGATTGGCCCTGGCGTTGCGACGGGTGGCAGAATTGCTCGCTGGTTCCGGTTCACGTCCCCCACTCAGGGCGGACGACCCGGCGACCGACAACCGAGGAGAGACTGTGAAGAAGGACATCCACCCCGACTACGTCGAGACCCAGGTGACCTGCACCTGCGGCAACTCGTTCACCACGCGCAGCACCGCGACCAACGGCACCATCCACGCCGACGTCTGCTCGCAGTGCCACCCGTTCTACACCGGCAAGCAGAAGATCCTCGACACCGGCGGCCGCGTCGCCCGCTTCGAGGCCCGCTACGCCAAGAAGAAGTAGCTGCACCACGGCGCCGGTCCCCGCACTCGCGGGAGACCGGCGCCGTCGTGTTTGTCCACAGGAAGTCCGTCACCGCCACGGTGAGTCGGCACACGATGTGCCGGGTCACCGTCGACATCCAGCGCCGAGTCGGCACAAGATGTGCCGGGTCACCAGGGGAGGGTCCGTGTTCGAAGCCGTCGCCGGTCTCGTCGACGAGCACGCCGAGCTCGAGCGCCGGCTCGCCGAGCCCGAGACGCACGCCGACCAGCGGTTGGCCAAGACCCTCAACCAGCGGTACGCCGAGCTGTCGGCGATCGTGCGCACCTGGCGGGAGTGGCAGCAGCTCGGCGACGACGCCGACGCCGCCCGCGAGCTGGCCGCGGAGGACCCGGCGTTCGCCGAGGAGGCCGAGGAGCTGACCGCGCTCCGCGGCACCGCCGAGGAGCGGCTGCGCCACCTGCTGGTGCCGCGGGACCCGAGCGACGCCAAGGACGCGATCCTCGAGGTGAAGTCCGGCGAGGGCGGCGAGGAGTCGGCGCTGTTCGCCGGTGACCTGCTGCGGATGTACACCCGCTGGGCCGAGCGCCGCGGGTGGCGGACCGAGGTGCTCGACGCCACCGAGTCCGACCTCGGCGGCTACAAGTCCGTGACGGTCGCGGTGAAGGCCAAGGGAACCCCCGCGCCCGGCGAGGCGCCGTACGCCCTGCTCAAGTTCGAGGGCGGCGTGCACCGCGTGCAGCGGGTCCCGGTGACCGAGTCGCAGGGGCGGGTGCACACCAGCGCCGCCGGCGTCCTCGTGCTGCCCGAGGCCGAGCAGCTCGACGTCACCGTCGACGAGAACGACCTGCGCATCGACGTCTTCCGCTCCAGCGGCCCCGGCGGCCAGAGCGTCAACACGACCGACTCCGCGGTGCGGATCACCCACGTGCCCACGGGGATCGTGGTCAGCTGCCAGAACGAGAAGTCCCAGCTGCAGAACCGCGAGCAGGCGATGCGGATCCTGCGCTCCCGGCTGCTCGCGCTCGCCGAGGAGGAGGCCGCCGCCGAGGCCTCCGACGCCCGCCGGTCCCAGGTGCGCACCGTCGACCGGTCCGAGCGGATCCGCACCTACAACTTCCCGGAGAACCGGATCTCCGACCACCGCACCGGCTACAAGTCCTACAACCTCGACGCGGTGCTCGACGGTGACCTCGACGCGGTCGTGACCAGCTGCGTGGAGGCCGACCTGGCCAGCCGGCTCGAGGCGCTCGAGCAGTGAGCCACCTGCGATGAGCCGGGCGCTGCGGCGCGCCGCCGCCGACCGGCTGCGCGAGGCGGGCGTCGCCTCGCCCGAACGGGACGCCGACGAGCTGCTCGCGCACGTCCTCGGCGTCACCCTCGGCCGGCTGCCACTCGTCGACGAGGTCGCGCCCGCCGACGCCGCGACGTACGACGTGCTGGTCGGCCGGCGGGCCGCCCGCGAGCCGCTGCAGCACCTGCTCGGCACCGCCGCCTTCCGCCACGTCGAGCTGCAGGTCGGCCCCGGGGTGTTCGTGCCGCGGCCGGAGACCGAGCTGCTGGCCGGCTGGGCGATCGAGCAGGCGGCACCCCTGGCCACGCCGGTCGTGGTCGACCTGTGCACCGGGTCCGGGGCGATCGCGCGGGCCGTCGCCGACGAGGTGCCCCGTGCCCGGGTGCACGCGGTCGAGCTCGACGAGCGGGCGCACGCCTGGGCCGCCCGCAACCTGGCCGGCACCGGGGTCGAGCTCCGGCAGGGCGACATGGCCGACGCGTTCGAGGACCTGGCCGGCACCGTCGACGTCGTCGTCTGCAACCCGCCGTACATCCCGCTCGAGGCGTGGGAGTCCGTCGCCCCCGAGGCCCGCGACCACGACCCCCACCTCGCGCTGTTCTCCGGCGACGACGGGCTGGTCGCGATGCGGGTGCTCGAGGCCCGCGCGGCCCGGCTGCTGCGACCCGGAGGAGTGGTCGGCGCCGAGCACGCCGACGTCCAGGGGACCTCGGCCCCCGCGGTGTTCAGCGGCACCGGTCGGTGGTCGGAGGTGCGCGACCATCCCGATCTCGCCGGGCGTCCGCGCTACCTGACCGCGCGACTGGCACGATGACCCCGTGAACACCCCACGACGTTCTCCGTCTCCTCCGCTGCGCTCCTTCGACGGACAACGGCCCGGGGGCCACGCATGAGCACCCGCTACCCGGTCCTGCCCGACGGCGACGCCGCCGACCGCGAGGCGGCGATCGACGCCGCGAGCCTCGCCGTACGCCGGGGCGAGCTGGTCGTGGTGCCGACCGACACCGTCTACGGCCTCGGCGCGGACGCCTTCGACCCGGCCGCCGTACGCCGCCTGCTCAAGGCCAAGGGCCGCGGTCCCGAGATGCCGCCGCCGGTGCTGGTGAGCGCGGCCACCACGCTGGACGCGCTCGCGGTCGGCGTCCCCGGCTACGCGCGCGCCCTGGTGGAGCACTTCTGGCCCGGTCCGCTGACCCTGGTCTGCACGCAGCAGGCGTCGCTGCAGTGGGACCTCGGCGACACCCGTGGCACGGTCGCGGTGCGGATGCCCGACCACGAGGTCGTGCTCGAGATCCTCGAGCGCACCGGCCCGCTGGCGGTCAGCTCGGCCAACCTCACCGGGCGGCCGCCGGCCGCCGACGCGGACGCCGCCGAGGAGATGCTGGGCGACGAGGTCTCGGTCATCGTCGACTGCGGTCCCGCACTGCGCGACGAGCCGTCCACGATCGTCGACGTCACCGGCCAGCAGGGCCGGGTGCTGCGCCTCGGCGCGCTCTCCCTCGACGAGCTGAACGCCGTCCTGGAGCCGCTCGGGGCCACCCTGACGGACGAGGGCTAGGCGGCGGATGCGCGAGTACCTCCTGGTCTTCCTCGTCGCGGCGTCGGTGACCTACCTGCTCACCGTGATCGCGCGGGAGGTCGCGCTGCGCACCGGTGCGGTGGCGCAGGTGCGCGACCGCGACATGCACGCCGTACCGATCCCGTACTTCGGCGGCCTGGCCATGCTCGGCGGCCTGATCGCCGGGTTCGTGGTCGCGCGCGAGCTGCCGTTCCTCTCGCTGAGCGCGCCCAACGTGTTCCGCGACGCGGCCGTGGTGCTGGTCGCCGGCGCGATGATCTGCGCGATCGGCGTGATCGACGACCTGGTCGAGCTGGACGCGCTCACCAAGCTCGGCGGGCAGGTGCTGGTGGCCGGCTTCCTCATCTACTTCGACGTGCAGTACCGCTTCTTCCCGTTCCCGGCGCCCGGCGGCGGGCAGTTCTCGCTGGAGCAGTCGCAGGCGGCGCTGCTGACCGTGATCACGGTGGTGGCGACGATCAACGCGGTGAACTTCGTCGACGGGCTCGACGGCCTCGCCGCCGGCGTCATCGGCGTGGGCGCGACGGCGTTCTTCCTGTTCTGCTACCAGCTCGCGAACCTCAACGACGTCTCGCTGGCGGTCACCGGGGCGCTGCTCAGCGCCGCGCTCGCCGGGGTGTGCGCCGGCTTCCTGCCGCACAACTTCTACCCGGCCCGGCTCTTCATGGGGGACAGCGGCTCGATGCTGCTCGGCCTCATGCTGTCGGCGTCCGCGCTGACGCTGACCGGGCAGTTCGCGATCACCGACATCCAGCAGGGCGGCGGCGGCTCCGAGGCCAGCCTGCTGCCGACGCTGCTGCCGATCATCGTGCCGCTGTCGATCCTGGTCGTGCCGTTCGCCGACCTCCTGCTCGCCGTGGTGCGCCGGACCCGCCGCGGCCAGATGTTCTACCACCCCGACAAGCAGCACCTGCACCACCGGATGCTCGAGATCGGGCACTCGCACCGGCGCGCGGTCGTGATTATGTGGCTGTGGGCCGGGTTGATCGGCTTCGGCACCGTCGTCGGCAGCCTGTACGCCGGCCGCCTGACCTGGCTGGCCCTCGGCCTGTGGTTCGTGATGACCGCAGCCCTCACCTTCCTGGTCCCGCGGTTCCGGGGACTGCACCCCGTCGAGTAGGCCGCCGGACGGCCACGAATTGCGGGTCGAGCGGCCAGCTCTTGCGCACGACCTGGCCGCTGGAGGCGCAAGAACTGGAGGCTCGGCGCACGAGGCGGCGTGGCTCGGCCGGGGTGGGAGAGGGGCGGTTGGCGGCGCTCCCGGACTTTGTGCTACTTTTCACAAGCGTTCGAAGGACGCACGAAATCCACCGAATAGAACGGCCGCCGCCATGACGACCGAGACGCCCAGGAGCACCCCGTTCGCGGGGGGAAGTGTGCTCCTCGGCGCGGCGGTGGCGGCCCTCGTGGCCGGGCTGGTCGCGGTGGTCGTCGGCGCGTTCGTCGGCGGCGCGGAGGCGGCGTACGGCGCCCTCGCCGGCGCCCTGGTCGTGGTCGCGGTGTTCTTCCTCGGCGCCGGCCTCGTGCACCTCGTGGCCGGCGTCCTGCCGGCCGCGTCGCTCCTGGTCGCGCTGCTGACCTACACCCTCCAGGTGGTGCTGCTCGCCGCGGTGTTCGTCGGGCTCGACCGGTCCGGCCTCCTCGAGGACGCGCTCGACCGCGCCTGGCTGGGCGGCACCGTGATCGCGTGCACCGTCGTGTGGATGATCGCCCAGATCGTGCTGGCCGCGCGGTTGCGCATCCCGGCGTACGACCTGGGCACCTCGGGGTCTCAGGACCGGCCGGAGGCGGGTGCACGATGACCCACCTGCGCTGCTATTGTCCGGGCTGCGATGGATCAGCAGAGACCCCCGTCTGCAGCTCCCGAGGAGGGAGCCAAGGGCGACCCGTGGCACGCCTTCGGGTACCTCACGTCCGGAGTGCTCGTCTACGGGTTCGGCGGGTGGGCTCTGGACCGCTGGCTGGGGACGTCCTTCCTGGTCGTGATCGGGATCCTCTTCGGCGCGGCGCTCGGCATGTACATGACCTGGGCGAGGTTCCGGCCGGAGGAACCGCAGGACAAGACTTCGCAAGACAAGACGTAGTAGCGCGAAAGGCACAGGAGAAGCTGTGAGTGCGATGGGCAGTGCGGTGATCATGGCCGAGGACGAGTTCACGCCTCCCGGCCCCGGTGACTTCAACCTGCCGCCGATCGGCGGTCACGACACCTTCGAGTTCCTCGGCCAGTCGCAGTACCTCGGCGTCACCAAGCCGATGCTGCAGCTGGTGCTCGCCTCGGTGATCGTCTTCGTCTTCTTCTACCTCGCGTCCCGCAAGCGCGCGATGGTCCCGGGGAAGCTGCAGTTCGTCGGCGAGCAGGCCTACGGCTTCGTCCGCAACTCGATGGGCCGCGACATCATCGGCAGCCACGACTTCATGCGGTTCGTGCCGTACCTCTTCGCGCTGTTCTTCTTCATCCTGCTGAACAACCTCTTCGCGACCATCCCGTTCCTGCAGTTCCCGACCCTGTCCCGCGCCGGGATGGTCTACGGCCTCGCCGGCATGAGCTGGGTCATCTACAACGCGGTCGGGATCAAGAAGCACGGCTTCGGGGGCTACCTCAAGCTCCAGTCCGTCCCCTCCGGCGTCGGCGGCCCGATCCTGCTGCTGCTGGTGCCGCTGGAGTTCCTCTCCAACATCGTGGTCCGACCGGTCACGCTGGCCCTCCGTCTCTTCGCCAACATGCTCGCCGGCCACCTGCTGCTGATCCTGTTCGCGCTCGGCGGCGAGTACCTCCTGATCCACGGTTCGGCGCTGGTCAAGCCGGTCGGCATCCTCGCCTGGGTGCTGTTCGTCGCGATCGCGTTCCTCGAGCTGCTGGTGCAGTTCCTGCAGGCGTACGTCTTCGTGCTCCTCAACGCCATGTACATCTCCGGTGCTCTCGCAGACGAGCACTGAGAGTCGATAGAGAAAAAGAAACCGAAAGGAACTAGCCGTGCTCCCTATGGCTATCGATGGCTCCGCCAACATGATCGGCTACGGCCTGGCCGCGATCGGCCCCGGTGTCGGTATCGGTCTGATCTTCGCGGCCTACATCTCCGGTGTGGCCCGCCAGCCGGAGGCCCAGGGCCGCCTGCAGTCGATCGCGATCCTGGGCTTCGCCCTCGCCGAGGCGCTCGCCATCATCGGTATCGCCCTCGCGTTCGTTCTCTGACCGGACACCGATAGAAGGACCTGCCCATGCAGACTCTGATCACCCCCCTCGCGACGAGGGCGGCCGAGGAGGGCGAGCTCAACCCGCTCGTCCCGCACCCGATCGAGATCGTCCTCTCGCTCGTGGTCTTCGGCCTCCTCTTCTACGCGGTGAAGAAGTGGGTCGTGCCGAACTTCGAGTCGACGTTCGCCGAGCGCACCTCCGCCATCGAGGGCGGCCTGGCCGCGGCCGAGACCAAGCAGGCCGAGGCCGACGCCAAGCTGGCCGAGCTCGAGCAGCAGCTCGCGGACGCCCGGCACGAGGCCGCGCGCATCCGCGAGGAGGCTCGCGAGCAGGGCGCCGGGATCATCGCGGAGATGCGTGAGCAGGCCCAGGCCGAGTCCACCCGGATCGTGGAGCACGGCAAGGCCCAGATCGAGGCCGAGCGCCAGCAGGCGGTCACCTCGCTGCGGGCCGAGGTCGGCACCCTCGCGACGTCCCTGGCCGGCCGCATCGTCGGCGAGAGCCTGGACGACGACGCGCGTGCCAACCGGGTGGTCGAGCGGTTCCTGACCGACCTCGAGACGATCGAGTCGGCGCAGGTCACCCCGAACGGCAGCGGAGCCAACTGATGACGATGCGAGGCGCGTCGGCCGAGGCGTCGGCCACCCTGCACCAGCAGCTGGTGGGGGCGGTCTCCGAGGTCGGCTCCCGCAAGACCGCGCAGGTCGGCGAGGACCTCTTCGGCCTGGCCGGCGTGCTCCGCACGACCGCGAGCCTGCGCCGGGTGGTGACGGACGTGTCCGTCGAGAGCCCGGCCAAGGTGGGCCTGGTCCGTCAGCTGTTCGAGGGCAAGGTCGACGAGATCTCCCTCGGCCTGCTGGTCACCGCGGTGGAGCACCGCTGGACCGCGACCCGTGACCTCGCCGACGTCCTCGAGCAGCTCGGCGTCGAGGCGACGGTGCGGTCCGCGGAGGATGCCAGCCGGGTGGCCGACGAGCTGTTCGCGGTCGGCCGGATGCTGGAGGAGAACCCCGAGCTGCGCAGCGCTCTCGGCGACCCGACTCGCTCGGTGGCCGACAAGCAGGGCCTGCTGCAGGGACTCCTCGAGAACCGCACGCTGGCCGCCACCGCACGGCTGGTCGCGCAGTCCCTGGCCGGCACGCACCGCACGGTGTCGGTGGCGATCCACGAGTACCAGAAGGTCGCGGCCGCCGTGCACGGCGAGAGCGTCGCGACCGTCCGCGTGGCCCGCGAGCTCTCGGACGCCGACCGCCGGCGTCTCCAGGGCGCGCTCGCCGCGCAGTACGGCCGCGACGTGCACCTCAACGTCGTGGTCGACCCCGAGGTCCTGGGTGGTATCCGGGTCGAGATCGGTGACGACGTCATCGACGGCACGGTCGCCAGCCGCCTGCACGACGCCCGCCGCAAGCTGGCCGGCTGACCCACAGACCCCAGTCCCGAACAGACTTCATCGAGCAGACGAACAGTAAGGAAGAGTGATGACGGAGCTTTCGATCCGTCCGGACGAGATCCGGGACGCGCTGCAGCGCTTCGTGTCCGACTACGAGCCCGAGACCGCCACCCGCGAAGAGGTGGGCACCGTGGCCGAGGCCGCGGACGGCATCGCCCGCGTGTCGGGCCTGCCGTCGGTCATGGCCAACGAGCTGCTCGAGTTCGAGGACGGCACCCAGGGCATCGCCCTGAACCTCGACACCCGCGAGATCGGTGTCGTGGTCCTCGGTGACTTCGACAACATCGAGGAGGGCCAGTCGGTCCGCCGCACCGGCGAGATCCTCTCGGTCCCCGTGGGTGAGGGCTACCTCGGCCGCGTGGTCGACCCGCTGGGCACCCCGATCGACGGCCTCGGCGAGATCGAGACCGAGGGCCGTCGCGCCCTGGAGCTCCAGGCTCCGTCCGTGGTCCAGCGCAAGTCGGTGCACGAGCCGCTCGCCACCGGCATCAAGGCGATCGACGCGATGACCCCGATCGGCCGCGGCCAGCGCCAGCTGATCATCGGCGACCGCGCCACCGGCAAGACCACCATCGCGATCGACACGATCATCAACCAGAAGCAGAACTGGGAGTCGGGCGACCCGACCAAGCAGGTCCGCTGCATCTACGTCGCGATCGGCCAGAAGGGCTCGACCATCGCCTCGGTGCGTGGCGCCCTCGAGGAGGCCGGCGCGCTCGAGTACACCACCATCGTGGCGGCGCCCGCGTCCGACTCGGCCGGCTTCAAGTACCTCGCGCCGTACACCGGCTCCGCGATCGGCCAGCAGTGGATGTACGACGGCAAGCACGTCCTCATCGTGTTCGACGACCTGACCAAGCAGGCCGAGGCCTACCGCGCCGTGTCCCTGCTGCTGCGCCGCCCGCCGGGCCGCGAGGCGTACCCCGGCGACGTGTTCTACCTGCACAGCCGGCTGCTCGAGCGCTGCGCGAAGCTGTCCGACGACATGGGCGCGGGCTCGATGACCGGTCTGCCTATCATCGAGACCAAGGCCAACGACGTCTCGGCGTTCATCCCGACCAACGTCATCTCGATCACCGACGGCCAGATCTTCCTGCAGTCCGACCTGTTCGCGTCCAACCAGCGCCCGGCGATCGACGTCGGTGTGTCGGTGTCCCGCGTGGGTGGCTCCGCGATGACCAAGGCGATGAAGACCGTCACCGGTTCGCTCAAGGTCGACCTGGCGCAGTTCCGCGCGATGGAGGCGTTCGCGATGTTCGCCTCCGACCTCGACGCGGCCTCGCGCCAGCAGCTCGACCGCGGCCAGCGCCTGATGGCCCTGCTCAAGCAGCCGCAGTACTCCCCGTACCCCGTCGAGGAGATGACCGTCTCCCTCTGGCTGGGCACCAGCGGCCGCCTCGACCGGGTCCCGGTCCCGGAGGTGCTCCGCTTCGAGCAGGAGTTCCTCGACTACCTCCGCCGCTCGCACGAGGGCATCCTGTCCGGCATCCGCGAGTCGCTGAAGTTCGAGGACTCCACCGAGGAGTCCGTGATCGCGGCGTACGACTCCTTCCTCGACCAGTTCGAGACCTCCGACGGCCAGTCGATCAAGGCCGGCAAGGAGACCCACGAGGCTCTCGAGGACGAGGACGTCGAGCAGGAGCAGATCGTCAAGCAGAAGCGGGGCTGAACTCATGGCCGTATCGCTGCGTGAGTACCGCGCGCGGATCAAGTCGACGGAGTCGATGAAGAAGATCACGCGCGCCATGGAGCTCATCGCTGCGTCCCGCATCATCAAGGCGCAGCAGCGGGCCCAGGCGGCCGCGCCGTACGCCCGTGAGCTGACCCGTGCGGTCTCGGCGGTGGCGACGTTCTCCAACGTCGACCACGCGCTGACCACCGAGCCCGAGAACCCGCGCAAGGCCGCGGTCCTGATCGTGACCAGCGACCGGGGCCTCGCGGGTGCCTACTCCTCCAGCGTGATCAAGGAGGCCGAGCGCCTCACCGAGAAGCTGAAGGAGGAGGGCAAGGAGGTCGAGGTCTACATCTCGGGCCGCAAGGGCGAGGCGTACTTCAAGTTCCGCCAGCGCCCGGTCGTGCAGAGCTGGTCGGGCTTCTCCGACCAGCCCACGTACGACGTGGCGCACGACATCGGCGAGACGCTGATCGGCGCGTTCCTCAACGACGACGACCAGGCCGCCGCGGAGGGTGTCCCGCCGGGCGTCGACGAGGTGCACGTGGTCTACACGCGCTTCCGCTCGATGCTGGTGCAGGAGCCGACCGCCGTACGCCTGCTGCCGCTGGAGGTCGTCGAGGGTGAGGAGCCCCCGGCCGAGGACGAGCTGCTGCCGCTCTACGAGTTCGAGCCGTCGCCGGCGGACGTCCTCGACGCCCTGCTGCCGCGCTACGTCCAGAGCCGGATCTTCTTCGCCCTGCTGCAGGCCGCCGCCTCCGAGCTGGCCGCCCGCCAGAAGGCGATGAAGTCCGCGACGGACAACGCCGACGAGCTCATCAAGAAGTACACCCGAATCGCCAACCAGGCCCGCCAGGCCGGCATTACCCAGGAAATCAGCGAGATCGTCGGAGGCGTCAACGCGCTCGCCGACGCCAACGCCGGGAGTGAGTGAGACCAATGACTGCCACTGTTGAAGAGACCAAGACCGAGGGTCAGCCCGGCGGCGTGGGACGCATCGCCCGGGTCATCGGCCCGGTCGTGGACATCGAGTTCCCGACCGACCAGATGCCGGCGATCTACAACGCGCTGCACGTCACCTTCGAGCTGGGCGGCGAGAGCCACACGATCACCCTCGAGGTGGCCCAGCACATCGGTGACGGCATGGTGCGTGCCATCTCGATGAAGCCCACCGACGGCCTGGTCCGCGGTGCCCAGGTCAGCGACACCGGCGGCCCGATCTCGGTGCCGGTCGGCGACGTCACGCTCGGCAAGGTGTTCAACACCACCGGCGAGTGCCTCAACCTCGAGGAGGGCGAGACCCTCGAGATCAACGAGCGCTGGGGAATCCACCGCAAGGCGCCGGCCTTCGACCAGCTCGAGTCGAAGACCCAGATGTTCGAGACCGGCATCAAGGTCATCGACCTGCTCACGCCGTACGTCCAGGGCGGCAAGATCGGCCTGTTCGGCGGCGCCGGTGTCGGCAAGACCGTGCTCATCCAGGAGATGATCGCGCGCGTCGCGAAGGACCACGGCGGTGTGTCCGTGTTCGCCGGCGTGGGCGAGCGCACCCGTGAGGGCAACGACCTGATCGCGGAGATGACCGAGGCCGGCGTCATCGGCCAGACCTCGCTGGTCTTCGGCCAGATGGACGAGCCGCCGGGCACCCGGCTCCGGGTCGCGCTGTCCGCGCTGACCATGGCGGAGTACTTCCGCGACGTCCAGAAGCAGGACGTGCTGCTGTTCATCGACAACATCTTCCGGTTCACCCAGGCGGGTTCCGAGGTGTCGACGCTGCTCGGCCGCATGCCCTCCGCGGTGGGCTACCAGCCCAACCTCGCCGACGAGATGGGCCAGCTCCAGGAGCGGATCACCTCGACGCGCGGTCACTCGATCACCTCCATGCAGGCGATCTACGTGCCCGCCGACGACTACACCGACCCGGCGCCGGCCACCACGTTCGCGCACCTCGACGCGACCACCGAGCTGTCGCGCGAGATCGCCTCGCTCGGCATCTACCCTGCGGTGGACCCGCTGACGTCGACCTCCCGGATCCTCGACCCGCAGTACATCGGCCAGGACCACTACGACACCGCGATCCGCGTGAAGCAGATCCTGCAGCGCAACAAGGAGCTGCAGGACATCATCGCAATCCTCGGTGTGGACGAGCTGTCCGAAGAGGACAAGATCATCGTGTCCCGCGCCCGCCGCATCCAGCGGTTCCTGTCCCAGAACACCTACGTGGCCAAGCAGTTCACCGGCATCGAGGGCTCCACGGTCCCGATCGCCGAGACCATCGAGGCGTTCACGAAGATCTGCGACGGCGAGTACGACCACGTCGCCGAGCAGGCCTTCTTCATGTGCGGCGGTCTCGACGACGTCGAGGCCAAGTGGGCCGAGATCCAGAAGAACCTCTGATGGCCGACCAGCTGCAGGTCGAGCTCGTCGCCGCGGACCGCCTCGTGTGGTCCGGGGAGGCGAAGATGGTGATCGCCCGCACCACCGAAGGCGACGTGGGCATCCTGCCCGGTCACGCCCCCATCCTGTCGCTGCTCGTCGACGGCGTCGTCGACGTGCAGACCCAGGAGGGGGAGACCTGGGTGGCGGCGGTCGACGCCGGCTTCCTGTCGGTGGCGCACAACCGGGTCTCGATCCTGTCCGAGCACGCCGAGATGTCGCACGAGATCGACCTCGAGAAGGCGCGGGCGGACCTCGAGCGGGCCAAGTCGGCGGGGGAGAACGACGACGAGGCCGAAGAGGCCGTACGCCGGGCCGAGGCCCGGATCCGCGCCGTCGAGCGCGCCGGCTGACCCGGACGTTTCCGGCGGTTCCGGACCGGTTCCTCCAGCCCCCCTCGCGGCGGATAGAGTGACGCGGACGCGTCACCCGACGAAGCGAGGGAGGGCTGGATGCCCCTGTGGCAGTGGATCGCCGACGCCGCCGGCGTGGTCCTCCTGCTGGTCCTCTGCTACGCCATCGCGCTCGTCGTACGGCGGCGCTTCATCCAGCGCAACGGCGGCACCTTCGAGCTCTCGCACCGCGCCCGGTCGGCACCGACCGGGCGCGGTTGGGTGCTCGGGGTCGGGCGCTATTCCGGCGAGACCCTCCAGTGGTTCCGGATCTTCTCTCTCTCGCCGCGCCCGCGGCGCACCTGGCGGCGCACCGGGCTGGCCTACCTCGGACGCCGCGAGCCCGAGGGCAACGAGCAGATGTCGCTGTACGCCGACCACGTCATCGTCACCTGCGGCAGCGAGCTCGGCGACATCGACCTCGCCATGAGCCCCTCCTCGCTGGTCGGCTTCCAGTCCTGGCTGGAGGCCGCCCCGCCCGGCCAGGGCACCGCTCGCCAGGGTCCCGGGCTATGAGCACGACGCACACGCTCACCGCCCGCAACGCGGTGATGATCTCCTTCGCGCTCAACGGGTTCGCGTTCGCCTCGTGGGTCTCGCGGATCCCCGAGGTCCGCCACGAGCTCGACCTCTCCAACGGGGCGCTCGGGCTGCTGCTGCTGGCCGCCGCCTGCGGGTCCGTGCTGACCCTGCCCACCACGGGGGCCCTGATCAACCGCCTCGGTGCCGCGACCGTCGTACGCCTCGCATCGCTGGTCGGGCTGCTGGGCCTCGCGGGTGCCGCCCTGGGGGCCTCGGTGGCCGAGGCGGTCGGCCTGACCGCGGTGGGCCTCTTCTTCTACGGCATGGGCATCGGCGCGTGGGACGTCGCGATGAACGTCGAGGGCGCGGCCGTGGAGCGTCGGCTCGGGCGGACGATCATGCCGCGCTTCCATGCCGGCTTCAGCCTCGGCACCGTGTTCGGCGGCATCATCGGCGCGCTCACCATCGCGCTCGGCGTACCCATGGCTGTGCACCTGCTCGTGGTCGCCCTCGGCGTGCTGGTCGTCATCCAGGCCACCACCGGCGGCTTCCTGCCCCGCGCCGCCGAGGTGGAGCCGGAGCACGAGGAGCTCCCGCAGGCGGCCTGGCGGGCCTGGCTGGAGCCGCGCACGCTCATGATCGGCGCCATGGTGTTCGCGCTCGCGGTCACCGAGGGCACGGCCAACGACTGGCTCGCGGTGGCCCTCATCGACGGGTACGACGTCCAGCGGTGGGTCGGCGTGGCCGGGTTCAGCCTGTTCGTGGCGTCGATGACGGCCGGCCGGCTGGTCGGTCCGGTGCTGCTCGACCGGTTCGGCCGGGCGCCGGTGCTGTGGTCGACGATGGCGGCCGCGTTCGTCGGCGTGCTGCTGATCGTCTTCGGCGGCAGCGCGGTGGTGGTCACCGCCGGCATCGTGCTCTGGGGGGTCGGGGCCTCGCTGGGCTTCCCGGTCGGGATGAGCGCCGCCGCCGACGACGAGAAGCAGGCCGCCGCCCGGGTGAGCGTGGTCTCCACCATCGCCTACACCGCGTTCCTGGCTGGGCCGCCGCTGCTCGGCTTCGTCGGCGACCAGGTCGGCACCCTCGACGCGCTGCTGGTCGTCGCCGTGCTGCTGGTGCCCTCAGCGCTGCTGGTGCCGGCCGCCCGCAAGCCCGAGCCCCAGCCCGCCCGCAGTTGAGTTGCGCCCCGCTGGCGGTTGAGTTGCGCCCCGCTGGGGGTTGAGTTGCGCCCCGCTGGGGGTTGAGTTGCGCCTCCCTGTGGTCTCGGACAGCAGGGAGGCGCAACTCGACGCGCAGGGAGGCGCAACTCAACGGGTCAGGGGGTAACGGTGCCGTTCTCGAACAGGCGGGGGACCGGGTGGTTGGCCGCGAACGTGCCACGCGGGTCCACGGCGCTACGGATCCCCTTGAGCTGGGTCCACCCGTCGTCGGCGTACGCCGAGCGGGTGTCGACCGGGTTCTCGGAGAAGTTGAGGTACTGCTTCCCGTTGGCCCACGGCGCCAGCGCCTGCGTCAGCCGGACGGCGTCCGCGTGCCCCTGGGCGCCCATCTCCGGGGTCGCCGCGATGGCGCCCGCGAAGCTGACGAACGACGCGTCGAGGTGGCTGAGCACGCCGCCGCCCTCGTGAGGACGACCGAGCGCCCCGCCGAGCTGCCGCAGCTCGGCCATCAGCAGCGAGGTCTGCGCGTCCGGCCCGACCTGCTCGAGGAAGGCGTCCACGGCAGCACCGTCGAGGTCGCCGAGCATGGTGCTGTCAGAGGCGAACGGGGCGCCTCCCTCCGGGTCCATGTGCAGGCGGACCAGGCTCTTGGCCGGGACCCGGCCGAACGTGTCGATCTCCGGACGCAGGGCGCGGAGGCCGGCCAGCAGCTGCTCGCCGCGCTCGTCCGAGGAGAGCACGGCGCCGTTGACGATCGCGACCGCCCGGCCGCGCAGGAACTCGGGGAGCTCCGGCATCGGGGGCAGCCGCAGGGCGCGGAACGAGGTGGTGATCTCGTCGGGCGCACCGGGCGCCCAGGCGGACCACTCCCGGAGCACCTTCTCGACGTCCTTCAGGTCCCAGATGAACATGCCGGCGTACGCCGACTCGATCGGGTACATCCGGAACTCGAGCGCGGTCACCACGCCGAGGCTGCCGCCACCGCCGCGCACCGCCCAGAAGATCTCGGGGTGGTTCTGCGCGTCGGCACGCACCAGGGTGCCGTCGCCGATGACGAGCTCGACCGCGGTCAGCGAGTTGGTGGCCAGGCCGAGCTGGCGGGCGTACCACCCGATGCCGCCTCCCAGGCTGTAGCCGGCGATGCCGACGTCGGGCGAGGACCCGTGGAGGACCGCGTGGCCGTGGGCGGCGGCCGCGTCGACCGCGGGCTCCCAGATCGCGCCACCCTCGACGCGGACGATGCCGCGGGTCGGGTCGGCGATCGCGAGGTTCATCTCGCTGGTGCGCACGACGACGACGTCGTCGAGGCCCTGAGCGGCGAGCGGCCCGGCGTTGTGGCCGGTGCTCTGCGGGGCCACCCGGAGGCCCATCTCGGAGGCGACGCGGACGAGGCGACCGACCTCGGCGGCGGTCCGGGGGTAGGCGACCGCTGCGGGGCGCTGGTCGACGGCCACGTTCCACGGCAGGCGGGCGGCGTCGTACGTCGCGTCACCGGGCAGGTGGACACCGCCCGAGGCGAGCCCACGGAGGGCCTCGGCGGGGCGGTCGGTCCCGATCGGCTGGTGGCCGGTGCGGGCTCCGTCGGTGGTCAGGTCGATGGTCATGCTGGGACTCCTGTGTCGGGCTTGTCTCGGGAGCCTCACCGTCTCCCGGGGCGCTTGGGAGCGACTTCGAGCCGACTTGGAGACCCGCTTGGACGGTCCGCCCGGAGAAGACCGCCCGAACGGGCCATCCCGGATCCCGGGGCCGGAAACCGTGCGACCCCGGAGCCGCCCGTCCGTATGCTGCCGCTCGTGGAGGTGGCGGTCCTCGGCCCGGTCGAGGTGAGCATCGGTGGGAGCCCCGTGGACCTCGGCACGCCCAAGCAGCGTGCCCTGGTCGCGGCGCTCGCGCTGTCCGGCGGGCGCCCGGTGTCGGTCGACGCGATCGTCGACCTGCTCTGGGGCGACGCGCCGCCGCCGGGCGTGACCACCACGCTGCAGGCCTACGTCTCCGGGCTGCGCCGGGTCATGGAGCCGGACCGGGAGCGGCGGGCGCCGGCCACGGTGCTGGTGACGGTCGCCCCGGGCTACGCGCTGCGGGTCGCCGACGGGTCGCACGACGCCCGGGTGTTCGAGCGCGCGGTCACGGTCGAGCAGCGCCGGCTCCAGGGGCTCGCGCCGGTCGGGCCGCCCTCCGTGGACGCCGGCACCCTCACGGATGCCGTCGCCCGGCTCGACGCGGCACTCGCGCTCTGGCGGGGCACGCCGTACGGCGAGCTGGAGGACGCCGCGGCGGCGGTCGCCGAGCGGGCCCGGCTCGAGGAGCTCCGCCTGGTCGCCCTGGAGCACCGGCTGCTCGCCGACCTGGCCCTCGGCCACCATGGCACGGCCGCCGCCGAGCTGGAGGCGCTGACCGCCGCCCACCCGCTGCGGGAACGGCTCTGGGGACTCCGGGCCGTGGCGCTGACCCGCTCCGGCCGGCAGGCCGACGCGCTGGACGTGCTGCGCCGGGTCCGCGACGTGCTCTCCGACGAGCTCGGGCTCGACCCGGGCCCCGAGCTGCGCGACCTCCAGGCTGCGGTGCTGCGCCAGGACGGGTCGCTGGGCTGGGTGGCGCCCCCGGCTGCCTCGGCACCCGCCCCGGCGGCCGAGCCGGCCACCGAGGAACCGGCCGCGCAGGCACCCGAGCCGGTCGGGCTGTGGCCGATGGTGGGCCGCGACCGCGACCTCGACGAGCTGGTGGGCGCGCTGGACGCAGCGGGCGCCGGCACCTCGTCGTACGCCGTGGTGACCGGCGAGCCGGGCATCGGCAAGTCGCGGCTGTGCGCCGAGCTGGCCTCGGTCGCCCGGGCCCGCGGGGTGACCGTGCTGGTCGGCCGCTGCTCGCAGGACGACGGCGCCCCGCCACTGTGGGCGTGGGCGCAGGTGCTCGAGGGGCTCGGACTGAGCCTGCCGATCGCCCCGGACGACGCCGGCGACCAGGCCGGCGCCCAGTTCCGCTCCCGCGAGCAGCTGGTCCGCCAGGTCCGCGAGGCGGCCCGCGAACGGCCGCTGCTGATCGCCCTCGACGACCTGCACTGGGCCGACGCAGCGACGCTGCGGGTGCTCCGGCTGCTCGCCGAGACCTCCGCGGACGAGCAGCTGATGGTGCTCTCCACGTGGCGGCCGCACCCGGAGCCGACCGGCGCGCTGGCCGAGGTGGCCGAGGCGCTGGCCCGCCGGCACGCCGTACGGCGCGAGCTCGTCGGCCTGCCCGCCGCGGCGGTGGCCGAGGTGTTCGACTCGGTGGCCCACAACCGGCCGTCGGAGGAGCAGGCGGCGGCGCTGCGGGCGCGCACCGACGGCAACCCGTTCTTCCTCGTGGAGTACGCGCGGCTGGCCGGCGAGCGCAGCGACCTGGCCCGGCTGGTGGCCGAGGAGCACCCGCCGACCGGGGTGCAGGAGGTGCTCACCCGGCGACTCGACCAGCTCCCCGGGGACACGCTGACGGCACTCCGGGCGGCGGCCGTGATCGGCCGGCAGTTCGACCTGCCCACGCTCGGGGCGGTCACCGGCGCCGACCCCGACGACCTGCTCGACGTCGTGGAGCCGGCCCAGGTCGCCGGGCTGGTCCGCGAGGACGGCATCGACCGGTTCCGGTTCTCCCACGCGCTGGTCCGGGACACCCTGGTCGCGGTCACCTCCGCCTCCCGCCGCGCCCGTCTGCACGTCCGCGTGGCCGAGGCGCTGGCGACCGCGCCCGACCGGGCCACCGAGCGGGCCCGGCACTGGCTCGCCGCCGGCCCGTCGTACGCCGCCCGGGCCTGGCCCGCCGCCGTGGACGCCGCCACTCTGGCCAGCCGGCTCTACGCCCACGAGGAGGCCTCGGACCTGCTGCGGGCCGCCCTCGAGGCGCTCGAGCAGGACCCCGAGGCGACCCTGCGACAGCGCTACGACCTGCTGCTCCGGCTCATCGACGCCTACCGCTGGTCCGCGTCGTGGCCCGAGCTGACCGCCACCGTCGAGGTCGCCGTCGGGGTGGCCGAGGAGATGGACGACCCGGAGCTGGTGGCCACCGCCGCGATCTCGACCACGCAGGGAGCGCTCTGGCAGTCCGCGGCGCACGGGCAGGTGCACGGACCGATCGTGGACGCGCTGCGGCGCAGCCTCGACCGGTTGCCGGCCAGCGACGGCGCGCTGCGCTGCCGGACCATGCTCGGCCTGGCCAACGAGCTCTACTACGGCGCCACCTTCGCCGAGCGGCGGGCGCTGGTCGACGAGGCGCTGGCGATGGCCCGGCGGCTCGGGGACGACGCGCTGCTGCTCGATGCGTGCCAGATCGCGTTCGTGTCGCTCTGGACCTGCCGCACCGCTCCCGAGCGGCTGGACCTGGCCACCGAGTCGCTGGACCTGGCCCGCCGCACGGGGGCGGAGCGGGCCTTCGTCGTCTCGGCCTGCCTGCGGGCAGTGGTGCTCGCCGAGCTCGGCCGGCCGGCCGAGATGTGGGAGGCGGTCGCCGAGGCCCGGGTCGAGGCGGAGCGGCAGCGCACGCTCTACGGCCTGATGGTGCTCGACAGCCTGGTGCTGCCCTGGCACGCGATGGCCGGCCGGTTCGACCTGTGCCTGGAGCTGATCGAGCAGATCCGCCGCCTCGACAGCCAGATCTCGCTGGAGCAGTCCGAGGACGCCACCGCCGGCGCGATGATCTCGCTCAGCGCCTGGCAGGGCCGGGCCGCCGACACCGCGCAGATGCTGGCGGAGCTGGCTGACGGTCCCCTGCCGCTCAACGCCACGATCACGGCGTTCTACTGGCGCGGGGGCGACGAGGACGGCGCCCGGGAGTGGTACGCCGGGCACCCGCCGCAGCTCGACACCGACGACTGGTTCTCGCTGCTCGCGTGGGGCAACGCCGCGGAGTCGGCGCTCTACGTGGGCGACGCCGAGGTCGGCGCGGCGACCTACGACCTGCTGGCGCCGCTGGCCGGGCGCAGCTGCGTGGCCGGCTCCGGCAACGCCTGCGGACCGGTCGACGCGTTCCTCGCCCTCGCGGCCGCGGCGGCGGGGGAGAAGGCGATGGCCACCCAGCACGCCGACGACGCCGAGCAGCTCTGCGCCGATTGGGACATCCCGCTGGCCGCGCAGTGGCTGCGCGACCAGCGGGAGCGCTACGGCTTCTGACAGGTGCCCTCGGGGTCAGCCGGCCTTCCGGGCCAGGCGGTCGTGCGCGAACCGGAAGGTCCGCTGCTCGGCCCGCGCGAACCGGCGGTGGGTGAGCCGCCAGATCACGTGGTGCGCCGAGCCGGTGCGGGCGAACAGGTCCGGCAGCGCCGCCGGCGGCACGCCGTGCAGCGCCCACGGAACCAGTGCCACCACCCTGCGGAACGTGATGCCCTCCCGGAACTTCTCGTCCAGGGCGTCCCAGTCCGCCTGCGTGAAGTGCTCCTGGAGCACCCGCATCGCGTCGGTCTCCTCGTGCACCAGGTGCCGGCCCAGGCACTCCCGCGCCGCGACCAGGCGTACGGCGAGCGCCGCCCGCTCGTCCTCGTCGGCACCGGCCGCCATCCGGTCGAACCCGGCGGCCGCCGCGTCGAGCAGCGGGTCGATGCCCTCGTGCTCGGCCTCCATCGCCTCCAGGGTGTCGCGGTCGACCTCGCCCGCGACCTCGAGCAGCGCCGGCCAGAGCCAGGCGTCCTCGCCGGCGTGGTGGTGGTGCAGCGCCTCCGCGAAGAGGGTCCACCGGTCGGCCAGCGACTGCCACGTGACCAGGTCGTCGACCGGGGTGTGCGGCACCGCCGCCGTGAAGGCGGCCAGGTCGCGCCGGAACGCGTGGTGCATGAGGTACATCATGAACATGTCCACCGGGCCCTCCGGGGCCGCCGCCTGGCCCGGCAGCCGGAGCTGCCGGGGCCACTCGGGGCGGCGGTGCTGGTGCGTGGTCATCGTCCTTCTCCTCTCGTCCGTCGTCGGGATCAGCGACCGGCCGGGGCCAAGCCGGGCTCGGTCTCGTCCGTGTCGGTGTCGTCGTCGGTGGTGGCGGCGGCCTCGAGCTCCACGAGCTCGGCCTCCACGTCGATGGTCGGCAGCACCCGGTCCAGCCAGGCCGGGACCCACCAGTTCCACTTGCCCAGGAGTGCCATGGTCGCGGGGACCAGGACCATCCGGACCACGGTGGCGTCGAGGAAGATCGCGGTCGCCATGCCCAGGCCGAGCATCTTCACCACCACGTCGACCTCGGTGGCGAACCCCAGGAAGACGGCGACCATGATCGCGGCGGCGGACGAGATCACCCGGCCGGTGTCGGACAGGCCGCGGATCACGCTGGCGTGCGCGTCCCCGGTGTCGAGCCAGCTCTCCCGGACCCGCGAGAGCAGGAACACCTCGTAGTCCATCGACAGGCCGAACAGGATCGCGAAGATCAGGATCGGCACCCAGCTGGAGACCGGCATCGCGTGGTCGAGGCCGAGCAGCTCCACGCCCCAGCCCCACTGGAAGACCGCCACCAGCACGCCGTACGCCGCGCCGATGGAGAGCAGGTTCATCACCGCCGCCTTGAGCGGCACCAGCACGGACCGGAACACCATGGCCAGCACCAGCACCGAGGTCAGGACCACGAAGGCGATCACCAGCCACAGCCGCTCGGCCAGCATCTCCGCGATGTCCGAGAACATCGCCGTGGTGCCCGTGAGCTGGGCGCCGTCGGGCAGCTGCCTGCGGACCTCGTCGACCAGGCGGGCGGTGCGCTCGTCGGAGGGGCCGAACGCCGGCTCCGCGTCGAACACCAGGATCGCCTTGTCGGGGGACTCCACCGGCGGGGTCACCGCGACGATGTCGTCGCGGGCCTCGAGGTCGGCGGCCACCTGGGCGGCCTCCTCCGGCGTGGTCTTCTCACGGTCGAGGACGACGGTGAGCGGGCCGTTGGCGCCCGGGCCGAACTCGTCGGAGACCAGGTCGAAGGCACGACGGGTGGTGGTCTCGGTCGACTGGCTGCTGGCGTCCTGCGGCCAGGTGCGCATGCCCAGCGCGGGCAGCGCGATCACGATCATCAGCAGGGCCGCGCCGATCGCCCACGGCAGCGGGCGCCCGGCCACGCGCTGCGCCCAGCGGGCGGTGAGCGGGGCCTTCGTGGACTCGCGGCCCTTGCGGACCCGGCGGGGGAGCAGCCGGTGGCCGGCGAACCGGGCGAACACCGGGACCAGGGTGAGCGCGGCGGCGGCCACAGTCACCACGGCGATCGCGGTGGCGAACCCGAACGAGGAGTACGTCGAGAGGCCGGCGAGGCGCAGGCCCATCAGCGAGACCAGCACGGTCGCGGAGGCGAAGACCACCGAGCGGCCGGCGGTGGCGACCGCCCGTCCGGCGGCCTCCGGGACGTCGAGGCCCCGGCGGAGGAACTCCACGTGCCGGGTGACCAGCAGCAGGGCGTAGTCGATGCCGACGCCGAGGCCGACCATGCTGGCGACCATCGGGGCGGCGGTGCTGACGTCCATGGTGCCGGCGAGGATGGTGAGCCCGGCGGAGCCGACCACGAGGCCGATCAGCGCGACGCCCACGGGCAGCCCGGCGCCGATGACCGACCCGAACGCGAGCAGCAGGATCAGCAGCGCGGCGACCACGCCGATCAGCTCGCCGTAGCCCTCCATGGGTGCCGCAGCGGTGCCGGGCAGCTCGCCCCCGAACTCGACCTGGAAGCCGGCGTCGCGGGTGCCGGCGACGGCGTCCTCGAGCGGCTCGAGGTTCTCCATCAGGTCCGGGTGGGTGACCGGCTCGTCGTAGCCGACGACCAGCATCGCGGTGTCGCCGTCGTCGGACATCCGCGGCGGGGTGACGGTCACCGCGTGGTCCATGGCGAGCAGCGCGGCCGTGAGCCGGTCGAGCTGGGCGGTGGACGGCTGCTGGCCGTCCTCGCCGTGCACGACGACCTGGGCCGAGGCGTTGCCGGCACCGGGGACGTGCGCGCGCAGCGTGTCGACGCCCTTCTGGGCCGGGGCGCCGGGGACGTCCCAGTTGTCGACGGGGGTGCCGCCGAACGAGCCGGCGATGCCGAACACGATCGCCGAGGCGAGGACCCAGGCGGCGAGGGTGCGCCACGGGTGGAGCGCGGCCCCACGGCCGAGCCGGTGCAGGAAGCGAGACATGGTGGTTCCTTCGATCAGGTCGTCGTTGACCGGACCAGCGTGCGGCGAGCCGCTTGGCTGCCACTTGGGGGTGACTTGGAGCCCCCTGCACCAGGCTCAGGGGAGCAGCCCGACCACCTCGACGGCCACCCCGACCGGGTCGACCAGCATGTGCAGGTGCCGTCCCGGGAGCGTGCTGACCGGCCAGCCGGCCTCGCGGGCGCGCGCGGCCTCGGCGCCGTACGTCGTGCCGAAGGCGAGGTAGGCACAGCGCAGGTGGGACCACGGCGGTGACGGGACGACCGTGTCGAAGTACGACAACGGCAGCCGCGGCTGCTCGGCGACCACCTCCGCCCGCGTGGCCGGGTCCGGGAACAGCCCGGCCAGGTCCGAGTCGCTCCACCACTCGGTCCAGGGCGGCAGGAGCCCGTCATCGTCACCCGCCAGCGTGGCCAGCTGGTCGCGCATGCCCGGCGGCGCGGTCCGGGTCGGCCCGGTGGCCTCGGGCAGCGCGGCGTCGACGAAGACGCACGCAGTCACCCGACGCTCGGCGGCGAGCGCCGGGACGTAGAGACCGGCGTTGCTGTGCGGGACCAGCGCGAGCGGCCGGTCCTCGGGCAGGTCGGCCAGGGCTGAGGCCAGCACCTCCGCGGGGGTCGTCCCGGCGGTGCGGGCGACCACGACGTCGGCTCCGGCCGTCCGCAGCCGGTCGGCCACGTCCGCCCACACGCGCGGTCCCAGCAGCGGGCTGGGCAGCAGCGCGAGGGCGGGCGAGGTCACTCCGCCGGGCTCTCCGGGATCTCTCCGGAACTTCTCTCCCCGCCGGGTATCCAGAGCACGTCACCGTGCTCCTTGTTGGCGTGACGCGCGAGGATGAACAGCAGGTCGGACAGTCGGTTGAGGTACGTGAGGGCGAGGACGTTCATGGTCTCGCCGTGCTCGTGGTGGGCCGCCCACCCCGCCCGCTCGGCCCGGCGTACGACGGTGCGCGCGACGTGCAGGTGCGCCGCCGCCACCGTGCCGCCGTTGAGGATGAACGACCGCAGCGCCGGCAGCTCCTCGTTGAAGGCGTCGCACCAGGCCTCGAGCCGGTCGACGTACTCCTGCTCGATGCGCAGCGGCGGGTACGTCGGGTCCGGGACCACCGGCGTGCACAGGTCCGCGCCGACGTCGAACAGGTCGTTCTGCACCGTGGTCAGCACCCGCACCACGTCCTCGGACAGTCCGCCGGGAGCCAGGCCGCCGTGCGCCAGCGCCACCCCGAGGTGCGCGTTGGCCTCGTCGACGCAGGCGTAGGCCTCGAGCCGCAGGTCGTTCTTGGACGTGACGCTCATGTCGCCGAGCCGCGTCTGGCCGGCGTCGCCGGTGCGGGTGTAGATGCGGGTGAGGTTGACCATGGCGCCGAGCGTAGTGCCGGCGCCGACCTGCGGGTGTTCCGGGCATGCCTGTGGCCGCTGCGGGTACGACACAGTCAAATTCCAGATGAGATGAAGCAACCCCACAGGCCGATGACGCGTCATGGTGAGTACCGAGCGTCATCAACGGAGACAATCGGGTGTGTCCGATGAGGGAGCGAGTCATGGACATCGTGCACGACGGGCCCCGGCTCGTCCTGACCGGGGAGTTCGACGTCCGCAGCACCATGGACGTGCGCGCCGCCATCCACGAGCGGCTGCGCGGGTGCGACGAGGACCTGATCGTGGACCTGACCGGCGTCACGGCGGTCGACGTGATCGCGCTGCGGGTGCTGGCCGCGGCCACCGTCGCCGCCGAGCGTGAGGGGCGGCACCTGACGCTTCGCGGCGCCGGACCTGCCGTGCGCCGCATGCTCCACCTGTCCCGGCTGATCCGGGTGGTCGAGCTCGAGCGGGCGGTGGCCACCGCCTGACCCTCACCGCGCCCGACGGACGCCCGTGTTGGGTATCCCACAGCCTGTTACCGACGCGTCAGCTTCGCTCTACGCTCCCCTCATGAGCACCTCTGGTGAGTCTGCGCCCGCCCCCGGCCGTCCCGCGAAGGACCGGCCCTGGGTGATGCGGACGTACGCTGGCCACTCGACGGCCGAGGCGTCCAACGCGCTCTACCGCACCAACCTGGCCAAGGGGCAGACTGGCCTCTCGGTCGCCTTCGACCTGCCCACGCAGACCGGCTACGACCCCGACTCCCCGCTGGCGCGCGGCGAGGTCGGCAAGGTCGGCGTGCCCGTGCCGCACCTCGGCGAGATGCGCAAGCTGTTCGACCAGATCCCGCTCACGGAGATGAACACCTCCATGACGATCAACGCGACGGCCATGTGGCTGCTCGCGCTCTACCAGGTCGCCGCGGAGGAGCAGAACTCGGCACTGGACCCGGCCGAGGTGGCCGCCCAGCTGGCCGGCACCACCCAGAACGACATCATCAAGGAATACCTCTCCCGCGGGACCTACGTGTTCCCGCCCGAGCACTCGCTGCGGCTGATCAGCGACGTCATCGCCTACACCGTCCACCAGATCCCCCGGTGGAACCCGATCAACATCTGCAGCTACCACCTGCAGGAGGCTGGCGCGACGCCGCAGCAGGAGCTCGCCTACGCGCTGTGCACGGCGATCGCGGTGCTCGACACCGTGAAGAACTCGGGCCAGGTCTCCGACGAGGACTTCGGGTCAGTGGTCGGCCGGATCTCCTTCTTCGTCAATGCCGGCGTCCGGTTCGTCGAGGAGATGTGCAAGATGCGCGCCTTCGTCGAGCTCTGGGACGAGATCACCCGCGAGCGCTACGGCGTGCAGGACCCGAAGATGCGCCGGTTCCGGTACGGCGTGCAGGTCAACTCGCTGGGCCTGACCGAGGCGCAGCCCGAGAACAACGTGCAGCGGATCGTGCTCGAGATGCTGGGCGTGACGCTGTCGAAGGACGCCCGGGCGCGCGCCGTACAGCTGCCCGCGTGGAACGAGGCGCTCGGCCTGCCCCGTCCGTGGGACCAGCAGTGGTCGCTGCGGCTGCAGCAGGTGCTGGCCTTCGAGTCCGACCTGCTGGAGTACGACGACATCTTCGACGGCTCGCACGTGGTCGAGGCGAAGGTGCGCGAGCTGGTCGAGGGCGCGAAGGCCGAGATGGACCGGGTGCAGGCGATGGGCGGCGCGATCGCCGCCGTCGAGTCCGGCTACATGAAGTCCGAGCTGGTCTCCGCGCACGCCGCCCGCCGGGCCCGGATCGAGTCCGGCGAGGAGAAGATCGTCGGCGTCAACGTCTACGAGACGACCGAGCCGTCCCCGCTCACCGCCGACCTCGACGCCGCGATCATGGCCGCCGACCCGCAGGCCGAGGCGTCCGCGCTGCGCTCGGTGGAGGAGTGGAAGGCGCAGCGCGACGAGTCCGCGGTCGCCGAGGCGCTGGCCCGGCTGGCCTCGGACGCCAAGACCGGCACCAACCTGATGGAGGCCACCCTGGCCGCGGCCCGGGCGGGTGCGACCACGGGGGAGTGGGCCGGGACCCTGCGCGAGGTGTTCGGGGAGTTCCGGGCGCCGACCGGCGTGAGCGGTGCCGTCGGCGCGGCGGACGCGGGGGCCGAGCTGGCCGAGGTGCGCGAGGCGGTCCGGCGCACCGGCGAGGAGCTCGGCGGCCGGCTCCGGCTGCTGGTCGGCAAGCCGGGCCTCGACGGGCACTCCAACGGCGCCGAGCAGGTCGCGGTGCGTGCCCGCGACGCCGGGTTCGAGGTGATCTACCAGGGCATCCGGCTCACCCCGGAGCAGATCGTCGCGGCCGCGGTGGCCGAGGACGTGCACTGCGTGGGCCTGTCCATCCTGTCCGGCTCGCACATGGAGCTGGTGCCCGCGGTGCTCGACGGGCTGGAGGCTGCCGGCCTGGGCGACGTACCGGTGATCGTCGGCGGGATCATCCCCGACTCCGACGCCCGGCGGCTGACCGAGCGCGGCGTGGCCGCGGTCTACACACCCAAGGACTTCGGGCTCACCGGGATCATGGGCGGGATCGTCGAGGTCATCCGGAACGCCAACGGGCTGGACTGATCCGCGCGGTCGGCCCCTAGGGTCGGCGCATGGACGTCCGCTCGCTCGCCTTCCGCACCGACCTCGCCCTGCTGGTCCTCGGCGGCAGCCTGGTCGAGGACCACGACACCCACCTCGTGGTGCGCACCCCGGCCAACCCGGGGTTCCACTGGGGGAACTTCTACCTGCTGGCCTCCCCGCCGGCCGCGGGGGACGTGGACGCGCTGCTGACGGCGTACGACGCGGACTTCCCGGAGAGCACCCACCGCGCCCTCGGGGTGGACGGGACCGCGGACCAGTCGGCGGCACTGGCGCCGCTGGTCGCGGCCGGCCCCGCGCTGGACGCCGGGACCGTGATGACGGCGAGGAGCGTGCACGCACCGCCGCGCCCGAACACCGAGGCGGAGCTGCGGCCGCTGACCTCGGACGACGACTGGGCGAAGCGGGTCGAGGTGTCGGCGGCCTGCCACCCGGAGTACCCCCGCGAGCAGTACCTCGACTTCGCGACCCGCAAGGCGACCTACGAGCGTGGCCTGGTGGAGGCCGGGCACGGCGCCTGGTGGGGTGCGTTCCTCGACGGCCGGCTGGTCTCGGGGATGGGGCTGATGCGGGCCGGCGCGGGCCTGGCGCGATTCCAGAGCGTGGAGACGCACCCCGACTTCCGGGGCCGGGGCCTGGCCGGCACCCTCGTGCACCACGTCGGGGCCTGGGGCCTCAGCGAGCTCGGCGCCCGCACCCTGGTCATGGTCGCCGACCCGGAGTACCTCGCGGCGCGGATCTATCGATCGTGCGGCTTCGTCGACTCCGAGGTGCAGACCCAGCTGGTCCAGCTCACGCGCTCTTGACCCGCGGGCGGCCAGGTCGAGCGCACCGCTGGTCGAGGAGCCAGCGCCAGCGAGCATCTCGAAACCGAGGGGGCACCCGCGGGCGGCCTTGGTTTCGAGACGGGCGCAGCCCGCCCTCCTCAACCAGCGGTCCGCCGAGCCGTGGGAAATGGCGGGCTACCAGCCCCAGGAGCCGGGCGGACCCTTGAACGGTCCGACCACGCGATCGGTGATCCAGCCGCCGTAGAAACCGCCCTCCTGGGCCCGGACCACCTCGCCGTCGACGGTGCACCGGTCGACCAGGGCGGGCATCACGGCGACGTGGTCGAGGAGCGCCTCGAAGCCGCCGGTCGGCTCCGGGTAGGTCCACGCCGCGCGCGCCGCCGTACGGCGTGGGATGACGAGGTCGAAGTACGCCGCCCGCCCCTTCCACTCGCAGTACGTCGCCCCGACGACCGCATGGAGCACGTCGGCGGCGAAAGCCGAACGAGGCAGGTAGTACGTCGGCGGATGACTGGTCTCGAGCACCCGCAGACTGCGGTCGGTGCTGGCGACGACGATGCCGCCCAACTCGACCTCGACCCGCTCGGGACTCGGCGCGACCCGCGGCGGGCGCGGGTAGTCCCAGACCGACTCCTGGCCGGCTCCGGCCGGCTCGGGGACGGGTCTGCGCACGCCCCCAACCTACGACCGTCGCACGAGGTGGCCGTTCGGCGCGCAAGACGTGGCCGCTCGGCGGGGTCAACGGCCGTTCTGGCTGAAGTGCTGGAAGTCCTTCAGGCTCGACCAGGTTCCGCCCCAGCCCCAGCCGATCGCGGCGAACGCACGCACCGCCGGGCCGTCGGGCGTGATCATGCCCGGTCGGACCCAGCCGCGGTCGAGGTACGACGAGGCGAGCTCGGGGAGGACGAGGTCGCCCCGGTGGTAGGGGTTCTGGAACGGGTCGAGGTCGATCGCGAGGCCATACGCGTGCTGGGAGAACGTGGTGCTGCCTCGCACCGGACGGCACGCGAAGGCCCCGGTCACGTTGCCGTCGCCGGTCGGCGGGGCGTCCTGGTCGGCCTTCGTGGTGATGCCCATGGACTCGATGGGGAACCTCGCGCGGTAGAGCCGCCGGAACACGCCGACCACGTCGTCGGCCACGGACGCGTTGACCAGCATCTCCCCGGAGTGCCGGGCGCCGTCGAAGCCCCGGTAGGCCATCCGGACCCAGGCCAGGTCCTGCTTGCCGACCGGGCACCCGGGCCGCCAGGTGCTGCGGGCGATGACGTCCGCCGGCGCGGGTGACACCACCCGGGCGGTGAAGCCGGTGCCCGGGAGCGGCGCGACGGTGTCGGGGGTGTTCCAGCGGCGCACCCGCATCACCGCAGGCGTGGGCCGGACCTCGCCGAAGCCGTCGGCGGTCCGGGGGAGCACCCGCTTCCCGAGCCAGGCTGGCGGCGTGGTGCCGGGCGCGGGCTCGTGGGACGGCGTCGCCGGTGCCGTGGTGGTCGACGGCGCTGACGGCGCCGGCGGTGCCGCGCTCGTGGGCGCCGGGCTCGTCTTCGTCGGGCTCGTCGCGGGCGCCGACGGGGACCGCGTGCCGGACGGGGTGCCCGACGGTGCGGCGGTCTGCCCGGTCCCGCAGCCGGCGAGCAGGCAGGCCGCCAGCAGGAGCCCCGGCAGCGACCTCCGCATGGCGCCCGGCACGACGTCCACCCCCGCGGCCGGCTACCGGCCGGCCAGCGGCTGCGCCGGCCGCTTCGGGTAACCGACGGGGAGCACCCGGACCCCGCGGACGTGCTGGTAGAGCACCCGCCAGTGCCAGTACCCCGCGTAGGCGCTGGGGGAGCGCTGCAGGTTCCGGGCGTACGCCGTCACCGCGCCGACGTACCGGTCCGACGGGTTGTAGTGCCACAGCGCGCCGGCCATGTCGCGCGGCGCCCCGTGCCGCGCCAGGAGCCGAGCCGCCGCGGGGATCGCGTCGCGCGGGTCCTCGATGTCCCCGCCGGCGCCGTAGAGCTGCCACGTCGACGGGAGGAACTGCATGGGTCCGCGGGCCCCGGCGCTGCTGACCCCGTCGATCCGTCCCATCCGGGTCTCGACCAGGTGGATCGCGGCGAGGTACTCCCACGGCACCCCGGTGCTCCGCTCTGCCCGGCGGTAGAGCCGCAGCAGCTCGGCCGGCGGGGGCGGGGCGACGATCCGCCAGCGCGGCAGCCGCGGCGCGGGTGCGGACATGCCGTGCAGCAGCATCGCGGCCCGTACGTCGTTGCGGGTGGCACGTGCGGTCGCCGGTCGGAGCCGGTCCGTGACCCGGACACGGAAGCGCGGCGGTGCCTCGGCCAGGGCCCGGGCGGCGAGCTGCTGGAGCTCGCCGGCCCGGCGAACGTCGGCAGCCCGGGCGCCCGGGTCGCGCAGGGTGGCCGCGGCGCGGTCGAGCTGGCCGGCCAGCGCGGGCGCCTGCCGGGCCGGCACCGCGGGCAGGACCGGGCGTGTGGTCGGGTCAGTGGTCGGGCCAGTGGTCGGCGCCGGCTCCCGGCCGTCGGGTCGGACGGTCGCCGTCGGCGACGCGACCGGCGTCTCCGGACCGTCGCTGCGGTCCGGTCCCGCGCTGCTGCAGGACACCAGCACGCAGCCGGCGGCCGCGAGCGCCACCGGCCGCAGGCTCCCGGTCGCGCGTCTCGGGCCTCGCCGTAGGGGCATCGACGTCCCACCTCCCGTGCTGTCAAGCATGCGGTCCGCCCGGGGCCGCATCAAGCGACGGGTCCGGGGCCGCCGCCGGCGGGCTACCGTGGCGGCATGAGCGACCTGCAGTGCCCGGCGCGGGTGTTCCTCGCACGTCACGCGGAGGCGTCGTGCGACGGGCCCGACGGCTCCGGCCCGGCCGGCGAGCCGCTGAGCGAGCGAGGCCGGCAGCAGGCCCGGGCGCTGGGCGAGGGGCTGCGTGGTGCCCGGATCGCCCGGGTCTACACGAGCCCGATGCCGCGGGCAGCGCGGACCGCGGCGGTGGCCGCCGAGGCGCTGGCGGTGGGGGTCGAGGAGGTCGGGGCCCTGGTCGAGGTGGGCGCCCTGCCCGAGGAGGCCGCGGGCGACGTGGTGACCCGGATGCTCGGGGCGCTCGAGGACATCGCGGACCGGCACCGCGGCGAGGCGGTGCTGGTGGTCGGCCACCTGGCCGCCATCGGGCTCACCCTGCCGCACCTGCTGGACGGGTCCGCCCGCCCCGACCCGGGCCTGGACCCGGGCGCCTGGCTCGCGCTCGAGGGCGACGCCGACGGCTGGGTGCTGCGGGGCTGAGGCCGAGCCCGGTTGCCCACGACGGACCACGCGAGGCCGGCGCCCAGCCGGCCCCATCCGGTCCTCGCCCGCGACCCGAATCGCGAGACCACATGTCTTAGGTTAGGCATGCCTAATTACGTCTGCTACCGTCCTCGCCCGTGGGCAAGAAGAAGGCCATGCCGAAGAGCAAGTGCTGCGTGTCGAAGGACCGCTGCAAGCGCTGCCCCATCCGCATGCTCAAGGAGGGCACCCTCCCTGCGGGCTACACCGTGAAGAAGCGGAAGCTGGTCAAGGTCTCGAAGAAGGCCGGCAAGAAGGTCGGTACGCTGCCCACGGCAGCCTGAGCCATCCCCCCCGCCGGACCGAGGAGTACGTCGTGCCCGCAGCCCGTTTCGTCGAGCAGCTCAACACCCAGATCGGCAACGAGCTCGCCGCCCACAACCAGTACCTCGCCTGTGCGGTCTACTACGACGCGCTGACCATGCCGCGGATGGCGTCGTTCTTCTACGCGCAGGCGCTCGAGGAGCGCGCGCACGCGATGATGATGGTGCAGTACCTCCTCGACACCGACGCCGACGTGGTGATCCCCGGTGTCGACGCCCCGGTCGCCGTCTTCGCCGACCTGGTCGCGCCGGTCTCGCTGGCCCTCGACCAGGAGAAGCGGGTCACCGAGCAGGTCAACGGCCTGCTCCGGACCGCCCGCGACGAGTCCGACTTCGCCTCCGAGCAGTTCATGTCATGGTTCATCAAGGAGCAGGTCGAGGAGGTCGCCACGATGAGCGACCTGCTGGCCGTGGTGCAGCGCAGCTCGCACGACATCGAGGCGATCGAGGAGTACGTCGCCCGCGAGCAGGGCGTCGAGGGCACCGACCCGACCGCGCCGCGCCAGGCCGGCGCCTGAGCCGGGGGCCGATCCGTCAGCCGGGCGGTCGCGACGTCGCTGTCGAGTTCGGGCAGAACGCCTCGCGCGGCGAGCCCGTGTGCAGCTCCTCGGGCAGCGTGACCGTCACGTCGTCGTCCAGCACCCCCATCCGCTCGGTGCTCACCCGCACCTCGGTGACGAAGCTGCCGGCCCGGGCCGAGAGGGTCTCGCAGCCGCCCATGCGCAGCACCAGGGTGACCGGCTCGAACTCCCCGGCGGCGATGGTGACCTCGCCGCCTCCCGGGGCTCCGATCGAGCGGTAGGCGAACAGTCGGGACGGCGGCTGCCGGCCGGCCAGCCCGGTGACCGTCAAAGGCACCTCTCCGTCGTTGCGCAGCCGGAAGGCGTAGACCAGCGTCCCGCGATCGGCGTACCGCACCTGCCGCACCGTCCGGTCGCCAACCCTGAACACCGCGGTGGCCCCGGTGCCGTCGACCCGGGTGGGCCCGCCGGCGCCGAGCTCCGGGGCGGCCGCGGCCAGCGCCGAGCCGCCCCCGCCGGCGAGCACGCCGACCACGGCCACCGAGGCCAGCACGCTACGCCGCACGACGCAGCCTCCGGCCCACGCCGAGCAGCACGGTCAGCCCGGCGACCGCCACGAGCGGCGAGGTCGGGGACGGCCCGTCGCGGCCACCCGTCGTCGCGGCCGGCAGGCCGTCGAGGGGACCGCCGGTGCTGCCGTCCGAGGACGGCTTCTCCGGCGTCGCGAACCACTCGCAGGCGGGCGGGTTCCGCCAGGTCTCGTCGTTGCGGTCGTACTGGCTGCAGGAGAGGAACCCGGCGTCCTTGACCGGTGCGCCCGGCGACATCAGCGAGCCCCCGTCGGCGCACGACGGCGGGTCGACGAGGAAGTTGTCGGTGCGCTCGCCGCGGGAGTAGGTGTTCCCCTCCCAGCAGTTGCCCTCGCCCTGGTCGTCCCACCAGTGGTCGAGCCCGTTGTGCTCGTGGGCGCCGGACGGCGTGATCCCCATGTGGTTGTCGGTGGTGTGGTTGTGGTGCGAGGTGTCCTGCTGCCTGGCCGGGTCGTACTCGTCCCGCAGGGCGGCCGGCACCCAGAACTGCATGGTGCCGTAGCGCCAGTTGTCGTAGATCCAGTTGTGGTCGGTCGAGTCGAAGTTGCCGCCGGCGATCAGCACGCCGGTCCCGACCGGCGTCGGTACGACGGGGCACACGGTGCCGGACAGGTAGCCGCGTTCCTGCATCGGCTTGGCGCAGATCCCTGTCTGGACGAACTTCTCGTAGTAGTTCGAGTTGTTGGAGTGGATCCTGTTCCGGGACCAGCGCGCGTGGTCCTGGGGCAGCCCGGGGTGCCCGGGGAACAGGGAGTCCGTCGCGATGCCGGTGGCGTTGTCGTAGAACTCGTTGTGGTGGGCGTAGATCGAGTTCCCGGCGGTGCCGGAGTAGCCCAGCGTGTTGTCGTGGCTCCGGTTGTGCCGGATCTCGATGGCGTAGCGGGTCGGCTCGAACTCGGTGTTGTCGGCGTTGAGGTCGGAGCCGGATCCGGGGTAGATCCCGGAGTCGCCGTTGAAGTACGCGTTCGATCGGGTGATCAGGCCGTGGTCGCTGGCGAACGCGAGGATGCCGTACTCGTCGTTCGCGCGCGCGGTCACCCGGTCGATCACGAACCCGTCGGTCTCGAGGACGTAGACGGCGTTGAACTCCGCCTGCTGGACCGTGAAGTTGCGCAGCAGTACGCCGCCGGCCCGGTCGGCGCGGATCGCGTTGAGCTTGGCGAACCTGTTGTCGATGACCACGTCGGACATCCGCCGGCCGGTGCCGACGACCTGCGTGCCGCAGAACCGGCTGTCGCAGTCGATGCTCCGGTTGCCCGGCGTGCGGTCGCCGAAGATCGAGATCAGGTTGAGGTTCGTGGGGCAGCGCCGCTGGTCGGCGTACGACAGCGCGATCGGGTCGCTCTCGCCGCTCCCGTCGGCGGCGGGCCCGGCGCCGGTGTCGGGAGAGGAGATCGACCCGATGTACTCCGAGGCCGGAAGCGGGCTGTCGGACCCGGTCTTCAGGTGCGAGCAGTACGACGAGCGCTGCTTCGTGGCCCACGTCCGCTCGGTGTAGGTCCCGGGCAGCACGTAGACCGAGGTGTTGCGCCGGGAGATCGACCGCACCGCGTCCTGGATCGAGCGGAACCGGCAGTCGGCGAGCATCCGGGTGCTGCGGCGCTTCGCGGGGCCGTCGGGCATCGCTGCGACCAGGTCGCGGCTGGCCGGCGTGCACACCACCCGCCGCCGCGGGTTGTCCCAGCCCAGGAATGCCGGCCTCCTGCCGTCGCCGTCGGGGAAGACGGCTGGTCGCTCCTCGTGCGCCGAGGCCGGGCTGCCGCCGGTCGTGGTGAGCAGGCCGAGCGCCAGCAGCGGAGCGAGCAGGAGCAGGGGGACGAGCCGGGTGGGTCGGGGCATCGGCGGCCTTTCGTCGTCGGTCCCTCCCTCCCCGGCAACGAGCCCGGCGCCGTCCGGGTTACGCGTCGGTAGCCGACGCGGGGATCGGCACGGCGGCGCCGGTCACCCGGACCTGCGGGTCGTCGGGCCGCACCTCCACCCGGAGCCGGCTCGGCCGCCCCATGTCGTCGCCCTGGTGCACGGTGACGGTGCGCGGCCCGGTGACCAGCCCGAGCGCCCGCAGGTAGCCGCCGAACGCGGCCGCCGCGGCGCCGGTCGCCGGGTCCTCGACCACGCCGCCCACCGGGAACGGGTTGCGCGCGTGCCACAGGTCGTCGGACTCGCGGACCAGCAGGTCGGCGGTCACCGCGTCGTGGGCACGCAGGAGGGCGGCCAGGCCGTCGAAGTCGTAGTCGAGCGCGGCCAGCCGCTCCCGGGACCGGGCCACCACGACGGCGTGCCGGGCACCCGCGAACGCCCAGTGCACCGGGTACGCCGGGTCCAGGTCGCCGGGCGCCCAGCCCAGCGCCCCGAGCAGCGCCAGCACCTCGGACTCGGACGCCGGCTGCGAGGAGGCCGGAACGCTGGTGAGCGTCGCCGTCCCGCCGTCCGCCTCGACCTCCACCGGTCCCGCGGGGGTGCGGAAGAGCAGCCGGCCGGCCCGGCCCAGCGCGACCGCGGTGGCCACCGTGGCGTGGCCGCAGAACGGCACCTCGACCTGCGGGCTGAAGTAGCGGACGTCGAACTCGTCCGGCCCGGCGGCCGGCACGACGAACGCGGTCTCGGAGTAGCCGACCTCGGCGGCGATCCGCAGCATCGCGTCGTCGTCGAGGCCGCGCGCGTCGAGGACCACACCGGCCGGGTTGCCGCCGGACGGGTCGGTGGTGAAGGCGCTGTAGCGGAGGACGTCGGTCATGCGGCCAGCCTGCCCGTCCGGCGCCCGGACCGCCACGCCGTGCGGCAGACTCGTCTCATGACGCGCGCGATCGTGGCCGGTGCCGGCGTGGTCGGGCTGTCGTGCGCGGTCCGGCTGCTGGAGTCCGGGCACCGGGTCGACGTCCTCGCCCGGGACCTGCCGCTGGAGACCACCAGCGCGGTCGCCGCGGCCATCTGGTACCCCTACCGCGCCCTCCCGCAGGACCGGGTCACGGCCTGGTCCGGTGCGACGTACGCCGAGTTCGTCGGGCTGGCCGGGGAGCAGGGGACCGGCGTCCGCATGGTCACCGGGACCGAGGTCTTCCGCCAGCGGCAGCCCGACCCGTGGTGGCGCGGCGCGGTGCCGTCGCTGGACCGCGAGACCGCCCTGCCGGCGGGCTACCGCGACGGCTGGACGTTCGTGACCCCGGTTGTGGAGATGCCGGTCTACCTGCGCTGGCTGCTCGGGCGGGTCGAGGACCTCGGCGGCACGGTGACCCGGATGAACCTGTCGGCGCTGCCCGACGGCGAGGACGAGCTGGTGGTGAACTGCGCGGGGCTGGGCGCGCGGCTGCTCGGCGCGGACCGGTCGGTGGTGCCGGTGCGGGGGCAGGTGCTGTACGTCGAGCAGGTCGGCCTCGACCGGTGGTGGCTGGAGTCCGACGGCCCGACGTACGTGGTGCCCCGCTCGCGGGACATCGTGGTCGGCGGCACCGACGACGAGGGTGACTGGAGCCGTACGCCCTCACCGGAGACCGCAGCCGCGATCCTGGCCCGGGCGACCGCGCTGGTCCCGGAGCTGGAGGGCGCCCGGGTGCTGCGGCACAAGGTCGGCCTGCGGCCGGTGCGGCCCGCCGTACGGGTGGAGCGGGCGGGCAACGTCGTCCACTGCTACGGCCACGGAGGCGCGGGCGTGACCCTGTCGTGGGGCACCGCGGACGAGGTCGCTGCGCTCGCGGCCGACTGAGCGGGTCCGGGTCAGCGCACCCGGCGCTGGTCGACCACGGCGGCCACGTCGATCGGACCGTAGACGTGCGGGAACGTCGTGTCGCCGACCGGGTCCTCCTGCCACGGCGCGGACAGGAGGTCGGTGTCGATCTCCAGCAGCACCAGCTCGCCCACGTGCCCGGCGTAGTACGTGTCGAGCACGGTCGGCCACTGGTCCTCGCGCGAGCAGTGGATGAACCCCTCGTCGGCGAGCGTCAGCCCGAGCGACGACTGGAGGTAGGACCCGCTGACCTGTGCGGCCTCCCAGTGCGGGGCCTCGGCGATGTGGAAGATGCGCACCCGGGCGACTCTAGCCAGCGGGTCAACCGCCGGCAGGTCAACCGCGTCCGGGTCGGCCGGCCACGGCCACGAGGTCGGCGAGGTCCCGTGCGGTCCGCCGGGGCTCCTCCCAGTAGAGGACGTGCCCGGCCTCCGCGTAGACGGTCAGCGTCGCGCCCGGGATCGCCGCGACCAGCCGATCCTGGTCCCGGCGGGGCAGCAGCGCGTCCGCCCCGCCCCAGACCACCCGGGTCGGGCAGCCGATCCCGCCGAGCCGGTCGAACGTGTCGTCGTCGAGGAGCCCGCGGAACGTGCCGGCCCACACGTGCGCGGGCACCCGGAGGCTCTCCCGTCGCATGGTGGCCAGGAAGTCGTCGGGGACCGGCAGGGCGACGCACGCGTCGAGCACGTCGTCCACGAACTCCTCCGGCACCGGGTCGGTGAGGGTGCGGACGGTTCCCTCCCACCATGCCTCGACGGTGGGGTTGCCGGTCAGCGCGGCCGGCGAGCCCAACAGGGCCAGGCCCCGCACCCGGTCGGGGTGCTCGATCGCCACCCGTCGGGCCACGAGCCCGCCGCTGGAGCCCCCGGCCAGGACCGCCGACGGAAGGTCCAGCACGTCCATGAGCGCGACCACGTCCGCGGCGAAGTCCTCGGTGGCGTAGCCCGAGGTCGGCGCGGTGGCACCGCCGTGCCCGCGCTGGCTCGGTACGACGACGTGCAGGGTCTCCGGCAGGTGCGGCAGCACCCGCTCGAAGGAGTGCCACGAGTCGCCGACGGCGTGGAGCAGCAGCAGGTGCGGACCGCCGGGGCTGCCCCGCTCGACGTACGGGACGGTCACGCCGGTCGGCAGGTCGACCTGTCGTGTCCGGAGGTTCATGCGGGCTCCTGGGTCCGCCTCCAGCGTCCCACCGGCCGCACTGCCGGGGCGACCCACCCGCTGCGATCTAGGCCTTGCTGACTGCCTGCTTCAGCTGCGCGCCGGGCTTGAAGGCCGGAGCGGTGGAGGCAGCGATCTCGATCGACTCGCCGGTCTGCGGGTTGCGCCCCTGGCGCGCCGCGCGGTCCCGGGTCTCGAACGTGCCGAAGCCCGGCAGCGTGACCTTGTCTCCGGAGGCCAGTGCGGAGGTGATGGAGTCGAGGACCGCGTTGAGGGCGCGGTCGGCGTCGGCGCCGCTGAGGCCGGAGGCCTCGGCCACCGCGTCCCTGAGCTCGGTCTTGTTCATGGCTGTCCCTTCCCTGTTGCTCGATTGCCCCCTGAGGGGCTGTCGTCCGGCATCCGTACCCCATGGCCGAGCATCCGAATCAACCCGGGGTCGGGTCCGCGGCGTCCGGAGCGCCGGGGTCCCGACCGTCAGCGGCGGCGGAGGAGCACGAGCGTGCCGTTCCGACGCGCCCGCAGGGTCGCGATGTGCATGCGACGCGTCCCGTTGCCCCGCCGGACCCTGCCGGCGTCCCAGGACGCGTACATCAACCGCAGCCGGCCGGCGCGGCCGACGAACGCGTCCGCGCCGCCCGGGCCGGCGATCCGGCCGCGGCTGGTCAGCACCGGTCGGCGCACCGGACGCCGGCACGGCCCCACCGGAGTCCGGCAGATCGCGTACCCAGTGGCGTACCGCTTCGTGGCGTACGCGTTGCCCGAGTAGAACAGGTAGAGGCGGCCCCGGAAGCGGACCATCGAGGGGTTCTCGACGACGCGGCCCTCCCAGGTGTGCTTCCGGACGTAGCGGGCGCCGTTGCGGTGCGACCGGACCCACCTGTGCCGCAGCGCGAGCAGCCGCACGGGCCGGGAACCGGCCTTGAACCGGGTACCCGTCACGTCGAGGCGTCGCGTCATCAGCATCGGCCGCTGCTTCCCGGCGATCCCCTCCTGCTTCCACAGCAGGTACCGCCTGCCCGTGGCGGGGTCCCGGAAGATCTCGGGGTCGATGACCCCGCGCGCCGAACGCCGGTAGCAGACCAGGGGCCTGCGCCGGGTGTCGCGATAGGGGCCGAGCGGGTGGGCCGCCGTCGCGATGCCGATGCAGCTGCGCCGCGTCGGCTTGAGCGCGACGGCGGCGGAGTACGCCGCGAGGTAGCGGTGGCCGGCCCGGGCCAGGGACGGGGCCCACTGGCTCATCCTCGGTCGGGCCCGGTGCGTGTGTCGGCTCCGGTGCCTGACCGTGAGCGACCACCGCGACTTGACCGGCAGCCCGTCGTTGAACTGCCTCCGTGCCGTGAACCGGCGGTGGTGCGGCAGCGGTGGACGTGGCCGCCACGTCCTCAGGTCGCTCGACGTCATGACGGGCAGGTGCAGGCCGCCCGTGGTGGTGGCCGCCGCGACCCAGTGGCGGCCGACCCGCATCACCGTCGGGTCGGCCCAGGTCCCGGTGTACGGACGTCCGGCGACGAACCGCTCCTCCACGGTCCCCTTCGCCGGAGGTCGCCGGTGCGCGGGGCCGGTGGCGTGGGCGACGCCGACGCTCTCGACGGCCACCTCTGCCTGCGCGGTTCCCGGTGCGCCGACGAGCGTCAGCACACCGGCGACCACGATCGCGAGCACGAAGCCATGAGGTCGGCCAGGGCCGTGAGCGGGGTCGTGAGAGGGGAGGAGGGACATGCGGGGGACCTCGGGGGACAGGGTGGGTGAGACGGTCCCCGGAACGGTGCTGCCCCACGAGACGGGCCATGATCTCCGACCGGGTCCCCGCGGTCGCGACGACGCGCCGGACCGGCCGGTCAGGACAGCCCGGTCAGGAGAGCGCCGTCAGAACAGCCGGTCGTCGGCGTTGTCGAGCCCCCGCAGCGCGTCGTAGTCCACCGTCGCGCACATGATCCCGCGGTCGCCCGCCAGCACGCGGGCCTGCGGCTTGATCTCCTGGGCCGCGAAGATGCCGCGGACCGGGCGGAGCAGGGGGTCGCGGTTGAGCAGCTCGAGGTAGCGGGTGAGCTGCTCGACGCCGTCGATCTCGCCGCGGCGCTTGACCTCGACCGCCACGGACTCGCCGTTGGCGTCGCGGCACATCAGGTCCACCGGGCCGATCGCGGTCGGGTACTCCCGGCGGACCAGGGTGAGGCCGGGGGCGAGGGTGGTGGGGTGCTCGGCGAGCAGCTCCTGGAGGTGCTTCTCCACGCCGTCCTTCTGCAGGCCGGGGTCGATGCCGAGCTCGTGCTGGGTGTCGTGGTGGATCTCGTCGATCAGGATCCGGAGGGTGTCGTCCGGCCCCTTCGACGTGGCCCGACTCGTGACCGTCCACTCGACCTGGCCCTCGTCGGTGGTGCCCTCGCGCAGCGTGCAGGGGGGCGACATCCAGTTCAGCGGCTTGTAGGAGCCGCCGTCGGAGTGCACCAGCACGGAGCCGTCGGCCTTGAGCATCAGCACCCGCGTGGCCATCGGCAGGTGGGCGGTCAGCCGCCCGGCGTAGTCGATCTGGCAGCGCGCAACGACGAGTCTCACCCGGGGGAATCTACAGTCCGCCGAGGGTGACGTATCCAACAGCCACCACCGGCGAGCACCGTGGGAGGATGCCCCGCATGAGTGAGCGGCAGTTCAGCACCATCGGCGTCATCGGCCTCGGCACCATGGGTGCCGGCATCGCGGAGGTCTTCGCCCGCAACGGCTACGACGTGATCGGCGTCGAGATCAACGACGAGCACGTCGTCCGCGGGCGCGAGCACCTCGAGCACTCCACCGGTCGCGCCGTACGCCGCGAGAAGATGACCGAGGCCGAGCAGAAGGAGCTGCTCGACCGGATCACCTTCTCCACCGACATGGCCGACCTGGCCCGGGCCGACTTCGTGGTCGAGGCCGTGGTCGAGTCGCTCGAGATCAAGAAGGACATCTTCCGCCGTCTCGACGAGGTGGTCGCGCCGGAGACCATCCTGGCCACCAACACCTCGTCGCTCTCGGTCACCGAGATCTCCACCGCCAACGCCCACCCCGGCCGCGTCGTGGGCGTCCACTTCTTCAACCCGGCGCCGGTCCAGAACCTGGTGGAGATCGTGCGCACCGTGGTCACCGAGCCGGAGGTCCTCGAGGCCGTCAAGGCGCTCGTGCACCAGCTGGGGAAGAACCCGGTCGTCTGCGGCGACAAGGCCGGCTTCATCGCCAACACGCTGTTGTTCGGCTACCTCAACCACGCCGTCTCGTTCTACGAGGGCCGCTACGCCTCCCGCGAGGACATCGACGCCGCCATGCGCTTCGGCTGCGGCTACCCGATGGGCCCGCTCGCGCTGCTCGACCTGATCGGTCTCGACACGGCGTACGAGATCCTCGACACGATGTACAAGCAGGGTCGCGACCGGCTGCACGCCCCGGCCCCGATCCTCAAGCAGATGGTCACCGCGGGCCTGCTCGGCCGCAAGACCGGCAGGGGCTTCTACACCTACGAGGCGCCGGACAGCCCGATCGTGGTCCCGGACGACAAGACCCCCTCTGAGGACGACAAGCCGCAGCTGCGGCACGACATCCGCACCGTCGGCGTGGTCGGCACCGGCACCATGGCCTCCGGCATCGTCGAGGTGTTCGCGAAGGCCGGCTACGACGTCGTGTACGTCGGCCGCTCGGCCGACAAGGTCGACGGCGTGCGCGCCGCCATCGCGCGTTCCCTGGACAAGGCCATCCAGCGCGGCAAGCTCGAGGAGTCCGCGAAGGACGAGGTGCTCGGCCGGCTGACCGGCACCACCGCCCTGGACGACCTGGCCGCGGTCGACATCGTGGTCGAGGCCATCGCCGAGGACCAGGCGATCAAGACCACCCTGTTCGAGAACCTCGACGACATCTGCAAGCCGGGCACCATCCTCGCCACCACGACCTCCTCGCTGCCGATCATCGCGCTGGCGAAGGCGACCAGCCGGCCCCAGGACGTCGTCGGCATGCACTTCTTCAACCCGGCGCCGATCATGAAGCTGGTCGAGGTGGTCACCACCGTGTCGACCGCCGACGACGTCGCGGAGACCACCCGGGCGCTGTGCGAGAAGGTCGGCAAGGTGGCCGTCTCCTGCGGTGACCGGGCCGGCTTCATCGTCAACGCGCTGCTGTTCCCCTACCTCAACGACGCGGTGAAGATGCTCGAGGCGCACTACGCGACCGCCGACGACATCGACACCGCGATGAAGCAGGGCTGCGCGCTGCCGATGGGTCCCTTCGAGCTGCTCGACGTGGTCGGCAACGACGTGTCCCTGGCGATCCAGCGCGAGCTCTACCTCGAGTTCCGCGAGCCCGGCTTCGCGCCCGCGCCGCTGCTGGAGCACCTGGTGACGGCCGGCTACCTCGGCCGCAAGACCCAGCGCGGTTTCCGGGACTACAGCACCCGCTGATCGTCCGGGCTCAGGCGCTCCTCGAAGGACACTCTTCACAATCGGGCCTGCAAAGGGCAGTATCTCCCGCGACCGCGTGAAATGCGGTCACAGTCTCCGGGATCTCTCTCGGGATCTCGGGCCTACCCAGGGAGACACATGTCCAGCACCAGGTTCGCGCGGTCACGCCTGCGCGCAGCCGCGGTCGTCCCCGCCCTCGCCCTCGCTGCTGTCGGAGTCGCGACAGTGGGGACGAACGGTGGCGCGACCGCAGCACCCAGCAACGCCCCGGTCACCACGCCGGCGGCGGGTGACGACTACTACATCAACTACGTCGCGCCGCGGGCGGAGAAGTCCTCCGACTACGACGCGAAGGTCGACCAGAAGACCGGCACGGCCTCGAAGCAGAAGCAGCCCGACGCGCTCTCGCTCGCCTACGCCGCCGACCGCAAGAACGCCAAGGGCAACCCGACCACGGCGCGCGAGCTGGCCAAGCTCGAGGCCAAGGCCATCGAGACCGGCCAGAGCCCGCAGCAGATCAAGAGCCAGTACAAGGGCGCCAAGACCACGCAGACCGCGCGGCTCCTGACGATCCTCGTCGAGTTCAACGACCAGGCCGACGACGACTTCACCGGCGTCCAGGTGCCGCGGACCGTCTTCGGTGACCGCACCTGCGTGCCCGGCACCGTCCAGAACGGCCCGAAGCACAACGGCATCCCGAACCCGGCCGACTCGGCGGTGAAGGACAACAACTCGATGTGGGTGCCGGACTTCTCCTCCGAGCACTACAACAAGATGCTCTACACCAAGGACGGCATCACCGAGCGGGTCCGCAAGGACCTCACCGGCCCCGACGGGCAGTCGGGCTTCGACATCTCCGGCTACACGATGAAGAACATGTACGAGGAGATGTCCAAGGGGGCCTACACCGTGAGCGGTGCGGCCACGCCGTGGGTCACGGTCCCCCACTCCGAGGGCTGGTACGGCGCCTCCCGCTGCACCAACGGCGTCCCGCCGATCCCGCAGGCCATGAACGGCCACCCGGACAACCCGCTTGGCCCCGGCCAGCTGCCGATCGACGCGGTGGCCGCGCTGGCCAAGGCCCAGCCGGACTTCCCGTGGGCCGACTACGACATCGAGGACCAGGGCGACCGCGACGGCGACGGCGACGTCAACGAGCCGGACGGCGTGATCGACCACGTGGTCCTCGTGCACGCCGGTGAGGACAAGTCCGGTGGTGGCGGCGCCGAGGGCGTCTACTCCATCTGGGCGCACTCCTCGGCCGTGGCCGGCGGCGCGCCGGTGCCCGGCACGAACCTCCGCCTGTCCAACTACATCGTGCAGCCCGAGGACTCCGGCGTCGGCGTCTTCGCGCACGAGTACGGCCACGACCTCGGCCTGCCGGACCTCTACGACACCTCCGGTGCTGCGGACTCCGACGTCGACTTCTGGGACCTCATGAGCTCCGGCTCGCACTCCGGCCCGATCTTCCAGTCGATGCCGACCCACATGGGCCTCTGGGACAAGTGGGTCCTGGGCTGGGCGAACCCGGTCGAGGTCAGCCCCGGCAAGGACGAGCGGGACGTGGTGGTCGGGCAGACCAGCCGTACGCCGAAGGGCACCGCCGACGGCATCAAGGTCAACCTGCCGAACAAGGTGATCCAGCTCGCGCAGCCGCACAGCGGCGGCACCATGTGGTACTCCGGCGCCGACCAGGACTGGGCGGACTCGAGGATGAGTCGCACCGTCCAGGTCCCGAACGCCAGTGACGCGAAGTTCTGGATGTGGAACAACTTCGTCATCGAGCAGGACTGGGACTTCGGATTCGTCGAGGTCTCGACCGACGGCGGGAACACGTGGACCGAGCGACCCGTCTACGACGAGACCGGCAAGCTGGTCTCGACGGACGACGCGTACGGCGACCCGAACGGCCGCCTGCACGACTACGGCGACAAGAAGTACGGCCTGACCGGCACGTCCAACGGCTGGCGGCACGACTACGTCGACCTGAGCGGGTTCGCAGGGCAGACCGTCCAGGTGCGGCTGCGGTACGCCACCGACGCGGGCTTCCTGGAGCGCGGCTGGTTCGGCGACGACTTCTCGGTCACCGGCGGTGGCGCGACGACGTGGAGCGACGACGTCGAGGGCACCGACGCCAACGGCTGGACCCTCACGCCGGGCACCTTCACCGACACCTCCGGTGCGGGCTGGCACAAGGACTCCGGCACCCAGGTGAAGGCGCAGTACTACCTGGTCGAGTGGCGCAACTACGACGGCTTCGACAAGGGCCTCCAGTACGCCTACGACACGACGTACCAGACCGACTCCGGCGCCTGGAAGGTCGAGAAGATCAAGTACAACGCGCCCGGTGCGCTCGTGTGGTACCGCGACACCACCTGGGGCAACTCCAACCAGGTCACGACCAACCTGACCTCCCTGCCGAGCTACGGCGCCAAGGGCGGCCTGCTGGTCGTGGACAGCCACTACGAGCCGTTCCGACGGTCCGGGGCGAACGCCGGCCTCGACCCGACGACGCTGAAGAACCTGCCCTCGCGGCCGCAGTCGTCGAACAACGCCTTCGGGCTGGTGCCGACCAAGCAGTTCGACGAGTGCCAGGCGCTGGCCGACGGCAGCGGCGAGCAGTGCAACACGTTCGGCCCGCAGCCGGCGGTGAGCACCTTCACGGACGCCAAGACCTGGTACCCGGGTCTGGAGTACCGCGGCGGCACGCTGTACTACCGCGACGTCGACGCCTCGACCGTGATCCCGTCGCGCGGCAACGCGCCGTACACGACGCGGATCGTCGACGCCAATGGCAACCCGTTGACGGCGCTGTACGGCGCCAAGGTGGGCAGCACCACCCTCGGCAGTGGCAACCCCGGTGATGCCGGTGTCGCCTACGGCGTGGTGGTGAAGGTGGTCGAGGTCAAGAACGGCAACACGGCGGCGAAGATCCACGTGGTCCCAGCGACGCCGTGACCACCGCCTGACCCGTGCAGCGAAGCTGACCAGAAGCAGGGCCGGGGCCCGTCCGCAGCCAGCGGACGGGCCCCGGTGCGTGTGCAGGGGGAGCGGTACGGCGGTCAGCCGCGGTCCTCGACCAGGTCCGGGCGGGTGGCCAGGATCAGGCCGAGCACGGTGTAGCCGAGCAGCAGGTGCACCGCGGCGACGACGTCGCCGGCGCCGTGGCCCACGATGCCCATGACCGGGACGCAGACCGGCGCCCACGTCTCCGACAGGAACGACCAGACCCGGGCCCGGCCCCGCCAGCGACCGGCGATCGCGACCTTGATGCCGATGAGGAACATGCCCAGCATGGACAGCGGCCAGAACATGTCGATGGCGTGCATCCAGGCGGCGTCGCGCTGCTCCGGCAGGAACGCGTGCAGGATGCTCCACAGCATGGCGACGCTCAACAGCACCCGCTCCAGCTTCAGCAGCCGACGCGAGATCGCCTTGACGCCGGTCGCCCGGGTCGCCATCTGCACGTGCAGGAGGGCCATGACGCCGACCTGGAAGGCCAGCCCGGTCAGGTCGGTGACCTTGACCCCGAGCTCGGTGTCGGGCTCGAAGCCCCAGACCAGGTTGGCCACCGCCCACGAGGCGGTGCCGGCGGCCAGGGTGAGGCCGACCCGGCGGATCGTGGTCGGGGACATCGTGGCCGGCGCCGCGCCGGTCGCGGTGGCGACGTCGGTACGGGCGGTGGCCGGGGTGGTGGTGATGTTGTTCATCGCGCTGCGTCTCCTGTGAGGACTGCGGTGCTGGTCACCGCGATGACAGGACTCTCCGGCCGGCCCGTCCCGGGCGGTCAGGGCGAGCTGTCCCGAACCGCGTCACGTTCCGCGTCCCGGTCACGACGGGATGCGCGTCCCACGGACAACGGGACGCGGGCTGGGGCAGGCTTCTCCCATGTCGCTCGCCGCTACCACGCCCGCCGTACGGCGCTCCGCCGCGGGGCCGGCCGCGGTGTTCGTGGCGGGACTCTCGGTCGCGGTCGCCGCGGTGCTCGGCCCGCGGATTCCCGACGAGCACCTGGCGGCCCTCGACATGGTGGTCGGCTGGCCCGACGCGGCGGCCGGCCTGGCGCTGGCGGTCGCCGGTGCCGCCGTCCTCGCCCGCGGTCGGCACCCGCTCGGCTACCTGATGGCCGGCTTCGGCGCGTGGTGGGCGGTCGACAGCGCGGCCGGCTCGTGGCTGGCCTTCGCCACGACGTACGACCCCCCGCTGGCCGGATCGTCCGCCGCGTTCTGGGTCTACCAGCGGCTCGGCGCCGGGCTGCTCCTGCTGCTGCCGCTGGTGCTGCTGCTGTACCCCGACGGCCGGATGCCGGGCGGACGTCTCCGTGTGCCGGCCGTGGTGAGCCTGGCCTCCACGGCGCTGCTCCCGCTGGCGGTGCTGCTGGCCCCGTCCGACCAGGCCCAGCTGGCCTCGTCCGACGGCGACCTCCCCGCCGCGTACGCCGGCCTGCAGCTGGACCCGCTCTCGCTGCCGCTGCCCGACGACGTCTGGCAGGCGGTGCTCCGCCTGGCCTACCTCCTCGTTCCGCTCAGCCTGTTGGTTCCCTTTGCCGTCGTGGTCTCCCGCTACCGCGGCTCGACCGGCCTGCGCCGTACCCGCATGCGGTGGCTGCTGTGGGCCGCGATGATGGACGTGCTGGTGATGACGGGGGTGTGGCTGCTCCCGGACACCGTCACCTCGTGGGGTCTCACCGTCTGCGTGGCGCTGACCGCCGGCTCGGTCGCGGTCGGGCTGACCCGGCCCGAGATCGTCGACGTGGACCGGCTGGTGGGCAGCACGATCGTGTACGGCGCACTGGTCGTCGTGTCCTTCCTCGTCGACCTGGCGATCCTCGGCACCGCCGGCCGGTTCCTCGACGCGCACGTGTCGGGCGGCCAGGGGCTGGTCGTCGCGGTGTTCGTGGTGACCCTGGTCTACGCACCGCTGCGGCACCGGCTCTGGCGGCTGGTGCGGAGGGGGACCCGCGGCGAGCGGGACGACCCGTACGCCGTGGTGTCGCGGCTGGCCGAGCGGCTCGAGACCTCCGACACCCCGGGCGACCAGCTGCTCGAGGTCGCGGCCGCGGTCGCCCGCGCGTTCCGGACGACGTACGTCGGCGTCGAGGTGCTGCAGGCCGACGGGCGGCGGCTCCTGGTGGAGCACGGGACCGCGCCGGGTGAGCGGGACGCGATGCCGATCAGCTACCGCGGCGAGCAGATCGGCTGGCTGCTGCTCCCGCGGGGCCCGCGCGCGTCGTTGCGCCCTGCGGACGAGCGGCTGCTGGCCGATGTGGTCCGGCAGGCCGCGGCCGCAGCGCGCACCGCGCAGCTCGCCGACGAGCTCCAGGCCAGCCGCGAACGGATCGTGACCGCTGTTGAGGACGAGCGACGGCGGCTGCGGAACGAGCTGCACGACGGGCTCGGGCCGACCCTGGCGGCGGTCGCCTCACGGATCGACCTGGCCCGGATGGCCGGCAGCCGCGAGGACACCGACCGGCTGCTCGGCACCGCCCGGGTCGAGATCACCGAGGTGCTGGGGGAGGTGCGCCGGCTGGTGCACGGCCTGCGACCGCCGGCACTGGACGACGTCGGGCTGGTCGGGGCGGTACGGCAGCAGGTGGACCGGCTCCGGGCTCCCGGGCTCGCGGTCGACCTCGACGTGCCGGACCGGCTGGACGGGCTGCCCGCGGCGGTCGAGGTGGCGGCGTACCGGATCGTCTCGGAGGCGCTGACCAACGTGGTCCGGCACGCGGAGGCCACCGGGGCCGCGGTCGGCCTGAGGGTGGCGGACGGCCGGCTCGTGGTCGAGGTGATCGACGACGGAGTCGGCATCGACCCCGATGCGGCCGCCGGGGTGGGGCTGGTCTCGCTGCGCGAGCGGGCGGTCGAGCTCGGCGGCCGGACCGAGGTGACCGCACGTCCGGGTGGCGGCACCCGGGTGCGCGCGGAGCTGCCGCTGGGCGCGCGGTCCGCTGGCGAGCCGGTGCCGACGACGGGGACGACGACCGGGACGACGACGGGGACGACGACGGGGACGACGACGGTGCCGACGACGGGCACGACGACCGGGACGATGACGGGGACGGGAAGGACGGAGCGGTGACGGAACGGGTGGGGGACCAGATGGCAGGACAGGGTGCGGGCGGACAGCCGGTGCGGGTGCTGGTGGTCGACGACCACCCGGTGTTCCGCGAGGGCTTCGCGGCGCTGCTCGGCAGCATCGACGCGGTCCGCGTGGTCGGCACCGCCGCGACCGGCGTCGAGGCGCTGGCCGCGGTGGCAGCTGACCCGCCGGACGTCGTCGTCATGGACGTGCAGATGCCGGAGATGGACGGGATCGAGGCCACCCGACGGCTGGTCGCGGAGCACCCGGAGGTCGGCATCGTCGTGCTGACCATGTCCGAGGAGGACGCCACCGTCTTCGACGCGATCCGGGCCGGCGCTCGCGGCTACCTGCTCAAGGGGGCCGAGCCGGACGAGGTGGTCCGTGCGATCACCACCGTCGCCGCCGGCGGGGTGGTCTTCGGCGCGGTCCTGGCGGGCCGGATCGCGGAGTTCTTCTCGGCGGCACCGACCACGGCGCAGTCCCGCTTCCCGACGCTGAGCGCCCGCGAGCACGAGGTGCTCGACCTGGTCGCGGCCGGGCTCTCGAACCAGCAGATCGCCGGCCGGCTGTTCCTGTCCCAGAAGACCGTCCGCAACCACGTCCACGCGGTGCTCACCAAGCTCCAGGCCGTGGACCGCGCCGAGGCCATCGTCCGCGGACGCGACGCCGGCCTGGGCCGCGGCGGCCGCCCCGCCGGCTGAGGAGCACGGACACGCGGGGGCGGGCCCCGTGTCCCGCCCCCGCGCGTCCACGCACCGGGGGACACTTGTCCAACGGCCCGCGGGCGCGCGGGTTACGGCCCGGGGTGTCCGCGCCTGGTGCCGACCCGGCTGGGAGACTGGCCCGGTGAGCCTGCACACCACCGACCTCGGCGACCACGGGTCCCGGATCGTCTTCTGCCACGGGCTGTTCGGGCAGGGCCGGAACTGGACACAGATCGGCAAGGCGCTCTCCGCCGACCACCGGGTGACGCTGGTCGACATGCCGCACCACGGCCGGTCGGCGTGGCCCGAGGACTTCGACTACGTCGACGTCGCCGACCAGGTGGCGGGACTGCTCCCCGCCGACGACCCGGTGACGCTGGTCGGGCACTCGATGGGCGGCAAGGCGGCGATGGTGCTGGCGCTGCGGCACCCCGAGGTCGTGGCCCGGCTCTGCGTCGTGGACATCGCGCCGGTGGACTACACGCACGCGGGAGAGTTCCGCGGCTACATCGACGCGATGCAGGGCATGGACCTCGCGTCGGTCAGCACGCGCGCGGAGGCCGACGCGGCCCTGACCGGCGCAGTGCCCAACCCGACCGTGCGCAGCTTCCTGCTCCAGAACCTCCGCCGCGACGGCGGCGGCTGGCGGTGGCAGGCCAACCTGGACGTGCTCGGCCGCGACCTGGCCGACCTCGGCGGGTGGCCGGAGCAGGACCTCGCCGGCACCGCGCCGTACGACGGGCCGGTGCTGTGGGTGGCCGGCGCCACGTCGGCGTACGTCCGCGACGAGTACGCCGAGCCGATGGAGCACTGGTTCCCGCGGGTACGCAGGGTGACGATCAAGGGCGCCGGCCACTGGGTCCACTCCGAGCAGCCGGAGGTCTTTCTCGAGGTGCTGCGCCGCTTCGTCCGGTAGCGGCTCCGGGGGACGGTCAGACCCTGTCGGCCTGGCGGGCGCGGTAGGCGGCGACCGCGTTCCGGTTGCCGCAGGTGGTGGAGCAGAACCGCCGGGACCGGTTGCGTGACAGGTCGAGGACGACGCCGTTGCAGTCGTCGTCGGCGCACACGTCGAGCCGCGACATCTCGTCCGTGCGGATCACGTCGATCATCGCCATCGCGGTCTCGACCGCGATCCGGGTGGCCAGTGGCTGCTCGTCGTCGACGGCGTGCAGGTGCCAGTCCATCTCGTCGTGCCGGACCAGGCGGGGAACCGCGTGGTGCCGCGCCAGGAGGACGTTGACCTGCCGCACCGCGTCGTCGCGGTCCGCGGTGAGCAGCCCGCGCAGCGTCGGCCGCAGCACCCGGACCTCGGCCAGCTCGTCCTGGGTGCGCCGGTGCCGGCCGGTGTAGGCGAACTCCTCGAAGTAGGCGTCGAGGTCGGCCACGGACGCCATCGTGTCCGGCTCCTCGGCCGAGTTCACGAGGCTTACAGCGGCCTGGAGGGCCATTTCTGTGTCATGAGCGAAAACCATATTGACAGATTACACGACGGGTTCTACTGTCATGAATCATGGCGACGATCACTCATGACATCCCGGTGGCGAAGGCGTCCCGGCTCGGCAGCGGGCTCGGGCTGGCGGTGCTGTCCGCCGCGTCGTTCGGGCTGTCCGGCTCGCTGGCGCGCGGGCTGCTCGACACCGGCTGGACCGCCGGCGCCGCGGTGACGGTCCGGATCCTGATCGCCGCGCTCGCGCTGACCCTCCCGGCGTACGTCGTGATGCGGGGGCGCTGGCACCTCGTGCGCAGCAACGTCGGGCTGGTCGTCACCTACGGCCTGGTCGCGGTGGCCGGCTGCCAGCTCTGCTACTTCTATGCGGTCGAGCACATGCAGGTGGGCGTCGCGCTGCTCATCGAGTACACCGCGCCGGTCGCGGTGATCACCTGGCTGTGGCTGCGGCACGGACGGGTGCCCGGCCGGCTCACGATCGCCGGCGCCGTGGTCGCGCTGACCGGCCTGGTGCTGGTCCTCGACCTGTTCGGCGGTGCCGACGTCAGCCTGGTCGGCGTGCTGTGGGCGCTGGGCGCGATGGTCGGTGTCACGACGTACTTCGTGATGTCGGCCCAGGAGGGCAACGGCCTGCCCCCGATCGCGCTGGCCGCCGGCGGCCTGCTCACAGGCTCGGTGACGCTGCTGCTCGCGGGAGCGATCGGGATCGTGCCGATGGCGGCCTCGACCTCGGCGGTCGACTTCGTCGGCGCCACCGTTCCGTGGTGGTTGCCGGTGCTGGCGCTGGGGCTGGTGACCGCCGCGCTCGCCTACGTCTCCGGCATCGCCGCCGGCCGCCGGCTCGGCTCGCGGCTCGCGTCGTTCGTCGCGCTGTCCGAGGTGGTCGCCTCGCTGGTGTTCGCGTGGCTGCTGCTCGGCGAGCTGCCGCGGCCGGTCCAGCTGCTCGGCGGCGTGGTGATCCTCGCCGGCGTGGTGATGGTCAAGCTCGACGAGCGCGGCTGACTAGCGTTCGTCCTGCCGCCTGATGAAGACCTCCTTGGTCAGCATCAGGATCGACGCCGCGGTCGGGATCGCCAGCAGCGCACCGACCACGCCCAGCAGGCTCGCACCCACCAGGGCCGCGATCACGGTCAGCGCGCCGGGGATGTCCACGGTCTTCTTCATCACCCGCGGGTAGATGACGTAGTTCTCGATCTGCTGGTAGGCGATGTAGAAGATCAGGCAGAACAGGCCGATCTTCGGGTCGGTGGCGAAGCCGATCGCGGTCACGATGATCGCCCCGAGGGTGGCACCGATCATCGGGATCACGTCGAGCAGGGCGACCACGAACGCCAGCGCGACGGCGTACTCGCCGAGGCCGACGGCGAACAGGAAGACCAGCGAGCTGATCCCGGCGCACATGGCGACGATGAACGCGCCGGAGACGTAGCCGCCGACGTTGCGGATCACCTGGTCACCGAGCCGGGAGACCCGCTCGCGGCGCGAGGCCGGGGCCAGCCGGTAGAGCGCCGACTTGGTGGTGGGCAGCGACGCCAGGAAGTAGAGCGTGAGCACCACGATCACGAAGGTGTTCAGCAGCGCCGAGAGCACCGCCATGCCGAAGCCGAGGACGCCGCCGAACGCCTTCTGCCCGAAGTTGCCGGTGGCGACGTAGTCCTTGACCTTGTCGACGATCTGGTAGTCGTTGTTCCACGTGCGGATCTGGCGGTTCTTCTGCAGGGTGTCGAGGTAGTCCGGGGCGTTCTTGGTCAGCGTGGCGACCTGCTCGGTGATCACCGGCACGATCGCCGACAGGAACAGCGTGACCGCCAGGATCACGATCGAGATGACCGCGAGCACGGCGTAGGAGCGGCGCATGCCGCGCCGCATGAACCACTCGACGACGGGGTTCAGGCCGGCGGCCAGGAACAGGGAGACCACGACCATGATCACGACCGACCCGATGGTCATCAGCTGCTGGCCGAGCCAGACCGCCGTGATCGCGCCGAGGCCCCCGAAGAAGCCGATGTAGAACGGCGAGTGGTGCAGCGGGCGGCCGGGCTCGCCGAGGTGGTGCTCGGCCTCCTCGGCGTGATCGGCCGCCTCCTCCGCGTGCTCGGTGGCCTCCTCGGCGTGCTCGGCGACCTCGTCGGCGTGACGGGCGGCCGCGTCGGCGTGCCCGGCCGCCTCCTCGGCGTGCGCGGCCGCCTCGTCAGCGTGTCCTGCCGCCTCCTCCGCGTGCTCGGCGGCCTGCCCGGCCGCGTCGCGCGCCGCCCGCCCCGACGACCTCACTCAGTCTCGTTGCCGAAGCCGGCGACCACGTCGCGGAGCTGGGCGAGCTGGGCCACGATCGCGTCGCGGCGCTTGGACAGGCGGGTCACCTCGGCCTTGACGGCGGCCAGCTCACGGTCGGCGTCGGCCTGGCCCGAGGCGGTGAGGCTCTCGGCCTGGCTGCGCGCCGAGGCGACGATCTGCTCCGCCTCGCGCCGGGCCCGGGTGAGGGTGGCGTCCGCCTCGCTCTGGGCCTGCTTGCGGTGCTGGGCCGCCTGCTGCGCGGCCTCGGTGGTCCGCTTCTCGGCGGCCGCGGCCCGCTCCTCGGACTCCGCGACCAGCCGGTCGGTCTCGGCCGTGGCGCTCGCGTGGTGGTCGGCGGCCTCCTTGGCCAGACGCTCCTTCTCGACGGCCAGCGTGCGCCGCGCCTCCTGCAGCTCTCGGTCGGCGGCGGCCCGGGTGGTCTCGGCCTCCCGGGTCGCGGTCACGCGCAGGTGGTCGGTCTCCTGCTTGGCGGCCAGCCGCACCTGGTCGGACTCGCGCTTGGCGGAGGCGAGCAGGTCGGCCGCCTCGGCCCGCGCCGCGGAACGCTCCTGCTCGGCCTCGCCGGTGAGCCGGGCCCGCTGCTCGTCGAGCTCCTTGAGCTGCACGACCCGCATGTCCTCGGCCTCGCTGGCCGCCTCGGCCCGGATCGCCTTGGCGTCCTTGCCGGCCCGGGCCTTGATCTCCTCGGCCTCGCGCAGCGCCTCGCTGCGGATGTCGTCGGCCTCCTCCTCGGCGAGCCGGAGCAGCTCGTTCGCGCGCCCGCCCAGACCGGCGTACGACGGCCGGTCGCTCTCGGCGACCTGCTTGCGGAGCTTCTCGAGCTCGGTCTCCAGCTCCAGGACCCGCTGCTCGGAGGTGCCGAGGCTGTCGCCGAGGGCGGCCTGCTCGCTCACGAGCCGCCGCAGCGCGGCGTCGGTGGCGTCCTTGTCGTAGCCGCCACGGCGTACCAGCGGCAGCGTCGGCATGGCCGGCTGCGACGAGGCCGGGGACGACGGCCGGCCGCTGGGGCTGGACCCGGCCGCGGGGCCCGGCCCGGGGTTGCCCGGCCGTGCGGCCGCCGGGGCGGCGGCAGGGGCGGAGGCGGGGGCCGGCGCGGCGGGCCGGGGGCTGGACGGGACTGCCGGCATCTGGGTGGTCCTGTCGTCGGCTCCCGGGGCGGCCGGCTTGCTCGAGCCCTGGCCGCCGGTCGTGCCGCCGGACGTGCTGCCCGGCTTGGCGCCGGACTTGTCTCCGGCACCCGCGGCCTTCGTCTTCACCGCGGGCATCACCTGGGTCTTGTCGTCGGTTCCGGTCGTGTCGTTGCTGTCACCGTTGGTCGGTTCCTCGTCGAAGATGGACAGACCGTCGTTGCTCATCGCTCAGGCTTCCTCGCTGTCGTGTTCGTCCCGGTACGGGCTTCAGTCTTGCCGATGGCGCGCAAAGAACACACCCCGGCTCGCGGACGAGTCCGCGGACCGGGGTGTGAGGTGCGGCTCAGACGCCGCGGAAGCGGTTGATCGCGTCGATGTGCTGGGCGCGCATCTCCTCGTCCCGCACGCCCAGACCCTCCTCGGGGGCCAGGCAGAGGACGCCGACCTTGCCCTGGTGGGCGTTCTGGTGGACGTCGAGGGCGGCCTGGCCGACCTCGTCGAGGGCATAGGTCCGTGACAGGGTCGGGTGGATCCTGCCCTTGGCGATCAGGCGGTTGGCCTCCCAGGACTCGCGGTAGTTGGCGAAGTGGCTGGAGATGATCCGCTTGAGGTTCATCCAGAGGTAGCGGTTGTCGTACTCGTGCATGAAGCCCGAGGTGGAGGCACAGGTGGTGATCGTGCCGCCCTTGCGGGTGACGTAGACCGAGGCGCCGAAGGTCTCGCGACCGGGGTGCTCGAAGACGATGTCGATGTCCTCGCCGCCGGTGAGCTCGCGGATCTTCGCCCCGAAGCGCTTCCACTCGCGGGGGTCCTGGGTCCGCTCGTCCTTCCAGAAGCGGTACCCCTCCTCGGAGCGGTTGATGATCAGCTCCGCGCCCATCGAGCGGCAGATCTCCGCCTTCTCGTCGTTGGACACGACGCAGATCGGGGTGGCGCCGCCGTTGAGGGCGTACTGCGTGGCGAAGCCGCCGAGGCCGCCGGAGGCGCCCCAGATCAGCACGTTGTCGCCCTGCTTCATGTCGCCGCCGTTCTTGCTCACCAGCTGGCGGTACGCCGTGCAGTTGACCAGGCCGGGGGAGGCGGCCTCCTCCCAGGTCAGGTGCGCCGGCTTGGGCATCAGCTGGTTGGCCTTGACCAGGGCGATCTGGGCCAGGCCGCCGAAGTTGGTCTCGAAGCCCCAGATCCGCTGCTCCGGGTCGAGCATGGTGTCGCCGTGGCCGTCGGGGTGCTCGAGCTCGACCGACAGGCAGTGCGCCACGACCTCGGTGCCGGGCTGCCAGGAGTGCACGCCGGGGCCGGTCTTCAGCACCACGCCGGCCAGGTCGGAGCCGACCACGTGGTAGGGCAGGTCGTGCCGCTTGGCCAGCGGCGAGAGCCGGCCGTAGCGCTCGAGGAAGCCGAACGTCGAGACCGGCTCGAAGATCGAGGTCCACACGGTGTTGTAGTTGATCGCCGAGGCCATCACGGCGACGTACGCCTCGCCGGGGCCGAGCTCGGGCAGCGGCACGTCGTCGAGGTGGAGGGACTTGCGCGGGTCCTTGTCGCGGGACTCCAGCCCCTCGAACATGTCGACCTCGTCCTTGTGCACCGTCACCGCCCGGTAGGTCTCGGGCAGGTCGAGCGCGGCGAAGTCCTCCGCCGTCGTGTCGCCGGCGAGGATCGCGTCGAGGATGTTCTGCACGGGTGGTCTCCTGTCGGGGCGGGCGGGTCAGGAACGGGGCTGAAGATACCGACGGGTAACCCCGGCCGGAACGTGGTGTGGTCGATGTCTCACGGTGGTGCGGGTCGACGGTTCGGGTCTCGTGTCCAGTCTCGCTCCGACCAGTGTCCGGGGCGAGGGTTGCGGTGAGGTTGCCGTCCGTCCGGGGATCAGTGACCGGCGGCCGGCTCCACCAGCTCGACCAGGATCCCGCCGGTGTCCTTGGGGTGGACGAAGTTGATCCGGGAGCCGGCGGTGCCGCGCCGGGGCGCGTCGTACAGCAGGCGCAGGCCGCGCTCGCGGAGCACCGCGGACACCTGCTCGACGTCCGTGACCCGGTAGGCGAGCTGCTGCATCCCGGGGCCCGAGCGCTCGAGGAACCTGGCGATCGTGGACTCGGGGGAGAGCGGCGCGAGCAGCTGGATGCACGAGCCCGAGTCGCCGACCGCGAGCATCGCCTCGCGCACGCCCTGCTCCTCGTTGGTCTCCTCGTGCGCGACGTGCATGCCGAAGGAGTCGCGGTAGAAGGCGATCGCCTCGTCCAGGTCGGGGACGGCCACTCCGACGTGGTCGATCGCGGTGAACAGGTGCTCGGGGACGTCGAGGGGACTCATGCGGGTCATCGTCGTACGTCCCCGTGGATCGTGCGACCGTGTGTGACGATTCCGACATCCCCCGAGTCCCCGGGCGCCCGACGCGACCGCCGGGCGACCAGGCCGCGTCCCTCGTGCGGAAGACCCCCATCCCCGCCGCGCCCGGTCCGCCCGGTGCCGAGACTGCGTCCGAGGTCTCCAGCACAACACCGGGACCGCCGCCGCTCAATGCCCGGCCCGGGTCATCTCGGTAGTGGTCATCCCCAGTACCCACCCCAGTCCAGACCGCGCGTGGTGTGACCTGACCGACACCGCGCGGTGTCGCCCGTCACAGTCGCGGTGGGTATCGTCGCCAGCATCAGCATCCCGTCGTCGAACCAGTCGTCGAAGCAGGGGCGATTCCCGCAGGAGGCAACCATGTCCGGATCCGTCATCGTCGCCGGGGCACGCACCCCCGTGGGCCGCCTGCTCGGCGGTCTCAAGAGCCTGTCGGCGGCCGACCTGGGCGGCGTCGCCATCAAGGGCGCGCTGGAGAAGGCCGGGATCACCGGCGACCAGGTCGAGTACGTGATCATGGGCCAGGTCATCCAGGCCGGCACCGGCCAGATCACCGCCCGCCAGGCTGCGGTCAAGGGCGGGATCCCCATGACCGTCCCGAGCATCACCATCAACAAGGTCTGCCTCTCCGGCATCAACGCGATCGCGATGGCCGACCAGCTGATCCGGGCCGGCGAGCACGAGATCGTCGTGGCCGGCGGCATGGAGTCGATGACCCAGGCGCCGCACCTGCTGCCGAAGTCCCGCGAGGGCTTCAAGTACGGCGACACCGCGCTGGTCGACGCGATGGCCTACGACGCGCTGCACGACCAGTTCACCGACCAGGCGATGATCAGCCTGACCGAGTCCTGCAACTCCGCGGGTGCCAACCTCACCCGTGCGGAGCAGGACGAGTTCTCCGCCCGCTCCCACCAGCGTGCCGCCGAGGCATGGAAGAACGGCCTCTTCGACGGCGAGGTCGTCCCGGTCGAGATCCCGCAGCGCAAGGGCGACCCGGTCGTGGTCTCCCAGGACGAGGGCATCCGCGGCGACACCACCGCCGAGGGCCTGTCCAAGCTGCGCCCGGTCGCCAAGGACGGCACCATCACGGCGGGCTCCGCCTCGCAGATCTCCGACGGCGCCTGCGCGGTCGTGGTGATGAGCAAGGCGAAGGCCGAGGAGCTCGGCCTCACCTGGCTGGCCGAGATCGGCGCCTCCGGCCAGGTCGCCGGCCCCGACTCCACCCTCCAGATGCAGCCCGCGAACGCGATCGCCAAGGCCGCGGCCAAGGAGGGCATCGCGGTCTCCGACATCGACCTGTTCGAGATCAACGAGGCGTTCGCCGCGGTCGGCATCGAGTCCGCCCGCGAGCTCGGCGCCGATGCCGACAAGGTCAACGTCAACGGCGGCGCGATCGCGATCGGCCACCCGGTCGGCATGTCCGGCGCCCGGATCGTGCTGCACCTCGCCCTCGAGCTCCAGCGCCGCGGCGGCGGCACCGGTGCCGCCGCCCTGTGCGGCGGCGGTGGCCAGGGTGACGCCCTGATCATCAAGGTGCCCGCGACGGCGTGAGCCGGCGTCTCGTCGACGTGCCCGCGCTCGTCGCGCGGGCACGCGAGGGCGACCCGCGCTCGGTGGCCCGGCTGATCTCGCTCGTCGAGGACGACTCGCCCGCGCTGCGGGAGGTGATGGCGGGGCTGGCCCCGCACACCGGCAACGCGCTGGTCGTCGGCATCACCGGCGCGCCCGGCGTCGGCAAGTCGACCAGCACGAGCGCGTTGGTCGGCGCGCTCCGCCGGGCGGGACACCGGGTCGGGGTGCTGGCGATCGACCCGTCCTCGCCGTTCTCCGGCGGAGCGCTGCTCGGCGACCGGGTCCGGATGGGCGACCACGCGCTGGACCGCGACGTCTACATCCGCTCGATGGCGACCCGCGGCCACCTCGGCGGCCTGGCCTGGGCGACGCCGCAGGCGATCCGGGTGCTCGACGCCGCCGGCTTCGACGTGGTGCTCGTGGAGACCGTCGGCGTCGGGCAGAGCGAGGTCGACGTCGCCGCCCTCGCCGACACCACGCTGGTCCTGCTCGCCCCCGGCATGGGCGACGGCATCCAGGCCGCCAAGGCCGGGATCCTCGAGATCGGCGACGTGTACGTCGTCAACAAGGCCGACCGCGAGGGCGCCACGTCGCTGCGCCGCGACCTGCGCAACGCGCTCGCGATGTCCGAGCGGCCCGAGGGGGCGTGGAAGCCGCCGATCCTGCTCACCAGCGCCACCACCGGCGAGGGGGTCGCCGAGGTGGTGCAGGCGATCGAGCGGCACCGGGCCTGGCTGGAGGAGAGCGGCGAGCTCGTGCGGCGGCGTACCCGCCGGGCCCGCGAGGAGGTCGAGGCGATCGCGCTCACCGCGCTCCGCGAGCGCTGGACCGGACGGCACGAGCGCAGCGAGCTCGACGCGCAGGCCGAGCGGGTGGCCTCCGGCGAGTCCGATCCGTACTCCGCCGCGGACGCGCTGCTGGCGTCGTACGCCCACGAGGACGGGTGAGCCCGGTCACCCGGGCGCGCCTCGTGCACCCCGGCCTGCGCCTCTGCTAGACAAGTGCTGGTCTCGGGTGCTCTGTCGTGCCCGGGATGTCCTGGAGACCAACGGGGACGAGAAACGGAGTGAGCTGACATCAACGGCAAGAAGGTGGCGCTCGTCGTCATCGTGCTCTTCCTCGGCTTCTACCTGCTGCGTGACCCCTCCGGCCTCGCCGACGTGTCCGGGCGCGCGGGAGACGGGGCCTGGAACCTGACCACCGACCTGTTCGAGGCGACGATCCGCTTCCTCGACGAGCTCGTCTAGCGCTCACACGAGAGGGGGACGCGGTGGGCTTCATCGCCCGGCTGACCGACCCGAATATCCGCAAGCACCTCCTCCGCGACGAGGGCGAGGTGATCGTGGACGAGGTCAAGCACCACGGGATCGTCTACATCCTGCCGGTGGTCGAGACCGTCGTCGCGGCGGCGCTGCTCGCGTGGCTCCCGTTCGTCGACGTCGACCTGGCGTGGTTCCCGTTCCTGCTCGCGCTGGCGATCCTGTCGCACGCCGGCTGGAAGACGCTTGGCCACCACCGCGACCGGTTCGTCATCACCAACATGCGGGTGTTCCGCGTGCACGGTGTGCTCTCGCAGCAGCTCGCGACGATGCCGCTGTCCCGGATCCTCGACATCACCGTGGTCAAGCCGCTGCACGGCCGGCTGATCGGGTTCGGGCACTTCGTCTTCGAGTCCGCGGCCCAGGAGCAGGGCCTCCGCGACATCCGGTACGTCGGCCGGCCGGACGAGCGCGACCTGTCCATCCAGCGAGTCGTCCAGCGCTCCGGCCTCCGCGGCCCGAGAATGAATTGATGTCACCGCTCCCGTTCGACCCCATCGACGAGGCCGCGCGGCAGTGGGGGCGGCGCTGGGACGCCGTGCCCGCGATGCACGCGGTCACCTCGCTGATGCGGGTGCAGCAGCTGGTGCTGGCGCGGCTCGACGCGATCCTCAAGCCGCACGGGCTGACCTTCGCCCGCTACGAGGCGCTGGTGCTGCTGGTGTTCTCCTCGCAGGGGTCGCTGCCGCTGGGGAAGATGGGCGAGCGGCTCCAGGTGCACCCGACGTCGATCACCTCGATCATCGCCCGGCTCGTCGCCTCCGGGCACGTCGTACGCCGGCGGCACCCGGAGGACGGCCGGGCGGTGCTGGCCGAGATCACCGACGCGGGGCGGGCGGTCGTCGAGGCCGCGACCGCCGACCTGGTGTCCTCCGGCTTCGCGATGGAGACCATGACCGACGACCAGCTCCGGCAGCTCTCCGACCTGCTCCGGCCGGTCCGTCACGCTGCAGGTGACTTCTGAGCCCTGCTGGGTAGGGTGCCCGTCGTGATCGGGATCTCGGGGCGCACCGCTGCTGCGGCGACGGTGCAGGCGCTGGTCGGCCTGGCCGCCGCCCCGGCGTACGGCGCGGCCCCCGCAGACCCGGTCGACCTCGGCGGCACCCCGATCGACGGCAGGCCGAGCACCGACCCGGAGAACCGCACCGAGCTCGAGGTGTCCGCTTGCGAGGACACGTCGTGCGGCACCGCCTCGGCCTCCGCGTCGTACCTCTTCCCGGACGCACCGTTCGGCACCGCCCTGACGCTCCAGCGCAGGATCTTGGCCGCCTTCACCTGGTGGTCGGCGCGGTCGAGCACGCACCAGACCGTGCCCATGCCGCCCATCGCGACCGGCTGCAGCAGCTCGTAGCGTCCGGCGAAAACCTCACCCACGGCGGGCGCCCTACCCATCGGCGGCCCGTCTACTCGGCCAGGCCGGGTGCCGGTGCGCGGGAGGCCATGATCCGCCCCGGGACGGCGCCGGAGGCGGGGCTTCCCGCGCACTCGAGGGGCTTGGCCGCGGCGGCCGCAGCGGCGGTTGACCGACGGAGTGGCCGCCCGGCCGACGCGCGGGGAGCGTCGCCGCAGGCGGCCGGCAACGGGAGGTCAGTGGCTGCGGCGCGCTCCGCCGTACCCGCTGCCGTTCACCATCAGGGTCTGCCCGGTGATGTAGGCGGCGCCGGTGCTGGCGAGGAAGAGGGCGGCCTGGGCGACGTCGTGCAGGGTGCCGGACTGCTGGGGGCGCGGGCGGGTCAGCAGCGGGCCGGAGTGGCGGTCGATCTCGACCCGGAGCGGCGCCTGCTTGGGCATCGCGACGGTCGAGGCGACGCCGTTGACGCGGACGCCGTTGCGGACCCAGCTGGCTCCGAGCCGGGCGGTCAGGCCGAGCATCTCGGTCTGGGCGGCCGCGGCGCCGTGGGAGATCTCGAACCAGCGCTTGAGCGAGTGGGTGTTGATGATCGCGCCGCCGCCGCGCATGGTGCTCTCGCCGAGGCGGTAGCGCAGCCGGTTCGCGAGGTGGGACGGGCCGACCAGGCCGAGCCGGATCGCCTGGGAGACGAACTCGCGGTCGTGCACGTCCAGCGACGTGGGAAGCCGGGCGCCGGCGGCGTTGACCAGCACGTCGAGGGGCCCGACCTGCTGGGCGACGTTGACGATCGAGTCGTGGTCGGTGAGCTCGAGGCGTTGGTAGTGGAAGGCCGACAGCGACGCGTCGTACGCGCTGGTCAGCGACTGCGTCCCGGTGACGGTGACGCGGGCACCCGACCGTGCGAAGGCCGATGCGATGGTGCGGCCGAGGCCACGGGTTCCTCCCGTGACCAGGACATGACGACCCCCGAAGTCGAATGTCGGATCGCTCAACGTCACCTCTCCTCACCTGAGCCGGGTCATCATCGCACGACCGGCTCCTGAGTGACGACTGGGGGAGAGGTGCCACATCCGGCCTCCCGGCGTGTGGGACCACCGTCGCCGTCGTACCCGGTCATCGGACAAGATGTCCCCATGAGCCAGCAGCCGTTCTCGCGCCCGGGCGCGATCGACCTGTCCGCCCTGCGACGTCCCGCCGCCCCCGCCGGAGGCCCGGCGGGAGGGCCCGCCGGAGGTCCCGGGGGCGCCCCGTCCGGCGCCCCGGGCGCTCCGGCTGGCGCCGGCGGCACGGCGTACTCGGTGGACGTGGACGAGCAGAACTTCCAGTCCGTGCTCGAGTCGTCGATGGCCGCACCCGTGGTGCTGGTGTTCTACTCGCGCTCGCGGATGCCGGAGAGCGGGACCCTGGCGGACGACGTACGCATGCTCTCCGACGAGTTCGAGGGCCGTTTCCTGGCCGGGCTGGTCGACATCGACACCGCGCCGGCGATCGCCCAGGCGATGCAGATCCCGTCCATCCCGCTGGTGGTGCTGGTCCTCGAAGGACGGCCGATGCCGCTGCTGCAGGACCCGCTCCCGCTGGAGGAGCTGCGCGCGGCGCTCACCCAGGTCATGCAGCAGGTGACCGCGCAGGGCGTCACCGGGCGGCACCAGCCGCGCACGGGAGGCGCCGAGCCCGACGAGGACGGGGCCGAGCCGCAGGCCGACCCGCGGTACGCCGCCGCGCAGGACGCGTTGGGAGCCGGCGACGTCGAGGCCGCGGTCGCGGAGTACCAGAAGCTCGTCGACGCCAACCCCGCCGACGCCGAGGCGGCGGCCGGGCTGGCGATGGCGAAGGTGCTGCGGCGCACCCAGGGCGTCGACCTCGACACCGCCCGTTCCGCGGCAGCCGCCGCGCCCGACGACGTGGACGCACAGACCCTGGTGGCCGACCTCGACATGCTGGGCGGCCACGTGGAGGACGCCTTCAACCGTCTCGTGGAGCTGGTCCGTCGCACCGCCGGCGAGGACCGCGACCGGGCCCGGACGCACCTGCTCGGCCTGTTCGCGGCGGTCGGCAACGACGACCCGCGCGTGGTCCGTGGCCGGCAGAACCTGGCGTCGGCGCTGTTCTGAGATGACCATGCTGCCTGAGCCGTTCGACCTCGACGGTCGCGTGGCGCTGGTCACCGGGGCAGGCTCGCCGGACGGCATCGGCTTCGCGGTCGCCCGGCTGCTCGGTGCGATGGGGGCCGCCGTCGCGGTGACCGCCACCACGGACCGGGTGCACGAGCGCGTCGCAGGCCTGGCGGCCCTGGGTGTGCGGGCGGCCGGCGTGGTGGTCGACCTGACCGTGGAGGACGAGGTGCGGCGCGCGGTCGCGGAGGTGGGTGCCTCGCTCGGCCCGCCGACCGTCCTGGTCAACAACGCGGGCATGACCAGCCTGAGCTCGCCCGTCCTGGACCTGACGTTGTCGGGCGGAACCGAGTCCGGCACCGCGGCCGAGCTGGGCTACCAGGCGTGGCGCGACTCGCTGGCCCGCAACCTCGACACCGCGTTCCTCGCAACCCGGGCGGTGCTGCCGGGGATGCGCGCGGCGCGCTGGGGCCGGGTGGTGATGGTGACCTCGGTGACCGGGCCGGTGATGTCGATGCGCGGGGAGGCGGCGTACGCCGCGGCCAAGGCCGGAATGGTCGGCCTGGCCCGCTCGATCGCCGTGGACCATGCGGCCGACGGGATCACGGCCAACGCCGTCGCGCCGGGCTGGATCCGCACCGCGAGCCAGACCGCCGACGAAGCCGGGCAGGGCCGCCGTACGCCGATCGGGCGCAGCGCGACCCCGGACGAGGTGGCCGCCGCGGTCGCCTTCCTGTGCTCGCCCGGCGCGTCCTACACCACCGGGCAGTGCCTCGTCGTCGACGGCGGCAACTCGGTCGCGGAGGAACGTGCCTGAGCGACCAGGCCTGCGCCATGCTGGTGCCTTTGACGGCACGAGCTGGGAGGCACGATGGCAGGAAAGCGCTGGAGCGACCTGAGCGACAGCCAGCGGAAGCTGGTCGTGGTCGGGGGCGTGCTCGAGGCGATCTTCAAGGTGGTGGCGCTGCGCGACCTCAAGTCGCGCCCCGCCGAGCAGGTCCGCGGCCCGAAGTGGGGCTGGGCGGCCGGGATCACCCTGGTCAACGGCTTCGGGATCGCCCCGATCAGCTACTTCCTGCTCGGGCGCCGGAAGTCGTCGGGCTGAGCCGTCACCCGACGGTCAGGCCGGCGAGCACCGCCGACACGGCCGGGGACTCGGCCATGCTGCGGCGGTGGACGGCGAGGATCTCGCGGGTCGGCACCGGGTCGTACGCCGCGAGGGCGACCAGGTCGTCGCCGAGCGGCTGGCGTCCCAGCCGCGGGACGAGGGCGATGCCCAGCCCGGCCTCGACCATCGCCAGGTGCGAGGAGAACTCCATCGACTGGTGCGCGATCCGTGGCAGCCGCCCGGTGCCGTCGTACATCCGGGTGAGCCACTCGCGGCAGATGGTGCCGTCGGGCGTCGCGATCCAGCCCTCGTCCACGAGGTCGCGGGGGCTGACCCGGGTCCGGCCGGCCAGCCGGTGCTCACGGTGCACCACGACGTCGGCCACGTCGGCGGCGAGTGCGTGGGTGGCGAGGTGCTCGGGGATCGCCAGCGGCACGTCGCCCCAGCTGTGCACGACGCCGACGTCGCACTGACCGGAGGCGACCAGGTCGACGGTGTCCCAGGGCTCGCGCTCGGCGAGGGAGACTTGCAGGTCCGGGTACGCCGCGAGGAGGTCGCGGAGCGCCGGAGCCACCAGCCCCCGCATCGCGGTGGCGAACGCGGTCAGGCGCAGGTGGCCGGCCACCGTCGACGCCTGCCGGTGCAGCCCGGCCTCCATCGCCTCGAGGTCGGTGAGCAGCCGGCTGCCCTGGTCGACGAGGTGCCGCCCGTGCCGGGTCAGCATCACGCCGCGTCCGACCCGTTCCAGCAGCGGTACGCCGGTCTGGCGCTCGAGGCGCTTGACCTGCTGGGACACGGCACTCGGGGTGTAGCCGAGGGCGTCGGCCGCGGCGACCACCGAGCCGTGGGTGTCGACGGCACGGAGCGAGGCCAGCGCGGGCAGATCAATCATGAAGTGATGCTACATCGACAGGCGCACGATCATTCGCTGGTGTTTCCTGGTCGTGGCCGGGATGCTGGTCCTCGTGAACCGACGCGACTCGCTCCTCGCCGCCCTGGTGGCCACGATCTGGGGCTTCAACTTCGTGGTCATCGACTGGGGCATGCACGACGTGCCGCCGCTGCTGTTCGCCGCGATCCGCTTCTCCGTCGTGGTGTTCCCGGCGGTGCTGCTGGTCAGCCGGCCCGCCGTACCGTGGCGGGTGCTGGCCGCCGTCGGTGCGTTCATGTCGCTCGGCCAGTTCGGCTTCCTCTACGTGTCGATGGCCGCCGGCATGCCGCCCGGACTGGCCGCGCTGGTGCTCCAGGCCCAGGTGATCTTCACGGTCGTGATCGCGGCCGGCGTGCTCCGTGAGCGCCCGACCGTGGCCCAGGCCGTCGGCGTCGGGATCGGCACCCTCGGCCTGGTCGTGGTCGGGCTGGGCCGCGGGGGGCACGTCACGCTGGCGGCCCTGGCCCTGTGCCTGCTCGCGGCGCTGTCGTGGGGGATCGGCAACGTGGTCTCCCGGTCCTCGGGGGTCCGGGCCGGGCTGTCGCTGACCGTGTGGTCGGCCGTCGTGGTCCCGGTCCCGCTGCTCGCCCTGTCCCTGCTGGTCGACGGCCCGGCCGAGGTGACGCACGCCGTCGCCGGGTTCTCGTGGCAGGCCGCGTTGTCCACGATCTACACCGCCGGCCTGGCCTCGCTGGTGGGGTACGGCGTCTTCAACTCGCTGCTCTCACGGAACCCGTCCTCCGCGGTGGTGCCCTGGGTGCTGCTGGCGCCGGTGGTCGCGATGGCCTCGGCCTGGCTGCTGCTCGACCAGGCCCCCAACGCGGCCGAGGCGACCGGCGGTCTGGTGCTGATCGCGGGTGTCCTCGTCGCTCTCCGCCCAGCCCGCCCGGCCCGCCCGGCCCGCCCGGCCCTCCCGGTCGCGGAGCCGGAGCCCGACGTCCTCGACCCCGCCGAGCTGGCCGCCCGCTAGACCGCCGAGCGGCCAGGTCGTGCGGGTCGAGGTGGTTTCGAGACGCTCGCTGGCGCTCGCTCCTCGACCACCGGGGCGGCGCTCGCTCCTCGACCACCGGGGCGGCGCTCGCTCCTCGACCACCGGGGGCGGCGCTCGCTCCTCGACCACCGGGGCGGCGCTCGCTCCTCGACCACCGGGGCGGCGCTCGCTCCTCGACCAGCGGTGGGGCCAGTTCTACTCGGCGAGGGCGGCCTCGATCCTCGGGGCGATCTTCTCGGGAGTGGTGGTGGATCCGAAGCGCTTGATGACGTGGCCGTCGCGGCCGACGAGGAACTTGGTGAAGTTCCACCTGATGCGGTCGCCGAGCAGGCCGCCCTTCTCGCTGCGCAGCCACTCGAAGAGCGGGTGGGCGTCGGGGCCGTTGACGTCGACCTTGGCGAACATCGGGAAGGTGACGCCGTAGCTGGCCCTGCAGAACTCGCCGATCTGCTGCTCGGCCCCGGGCTCCTGGTTGCCGAACTGGTTGCACGGGAAGCCGAGCACCACGAAGCCGTCGTCGGCGTACTGGTCCCAGAGCCGCTCGAGGCCGCCGTACTGAGGAGTGAAGCCGCACGACGAGGCCGTGTTGACCACGAGCACCACCTGACCCTTGTACTCGTTGAGCGGCAGCTCCCGGCCGTCGATGGTCTCGGCGGCGAAGTCACTCAGGGTCGGCACGGTGCCCTCCTGTCGGTCGAACGGTCGTCGTCCGTTGTTCGGAGCGATCTGGACCACCGGATGGGGTCGATGATCCGCACCATCGGGTGCACTCTGCAAACAACACCGGGTCAACGACCGGGAGCGCCCGGAGGTTACTGCCGCTCGCGCCGCCCGGACTCGGCGTACGCCGCCGGGCCCGCCGCGACGGAGGAGAGCGCGGCCTCGACCCTGCGGGCGGTGAAGTCGGCCGCACGCTCCCGGACCTCATCGAGGCTCAGGAACGCGGCCGTGCGGATCTCCCGTTCCTGACGGACCATCGTCTCGAGCAGGGTGGACGGGTGCACGCCGCCGTCGAAGACCAGGCAGAGGGCGTCGTCCCAGCCGCCCCACGGGGGCAGCCAGTCGGTGAGCAGGAGGGGGCCGGACGGCAGCGCCAGCCCGAGCTCCTCGCGGACCTCACGGGCCACGGCCAGCTGCGGGGACTCGCCGACCTCGACCACGCCGCCGGGCAGGTCCCAGTCGCGCTTGTAGGTGAGGTGGCACATGAGCACCCGGCCGTCGGGGTCGCGCACCAGCATCTGGCTGATCGCGCGCTTGCGCGGGAGGAACGAGTTGAGCAGCGAGCGGAAGCCCTCCGGGTCGCTGACCGGGGGGTCGTCCGCGAGCCGGGAGTAGACGATCCGGTCCGCGGTGCGGCCGTCCACGGTGAGACCGCGAAGGACGCCCTCGCGGCGCAGCCCGGCCCAGGTCGCGACCCGCTGGCCGTGCTCGTCGTCGAGGGCCACCAGCGTCTCGACCCGGTGGTGCTCGGCCAGCGCCCGCTCGACGACCACCGCGAGTGCCTCGACCGCGGCCCGGAAGTCCGGCTCGGTGGTCACGGGCACCCGGGCGACGCCCTCGGCGACGGTCTCGTGGCCGGTCTCGCGGCCGTTCTCGTGGCCGGTCGACGGGGTCGGCTGGTCGGTCACGCCGCCAGCCTAGCCAGCGGATTCGCCCCGGCCATCCGGGGGCGTCAGCTCCCGGTCGGCCGGAACCACACCGTCGCCAGGGGCGGCACGGTGATGTCGGCGTGCGCGGGTTGTCCGCTCCACTCGCCCTCGATCGCCTCGATCGAGCCGAGGTTGCCGACCCCCGAGCCGGTGTAGCCCTCGGCGTCGGTGTTGAGGACCTCCTCCCACCGGCCGGCGGTCGGGAGCCCGAGGCGGACGCCGTGGTGCGGGTTGCCGGCGAAGTTCGCCACGCAGACCAGGTCGGGCTCGCCCGGGGCGCGGCGCACGAACGAGAAGAGGTTGCGGCCGGCGTCGCCGCCGTCGATCCACTGGAACCCGTCGGGGTCGTGGTCGCGGGCGTAGAGCGCGGGCGTGCCGCGGTAGATCCGGTTGAGGTCGTGCACCAGCTTCTGCACGCCGAGGTGCTCGGGGTGGTCGAGCAGCCACCAGTCGAGCTCGCGGGCCTCGGCCCACTCCGCCTCCTGGCCGAACTCCGCGCCCATGAACAGCAGCTGCTTGCCCGGGTGCGCCCACATGAAGGCGAGGTAGGCACGGAGGTTCGCCAGCTGCTGCCACCGGTCGCCCGGCATCTTGCGCAGCAGGGACCCCTTGCCGTGCACCACCTCGTCGTGGGAGAGCGGGAGGACGTACTTCTCGGAGTAGGCGTAGGCCATCGAGAAGGTCATCTGCTGGTGGTGGTAGGAGCGGTGCACCGGGTCGTTCTCGACGTAGCCGAGCGAGTCGTGCATCCAGCCCATGTTCCACTTGAAGTCGAAGCCGAGGCCGCCGTCCGACGTGGGCGTGGTGACCCCCGGCCAGGCGGTCGACTCCTCGGCGATCACGCAGGTGCCGGGCACCCGGAGCCGGCAGACGGTGTTCATCTCCTGGAGGAACTGCACCGCCTCGAGGTTCTCCCGGCCGCCGTGCACGTTCGGCGTCCACTGGCCCGGCTCGCGGGAGTAGTCGAGGTAGAGCATCGAGGCCACGGCGTCGACGCGGAGCGCGTCGGCGTGGAACTCCTCCAGCCAGTAGAGCGCGCTGGCCACCAGGAAGTTGCGGACCTCACGGCGACCGAAGTTGAAGACGTAGGTGCCCCAGTCGGGGTGCTCGCCGCGCGAGGGGTTCGGGTCCTCGTAGAGCGCGGTGCCGTCGAAGCGGGCCAGCGCGAAGTCGTCCTTCGGGAAGTGCGCCGGCACCCAGTCGAGGATCACGCCGATCCCGGCCTGGTGCAGCTTGTCGATCAGGTGGCGGAGGCCGTCGGGCTCGCCGAAGCGCGCAGTCGGGGCGAAGTACGACGTGACCTGGTAGCCCCACGAGCCGCCGTACGGGTGCTCCATGACCGGCAGGAGCTCGACGTGCGTGAACCCGAGGTGCTCGACGTGGCCGACCAGCTGCTCGGCGATCTGCTCGTAGTCGAGCCCGCGTCGCCACGAGCCGAGGTGCACCTCGTAGACCGACATCGGGTTGTCGTGCACGTCCGTCGACGCGCGTCGCTCGAGCCACTCCGCGTCGCCCCACTCGTACGCCGACTCCGTCACCACCGACGACGTGGCCGGGGGCACCTCCGTGGCGAAGGCGAGGGGGTCGGCCTTCTCCCGCCAGACGCCGTCGGCGCCGAGCAGCGAGAACTTGTAGCGGGTGCCCTTGCCGACGTCGGGCACGAACAGCTCCCAGACGCCCGAGGTGCCGAGCTGTCGCATCGGGTGGATCCGGCCGTCCCAGGAGTTGAAGTCGCCGACCACGCGGACGCCGCGGGCGCTCGGCGCCCACACCGCGAACGAGGTACCGGTGACGCCGCTCTCCCAGGAGTGCACGTGCGCGCCGAGGACGTCCCAGAGCTTCTCGTGCCGGCCCTCGTTGATCAGGTGGATGTCCACCTCGCCCAGCGTCGGCAGGTAGCGGTAGGGGTCGTCGTAGGTCCACGGCCCGGCGTCGTAGGTGACCGTGACCCGGTAGTCGGGCACCTCCGTGCCGGGCAGCTCGCCGACCCAGATGCCCTCGTGCTCGTGGTGCAGGGGCGTGACGTCGTCGCCGTGCCGGATCTCGACCGCGGTCGCCAGCGGCCGGAGCACCCGGATCGTCACCCCGCCCTCGTGCGGGTGCGCTCCGAGCACGCCGTGGGGGTTGCCGTGCCCGCCTGCAGCCAGCAGGGCGAGCTCGTCGTGGGACACCGTCATGACGCCAGCCTCTCCACCGCCCCGAGCGGGATCCCCAGCCAGCTCGGGCGGTTGCGCACCTCGTAGACGCATTCGTAGATGGCCTTGTCGGCCTCGTACGCGGTCAGGAGTACCCGTTCGTCGGCGGACAACGCACGTCCGCCGGTGTAGGCCTCGAGCAGCGCGTCGCTGTTGCGCTTGGTCCACTCCCGGGCGCGGTAGGCCCGCTGCTCGACCCCGTCCGCGTCGCTCTCGGTCATCGCCCGGTCGACCGCCGCGGCGGCGTAGTCGAACGAACGGAGCATGCCGGCCACGTCCCGCCACACCGAGTCGGGCAGCATCCGCTCGGCCAGGGGCTTGGCCGGCTCGCCCTCGAAGTCCACCAGCTTCCAGCCGCGGACCGTGCGCAGGGTCTGGCCGAGGTGCAGGTCGCCGTGGATGCGCTGGATCGGGTCGCCGCCCAGCGCGCGCACCGCCTCGAACCCGCCGCGGAGCCCCCCGGCGTACGCCTCGAGAGCGGGGACGGCCGTCAGGGCCTCGTCGAGCCGCCGGTGCATCGCGTCGGCGAGCTCGCCGAGCTGCTCGGGCGTGCGCACCTCGGTGGGGAAGTGCTCGGCCAGGACCTGGTGGGTCTCGGCCAGGGCGACGCCGAGCCGGGCGGCCTCCGCGGCGAAGTCGCCGCCCACCTCGTGCGGGTGCAGGTCGGCCTCGGCGAACAGGTTGCGGGCGCTGACCTGGGCCAGGTCCCAGCCGTCGGTGCCGGTGCGCAGGAACTGCTGGAGCATCGCGAGCTGGATGACCGTGTCGGTCGCCGTGTCGTAGGTGTCCAGCCAGCCGTAGAGGGCGGCCACGTGGTCGGAGCCGGCGCGGGTGAGCACCTCGTGGATCTGGATGTCGGGGTTCACGCCCGGGGTGACCTTGCGGAACACCTTCATCAGGCAGTCCTCCCCGAAAGCCACCGAGGAGTTGGACTGCTCGCCGCTGAACAGCGTCGAGTGGGTGGTCGTGTCGATCTCGTGGCCCTCGAGCCGGTGGAAGAACAGGGCGTGGCTGTGGTCGCCCTCGTGGTGGCCCTCCTTGTCGAAGGCCGCCAGCCACAGCGCCATGGCGTCGCGGTCGTGCACCGCGTCGTACACCAGCGACGGGCCGAAGTCGGGGTCGTCCCACTCGCCCACCAGCGCGTGCGCCAGCCGGTCCTGCGGTTCCGTGCAGAACAGCAGCGGGAGCTGGTAGAGCTCGGTGTCGCCGTCCGCGTAGGCCACCTCGAGCAGGTCGATCGCCACCCGCGGCTCGTCGGGGCCGGCCGGCAGCCGGCCGACCCGGCGTACGCCGGCCGCCCGGAGGTCGCGGCCCTTGCCGCCGAACCACCGGGCGGTGCCCAGGAAGCGCTCGAGATGGGGGAGCGCGGGGTGGGACCCGGGCCCGTCGGTCGTGCGCGGGCTCGTGGTCGGGTCCGTGGTCGGGGTGGTGCTCTCGGGCTGGGTCACGGAGCGGGGTCCTCCCGTCGGGTCAGGCGGAACCAGTAGAAGCTGTGGCCACCCAGGGTGAGCAGGTACGGCAGCTCACCGATGGTGGGGAACGGGACGCCGCCGAGGAGCTCGACCGGGTACCAGCCCTCCCAGCGCCGGAGGTCGAGCTCGACCGGCTGCGGGAACCGGGAGAGGTTGTTGACGCAGACGATGATGTCGTCGTCGTGCTCTCGGGCGTAGGACAGCACGCTCGGGTTCGAGCCGCCGAGGTCGGTGAACGTGCCGAGGCCGAACGCCGGGTGCTGGCGGCGGGCGTGGATCATGCGGCGGGTCCAGTGCAGCAGCGAGGAGGAGTTCTCCAGCTGGGCCTCGACGTTGACCGACTGGTACCCGAAGACCGGGTCCTGGATGGCAGGCAGGTGCAGCTTGCCGGGGGTGGCCACGGAGAAGCCGGCGTTGCGGTCGGGCGTCCACTGCATCGGCGTGCGGACGCCGTCGCGGTCGCCCAGCCAGATGTTGTCGCCCATCCCGATCTCGTCGCCGTAGTAGAGGACCGGCGACCCGGGCATCGACAGCAGCAGCGCGGTGAACAGCTCCATCTGGTTGATGTCGTTCTCGAGCAGCGGGGCGAGCCGGCGGCGGATGCCGATGTTGGCCTTCATCCGCGGGTCCTTGGCGTACTCGTCCCACATGTAGTCGCGGTCCTCGTCGGTCACCATCTCGAGCGTCAGCTCGTCGTGGTTGCGGAGGAAGATGCCCCACTGGCAGTTGTCCGGGATGGCCGGGGTCTGCTCGAGGATCTCGGAGATGGGGTAGCGCGACTCGCGGCGCACCGCCATGAAGATGCGCGGCATCACCGGGAAGTGGAAGCACATGTGGCACTCGTCCCCGTGGCCGCCGTACTCCCCGGTCTCGGGGTCGCGGGTGCCGCCGAAGTAGTCGACGACGTCGGAGGGCCACTGGTTGGCCTCGGCCAGCAGCACCCGGCCCGGGTAGTTGTCGTCGACGAACCTGCGCACCTTCCGGAGGAACTCGTGTGTCTCCGGGAGGTTCTCTCCGTTGGTGCCCGGCCGCTCGTAGAGGTAGGGGACGGCATCGAGCCGGAAGCCGTCGAGGCCCATGTCCAGCCAGAACGCGAGCGCCTCGAGCATCGCGTCGTGGACCTTGGGGTTGTCGAAGTTGAGGTCGGGCTGGTGGCTGAAGAACCGGTGCCAGAAGTACTGCTGGCGGACCGGGTCCCAGGTCCAGTTGGACGGCTCGGTGTCGACGAAGATGATCCGTGCGTCCTGGTAGAGCTCGTCGCTGTCGGACCAGACGTAGAAGTCGCCGTACGGGCCGTCCGGGTCCTCCCGCGAGGCCTGGAACCACGGGTGCTGGTCCGAGGTGTGGTTCATGACGAAGTCGATGATCACCCGGATGCCGCGCTCGTGCGCCGCGTCGAGGAACTTGTGGAAGTCCTCGATGGTCCCGATCTCGGGCAGCACGCCGGTGTAGTCGGAGACGTCGTACCCGCCGTCGCGCAGCGGGGACGGGAAGAACGGCGGCACCCAGAGGCAGTCGATGCCGAGCCACTGGAGGTAGTCCAGCTTCTCGGTCAGCCCGGCGAAGTCACCGGTGCCGTCGCCGTTCGAGTCGCGGAACGAGCGGACCAGGACCTCGTAGAACACCGCGGTCTTGAACCAGTCCGGTGTCTCCACCGCACCTCTGTCGTGCATCTCGGGAAGGCCCTCCCTGCCCTCGGCCTGTGCGTCGGCGGACACGGCGGTCCGGCTCGGCTCGGTCGCGGTCAACGGGGCCTCCTGATCGTGAGGATGTGGGCGGGCTCGACGTAGGGGTCGAGGCGGACGTAGTCGTGCTCGGTCCAGCTCCAGGTCTCGCCGGTGATCTCGTCGTGGACCAGGAACGAGTCGTTCCAGTCGAGGCCGAGCGCCGGCATGTCGAGGTGGACCATGGTCTCGCGGGTGCCGTGCGGGTCGACGTTGACGACCACGATCACGGTGTCGAGCTGCCCGTCGGGCAGCTCCCGGTGCTTGCTGAAGACCAGCACCGCGTCGTCGTCGCTGCGGTGCACGGTGAGGTTGCGCAGCAGCTGGAGCGCCGGGTGGGCCCGGCGGATCTCGTTCAGCCTCGTGAGGTACGGCGCGAGCGTGCGGCCCTCCTTCTCCGCGGCCTCCCAGTCGCGGACCCGGATCTGGAACTTCTCCGAGTCGAGGTACTCCTCGGAGCCGGGCTTCACCGCCACGTGCTCGAACAGCTCGTAGCCGGCGTAGACGCCCCAGCTCGGGCTGCCGGTCGCGGCGATGGCTGCCCGGATCTTGAAGGCCGCCGGGCCGCCGTACTGCAGGTAGGCGTGGAGGATGTCGGGGGTGTTGACGAAGAAGTTCGGCCGCATCAGGTGGTCGGACTCCCGCGACACCTCGCTGAGGTAGTCCTCCAACTCCTGCTTGGAGTTGCGCCAGGTGAAGTAGGTGTAGCTCTGGTGGTAGCCGATCGACCCGAGCCCGTGCATCATCGGCGGCCGGGTGAACGCCTCGGACAGGAAGATGACGTCCGGGTCGGTCGCGCGGACCTGGCCGAGCAGCCACTCCCAGAAGGCCAGCGGCTTGGTGTGCGGGTTGTCGACGCGGAAGATCCGGACCCCGTGCGCCATCCAGAGCCGCACCACGCGCAGCGCCTCGGCGTAGATGCCCTCGGGGTCGTTGTCGAAGTTGATCGGGTAGATGTCCTGGTACTTCTTCGGCGGGTTCTCCGCGTAGGCGATCGACCCGTCGGCGCGGGTGGTGAACCACTCCGGGTGCTTCTTCACCCAGGGGTGGTCGGGCGCCGCCTGCAGCGCGAAGTCGAGCGCCACCTCGAGGCCGGCCTTGGTCGCGGCGGCGACGAAGTGGTCGAAGTCCTTCATCGTGCCGAGGTCGGGGTGGATCGCGTCGTGGCCGCCCTCCTTGGCACCGATCGCCCACGGCGACCCGGTGTCGTCGGGGCCGGGGGTCAGCGTGTTGTTGGGGCCTTTGCGGTTCAGCCGGCCGATCGGGTGGATCGGCGGCAGGTAGATCACGTCGAAGCCCATCGCCGCCACTGCCGGCAGCCGCTTCGCCGCGGTGCGCAGGGTGCCGCTGGTGACCTTGCCGGTCTTCGGGTCCTTCGTGGCCCCCTCGGAGCGCGGGAAGAACTCGTACCAGCTGCCGTAGAGCGCGCGCTCGCGGTCGGCGTACGCCGGGAAGGGCCCCTCGACCGTGAGCAGGTCGCGCAGCGGGTGGCGCGCGAGGACGTCAGCGAGGTCGTCGGCCTGGAGGACCGCGAGCCGGGCGGCGACCGGACGGGAGGTGTCCTGCGTCGCGTCGATCGCGCCGGCCACCACCTTGGCGTCGACCGAGCCCTTCTTGAGCCCCTTGCGGACCCGCTGCAGCAGCAGGTGCCCCTCGGCGAACATGAGCTCGGTGTCGATGTCGGCCGGGATCTTGATGCCGGCCGCGTGCTCCCAGGTGGCGAGCGGGTCGGACCAGGCCTGGATCTCGAACGACCACGCGCCGTCGGTGTCCGGCGTCACCCACGCCTCGTGGAGGTCGGGCACCGTGTCGTGCTTGACCATCCGGACCGGGTGCCGGCGCTTGCCCCGGGGGTCGATCAGCACCACCTCGGCCCCGAGCTTGTCGTGGCCCTCGCGGAACACGCGGGCGCGGACCGGGAACGGCTCGCCCACGGTCGCCTTGGCAGGTAGCCGGCCACGGTCGACGACGGGGGAGACATCCATGACGGGTATGCGTCCGACCATGCGCTCCACCCTAGGGGTCAGGTGAGGGTGCGCCGCAAGGCCGGACCAGCGAGGATGAGCACCCCGGCCGGTCCGGCCCTGGTCCTGCTCCCGGGTGGCGGGTCCGTGGCAGGTCAGTAGACCTGCAGCTCGGCGGCGCGCACCGACTGGCCGCGGTCGGACGCGGTCCTGCAGTCGGTGGCGTTCGTCGGGTCGTCGTCCTGCTCGCCGGCGTAGCCGGAGTAGCCGGTGCACTGGTTCTCCAGCGCCACGAACCGGATCGCCGCGGCCCGCGTGTCGGGCACGTCGAACGACCGCAGGAGGAGGTTCGGCGCCACCGGCCGCGGTCGTACGGCGGGGAAGGCGGCCGTGGACGAGGTGTAGAACCGCTTCCACGTGGCGCCGGCCGAGCCGCAGGCGCTGGTGCACGCCTCCAGCGCGAAGCGACGCAGCGCGGTGAACCGTGAACCGGAGTCGGGGTCCGCCGCGAGCGGGAGGTCGGTCGCCTCGGCCGGTGCCGGACGCAGCATCGCGCTGACCTGGACCCGGCGGACCGTGCGGGTCCCGCCGGCGAGGTCCACCACGACGTACGGGTGCTGCCCGGCCTGGTCGACGTTGGTGCCGTCGTTGACGCCGGCCCAGTTCGTGGACTCGGTGCCGTCGATCAGCGAGGCCGCGTTGAGCGACCCGGCGCTGGAGGAGAGGACCCTGGCGCCGTTCGCCTTCGCGGCCAGGTTCCTGGCCCCGGCGAGCCGGATGGTGCGCTTCTGGCCCGGCTTCACGGTGACCGTGAACCGGCTGAAGCCGCGGCCGGTGGACTGGTGCAGCAGCTGGTGCCTGCCCGGGACCAGCGAGAAGGTGCTGCCCAGCTTCGTGGTCGACAGGGTGTCGGCGACCGGGGTGGAGCGGGCCTCGTAACGACCGACGTACAGGCGGCCGGGGGTGGCCAGGGTGACCCGCGCGTTGTGGGACCGCGGCGAGGCGAAGCTCGGCGTGGTGTCACCAGAGTCGGCGTTGGGCGTGGCGGCGCCCTTGCCCATCCCGCGCTTCGCGAACGCGTCCCACATCGCCTTCACGTCGCGGCCGCCGAAGCGCATCCGGTCCGCGGCCAGCATCGCGTCGCGGGCGTCGAGCATCGACGTGGCGCCCTGCTGCAGCAGGAAGGCGTCGAACACCAGCTGCACCCAGCGCCGGTTGCCGGGGCAGACCTGCGGCGCCCGCGGCGTACGGCGGGCGCCGAGGCCCTCCGCGCACGCCTCCTGCAGCTCCTTGTCGGCGTACGGGAAGCGGGCGTCGTAGCGCTTGACGAGCGCCTGCCGGACCGACCACATGGTGCCGTTCCAGATCTCGCCGTCCGCGTGCACCTCGTCGCCGGTCGAGTCGAACCCGTAGTTGGAGTAGTTGAGCGGGTTGGCGTTGATCGCGTAGTCGCGGATGCCCACGCTCTTGTTCCCGGTGGCGTAGGGGCCCACCGCCCAGGGGTTGGCGCCGGTGGAGTAGCCGTGGCTGAAGAGGTACTCCGCGGCGACCAGGTCACCCCACGACTCGCCCATCGCGCCGCCCTGCTCGGAGGTGATCCCCTCGTCCGGGCCGCCGATCATGCGGTTGGAGATCGCGTGGGTGTACTCGTGCCCGACGATGCTCATGTCGAGCGAGCCGTCCGCGCAGGGGGAGTAGAACGCGCCCGCGATCGGCTGGAAGAGGTACTGGTTGGTGATGCCGGGGATCCCGTCCTGGAGCGCGATCTGGTTGGCGTTGTCCCGGCCGAGGTACGACGGCGTGCCCCCGCTGAGCGCGCCTGCCTGGACGTTGCCGACCTCGGGGTCGTCCTGCCGCGTCGGGTCGGGGTTCCGGCCGAGGTTGTCCTGCTGCAGGTTGTAGTTCTGCTCGGTGAAGCCGAGGCCGTAGCTGTAGTCGTGCATGCGGTTGTGTGCGACGAACAGGTTGGTGGCCGCGAAGTCGATGTCGTTGCCGCCGGGCACCAGCTCCGCGGGGTTGCAGCGGGAGTTGTTCCAAGCGTCGGTGAACGCGGTGGTGTACTCCCGGGTCGGGGAGAACGGGGCCTGCGCGAGGCCGCCGGGCGTGAGCGGGCTCAGCCAGGCTTCCCGGTCGCTGGCGTTGTTGCCGCGGGTGGTGAAGGTCGGCAGCCCGGTCAGGTGGTCGTGGTCCCAGGGCGAGCTGTAGGGGTTGGCCAGCCGGTGCCCGGGGGTGCAGCCGGCCGCGGGCTCCCAGCAGCCGACCACGGTGTTCCTGGGCGCGTGGTCGGCCGACCAGTCGAGGGCGGGGTTGCTCGGGAAGTAGCGCCAGCGGGGGAGCGGCACGGACGGCGCCGCGGCGCTGCTGTCGCCGGAGGTGACGACGCCGGTGTAGGCGCCCGGGGGCAGGAACGGTGCCGTCGGGTCCTCGAACGGGCAGACCTGGGCGTGGTAGACGCCCTGCGGCAGGGTGCCGCCCGGGGCGTAGGTCAACGTCTCCGGGCTGGTGCCGAGGTCGCCGCTGGCCAGCAGCGCGCCGCCCGGGCCGAACAGCTTGACCACGATGTCGTTGGCCGGGTTGACCGCGGTGGCGGCCACCGCGATCTGCTGCGTCTTCGCGTCGGTGAGCTCGAAGGCGTGCTGCGGGCCGCACGCGTCGGCGGTCACCTCGCCCTGGAACGGTGCGAGGTCGCTGGAGTGGTCGACCTTGTCCTGCCGGACGAGCACCTTGCCGGTCACGGCGTCCACCATCGAGGTGTAGGCCAGGGCGGCACCCTTCTGCACGTCGACCACGTTGGCCTCGAACACCGGACGCACCGACCCGTCGGCCAGGGCCAGGGCGCGCAGCCGCACCTGCTGCTCCTGGGCGAAGCCCGGCACCGTCAGCCGGGTCCAGCCGCCCTTCGTGACCGTGCCCAGCGTCCCGGTGTCGATGCCGTCCCGGCCGACGTTCGCGGCGGCGGCCAGCCAGGCGCGGACGGGACCGAGCCCCGGCGCAGCGGGCGTGCCGGTGGTCCGGGTCAGGGACGAGGAGACGTAGGCGATCTGCCCGTCGGCGACGCCGACCGTCACCATCGACCCGATCGCGGGGGAGAGGTCGCCGAACCGCTGGCGGAACAGCACCGCCCGGGCGCTGCTCCGGGCGAGCCTCTGGGCGTTGACCAGCTCGAGGCCGTCCACCTGGCCCGCGGTCAGGCCGAGCAGGGACCGGTGCGCCCGCAGCCACGACCGGGCCGCGGTGGCGGCGTCGGACGACGAGGCCGCACCGAGGCTGCCACCGGCCGGCAGGATCGAGGCCGGGGTGCCGAACGCGTTCCACCGGACCGTCGCCGCGAGCCGGGACGCGGCCCGCTCCTGCGCGGCCGTCGGGAGCGCGGTACCGCGGGTGTCGAGGTCGGTCAGGCCGGCCGGGGAGTCCCCGAGCGTGAGCAGCTCGGGCGTGGCCGGGGCGGCCGACGGCGAGGTCTCGCCGACAGCGGGGAGCTGGGCGAGGCCCGTGACCAGGGAGGCGGCCACGAGGGCGGCAGCGGCAAGGCCGAGCCGGCTGCGCCGCGGAACGAGGATCGTCATGCGCCGAACAACGGGGGAGCGCGGTCGCGGGTTACGTGAGGGTCTGCGAAGCCGCAGGTCAGCGGCCTGTCGAGACGGCTATTGGATCGATCCAGAGCCTTTGGGCTACCGTCTTCTGGTGCGAGCGATCCGTCGATTCACCGTCCGTCCCGTCCTGCCCGAGCCGCTGGCCGCGCTGGCCGACCTCGCGGTCAACCTGCGCTGGTCCTGGCACCCCGAGACGCAGGACGTCTTCCGGGCCATGGACCAGGAGCTGTGGGAGTCCACCCACAACGACCCGGTGCGACTCCTCGGTGCCGTCGGCCGCGACCGGCTGACCGAGCTGGCGGGCGACCGCAAGTTCCTCAAGATGGTCGAGCTGGCCAAGGCCGACCTCGACGGCTACCTCACCGGTGACCGGTGGTACCAGCAGAAGGCCGCCAAGGGCGCCGACCTGCCCACCTCCATCGCCTACTTCTCGCCCGAGTTCGGCATCACCGCCGTGCTCCCGCAGTACTCCGGCGGCCTCGGCATCCTCGCCGGCGACCACCTCAAGACCGCCTCCGACCTCGGCGTCCCCATCGTCGGCGTGGGCCTGCTCTACCGCCAGGGCTACTTCCGCCAGTCGCTCTCCCGCGAGGGCTGGCAGCAGGAGACCTACCCGGTGCTCGACCCCGACGGGCTCCCGCTCTCGCTGCTGCGCGAGGCCGACGGCAGCGCCGCCGGCATCTCGATCCCGGTGCCGGGCGAGGACACCCTCGACGCCCGCATCTGGGTGGCCCAGGTCGGCCGGGTGCCGCTGCTGCTGCTCGACTCCGACGTCGAGACCAACCGCGGCCAGCTCCGCGACGTGACCGACCGGCTGTACGGCGGCACCACCGAGCACCGCCTCCTCCAGGAGCTGCTGCTCGGCGTCGGCGGCGTCCGTGCCCTGCGCGCCTTCTCCCGGATCACCGGCGCCCCGGACCCCGAGGTCTTCCACACCAACGAGGGCCACGCGGGTTTCCTCGGCCTCGAGCGGATCCGCGAGCTGACCGTCGACGGGGCCGGCCCGCGCCTCGACTTCGACACCGCGCTCGAGGTCTCCCGCGGCGGCACCGTCTTCACCACGCACACCCCGGTCCCGGCCGGCATCGACCGCTTCCCGCGCGACCTCGTCGAGCAGTACTTCGGCGGCAACAGCCCGGTGCCGGGCGTCCCCGCCGACCGGGTGCTCGCGCTCGGCGCCGAGGGCTTCGAGGGCGGCGACCCCTCCGTCTTCAACATGGCCGTGATGGGCTTCCGCCTCGCCCAGCGCGCCAACGGCGTCTCGGTACTGCACGGCCACGTCTCCCGCGGCATGTTCAACGGGCTCTGGGCCGACTTCGACGAGACCGACGTCCCGATCTCCTCGATCACCAACGGCGTGCACGCTCCCACCTGGGTGGCCCGCGAGGTCTTCGACCTGGCCACCAGCTCCGGCGCCGACGTCGAGTCCAACGACCCCGCCCTCTGGGAGGTCGTCGACAAGGTGCCCTCGGCCGACATCTGGTCGACCAAGCGGGTGCTGCGCCAGCGCCTCGTCGAGGACGCCCGCCGCCGGCTGCGGGAGTCGTGGCTCCAGCGCGGCGCCGCCCCGGCCGAGCTGGGCTGGATCGACTCCGCCCTCGACCCCGACGTGCTGACCATCGGCTTCGCACGCCGTGTGCCGTCGTACAAGCGGCTCACGCTGATGCTGCGCGACCCCGAGCGCCTCAAGCGCCTGCTGCTCGACCCCGAGCGCCCGGTGCAGCTGGTGATCGCGGGCAAGTCGCACCCGGCTGACGACGGCGGCAAGAAGCTCATCCAGGAGATGGTTCGCTTCGCCGACGACCCCGAGGTCCGGCACCGGATCGTGTTCCTGCCGAACTACGACATCGCGATGGCGCAGCCGCTCTACCCCGGCTGCGACGTCTGGCTGAACAACCCGCTGCGTCCCTACGAGGCCTGCGGCACCTCCGGCATGAAGGCGGCGCTCAACGGCGGCCTCAACCTGTCGATCCTCGACGGCTGGTGGGACGAGTGGTACGACGGCAACAACGGCTGGGCGATCCCGTCCGCCGACGTCGTCGACGACCCCGACCACCGCGACGACATCGAGGCGCACGCGCTCTACGACCTGATCGAGAACGAGGTCGCCCCGCGCTTCTATGACGTCGACGCCGGCAACGTGCCGACCCGCTGGATCGAGATGGTCCGGCACACGCTGAAGTCGCTCGGGCCCAAGGTGCTGGCCACCCGGATGGTCCGCGACTACGTCGAGCAGCTCTACCGCCCGGCCGCCCTGTCCTCGCGCAGCCTCAACGGCTCGCACGAGGGCGCCCGCGCGTTCGCGCAATGGAAGCAGGCGGTCCGCCGCGGCTGGGACGGCGTCCACGTCGAGCACGTCGAGTCGCACGGCGTCAGCGCCTCCCCGGAGGTCGGCGACGAGGTGTCGGTGCGTGCGTTCGTGTCGCTGGGCGGCCTCGCGCCGGCCGACGTCGACGTCCAGCTGGTGTTCGGGACCGTCGCCAACGACGACGACCTGGTCGACGTCGCCACGACCTCGCTCACCCCGGTCGAGTCCTACGACGGCGGCCGGCACCGCTACGAGGGTGCGGTCACGCTCGGGCGCACCGGCCCGTTCGGCTACACCGTGCGGATCCTGCCGCGCAACGAGCGGATGGCCTCGCCGGCCGAGCTGGGGCTCGTCGCCAACGCGTGATCCCGGCAGGAGCTGGCGGTTCGTGACCAGTCGGTGCACTCGCGGCGGGCTAGCGTGGCGTCCGTGAGGAAGTGGTACGCCGCCGCGCGCGACACCCCGTCGGCGGTGCTGCTGTTCGTGCAGCTCGCGGGGATCGTCATCTTCCCGTTCCTCGGTGAGGAGGGGTTCGGGCGTGCCGTCGTCGGGATCTTCGGCATCCTCGTGCTCGGGCTGGCGGTCGCGGCGGTCCGGATGACCCCGGCGCTCACCTGGGTGTCGCTGCTGCTGGGTCTGCCCGTCGTCGGCCTCACCCTGCTGGAGTCGATGGTGCCGGACAACGACGGGGTCGTGCTCACCTCGGCGGTCTTCCACGCGGCGTTCTACTTCTACACGGCGTACGCCCTGATCCGGTACATGTTCGACGACGACCACGCCAGCCGCGACGAGCTCTGGGCGACCGGGTCGACGTTCACGGTCGTGGCGTGGGGCTTCGCCTACGTCTACGTGGCCGTCCAGATCGTGTGGCCGGACTCGTTCACCGCGGCACAGAACGCCGGGGATCCCCGCACCTGGGTGGAGCTGCTGTTCCTGTCGATCACCACGCTGTCGAGCACCGGCCTCTCCGACATCGTCCCGATCACCCCGCACGCCAGGTCCGCGGTGATGCTCGAGCAGATAGCCGGGATGCTGTACCTCGCGCTCGTGGTCTCCCGCATGGTCGCGCTCACCACGCTCCGGATCGCGAACCGCAGCAAGGACTGACCCCGCCGAGGTGCCCCGAATTGCGCGCCGAGGTGCCCCGAATTGCGTGCCGAGGTGCCCCGAATTGCGCGCCGAGGTGCCCCGAATCGCGTGCCGAGCCGTGCGAAATGGCGCCTTTGGTCTGGAGACGGTCGCTGCGCGACCTCCTCAACCAGCGGCGGGCGGTCGGCGGCGGGTGACCAGCGGCGGGTCAGGTCTGGCGGAGGACCACGACGGTGCGGCCGCCGAGGCGCAGCCGCTTGCCTGCGACGGCCGGGCTGCCGGCGGGGAGGTCGGGGTCGGTGCTCAGCGCCACCTCACCGCTCTGGACCCACGCGTTGGCCGGCAGCACCACGTCCGCGGCGTACGGCGCGGCGTTCAACCAGATCATGAACGAGCTGTCGTGCTGCTGCTCGCCGCGCGGCCCGGGGGCGCGCAGCGGGCTGCCCGAGAGGAACATCCCGACCACACCGAGGCTGTCGTCGTGCCAGTCGCCGTTGGTCATCTCGCGGCCGCTCGGGTGCAGCCACGCCAGGTCCTTCGGGCCACCCTCGAGCGTAGGCCGCCCCTCGAACCAGTGCCGCTGCCGCAGTGCCGGGTGCTCGCGCCGGAGCCGCAGCGCCGCCCGGGTCAGCTCGTAGATGTCGAGCCACGCGTCGTCGACCCGCCAGTCGATCCAGGAGATCTCGTTGTCCTGGCAGAACGGGTTGTTGTTGCCGCGCTGGGTACGGCCGCGCTCGTCGCCGGCGGTGATCATGGGGACGCCGTTCGACAGGCACAGCGTCGCCATCAGGTTCGCCGCCTGCCGTCGCCGGAGCGCGATCACGTCGGCGTCGTCGGTCTCGCCCTCGACCCCGCAGTTCCACGACCGGTTGTTGTCGGTCCCGTCCCGGTTGTGCTCCCCGTTGGCCCGATTGTGCTTGCGGTCGTAGGACACCAGGTCGCGCAGCGTGAACCCGTCGTGGGCGGTGACGAAGTTGATCGAGGCGTACGGCGAGCGCCCGTCGTCGGCGTACAGGTCGCTGGAGCCGGCCAGCCGGGTGGCGACGGTCCGGATCGCGCCGTGCCCGCGCCAGAAGTCGCGCATGGTGTCGCGGTACTGGTCGTTCCACTCCACCCACTCCGGCGGCAGCTCGCCGACGAGGTAGCCGTCCATCGAGGTGTCCCACGGCTCCGCGATCAGCTTCACGTGCCGCAGGATCGGGTCCTGCGCGATCGTGGTCAGCAGCCCGGAGCGCATGTCGACCTCGTGGCCCTTCCGGGTGAGCGCGGAGAGCAGGTCGAAGCGGAACCCGTCGACGTGCATCTCGGTGACCCAGTAGCGCAGCGAGTCGAGGATCAGCCGCAGCGCCATCGGGTGGTCGGTGCTCACGGTGTTTCCGCAGCCGGTCACGTCCCAGTAGACGTCGGTGGGCCGCTCGGTGTGGCCGAAGATGTCGGGGTGCGGGTCCGGCGGCCGGCGGTCCGCCCGGCGGTAGAACGTGTCGTCGAGCCCGCGGAACGACAACGTGGGCCCGATCGGCCCGGCCTCGGCGGTGTGGTTGTACACCACGTCGAGGATGACCTCGATGCCGGCGTCGTGGAACGCCTTGACCATCGCCTTGAACTCGGTGACCTGCTGCCCGCGGTCCCCGGAGGCGCTGTAGCCGTTGTGCGGTGCGAAGAAGCCGAGCGTGTTGTAGCCCCAGTAGTTCACGAGGCCACGGTCGACCACGGCCGGCTCGGAGGTGAACTGGTGCACCGGCAGCAGCTCGACGGCGGTGATGCCGAGGTCGCGCAGGTAGTCGATGACCGCCGGCGTCGCCAGCCCGGCGTACGTGCCGCGCAGCTGCTCGGGCACCCGGTCGTGCAGCGCGGTCATGCCCTTGACGTGCATCTCGTAGATGACGGTGTCGCGGTAGCGGCGCCGCATCGGGGTGTCACCGCCCCAGTCGAAGTCGTCGCGGACCACCACCGAGCGCGGGACGTACGGCGCGGAGTCGGTGTCGTCGCGCTCGTCCGGCTCGTCCTGGGCGTGGCCGAAGATCGCCTTGTCCACGGTGACCTGCCCGGACACCGCCCGGGCGTAGGGGTCGACCAGCAGCTTGGCGGGGTTGAAGCGCAGCCCTCGTGCCGGGTACCAGGGCCCGTCCGCGCGGAAGCCGTAGAGGGTGCCGGGTGCGACGCCGGGCAGGGCGCCGTGCCAGATGCCCAGCGACTGCTCGGTCAGCGGGTGGGTGGTCTCGTTGCCCTCGTCGTCGAAGAGGCAGAGCCAGACCCCGGTGGCGTGCGGCGCGTGCACCGCGAAGTTCGTCGACTCCTCCGACCAGGTGGCGCCCAGGGGGAAGTTGCGGCCGGGCCAGACCTCGGCGGTCTCGCCCTCGAACTGCCATGTCCCGGGTGTCACGCGGGCCATTGTTGCCGATCGCGCCCGATCGGTCCCGATCGAGGCGGAGACACGGCCCCCAGGGGTGTGGTCACGGGCCGGTTCGCCCGGCAGGATGCCCGATGACCCGCCCACACCCCCCGGGCGGTACCGACTGGAGGAACCACGTGCACACGTTTCGCCTCATGACCGCGGGTCTCGCGGTCGCCGCCACCGCCACAGCGCTCGTCGCCGGCCCGTCCACCGCCGACAAGCCGGGCAGCGGCTCGAGCACCGGCACCGGCCAGATCTTCATGGTCAACCCGGTGCAGTCGTCGGGCGACCAGACCCTGACCGACAGCAAGGACGCGAACACCCCCGAGCTCGCGGCGCAGTACACACCCGCCCAGCTCCGCAACCTCGACGGCACCGGCTACCTCTCCGGTGACTGGGTCAACGTCCGCACCTCGACCGGCACCCCGGCGTACAGCACCACCAACACGTTCACCTACACCCGCGACCAGGACCAGTTCGAGCAGGTCATGGGCTACTTCTGGGTGAACCAGGCCCAGGAGTACCTCCAGTCGCTGGGCTTCCGGCCCGGCGGCCCCTACCGCGCGATCCTGGCCCGTCCGTACGACCTGCGGATCAACCAGTACGGCGTCGACAACTCCTACATGACCGACAAGGGCGACTACATCCGCCTCGGCAAGGGCGGCGTCGACGACGCCGAGGACGCCGAGGTGATCATGCACGAGTACGGCCACGCCATCCACGCGGACCAGGTGCCCGGGTTCTACGACACCGGCAGCATCGACGCCGGCGCGATCGGCGAGTCGTTCGGCGACTACTTCGCGGTCTCCGCCGGTCTGGCCGCTGCGCAGCAGTACGGCTGGCCCGTGAACGCCGAGGACGCCTGCCCGATGGACTGGGACTCCACGTCCTACACCAAGGCCCCGCACTGCATCCGTCGGTTCGACCTCAACCTGACCGTGGCCGACCGCCGCAACCAGGTGCACTACGACGGCCAGATCTGGAGCCAGGCCCTCTGGGAGATCCGGCTCGGCTACCAGTCGATGGGCAAGTCCGCCGCGGCGTGGGACACCACGCTGATCGAGTCGCAGTTCGACTACCCGGTCGGCACCTCGTTCGACCAGGCCGCGACCGTGACCTACCGCGAGGCCGCGGCGCGTGACGGCGCCCAGTTCGCCCGGCTGGTCCAGGAGAAGTTCGAGGCGCGGGGCATCACCGTCACGCCCTGATCGCCGCGCTGCCCGCAGGACACCGGCAGCACACCCCGCACCACGCTCCGGGACCGGGCCTCTAGGCTCGGTCCCGGAGTCGTCCCCGGCATCGGCCGTTCCTGCGCCGTGCGGGTGGTGCTCCGCAGGTACCCCCCGACCCCCCTGACAGGAGGCCCCCCGTGGGTGAGTTCGTGCGACTGGAGGTGTCCGACGGCGTCGGCACCATCCGGGTCGACCGGCCGAAGATGAACGCCCTCAACCGCCAGACCCAGGACGAGATCCGGGAGGCAGCGGTCGAGGCGAGCGAGCGTGACGACGTCCGCGCCGTCGTGCTGTACGGCGGCGAGCGGACCTTCGCCGCCGGCGCCGACATCAAGGAGATGGCGGCGATGTCGCACACCGACATGGTGCGCGCCTCGGGGGACCTGCAGGACTCGATCACCGCGGTGGCCCGGATCCCCAAGCCGGTGGTCGCCGCGGTCACCGGCTACGCGCTCGGCGGCGGCTGCGAGCTGGCGCTGGCCGCCGACGTGCGCTTCGCCGCCGCGGACGCCACCCTCGGCCAGCCCGAGGTGCTGCTCGGCGTGATTCCCGGGATGGGCGGCAGCCAGCGGCTCCCGCGCCTGATCGGCCCGAGCAGGGCCAAGGACCTGATCTTCACCGGCCGGTTCGTCAAGGCCGACGAGGCGCTGGCCATCGGCATGGTCGACCGGGTGGTCCCCGCCGGCGAGGTGTACGACGCCGCGCTGGCCTGGGCGGGCTCGTTCCGGGACGGCGCCCGCTGGGCGCTCCGGGCGGCCAAGGAAGCGATCGACCACGGGCTGGAGACCGACCTCGACCGCGGCATCGAGATCGAGCGGCAGCAGTTCGCGTCGCTGTTCGCGACCGAGGACCGCCGGGTGGGCATGGAGTCGTTCCTCGAGCACGGACCGGGCAAGGCCAGGTTCCCCGGGTGAGTACGGCGAGTCGGGTGACGGGTGCCTCTGTCCGGGTCCGGATCGCGCAGCTGGTCTGGCTCGCCTGCGTGGTGTGCGCGCTGTTCCTCGCGGCCGGCGCGCTCACCTACGCCCTCGACGCCAACCCGGACAACGCGCTGGTGCAGTTCATCCGCGACGTCGCGAACGCCGTCGACCTCGGCGTGTTCAGCCTCGAGAACGGCATCAAGGAGTTCGTCGGCAAGAACTCCGACACCAAGAACGCGCTGGTCAACTGGGGACTCGCTGCGGTGTTCTGGCTGGTGCTCGGCCGGATCCTCGACAAGGTGATCCGGCCTTGACCCCGCCGCGACCCGTTCGTGCCGGTCGGGTGACCGGGACCACATGATGTGAGGAGTCCCACCGCCCGCAGCCGTTCCACCTCGCCGTACCCGCTAGTAACGTCACCACCACACTTCGAGTGCAACAGGAGGGGCCGAACCCGGCCACATCGAACATGAACATCGTTGTCTGTGTGAAGCACGTGCCCGACGCGACCGCGGATCGGCGGTTCGAGTCGGACAACACCGTCGACCGCGTTGGCGTCGACGGCCTTCTTTCCGAGCTCGACGAGTACGCCGTCGAGCAGGCGCTGCAGGTCAAGGAGAAGCGTGAGGGGGAGGAGGTCGAGGTCACCGCGCTGACCATCGGGCCCGAGCAGGCCGCGGACGCGGTCCGCAAGGCGCTGCAGATGGGTGCCGACAAGGGCGTCCACGTCCTCGACGACGCGATCGCCGGCTCCGACGCGGTCGCCACGTCGCTGGTGCTGGCCGAGGCGCTGAAGAAGATCGGGACGCCTGATCTCATCGTCTGCGGGATGGCGTCGACCGACGGTGGCATGAGCGTGGTCCCGGCGATGCTGGCCGAGCGGCTCGGTCTCCCGCAGGTCACGCTGGCCTCGGTGGTGGAGACCCAGGGCGACCAGATCCGGGTCAAGCGCGACGGCGACACCGCGACCGAGGTGATCGGGGCGACGATGCCGGTGGTGCTGTCGGTGACCGACCAGACCGGTGAGGCCCGCTACCCCTCGTTCAAGGGGATCATGGCGGCGAAGAAGAAGCCGCTGGAGACCTGGTCGCTGGCCGACCTGGGGGTCGAGGCCGAGAAGGTCGGGCTGTCGGTGGCGTGGACGCAGGTGGAGGAGACCACCGCCCGTCCGCCGCGCACCGCCGGCGAGGTCGTGACCGACGAGGACGGCTCGGGCGCCGCTGCGCTGGCCGAGTTCCTCGCCGCCAAGAAGTTCATCTGAGGAGCTGAGTGATGTCCGAGATCCTGGTACTCGTCGATCACGTCGACGGAACTGTGCGCAAGACCACGAACGAGCTCCTCACCATCGCCCGCCGCTTGGGCGAGCCGTCGGCGGTGTTCATCGGCTCCGGCGAGCCGCCGGCCGACGCGCTGAAGAAGTACGGCGCGGAGAAGGTCTACGCCGTCGACGACGCGGAGATCAGGGGCTACCTGGTGGCCCCGAAGGCCGAGGTGCTCCAGCAGATCGCCGAGAAGACGTCCGCCGGAGCGGTGCTGATCTCCTCCTCCTACGAGGGCAAGGAGATCGCGGCCCGGCTGGCGATCAAGCTCGAGTCCGGGCTGATCACCGACGCCGTCGACGTGCAGGCCGGCGACGCTGCCAGTGGGGGCGGTCCGGTGACCACCCAGAGCGTGTTCGCCGGCAACTACACGGTCCAGGCGAAGGTCACCCAGGGCACCCCGATCATCACGGTGAAGCCCAACGCGGCCACCCCGGAGGAGGCCGCGGGCGCCGGGTCGGTGGAGCAGTTCGCCGCGACCGTCTCCGACGCCGCGAAGGCCGCGCAGATCGTGGCCTCCCAGCCGCGGACGGCGACCGGTCGCCCGGAGCTGACCGAGGCCGCGATCGTGGTCTCGGGCGGCCGTGGCACCGGCGGCAACTTCGAGCCGGTCGAGAACCTCGCCGACGCCCTGGGCGCGGCGGTCGGCGCCTCGCGGGCCGCGGTGGACTCCGGCTGGAAGCCGCACAGCTTCCAGGTCGGCCAGACCGGCAAGACGGTCTCCCCGCAGCTCTACGTCGCCAACGGGATCTCGGGCGCCATCCAGCACCGGGCCGGCATGCAGACCTCGAAGACCATCGTCGCGGTGAACAAGGACGAGGAGGCGCCGATCTTCGAGCTCGTCGACTTCGGGGTCGTCGGCGACCTGCACACCGTGCTGCCCGCGCTGACCGAGGAGATCAACAAGCGCAAGGGCTGAGCCTCCACCCGCTGTTCGTGAAGGATCCCCGGCACCCGGTGCCGGGGATCGTTCGCTGTCTGGACCGCTGCCGGGTTCACCCGCGCCGGGTGATCGTCGATGCCGCGGGAAGGGGCAGCATCGGTGACGGGTGGTGGTGTGATGACGAGCAAGAGCGCACCGAGCCGGGTCGCCGGAGAGCTGGCGGACCTGACCGGGCGGAGCGAGGCGGAGATGAAGCTGCTGATCGGGACGGCGGTCGGGGTCACCGTGGCGGTCGCGGCGGTCGGCGTGGTGCTGAAGGTCGCCGAAGGGCTGGTCGCGCTCGGGTCGACGCTGTCCCGGCGCACGGTCGGCGGCTGAGAGGGGGAGCAGCCCCGCCGGTGGCTCCGGCGAGGCGGCCCGTTCCCTGCGGTGCGCGCCGCGCTCCGTCAGAAGCTGCTGTCGTCGACGATCCCGACCTGCGACATCCGGACCGTGCGGTGGTCCGGCCGGCCGCCGATGTGGATCTTGCGCAGCGCCACGTTGTTCGTGGTGTCGGTCTCGGTCAGGTGACCGGTCGGGTTCGCCTCGACCGCCACGTAGTACCAGCCGTTGGGGACGCCCTTCAGGTTGAAGGACTGCCCGGCCCGGAACTGCATGTAGGTGTCGCCGCTGCCCTGCGAGAGCACCTCGCGCAGCGACAGGGTGTCGCGACCGCCGCAGGCCGAGCTCAGGTCGGTGTTCTCCGGCTTCCACTCGGCGCCCGGCACGGTGTAGTCGACCGCGTCGGTGTTGGCCAGGCAGAACGACTCCTTCTTCGACCGGACCACGGCCGACTGGTCGGAGGCCCGCAGCAGCCGGTACCGCGCGAAGTCGTGGAAGTGCCAGTGCTGGTGGTTGGCGGCGTGCCACTCCATCTCGCCCACGTGCGCGTACCCGGTCTGGTTGCCGTCGGCGTCGAAGAAGTACTGGTAGGCGTCCATCACGTCCTCGCCGGGGCGGCGGAAGCCGTCGACGACGAGCGGGCTGTCACCGGCGTTCCAGACGGTCGCCGAGAACCGCAGGAAGTTGCCGCCCGGCGCGATCGACATCCCGAACGCCGGCAGCGACTGCAGGTCCGGGGTCGGGCCGGCCACCACGCCACCAGACGCGCCCTTGGGGCGCCGGGCGTTCGGCCGGGCGATCGGGCTGCGGGGGGCGACCGGCTTGCGGAAGGACTCGTCCCCACCGTTGCGCACGCGCAGGGTGTACGTCGTCACCCGCTGGGCGTCGGACAGCCCGAACAGCTCGGCGTACCTCTCCGCGATCGCCACCCGGGCCGAGTAGCGGCCGGTCTTGAGGCGCATGGCCTGCTCGCCGGTCAGCGAGACCGACCAGCCCTCCTGGATGCCCTGCACCGAGCCCTTGGTGAACGGGTGCCACGGGCAGCCCCACGGGTACGGCGAGCGGGCGGGTGCGTCCGGGCGCATCCGCTGCGAATCGCCGTTCATGCAGTAGCGGCGGACCTTGTTGTAGACGATGTCCCCGGCCTTGTTGCGCAGCGTCATCCGGTAGAACCGTGGGAGCCCGCGGAAGTCCTTGAGCGTGCCCGCGGGCAGCGTGGTGGAGCCGCCGGGAGACCGCAGCTCGGTGACGATCGGGTCGGCGTACGACGTGCGGGTGGACCACAGCTCGACCGGAGCGGTGGTGGCGGCGAGCCGGGGACCGAGGTCGCCGTAGACCCAGCCGTCGTAGCGGTTGACGTCGACGACCGGGGCGACGACCAGCTCGACGGGAGGAACGGGGGCGGCGGCCGGAGCCGCGGTGCCCGAGGTGGTGACGGCGCCGGGCAGGCCGAGACCGGTGAGGGCCAGGGCGAGCAGCCCGGGCCGGAGGAGACTGCGCTTCACGGCACGTCCTTCCGAGAGTTGGTTCCCCGAGTGAGGTCGGGGAGACCGCCCCCCCGATCCCTCAGACGCCTCAGGCTGGATTTCGGTTGCCCTCTTCAGGAGGCGTTTTTCCCGAGACGGATACATCGGGCCCTGCGGGCCGGTCCTAGGCTGGAGCGGTGACCACCGGAGCCGACGTCGAGCAGCAGGTCCGGGCCGCCGCGGAGCGGGCCCGTGAGGCGAGCTACGGGCTGGCCCTGGCCACCCGGGCGGAGAAGGACCGGGCGCTGGGCGCGATGGCCGACGCGCTGCTCGCGCGGCTGGACGAGGTGCTCGCGGCCAACGCCGACGACGTACGCCGCGCGGAGGGCTCCGGCACCCCGGCCAACATCGTCGACCGGCTCCGGCTCGACCCGGACCGGGTCGCCGGGATGGCACAGGGCCTGCGCGAGGTCGCCGGGCTGCCCGACCCGGTCGGCGAGGTGGTCCGGGGGAGCACGCTGGCCAACGGCCTCGAGCTGCGACAGGTCCGGGTGCCGTTCGGGGTGGTCGGGATCATCTACGAGGCCCGCCCCAACGTGACCGCCGACGCGGCGGGGATCTGCCTGAAGTCGGGCAACGCGGCGCTGCTGCGGGGCTCGGCCAGCGCCCTGGCCAGCAACACCACGATCGTCGAGGTGCTGCGCTCGGCGGTCGAGGGCGCCGGGCTCGACCCGGACGCCGTCCAGCTGGTGCCGGGGGAGGGCCACGAGGGGGCCAAGGTGCTGATGCGCGCCCGCGGCCTCGTCGACGTGCTCATCCCGCGCGGCGGTGCCGGGCTGATCCGCAGCGTCGTCGAGGAGTCCACGGTGCCGGTCATCGAGACCGGGGTGGGCAACTGCCACGTCTACGTCGACGCGGCCGCCGACCTCGACAAGGCCCTGGCCATCGTGGTCAACGCCAAGACCCACCGCACCAGCGTCTGCAACGCGGCCGAGTCGCTGCTGGTGCACGAGGACGTGGCCGACGACTTCCTCCCGTCCGTGATCGACGCGCTGCAGGAGCGCGGCGTGACCATCCACGGCGACGAGCGGTTCGCGGAGTACGACGGCGTGGTGGCGGCGACTCCGGAGGACTGGGACACGGAGTACCTCTCGCTCGAGATCTCCGCGGCCGTGGTTCCCGACCTCGACGCGGCGGTGCGGCACATCCGGGCGCACTCCAGCAAGCACAGCGACGCGATCGTGACCGAGGACCTCGGGGCGGCGCGCCGGTTCACCGCGTCCGTGGACGCGGCGGCGGTGCTGGTCAACGCCTCGACCCGGTTCACCGACGGGGGCGAGTTCGGCTTCGGCGCGGAGATCGGGATCAGCACCCAGAAGCTGCACGCCCGGGGCCCGATGGGGCTCCCGGAGATGACCAGCACCAAGTACGTCGTGACCGGCGACGGGCACGTCCGGTAGCCGTCGGCGGGGCTGTACGACGCGGTCGACGCGGCACGCACCCACCCCGGGTCCCGGGTCCGGACACCCTCTCCGGGTAGCCTCTGGCCCATGCGCAGGACGGTGGGGGCCTGGGGGACCGTGGCCGGGAAACTGCGGTGAACCTCGTCTGGGCCACCCTCGGCTACTCGATCCTGTCGTCGGTCGTCCCCATCTTCAACATCGAGCTGTACCTCGCCGCGCTCGCCACGCAGGTCACTCCCGAGCAGGCGCTGCCGCTGGCGGTGATGGCCGGGATCGGGCAGGCGGTCGGGAAGTACGTCTGGTACTACGCGACCGTGCACTCGATGCGGGTGCCGATGATGCAGCGGTGGCTGGGCACGCCCAAGCGGCAGGCGCAGCTGACCCTCTGGGAGAAGCGGATCGCGGGTCGGCCCGGGCTCGCGGGTGGGGTCACGTTCCTCTCCGGCCTGGTCGGCATCCCGCCGCTGCTGGTCATGGGCGTCGCCGCCGGGGTGGTGCGCATGAACATCTGGCTGTTCATGGTGATGATCTTCCTCGGCCGCGGTCTGCAGTCGTGGCTGATCCTGGCGGGCCTCGCGACGCTGTTCCACTGAGCGGCCGGTAGGCTGCGGCCCATGTCGCTGACCTCTCTGACGATCGTGGCCGCCGAGGCCGCCGGCACCTCCGACGTCAACCCGTGGGCCGTGGGCGCGGTCGTGCTCGGGATCCTCCTCGTCCTCATGCTCGTGCTGCTCATCGTCGGCGCGGGGCGCGAACACAGCTGAGCATGGCCGACGCTGCCGTCGCGGCGCCTCGAGACGGTGCCCGGCGGCGCCGGGTCGGGGTGATGGGTGGCACCTTCGACCCGATCCACCACGGCCACCTCGTGGCCGCCAGCGAGGTGCAGTCCTGGTTCGACCTCGACGAGGTCGTCTTCGTGCCCACGGGCGATCCGTGGCAGAAGTCGGAGCGCGTCGTCTCGCCGGCCGAGCACCGCTACCTGATGACCGTGATCGCGACCGCCGCGAACCCGAGGTTCTGGGTGTCGCGGGTGGACATCGACCGGGCCGGCCCGACGTACACCATCGACACGCTCAAGGACCTCGGCGCCCAGCACCCCGACGCCGACCTCTACTTCATCACCGGCGCCGACGCGCTGGCCAACATCTTCACCTGGCGCGACGTCGACGAGCTGTTCGCGCTCGCGAACTTCGTCGGCTGCACCCGCCCCGGCTACACCATGGACTCCGCGCTCATGGAGAACCTGCCGGGGAACCGGGTGACGCTCGTCGAGATCCCGGCGCTCGCGATCTCGTCCTCGGACTGCCGGGAGCGCAAGCGGCGCGGCGAGCCGGTCTGGTACCTCGTGCCGGACGGCGTCGTCCAGTACATCGCCAAGCACGACCTCTATCCCGCGGGAGCAACTCCATGACCGCCACCGACCACGCCGTCGAGCTCGTCCACACCGCCGCCCGCGCGGCCTCCGACAAGCTCGCGAAGCAGATCATCGCCTTCGACGTCTCCGACCAGCTCGCGATCACCGACGCGTTCCTGCTCGCCTCGGGCGGCAACGAGCGCCAGGTGAAGGCGATCGTCGACGAGGTCGAGGACAAGCTTCGCGAGATCGGCGCCAAGCCGATCCGGCGCGAGGGCCTGCGCGACGGACGCTGGGTGCTCATCGACTACGGTGACGTCGTCGTGCACGTGCAGCACGAGGAGGAGCGCAGCTTCTACGCCCTCGAGCGGCTCTGGCGGGACTGCCCGGCGATCGACCTGCCCGCCGACGTGGCCTCGCACGAGCGCTGAGCCCCGGCACGGCCCGTCGGCGAAGCCTCAGACGACCTCGCGCAGCCGTCCGGTGGCCACGTCGAACACGAAGCCGCGCACCGCGTCGGTGTGGGGGATGTGCGGGTCGGTCTGGATCTTCTCGACCGAGCCCCGGACGTCCTCGTCGAGGTCGGTGAACGCGTGCGCCGTCCAGGCCGGCTCGATGCCGGTCTCGTCGGTGAGCGCGGTGGTGAGCTCCTGGTCGGTGAACGTGAGCATCCCGCAGTCGGTGTGGTGGATCAGGATGATCTCCCGGGTGCCGAGCAGGCGCTGGCTGATCGCGAGCGACCGGAGCTCGTCGTCGGTGACCACCCCGCCCGCGTTGCGGATCACGTGGGCCTCGCCCTCCTCGAGGCCGAGGATCCCGTAGACGTCGAGCCGCGCGTCCATGCAGGCGAGCACGGCGACGCCCCTGGCCGGCGGCAGGGGGAGCGGCCCCTCGAACTCGGCGGCGTACTTCTCGTTGTTCTCCAGGAGCTGGTCGGTGACGGACACGGCGATCCTCCTCGGGTCGACGACGGGTCGGGAGGACTAAAGTACATTAAGTTGACTAACACAGTCTGAATAGCGAGACGAGAGTCCTGGAGAGGGTCGATTTCGCGTCGTCGGGGGTGGCCCGCTAGGATTCCCGACGTTGTCCGGGAGCCGGTTCCCGGAGGCAGCCGATGGGGCTGTGGCGCAGCTGGTAGCGCACCTGCATGGCATGCAGGGGGTCAGGGGTTCGAGTCCCCTCAGCTCCACCATCGACACCGAAGGGCACCCCGCGCGGGGTGCCCTTCGTCGTTTCCGGGCGGGACCGCGCGGATCGCCCCGATACTCGGGACATGACCGCCTTCGCGCTGCGCCGCACCGTGCTGTGGCTCGCGGCCGCGGCGCTGTGCACGCTCGGCACGCTGGTGGGCTTCGCGGTGTGGGCCTTCGGGCTCGGGCACTACCTCGACGACCTGTGCCTCACCAGTCCCGAGGTGGACGCCCGCGAGTTCGAGGTGGTGCGCGGCCCCGTCGTGGACGGCCCCGTCAGCCTGCGCTGCGAGTTCCCCGGATCGGACCGCGCGCCCGTCGAGATCACCGACTGGTACCCCCTGCTCTGGACCCTGGGCTGCGCCCTCGGGGTCCTCGCCGGCGTGCTGGTCGTGGTGCTGCTGACCCGGCTGCTGACCCGGCCCCGGGCCGCGCCGGCCGGGGCCTGACGGGCCAGCGGTCAGCCCGGCAGGTCGAACGCGCGGTACGCCGGGGCGTCGCGGACGAACCGCTCCCGGGTGCCGGCGTCGCCGACGAACAGGGCGGTGGCCCACACGTCCGCCCAGAGCAGGGTGGGCCCGTGCACGGTGGTGGAGCCGGACCGGGCGACCATCCGGTCGGCGGCGGGGTCGTAGAGGTGTGCGCCGCGGGCCGCCGTGCCCGAGGTCGCGACCGCACCCCGGGTGACCGGGAGGGTGGCCGCGACCCGGGTCCGGTCGCGCGGGTCCTCGATGCCGATCCGCCACACCACGGCGTCGGGCCCGTCGTCGGGGAGGTCCGGGTGGGCTCCGACCACCAGGTCGCCGCCGGCGTTCACGCAGAACGACACCCCGGGCAGCTCGAGCAGCGGCACGGTGGCCCGGTCGACCGCCCAGCCCTTGACCAGCCCGGTCGGGTCGAAGAGCAGCTCTCCGTCTGCGGGCAGGAGCGTGGTGAACGCCCCGCCGGTCGTCCGGGCGGCCTCGGCGCCGAGCCGGACCGACTCGGGGACCAGGGGGTCGCAGTCAGCCAGGTCGACCTCGCCGCGGCGCAGCCGCATCACGTCCGAGCCGTCCTGCCAGGTGGAGAACACGCGGTCCATCGCGCGCACCGTCGCGAAGGCTGCGGCGACCGCCGGCTCCACGCGGTCGTCGTACGCGCCGGCGCCGCGGACGTGGATGCTGACCGGCAGCCCCATGACGTGCTCGACCCAGGCACGGCGGGGCGGGGCGACGGCGGTGCTCGCGGGGATCACAGCTGCGCCTGGTCGATCGCGGACTGCAGGGAGCCGATGTAGCCCTGCGAGGTGTACGTCGCGCCCGAGACCATGTCGATCGACGACGACTGCGCCTGCACGGTCTCCTGGTTGAGGATCGGCACCGCGTGCGAGTTGATCATCTGGTCGTGGCCGCCGGACCACGGCACCTGGAGCACCTCGCTGCGGGTGATCTGCCCGCCCTTGACCGTGATCTGCACCTGGACCGGGCCGTACGGCGTCATCTGGCTGTCGCCGGTGTAGGTCGCGGTTGTGCCGCCGGCGGTCGACCCGGACGTGCCGGACGTCCCGGAGGAGGAGCCGCCCGTGGTCTGGGAGCTGTCGTTGAGGTGCTGGATCGCAGAGCTGGTCGCGGTGCTCTGGGAGGTGCCGTGGGAGGTCTGGTAGCTGAACAGCAGGACCAGTGCGGTCAGCGTGCTCATGGCCCACAGGACGATGCGGCGCACGGGGTGTCTCCCTCGGGTCGGTGGTGCTGGGGTCGGTGTCGGTGGGTGGGTGTCAGTACGCGAAGCGCTCGTGGTGCAGCGCCTCGGGCGCCACGCCGGCGGCGCGGGCGGCCTCGAGCACGTGCTCGATCCAGGCCGGCGGGCCGCAGACGAACACGTCGCGGTCGGCGACGTCGGGGACCAGGGCCCCCAGCGCCTGCCCGCCGGTGAGGCCGGAGCCGGCCGGGTGCCAGTCCGGATGGCGCGGGTCGCGCCGGCCGACCAGGCCGTGCACCCGGGCGCCCCGGGAGCGGGCCAGGTCGACGACCTCGTGGGCGAGGACCGCGTCCTCGGGGCGGCTGACCCGGTGGATCACCACGGTCGTCTCGGGGCCGGGCGGCAGCTCCTCGAGCAGCGCCCGCAGCGGCGTGATGCCGATGCCGGCTCCGATCAGGACGGTGCCGCGCCGGACCTTGGTGCCGGCGTGGAGCCGGCCGTAGGGGCCCTCCACCAGCACCTTGGTGCCCGGGCGCAGCGACCGCAGCCGGGACGAGCCGTCGCCGACCGCGTCCGCGGTGATCCGCAGCGACCGGCCGTCGGGGGCGGCGGAGAGCGAGTAGGGGTTGGCGCGGGTGGCGCCCTGGCCGTCGAGGAACCGCCAGTGGAAGAACTGGCCCGCCCGTACCCGCAGCCGGTGCAGGTCGCGGCCGGTCACGTGGACGGTGGTGACGGTCGGCGACTCGTGCACGACGTGGCTCACCACGAGCCCGTGCCGGGCCGACCGGACCAGGGGGACCGCCACCCGGTAGACGAGCACCGCGGCCAATGCCGCGCCGTACAGCCCCCACCAGAAGACACTCGCCACCGGGCTGGAGGTGAAGTCGCGACCGGTCCACAGCTGGTGGGGCAGCGCCAGGCCGGCGCCGAGGTAGGCGTAGAGGTGGAGCAGGTGCCACGACTCGTAGCGCAGCCGCCGTCGGGCGGCCCGCAGGGAGGTCACCACGACCATCACCAGGGCGACCGTGCCGGCGGTCGCGAGGAGGATGCCGGGGGAGAACCGGATCTGGTCCCACAGCGTGCCGACGAAGCCGCGCGAGGTGCCGGCGGCGTAGCCGGCCACGATCAGCACGATGTGCGCCAGCATCAGGTTGAACGACGTGAAGCCCACGAGGCGGTGCACGCGGGCCAGCTCGTCCTGGCCCCAGGCCTGCTCGACCACGGGGATCCGGGCCATGAGCAGGACCTGGAGCAGCAGCAGCACCGAGGCCACCAGCCCGGCGACCCGGCCCAGCGATGTCAGCGCGTCGCCGGTGTTGCCGAACGCGGTCAACCCGCCGCCCGCGACCCACAGCGCCACCACGAACAGGACGAGGAGCCAGGCCACGGCCCCGGTCAGGTCACGCCACCAGGAAGGAGTCCGGTCAGCCCGACGCCGGAGGGCGTGCGGCGGGACCGGGGCGGCGCCCGTCGCGGGACTCGTGTGCAGGCTCATGTCCCCGAGGTTGGCTGCCGTCCCTGTGCGTCACCTGTGAACCACGCGTGGAGCCTGTGTGAGCGGCCGGTACGCCGTCACGGTGGCCGATGCGGAAGTCCGCGGGGTCGAGGACCGCGGTCCGCTCGGCGTACTCCCGGACCAGGCCCGGCCAGTTGGTGACCACCCGACCGCCGTCCGTGCGGTACCAGCTGGCGCAGCCGGACCAGACGCTGTCCCGCAGCCGGCCCTGCACCTCGGCGTCGTAGCGGGCCGCGACCTCGGGGCGTACGTCGAGCACGGCGCCCGCCGCCACCCGCTGCACGGCCTGGCGGAGGTAGCGGGCCTGTGCCTCGATCATGCCGAGGATCGAGCTGCCGCCGAGGTTGGTGTTCGGCCCGTAGACCAGGAACAGGTTCGGGAAGCCGGGCACGGTGATGCCGAGGTGGGCGTGCGCGCCGTCGGCCCAGGTCTCGCGCAGGTCGCGGCCACCGGTGCCGAGCACCTCGAGCGGGGCCAGGAACTCGGTCGCGGCGAAGCCGGTGCACCAGACCACGACGTCCACGGGGTGCCGGCGACCGTCCTCGGTCCGCAGCCCGTCCGGCTCGAAGGAGGTGACCGGGGAGGCGACGAGGTCGACGTGGTCGCGGTCGAGGGCGGGGTACCAGTCGTTGCTGAACAGCACCCGCTTGCAGCCGAACGGGTCCGGTGGGACCAGCCGCTGCCGAAGCCCGGGGTCACGCACCTGCCGCCGCAGCCGCAGCCGCCACACCCCGATCAGCAGCTTCCGCAGGGGACCGTCGTTGGTGAACGTCGCGTTGAAGCGCTCGGTGATCCAGAAGGCCAGCCTCCGCCCGGCGTCCTGCGCGGCGGGGAAGCGTCGGTAGACCCGGCCGTGGATGCGGGTGTAGGCCCGGTCCGGCTTCGGCAGGACGTACGGCGCGGAGCGCTGGAAGACGGTCAGCGCGGCGACGTCGTCCACGATGCCGGGAACGACCTGGATCGCGCTGGCGCCGGTGCCGACCACGGCGACCCGCTTGCCGCGCAGGTCGACCGTGTGGTCCCAGCGGGCGGAGTGGAAGGCGCGGCCCGCGAAGTCCTCGTGGCCGGGCACGGCCGGCTCCACCGGCCGGGAGAGCTGGCCCAGCGCCGGGACCACGACGTCCGCCGCGATCTCCTCCCCGGCGGCGGTCCGCACCGTCCAGGCGCCGGCCGCGTCGTCGTACGCCAGGCCGGTGACCTCGACGCCGGTCCGCACCCTCGCCAGCGCGCCGGACTCCGCGGCGGTGCGCTCGAGGTAGGCGAGGATCTCCGCCTGCCCGGAGTAGCGGCGCCCCCAGTCGGGGTTCGGCGCCCACGACCACGAATAGAGCGGCGAGGGCACGTCGCACGCGGCGCCCGGGTAGGTGTTGTCGCGCCACACCCCGCCGACCGCGTCGGCGCGCTCGAGGACGGTCACGTCGGAGAACCCGGCGCGCAGCAGCTCGGCGGTGACGCCGAGGCCGCCGAAGCCGGCACCGATGACGACGACGCGTGGCGGACGGCCGTCGCGGGGGAGGGAGGCCACGTCAGGCGATGGTGAGGCCGCCGTCGACCGGCAGCGTCTGGCCGGTCACGTATCCCGAGGCGTCCGAGGCGAGGAACACCACCGTCGCGGCGAGCTCGGCCCCCTCGCCCATGCGCCCGGCGGGCACCCGCTGCAGCACGTGCTCGAGGTAGCCCGGCGGGTAGGTGTCGGTCATCTCGGAGACGAAGAAGCCCGGGGCGATCGAGTTGACGCGGATCCCCTTGCGTCCGGTCCACTGCTGGGCGAGGTCGCGGGTCAGGCCGTTGAGCCCGGCCTTGCTCGCGGAGTACGCCGCCTGCGGGAGGCCGCCGGTGGTGAGGCCGAGCACCGAGCTGATGTTGATGATCGAAGAGCCGGGCTGCATGACGCGGCCGGCTGCCTGGGCCATCCAGTAGCAGCCATTGAGGTTGACGTCGATGACCGAGCGGAACTGCTCCGGCGTCTCCTTGGCGGCGGGCACCGCGGTCCCGACGCCGGCGTTGTTGACCAGCACGTCGACCCGGCCGAGATCGGCCATCGCGGCGTCCACCAGTGCCTGGCACTGGGTGGGGTCGGACACGTCCGTGGCCACCGTGAGCACCCGCCGGCCGGCGTCCCGGACCAGCTGCGCGGTCTCCTCGAGCTTCTCCAGGCGGCGGGCGCCGAGCACGAGGTCGGCGCCGGCCTCGGCCAGTCCCCGGGCGAACGCGACGCCGAGACCGCTCGAGGCGCCCGTCACGATGGCGACCTTGCCGTCCAGCCGGAACATGTCGTTGACAGTCATGCTGTCAAGGTAGCCGAGCCGGTGCCCGGAGCACCTCAGGGCTTCCAGAGGATGGGCTCGCCGCTGTCGTCGTCGTGCGCGTCGCCGCCGGTGTAGCGCACCGCGGTCAGGTCACCGCCGGTGAAGGCCGCGACGGAGACGCAGAGGTCCACGCTGGTGCCGGCGGTCAGCGTGCTCGTGTCGACCTTGTCGTCGCAGCCGTCCTCGACGTTGAAGATCGTCGTCTCACCGGCGGAGTCGAGCGCGTCGAACTCGAGGCTCGGCAGCAGGAACGCGCCGCTGAGGTCGGTGACCGCGGTGAGCGTGACCTGCACCCGGTACGACGTGGTCACGCCGCTGTCGGTGTCGGTGCCCGGACCGACCGAGGTCACGGTGTACTCCGCGAGGGCGGGGGAGTCGGAGATCGCGTCGAGCTCCACGGTCGCCGGCTCGCCGTACGCCAGCTCGGTGCCGGGAGCGGGGTGGCCGCCAGGGCGGTGGCGAGGGCCGGGACGCGAGCGCGTATGGAGGGGTCTGTTCTGCGTGGAGGCGCGGTCCGGGGATACCCACGCGCCGTGACCGTCAAACAGCGGCTACCATGGGCGCATGCACACGTCGGCCCAGCTTCTCGGCCAGCCGCGCTGATCGCACCAGCAGACGCTGAGTGATCACGCGGCCACCCCTCCCTGCGAGGGGTTTTTTCATGCCACCAGCACACCCCCGGCCGGGAACGCGACGAGGAGAAGGAACAGCACGATGAGCGAGCAGGACGAGCGGGCGACCTACGACATCGAGTCGACGCAGGCCAAGTGGCGGAAGATCTGGGACGAGTCGGACCCGTTCACCGCCCACGACGACTCCGCGCGCGAGAAGCGCTACGCGCTGACGATGTTCCCCTACCCCTCGGGCGACCTGCACATGGGCCACGCCGAGGTGTTCGCGCTGCACGACGTGGTCGCGCGCTACTGGTGGCAGCGCGGCTACGAGGTGCTGAACCCGATGGGCTTCGACTCCTTCGGGCTGCCCGCCGAGAACGCCGCGATCAAGAACGACGAGCACCCCGCGACGTACACCTACGGCAACATCGAGACCTCGATCCAGTCGTGCCGCAACTACGCGCTGTCGTTCGACTGGAGCCGCACCTTCAACACCTCCGACCCGGAGTACTACCGCTGGACCCAGTGGCTGTTCCTGAAGTTCATGGAGCGCGGCCTGGCCTACCGGAAGAACTCCCCGGTCAACTGGTGCCCCAACGACCAGACCGTGCTGGCCAACGAGCAGGTCGTGGACGGGCACTGCGAGCGGTGCGGCGCCGAGGTCACCAAGCGCGAGCTGACCCAGTGGTACTTCCGGATCACCGAGTACGCCGAGGAGCTGCTGTCCGACCTGGACGTGCTGGCCCCGACCTGGCCGGACCGCGTGATCACCGCGCAGCGCAACTGGATCGGCCGCTCCGAGGGCGCCCACGTCGACTTCGCGGTCGACGGCCGGGACGAGCCCATGACGGTCTACACGACCCGCCCGGACACCATCTTCGGCACCACCTTCATGGTGGTCGCGGTCGACTCCCCGCTGGCCGACGAGCTGGTCACCGACGCGCAGCGCCCCGCCTTCGAGGCCTACCGCGAGGAGACCCGCAAGGAGACCGAGATCGAGCGGCTGTCGACCGACCGGCCCAAGACGGGCGTGGACCTGGGGGTGACCGCGACCAACCCGGTGACCGGCGACCGGATCCCGGTCTGGGCGACCGACTACGTGCTGGCCGACTACGGCACGGGCGCGGTGATGGGCGTCCCCGGCGGCGACCAGCGCGACTGGGAGTTCGCCACCGAGATGGGGCTGACGATCATCCGCACCACGCAGCCGCCGGCCGACTTCGAGGGGGAGGCGTTCCACGGCGAGGGCCCGGCCATCAACTCCCCGGCCCCGGGCGTGGACTCGCCGCTGGACATCAACGGCCTGTCCGTGGCCGAGGCCAAGCGCGCCACCATCGCCTTCCTGGAGGAGCAGGGCTCGGGCAAGGGCGCGATCAACTACCGGCTGCGTGACTGGCTGCTGTCGCGGCAGCGCTACTGGGGTGCGCCGATCCCGGTCGTGCACTGCCCCGAGCACGGCGAGGTGCCGGTGCCCGAGGACCAGCTGCCGGTACGGCTGCCCGAGCTGCGCGGCGCCGACCTGAAGCCGAAGGGCGTCTCGCCGCTGGCCGCCGCCACGGACTGGGTGCAGACCACGTGCCCGACCTGCGGTGGGCCCGCGACCAGGGACACCGACACCATGGACACGTTCGTGGACTCGTCCTGGTACATGTTCCGCTACTGCTCGCCGGACGACGAGACCCAGGCGTTCGACACCGACCTGGTCAACCAGTGGATGCCGTGCGACATCTACATCGGTGGCGTCGAGCACGCCGTGCTGCACCTGCTGTACGCCCGGTTCTTCACCAAGGTGCTGGCCGACATGGGCCTGGTCGACTTCCGGGAGCCGTTCTCGGCACAGCTGAACCAGGGCTTCGTCATCAACCGCGGCAAGAAGATGAGCAAGTCGCTGGGCAACGGCGTCCGATTGGGGGACCAACTTGCGGAGTTCGGAGTCGACGCGGTTCGCCTGACCCTGGTCTTCGCCGGCCCGCCGGAGGACGACATCGACTGGGCCGACATGTCCCCGAACGGGTCGCTGCGCTTCCTGCAGCGTGCCTGGCGCCTGAGCGGTGACGTCACCTCCGCCCCGGGCACCGACCCGGCCGGTGGTGACGTCGCCCTGCGCCGGGCCACCCACCGCGCGCTGCACGACGCGGCCGAGCTGGTCGAGCTGCACCGCTTCAACGTGATGGTCGCCAAGATCATGGAGCTGGTGAACGCCACCCGCAAGGCGATCGACAGCGACCCCGGACCGGGCGACCCCGCCGTGCGCGAGGCCGCGGAGGCGGTGGCGATCATGCTGTCGCTGGTCGCGCCGTACACGGCGGAGGAGATGTGGGAGCGGCTGGGCCACCAGCCCTCGGTCGCGCGCGCCGGCTGGCCCGCGGTCGACGAGGCGCTGCTGGTCGAGGAGTCGGTCACCGCGGTCGTCCAGGTCCAGGGCAAGGTCAAGGCCCGCCTGGAGGTCGCGCCCGACGTCTCCGACGCCGACCTGGAGGCCGCCGCGCTGGCCGACCCGGCGGTGCAGCGGGCGCTGGACGGAAAGGCCGTGCGCAAGGTCATCGTCCGGGCGCCGAAGCTGGTCAACATCGTCGCCGGCTGACCCGGGTCAGCCGGCGGGGTCCCCGACCGCCGCGTCGCGGTAGCCGAGGACCGCGCGCGTCATCGCGTTGCGGGTCGCGAGGAGCTCCGCGAGCGCCGCGTCGAGATCGGCGGTGGTCACGCTCACCGAGCCGGCCGCGTCGGTGCCGTCGGCCGACTCGCGCTCGACCGCCACGACCGCGGCCCGGCGCAGCAGCTCCTTGAGGAACGACGCGGTCACGCCGGCAGTGCGGTCGATGACGTCGTCGATTCCGGCCGGGTCGACGTCGAGGCCCCGTCCGTAGAGCTCGACCAGCCGGCGGCGCGACTCCGCGTCGGGGAGGTCGATGTGGACCGCCTGGTCCACCCGGCCGGGCCGAGCGGCCAGGGCCGGCTCCAGCAGGTCGGCCCGGTTGGTGGTGAGCAGGAAGACCACATCCGCGTCCTCGTCGAGACCGTCCATCTCGTTCAGCAGCGTGAACAGCAGGGGTGACGAGCCGCCGTAGTGGTCGCGCTCCTCGGCGATCAGGTCGACGTCCTCGACCACGATCATCGCCGGCTGGAGGGTGCGCGCGATCGAGCAGGCCTCCTTGATCGCGCCGAGGGTGTCCCCGGTCAGCTCGATCACGGTGGTGTCGGTCAGCTCGCCGATCAGGTGGCGGACGGTGTGGGTCTTGCCGACCCCGGGCGGGCCGTAGAGCAGCAGCCCCCGCTTGAGGTGCTGGCCGGACGCGCGGAGCCGGTCGCGGTGCCGGGCGACGCCGACGACCTGTCGTCGTACGTCGTCGAACGTCGCGGCCGGCAGGATCAGGTGGTCGGGGTCGACCACCGTGCGCCGGTGGAGCTGCAGGGCGGACTGGTGGTCGTCGAACATGGTGCGGCCGAAGGAGACGACCTGGCCGCGGAAGACGTTGTGCTGCACGGCCAGGGCACGCAGCTGCCTGGCGGCTGCCTCGGCGGCCGCGGGGCGCGAGGCCACGATCTCGACCGTCACGCCGTAGACGTCGCTCTCGCGGTCGGAGCCGCGGTAGAGCAGGGCGAGCCGGTCGTCGCCGTCGGTCACGAGGAGCACCGCAGCCCGCAGGCACTCGATGGTCTCGCCGTCAGGACCGGTCGGCACCCGGACGCCGGAGACGTTGCCCGGTCGCGGGCCGTGGCCGTAGTACTCCTCGTCGGCGGGCCCGATCAGGTCGCCGAGCCCGAACGGACCGCGGTGCCGGTGGCCGGTCATGCCGATCACCTCGACGGTGCGGTCGGGAGCGGCCAGCCAGGCGTCGAGGGCGGCCTGCACGTTGGGGTGCTCGTAGCCCGCCCAGCGCTCCTCCGAGACCGGGAGCGTCGCCACCGGCACCGCCAGGTGGTCGGCGATGATCGTCCGGAACGTCGGCCGCTCGTCCGCCCGCGCCTTCAGCACGAACCGGCGCACCATCCGCCGGCCGTAGCGCCGCAGGTCCGCGAGCTCCGGGCTGATGTCGCCTGACCCTGCGGCGTTCGCGCTTCCGGGCTCCGCCATGCCGTACGCCACCCACCCCATGCTCGTCCCCCGTCCCTTCTCCTGCTCGCACTCTAGGGCCGGGCCCCCTCCGCGCGGGCCGGGATCACCGGGCGGGTCCGGTCCAGACCGCTGCGACGCGCGTGCAACCCGGCGGAGCACGGTCGCGTCTGGGCGGTGCACGCATCCGTCCCGAGCCAGGAGCACCCCGATGTCCCCGCACCACCTCACCCTGTCCATGGCCGCCAGCGTCGTCGCCGGCTTCGCCCCGGACGGGCAGCGCATGGTGCGGGCCGGCGACAGCAGGGCGGCTCCCCGGGCCGGATCCGGGCCCCGTCCGGGCTCGCCCGTTCAGGCGCCGCGGGTCCCCGTCGCGGGGTGATCTCGGGGCCGCGGACCCGACGGTAGGGTGCGCGCATGACGAGGGTGGCGATCGTGACCGACTCCTCGGCCTCCCTGCCCGACGGCGTCGCCGAGGAGCTCGGGGTGGTCGTGGTGCCGCTCCAGGTGGTCATCGGGGCCACGTCGTACGACGAGGACGAGGCCACCACCGACATGGTCGCCGAGGCGCTCCGGTCGTTCACCCCGGTCTCCACCTCCCGGCCGACGCCGGCCGCGATGGCCGAGGTCTACGCCGCCGCGGCCGCGCGGGGAGCCGAGGCGATCGTCTCGATCCACCTCTCCCGCGAGCTCTCCGGCACCTTCGACTCCGCCGAGGTGGCCGCGCGCGACTCCTCCGTGCCGGTGCTGGCGGTCGACGGCCGGCAGGTCGGGCACGCCACCGGGTACGCCGTGATGGCCGCGGCCAGGGTCGCCGCGACCGGCGCCTCCGCCGAGGAGGTCGCGGCCGCGGCCCGCGCCCGGGCCGACGCGTCCACGTCGCTGTTCTACGTCGACACCCTGGAGTACCTCCGCCGCGGCGGCCGGGTGGGCGCCGCCGCGGCGCTGATCGGCGGTGCGCTGGCGGTCAAGCCGCTGCTCGGCCTCGAGGACGGCAGGATCGTCTCCCTCGAGAAGGTCCGCACCGCGGGAAAGGCCCTGGCCCGGCTGGAGGACCTGGCCGTGGAGTCCGCGGACGGCGCGAAGGTCGAGGCGACCGTCGCCCACCTGGCCAGCCCCGACCGGGCCGAGCAGCTCGGCGCACGGCTCTCCGAACGGCTCGACCTGGTCACGCCGGTCCGGATCGCCGAGCTCGGTGCGGTGCTCGGCGCGCACGTCGGGCCGGGCATGGTCTCGGTCTGCGTGGCGCCGGCGCTCGACTGATCCACGCGGCCGTCCACAGGCGGCGCCGGACCCGGTTGGCGGGCCCCCGGCCGCTGCCTAGCGTCACCTCATGCGCCCCCGAGGTTCCGCCCACGCCGACGCCGTCTCCCGGCGGCTCGAGCTGCTGTCCGCCGAGCTGGCCGCGGTGCGGGGCGAGTCCGGCGTGCCCGGCTGCGTCGGGCCACCGGAGCCGGCCGACGAGCCGGCGGACCGTCCGGCGGGTGCGTCGTTCGACGACCCCTGGTCCGTGCCCGACCTGCACACGCACGTGCGCGCGGACCGGCCTGCGGCGCCGCTCGATCTCGAGGTCGCTGGTGACACCGGCGTGGACCCCGGGACGGGCCCGGAGCCGGAGCCGCCCCCGGCACCACCCGCCGTACCCCAGCCGGGGCGGCACGCCCGGCGCCGGGAGCGCTGGTCGCCCGGCAGCCTGCTGGCCGGTCGGGTGGCGCTTGGTCCGGCCCAGGTCGCGGTGCTCGCGGTCGTGGTCTCCGTCGCCCTGGCGGCCACCGCCTGGTGGGTGGTCCGCGACCGCGGCGAGCCGCTCGCGATGCCGTCCGACCCGGCCACCGGAGCCTCCCCGGCCGCCCTGGCCACGGGCGTCACGACGACGACGACGTCCGGGGCCTCGCCGGGTGCCGAGGAGCTGGTGGTCGACGTGGCCGGCAAGGTGCGCGACCCCGGCATCGTGGTGCTCGACCCGGGCGCCCGCGTGGTCGACGCGCTCGAGGCCGCGGGCGGCGCCCGCCCGGGTGCCGACCTGACCGGCCTCAACCTGGCCCGGCTGCTGGTCGACGGAGAGCAGATCCTGGTCGGCGTCCCGGCCGCCCCGGGGCTCGCGGCGTCCGCCGCCGGTTCGCCCGGACCGGACCCGGGGCGGCTGGTCAACCTGAACACGGCCGGGCTCGAGGAGCTCGACACGCTTCCCGGCGTCGGTCCGGTCACCGCCCAGTCGATCCTCGACTGGCGAGGCGCCCACGGCGGCTTCCAGAGCGTCGACCAGCTGCTCGACGTCGACGGCATCGGCGAGAAGACCCTGGCCGACCTCGCCCCAATGGTGACGGTGTGAGCGGGTGCTGTCGTCCGCCGCCGCGCTCGCGCGGGAGCCCGACGACCCGGGATCCGGTTCGGACGGGCCCGACGCCTCCGCCCGTCCTCGGGACCTGCGGATGGCGGCCACCGGGGTCGCCGCCTGGGCGGGCGGACTGGTGGCGCTCCTCGTGTCCGGGCGCGGGCAGGCAGCGGTGCTGGCGGTCGCCGTCGCCGTTCTGCTGCTGCTCGTCCGCTCGCGGCGTCCGTCGCTCGCCCGGTTGGCTCCCGCGGTGGTCGGGTGGTTGCTGGTCGCCGCCGCGGTGGCGGCGAGCGCGGGGCTGCGCGGTGCCGCGGTCGCGGACGGGCCGGTGGCTCGGCTCGCGCCGATGCGACCAGCCGTCGAGGCCAGGCTCGTGGTCACCTCGGACCCGCGCCCGCTCCAGGGGCGGTACGGCGAGCGGATGCTGCTGCGGGGCGACCTGACCGCCCTGGCCGTGCGCGGCCAGGCCCGGTCGGTCCGGGCGCCGGTGCTCGTGGTCGGCGACGCGGCCTGGGCGGACGTCGAGCTCGGCAGCACGCTGCGGGTCCACGGCCGGCTCGCGCCCGCCGACGACCGGGACCGGGCGGCGGTGCTGACCACCGCCGGCCATCCGGAGGTCCTCGCCGCCCCGTCGGTGTGGTGGCGCGGCGCCGCCACCGTCCGCGCCTCCATCCGGGACGCCGTCTCCGCGCGCGACGGCCCGGAGCGTGCTCTCGTGCCGGCGCTGGTCACCGGAGACGACCACGACGTGCCCGAGCAGGTGCAGACCGACTTCCGGACGTCCGGACTCACCCACCTGCTCGCGGTGTCCGGCACCAACCTGACGCTGGTGGTCGGGTTCCTGCTGCTCGTCGGGCGGTGGTGCGGGGTGCGCGGGCGCTGGCAGTACCTCCTCGGTGCGCTCGGGATCGTCGGCTTCGTGCTGCTCGCGCGCACCGAGCCGAGCGTGGTGCGGGCGGCAGCCATGGGGACGGTCGCGCTGCTCGGCCTCGGCGGCAACGGCCGGGACCGCGGGATCCGTGCGCTCGGGGTCGCGGTGACCGGGCTCCTGCTCTGGGACCCGTGGCTCGCGGCCACGGTCGGGTTCGCGCTCAGCGTGCTGGCGACCGCCGGCATCCTCTTCCTCGCCCCTGCCTGGACCGCCGCGCTGGGTCGCTGGCTCCCCGGCTGGGCGGCGCAGGCGGTCGCGGTGCCGCTGGCCGCGCAGCTCGTCTGCACACCCGTGGTGGCCGCCCTGTCCGGCCAGGTGAGCCTGGTCGCGGTCGTCGCCAACCTGCTGGCCGCCCCGCTGGTGGCGCCGGCCACCGTGCTCGGGCTGTTCGGGGGACTGGTCGGCCTCGTGGTCCCGGCGGCGGGGCTCGCGCTCGGCTGGCTCGCCGGTGCCTGCGCCGCCGGGATCGTGGCGGTCGCGCACCGGTCGGCGACGTTGGCTCTCCCGGCCGTGGAGTGGTCGACGTCGGCGCCGTCGCTGGCACTGCTCACCGTGCTGTGCGCCGGCCTGGCCGTGCTGCTCGGGCCGCTGCTGTCCCGGCGTTCGACCGGCTCGGCCTGCTGCCTGCTGCTCGGCGCGGTGGTCGTCGTCCCGCTGCCCTCGCCGGGCTGGCCGCCCGACGGTTGGGTGCTCGCGGCGTGCGACGTCGGCCAGGGCGACGCCCTGGCAGTGCGGGCCGGGCCGGGTGAGGCGGTCGTGGTCGACGCCGGCCCGGACCCGGCCCTGGTCGACCGTTGCCTCGACCGGCTCGACGTCGAGCGGGTGCCGCTGCTGGTGCTGACCCACTTCCACGCCGACCACGTCGACGGCCTGGCCGGGGTGTACGCCGGTCGCCGGGTCGGGGAGGTCGACGTGACCAGCGTGCGCGACCCGGCCGAGCGGGCGACGTACGTCGCGGGGGTGGCGGGTGAGACCGTGACCGCGACGTACGGCAGCACCCGCACGGTCGGCGACGTGACGCTGCAGGTGCTCGGCCCGCCGCCCGGGGTGTCCGCGGCCGGCGGGCCGAACAACGCCTCGGTGGTGCTGCTCGTGGAGGTGCGCGGGGTGCGGCTCCTGCTGACCGGCGACGTCGAGCCCGAGGCCCAGGCCGCCCTGGCCCGGGCGTGGCCCGGGCTGAGCGTCGACGTGCTGAAGATCCCGCACCACGGCAGCCGGTTCCAGGACCTCGACTTCCTGCGCGGCCTGCACGCCGGGGTGGCGGTCGCATCGGTGGGGGAGGGCAACGACTACGGCCACCCGTCGGCCGAGGTGCTCGACCCGCTGGCCGATGCCGGGGCGCGGGTCTTCCGGACCGACCACGACGGCACCGTGGTGGTGACCGCGGGCGACCCACCGCGGGTGGTCACCGAGGACTGACGCCGGGCCGGGCGCGGGCGCGGGCGCGAGCCAGGGCCGGCGTTGTCGGAGCGCTGTGGCAGGCTGTCCCCACCATGGCGGGACCGCGAGCTACAGACGTGTTGGGCCGGGTCACCCTCGTGACCGGGCCGGAGGAGTTCCTCGGCGAGCGCACCGTGGCCGCGGTGCGGGCGGCGGTGCGCAAGCACGACGCCGAGGCCGATGTCTCCGAGGCGATGGCCGCCGACCTGACCCTCGCCAGCCTCGGCGAGATGTCCGCGCCCTCGCTGTTCTCCTCGACCCGGTGCGTCGTGGTCCGGGCGCTGGAGAACCTTCCCGACGAGTCCGTCGACGGCCTGCTGGACTACTGCTCGACCCCGGCCGAGGACGTCGCCCTGGTGCTGGTGCACTCCGGCGGCCAGAAGGGCTCCGGGGTGCTCACCAAGCTGCGCAAGGTCGGCACGGTCACCGAGGCGAAGAGCGAGGCGGTCAAGCCGTCGGAGTTCCCCCGCTTCGTCAGCTCCGAGGTCCGCATGCACGGCTCGCGCATCGACGACGACGCCGCGACGTACCTCGTGCAGGCGGTCGGCCAGGACCTCCGCTCGCTGGCCGCGGCCGCCGACCAGCTGGTCAACGACTTCCCGGGGGAGACGCTCGACACCGAGAAGGTGAAGCGCTACTTCGGCGGCCGGGCGGAGGCGAAGTCGTTCGCGGTCGCGGACGCCGCGTTCTACGGCCGCACCGCCAAGGCGCTCGAGGAGCTGCGGTGGGCACTCGACGGCGGCACCGCCCCTGTCCTGGTCACCTCAGCGTTCGCGGGAGGGGTGCGCGGACTGGCCCGCCTGGTCGGCGCTCCGCGCGGCATGCGCGACGCCGACCTGGCCCGCGAGGTCGGCGTGCCGCCGTGGAAGCTGCGCACCCTCCGCGAGCAGGCCCGCGCCTGGTCGCCCGACGGCCTGGCCCACGCGCTCCGCGCGGTCGCCCGGGCCGACGCCGACATCAAGGGCGCCGCCCACGACGCGTCGTACACGCTCGAGCGGCTGGTCCTCACCGTCACCGCCCTCCGCGAGTCCCGCTGACCGCACCGGCCGAGCCGTGTGGAATGCGGCCTTGGTTTCGAGACGCTCGCTGGCGCTCGCTCCTCGACCAGCGGCGGTGCGGAGCGCCCCCACCCGTACCGGTGGTCCCGAAATGCAGAGAGGCGCCACTCCCGGGGGAGTGACGCCTCGCGCAGCGAGCTACCTCAGAGGGAGGCGGCCTTCCTGGTGATCGCCGACTTGCGGTTGGCGGCCTGGTTCTTGTGGATGACGCCCTTGGAGGCAGCCTTGTCGAGCTTCTTGGTCGCGACCTTGGCGGCGTCGAGAGCGGCGTCCTTGTCGCCGGCCTCGGCGAGCTCACGGAACTTGCGCACGGCGGACTTCAGACCGGTCTTCACGGCCTTGTTGCGCTCGTGCGCAACCTCGTTCTGCCGGTTGCGCTTGATCTGGGACTTGATGTTCGCCACGGGGCAAGCCTCGATTTGTTCGTCGGTTCAGGATGGTGGTGCTGTGGTCTGGTGGCATGGCGGCGCGGCGCGCCTGACACGCGAGGGGAAACGTTACCAGTGGGGCGCGGGAGCGCCCAAATCCCACCGGGAGAGCGATCACGCCCAGCCCCGGCGACTGCACAGCCAGTCCCAGACCACCCCGGCCTGCCAGAGCTGGTGCTGGCGGAGGTACGGCGAGGCCGGCGGCACCGGCTGGTCGCCCTGGTGGAAGAAGTAGGCGGTGAGCAGTGCCAGCGCCGCGTCCACGTGCTCGGCCGGTACGTCGCGGGTGAGCGGCCGAGCGGCGAGCACCGCCTCGCAGTCCAGGCCGTCGCCGCGCGGGCCTATCAGCGCGAAGACCGTGTCCAGCCAGGCGGCCCCGCGCACCGGCCAGTTCCAGTCGCAGATCCAGACCCGGCCGTCCCGGTCGAGCAGCAGGTTGTCGTCCCGGACGTCGGTGTGGACGACGGTGTCACCCGCGGTCACCTCGGCGAACGTCGCGGCGAGCGCGGCCGCCTCGTCGAGGTGCGGCAGGTCGGGCCGGGTGCGGCGTACGTGCTCCCAGAAGCCGACGAGCTCGCCGTACTCCTCCTCGAAGGTGTCGAGCTCGAGCCGCTCCGGGACCGGGGTGAGCCGCTCGGCGACCACCTCGAGGGCGTCGAGGGTGGCGTCGAGGTCGTCCGGCCGCCACGGCCGGCGCGGGGCGCGGGCCTCGACGTGCTCGATGCCGAGCACCACCCAGTCGCCCTCGTGCGACCACAGCAGGCGCGGCGCCGGCACGCCGTCGGGCAGCCCGGCCAGCTTGCGGGCCTCCTCGCGATAGGACTCCGCGAACATCCGCTGGGCCTTCACCGACGCCGCCTTCACGAAGTGGCGGGTGCCGTCCTCGCACTCCAGCACCGACGCGAAGCCGGGCGTGAAGCCGGCCGCCTGCGAGATGGCGGTGACGACCGGCGACCCGCACCGCTTTTCGACCAGCTCGCGGACGTGCGGCGGCAGGAACCGCCACTCGAGGCGCTGGGCGGTGCGGCCGGCCGGGACCGGGTCGACGGCCGAGGGGGTGCTCATGGCGGCACATCCTGCCCTACCCGCGCGCCCGGGCACGTGCCCCGGGCCGTCGTACGTCGTAGCCTGCGGTCGTGGACCGGGCCGGGGACGTGCGCGAGCGGGAGCGCGGGCTCGACCGCGTCCTCACCTTCGTCGACGCGGTGGTGGCGATCGCGATCACGCTGCTGGTGCTCCCGCTGGCGGAGCTGGCCCCCGAGGTGGGCGACGGGTCGGTCACGGACCTGCTGCGCGAGCACGACGACGAGCTCCTCGCGTTCCTGCTCAGCTTCGTGGTGATCGCGCAGCTGTGGTTCGCCCAGCACCACGTGGTGGACAGCCTCGTCGTCCAGGACCCGCTCGTGGTCCGTCTGCTCATGCTGTGGCTGCTCACGATCGTGCTGCTGCCGTTCCCCACCTCGCTGGTCGCCGAGGCCCCCGAGCAGGCGGCGACCAAGGTCCTCTACATCGGCACCATGACGGTCAGCGCGCTGGTGCTGGCATCGGTGGCCTGGCGGATGCGACGAGTCCCGGCGATCCGCGACAGCGATCCCGGTCCCGACCCGCTGATGTCAGGCGCCACGGTGGTGGCGTTCGTGCTGGCGCTGGTGATCACGCTGGCGGTGCCGGCGACGACGTACTGGCCGCTGCTCCTGCTGTTCCTCGCGGACCCCGCCGCGCGGGCGCTGCGGCGCGCCAGCGGAAGTGGGTCGCCGCCCGCCCGTGTGGGAAGATGAGCGGGTCCCCGCACGTCCGAACGAGAGTCGCCTGTGCCCACGAAGTCCGCGCCCGCACCCGGCCAGACCGATCCCGCGATCATTCGCAACTTCTGCATCATCGCCCACATCGACCACGGCAAGTCGACGCTGGCCGACCGCATGCTCCAGCTGACCGGCGTGGTCGACGAGCGCAGCGCCCGCGCGCAGTACCTCGACCGCATGGACATCGAGCGCGAACGCGGCATCACGATCAAGAGCCAGGCCGTGCGCATGCCGTGGACCGTCCCCGCCGACAACGCGCAGGGCGCCGAGCCCGGCACCTACGTGCTCAACATGATCGACACCCCCGGCCACGTCGACTTCACCTACGAGGTGTCCCGGTCGCTCGAGGCCTGCGAGGCCGCGGTCCTGCTCGTCGACGCCGCCCAGGGCATCGAGGCGCAGACCCTCGCGAACCTCTACCTCGCGCTCGGCGCCGACCTGCACATCATCCCGGTGCTCAACAAGATCGACCTGCCCAGCGCCAACCCCGAGAAGTACGCCGAGGAGCTGGCGCACATCATCGGCTGCGACGCCTCCGACGTGCTCCAGGTCAGCGCCAAGACCGGCCTCGGCGTCGAGGCGCTGCTCAACGAGATCGTGAAGCAGACCCCGCCGCCGGTCGGTGAGGCCGACCAGCCGGCCCGGGCCCTGATCTTCGACTCGGTCTACGACACCTACCGGGGCGTGGTCACCTACGTCCGTGTGGTCGACGGCAAGCTCACCCACCGCGACCGGATCAAGATGATGTCGACCGGCGCCACCCACGAGCTGCTCGAGCTCGGTGTGATCAGCCCCGAGCAGGTGAAGGCGGGGGAGATCGGCGTGGGCGAGGTGGGCTACCTCATCACGGGTGTGAAGGACGTCCGCCAGTCCCGGGTCGGTGACACCGTCACCACGCAGCACCACGGCGCCACCACCGCGCTCGGTGGCTACAAGCACCCGAACCCGATGGTGTTCGCCGGCCTCTACCCGATCGACGGCGACCAGTACCCCGACCTGCGCGAGGCCCTCGACAAGCTGCAGCTCAACGACGCGGCGCTGACCTACGAGCCCGAGACCTCGGGCGCGCTCGGCTTCGGCTTCCGCTGCGGCTTCCTCGGCCTGCTGCACATGGAGATCACCCGCGACCGGCTGGAGCGCGAGTTCGGCCTCGACCTGATCTCGACCGCCCCCAACGTCGTCTACCACGTCACCATGGAGGACGACACCGAGGTCGAGGTGACCAACCCGAGCGAGTTCCCCTCCGGCAAGGTCGCCGAGGTGCGCGAGCCGGTGGTGCGGGCCACGATCCTCAGCCCGTCCGACTACATCGGCACGATCATGGAGCTCGCCCAGAACAAGCGCGGCGCGCTGCAGGGCATGGACTACCTGTCCGAGGACCGGGTCGAGATGCGCTACACGCTGCCGATGGCCGAGATCGTCTTCGACTTCTTCGACCAGCTGAAGTCCCGCACCAAGGGCTACGCCTCGCTCGACTACGAGTACTCCGGCGAGCAGACCGCCGACCTGGTCAAGGTCGACATCCTGCTGCACGGCGAGCCGGTCGACGCGTTCTCCGCGATCGTGCACAAGGAGGCGGCGTACTCCTATGGCGTGATGCTGGCCGGAAAGCTCAAGGACCTCATCCCGCGCCAGCAGTTCGAGGTGCCGATCCAGGCGGCCATCGGCAGCCGGGTGATCGCCCGCGAGACCATCCGCGCGATCCGCAAGGACGTGCTCGCCAAGTGCTACGGCGGCGACATCACCCGCAAGCGCAAGCTGCTGGAGAAGCAGAAGGAGGGCAAGAAGCGGATGAAGATGGTCGGCCGGGTCGAGGTGCCGCAGGAGGCCTTCATCGCCGCGCTCTCCACGTCTGCGCCGGCAGCGGGGGAGAAGGCCAAGAAGTGATCGACGTCCAGCCGGCCTCGGGTGACGACTGGACCGTGATCGGGTGGCTGTGGCAGGCCTACCGCAACGACCTATCGGCGATCGTCGACGGCCTGCCGCGCGCCGACGGCCGCTACAACCACGCCTGGCTCGACGGCTGGGCGAGGTCGGACGACGCGGCCGGCTACCTCGTCCACGAGGGTGACGCGCCGGTCGCGTTCGCGGTCGTCAACCGGCTGACCGAGGGCCCGCACGGGATCGGCGCGTTCTGGGTGGTCCCGGCCCGTCGGCGTGCCGGCGTCGGCTGGGACCTCGCCCTCGACGTGATCCGCCGTCACCCCGGGGCCTGGGAGATCGCCTTCCAGCAGGACAACGCGAGCGCCGCCCGTTTCTGGCGCAAGGTCGCCGACGAGGCGTTCGGCACCTGGACCGAGGAGCCGCGGGCGGTGCCGGGGAAGCCGCACGTCCCCCCGGACACCTGGCTCAGCGGCAGCAACTGACGTGGCGGCCGCGTTCCGGCTCCCCGACGGCGTGCTCGGCATGGCCCGCCGCGGACCGGCGTGGGCGGGCTGGGTGGACCGGCTCCCGGGGATCGCGGCAACGGTCCTCGAGGAGTGGGACCTGGCCCTCGACGGCCTGCCCATGCACGGGTTCTGCGCCCTGGTCCTGCCCGTTCGTACGCCGGGCGGTCGGCCGGCCGCGCTCAAGCTGACCTTCGACGAGGACGAGGAGTCCGAGCACGAGCACCTCGCCCTCCAGCACTGGCACGGCAACGGCGCGGTCCGGCTGCTGCGGGCCGACCCGCACCGGCGGGCGCTGCTGCTCGAGCGGCTGCACCCCGAGGACCTCACCGACCTCTGGGACGTCGAGGCCTGCGAGGTCGTCGGGGGGCTCTACGGTCGGCTGCACGTGCCCGCGCCGCCGCAGCTGCACCGGCTCACGTCGTACGTCGAGCGCTGGGCCGCCGACCTCGACGACCTCCCCCGCAACGCCCCGGTGCCGCGCCGCCTGGTCGAGCAGACCCGGATGCTGGCCCGCGACCTGGTCGCCGACCGGGCCAGCAACGGCGTGATGATCCACGGCGACCTGCACTACGAGAACGTGCTGGCCGGCGACCGCGAGCCGTGGCTGGTGATCGACCCGAAGCCGATGAGCGGCGACCCGCACTACGAGCCGGCGGCGATGCTGTGGAACCGGTTCGAGGAGCTCGCCGCCCCGGACCGGCACGAGGGCGTCCGCGACGGCCTGCGCCGCCGCTTCCACACCCTGGTCGACGTCGCCGGGCTGGACGAGGACCGGGCCCGGGACTGGGTGGTGGTCCGGATGGTGCTCAACGCGATGTGGGCGATCCAGGACGCCGCCCGCGAGCGCCGGGGCCGGGCGCCGGTGCCCGCGTCCGGGCTGACCGAGTCGGACCGCACCTGGGTGACCATGTGCGTGACCGTGGCCAAGGCGGTCCAGGACTAGGGCGAGCCGGTCAGGAGGGACCGGGCAGCGTGTCGCGCCGGGCGGTCAGCCAGGCCTGCTCGGCGGTGTTGCCGGCCAGCCCGATCGCCGCGTCGTACGCCGCGCGGGCCTCGTCGGTGCGGCCCATCCGGCGCAGCAGGTCGGCCCGGGTCGCGTGCCACGCGTGGTACGTCGTGAGGGCGAGCCCGTCGACCGTGACCAGGGCGACCTCGGGACCGTCGAGCTCGGCGACCGCGATCGCCCGGTTCATCGCCACGATCGGCGTGGGCGAGAGCGCGTAGAGCTGGTCGTAGAGCCGCACGACCTGCGACCAGTCCGTCATCGAGGGGTCGAGGGCGTCGGTGTGGACGGCGTTGATCGCGGCCTGCACCTGGAACGGCCCGGGCCGGTTCAGGGCGAGGCACCCGCGGACCAGCCGGTGTCCCTCGTCGATCAGGGCGGCGTCCCACAGGGTCCGGTCCTGCTCGGTGAGCGTCACCAGGGTGCCGTCCGCGACCCGTGCCGGGCGCCGGGCCTCGGTGAGCAGCATCAGCGCGAGCAGCCCGTCCACCTCCGGCTGCGGGCCGAGCGGCCCGGCGACCTCGCGCAGCTGCCGGGTCAGCCGGATCGCCTCGCGGCAGAGGTCCTCCCGGATCGGGTCGGCGTCGGAGCCGGAGGCGAGGTACCCCTCGTTGAACACCAGGTAGAGCACCGACAGCACGGTCGCGACCCGGCCGGGGAGATCCTCGGCGAGCGGGACCCGGAAGGGGATGTTGGCGTGCTTGATCTTCTGCTTTGCGCGGGTGATCCGCTGGGCCATCGTGGTCTCGGGCACCAGGAAGGCGTGCGCGATCTCGGCGACGGTCAGCCCGCCGAGCAGGCGCAGGGTGAGCGCCACCCGGTTCTCGGGAGCGAGCGCGGGGTGGCAGCAGGTGAAGATGAGCCGGAGCCGGTCGTCCTCGACGGGACCGGTCGGCTCGGCGGGTGTGTCGTCACCGATCATGGCGGCCTCGGCGTACTTGGTGTCCCGGACCTTCTCGCGGCGGATCCGGTCCAGGGCCTTGCGGGTGGCGGTGGTGGTGAGCCAGCCGCCGGGGTTCGGGGGCGGGCCGTCGACCGGCCACTTCTCCAGGGCCACGACCAGTGCCTCGGAGAGCGCGTCCTCGGCGAGATCGATGTCGCCGAAGCGCCGGATCAGCCCGGCCAGGACCCGGCCGTGCTCGGCGCGGACGGTCTCCTCGACCGCACCGAGCCCGGCCGGGTGGCCACGGGTGTGACTGGTCACGCGCTACGCGGCGTCGATCGGGCGGACCTCGACCTTGCCCGCGCACGCCTTCGACCCGCGCGCGGCGATCGCGAGCGCCTCGTCGAGGTCCGCGGCCTCGATGATCCAGAAGCCGCCGAGGTACTCCTTGGACTCCGCGAACGGGCCGTCGCTGACGATCGGCTGGTCGCCGCGGCCGTCGACGACCGTCGCGTCCCCGATCGGCTTGAGCCCGCCGGCGAAGACCCAGTGGCCGGCCTTCCGGATCTCGTCGTTGAAGTCGTCCACGGCCTTGAAGATGCGCTGCATCTCGTCCTCGGGGATGTCGCTGAAGTCCTCGTCCGGCGCGTGGTGGACCGAGAGCATGTACTGCGTCATGGCTGTTCCTCCTGTGTGGGGGCTGGTGCCCATCCTTGCCTGTCACCGGAGCCACGAACGGCCGGGAGTGGATACGACACCCCGGCCGGAGATTTCCTCCCAGCGCCGGCGAGGGCGGAGTCACGCGCAAACACGTCGCGCGGCGGCGACCCGGGGCCGGAGACTGTTCCCCATGAGTGCACTGGTCCGGTCCGTCAACGTCGGCCTCCCGCAGGAAGCGGCCTGGGCCGAGATCGGGCGCACCTCCATCGACAAGCACGCAGTCAACGGCCTGGTCCGGGTGCGCCGGCTCGGCCTCGAGGGCGACCAGGTCTCCGACACCCGGCACCACGGCGGCGTCGACCAGGCCGTCTACGCGTTCGCTCGCGAGGACCTCGACGCGTGGGCGGAGCGGCTCGGGCGCGACGTACGTGACGGCCAGTTCGGCGAGAACCTCACCACCGAGGGGATCGACGTCAACGAGGCCGAGGTCGGCGAACACTGGCGGATCGGCACCGCGGTGCTCGAGGTCGCCTCGATCCGCATCCCGTGCAAGGAGTTCAAGTGCTGGATGGGGGAGTCCGGCTACGACCGCACCGCCTGGGTCAAGCGGTTCGCCGCGGTGGCCCGTCCAGGTCCCTACCTGCGCGTGGTCGAGGAGGGCGCGCTGAGCGTCGGCGACCCGATCGAGGTGGTGCGCCGGCCCGGCCACGGCGTCACGGTGAGCACCATGTTCCGGGCGCTGACCACCGACCGTGAGCTGCTGCCGGAGCTGCTGCGGGTCGACGGGCTGGTGGACGAGGCTCGCGAGAAGGCCGAGACGTACGTCGCGGCTCGCGGATGAGCCTGGTGCCACGCGACGCCGTGGTGGGGGGGCTGGCGCTCAGCACGCTGGTCCACACCACCGGACGGGGATCTCGGCCCTCTACGTCACGCGGATCGTCGGCTTCACCGTGGTCGAGGTCGGCACCGCGCTCTCGATCGCCGCCGCGGTCGGGCTGTTCGCCGGGCTGCCGCTCGGACACCTCGCCGACCGGCGCGGCCCCCGCGAGGTGCTGGTGGCGCTCCTGCTCGCGGTCACGGTCCTCTCCGCCCTCGTGCTGCTGGTGCAGGAGTGGTGGCAGTTCGTGGTCCTCGCCTCCGCGATCGCGATCGTCGACCGCGGCTCCGGGGCGGTCCGCCAGGCCCTGGTCGCCGGGCTGGTCGGCCGCGAGGGCCGCAGCGGCACCAAGGCCTCCCTGCGGTCGATCACGAACGTGGGCATGGCGGCGTGTTCGGCATGTTCCACGCGCTGCGTGACGTGCCCTTCGTGGCGCTGACCGCGGTCAGCGCGGTGCTGAGCATCCACTACTGGATCGTCGACCTCGCGATGCCGCTGTGGCTGGTCGAGCACACCGAGGCGCCGAAGGCGATGGTCGCGATGCTGGTGGTCCTCAACTGCGCCGCCGTGGTCCTCGGGCAGGTCGCGGTCGCCAGGCGGGTCGACTCGATGCTGGCGGCGTCCCGGGCGACGGTGGTCGCCGGGTTCCTCACCGGCTGGTGGCTGCTCGGCGGGATCCTGCTGGCGGCGTCGCTGTTGTTCGTCCCCGCGCTGCGCTGGGCCGAGCGCACCCGGACCCGATACCACGTGCGCGTCCCGGCCGACTCGTTGGCGGATTGATACCCCGGGCGGGTGCCAATCCGGTTCGGAGTGATCTAAGTTACGCACAAGTATCCGGACAAATCAGCCGCCCGTTTGCGCGGGCGGCATGACGTGCAGGAGCCCCATGCCGATCAATCGCGACGCCTCGTTCGTCGACACCCTTCCGCGCAACGTGGCGGTGCAGTTCCTCGAGCGGGTCGCCAAGTCGCCCAGCCTCGAGGCGTTCCGCTTCCCCGACGGTGACACCTGGACCTCGGTCACCTGGAAGGAGGCCGGGGACGAGGTCAGCCGCCTCGCGGCCGGACTGATGGCGCTGGGCATCGAGCCCGAGCAGCGCGTCGGCATCGCCTCCGGCACCCGCTACGAGTGGATCCTCGCGGACCTCGCGATCATGTGCGCCGGGGCCGCCACGACCACCGTCTACCCGAGCACCAACGCCGAGGACACGTCGTACATCCTCAGCGACTCGGAGTGCCACGTCGTGTTCGCCGAGGACGACGAGCAGATCAAGAAGCTGGTCGACAACAAGGCCGAGCTCCCGCACGTGGCCAAGGTGGTGACCTTCGACGGCACCGTCGACGGGGACTGGGTGATCGGGCTGGCCGACCTGGCGAAGCTGGGCGACGAGTACCTCGCCGAGAAGCCCGACGCGGTGACCGAGCACGCCGCCGCGATAGAGCCCGACCAGCTGGCGACCCTGATCTACACCTCCGGCACCACCGGC